>JANXBY010000074.1 GCA_025060455.1 Armatimonadota bacterium
TTTGCGGGCGCGGCGCTGGTTCCGCCGTTGCTGCGCTGGAACGGGTGGCGCGGGGTGTACTGGGCTTGGGGTGCGTACGGCGTCGCGTGTGCGTTGAGTTGGTGGGCCTACTCCCTCCGCCACCCTTCCGCGATCCGCACGCACCATCCCACACCGCCCGCCCTGGTCCGCACCGTGGTGGAGTCGCTGCGCCTGCCAGGGCTTGTGGCCACCACGTTTGCCTTCGGGGCTCAGAGCGCGGTGTTCTATGGGTTCGTGGGGTGGTTTCCCACGGAGCTGGTACGTGCCGGCTGGACGGTGGCGCAGGCCAGCGGGCCGGCCTCCTTCCTCGCGGTGGGGGCGCTGGCCGCAGGTTTCGGGACCCCGGCCCTGGTGGACCTGGTGGGCCGAAGGCCGGTGTTCGTGGCCGCGGGGGCGGTGTGCGTGGCCTCCGCCTCAGGAATGCTGCTGGGACCCACCGTCGCACCGTGGCTGTGGGCGTTCCTCGCGGGTTTCGGCACCACCGTGGCATTTGGAGCGGCGCTGGCATTGCCGGCGGAGGTAGCTCCCACAGACCGGGTGGGCGTGGTGGCCGGCACGCTGCTCACCCTGGGGTACGTGATCTCCGCCCTGGGGCCGCTCCCCATGGGTGTGCTCCTAGACCTCACGGGCAGCACCCGGGCGGCCTGGGTGTACCTGCTGCTAGTAGCCATACTCCTCACCGCGGCGGGAAGCCGCGTACCGGACCGCGTCGCCCGTCGCTAGACCACCCCAAGAATCGCTGGCGCGATTTTGGGGGATCCCGATCCCCTCCGCGCGTGCCGCGCTTTACAGGCAGGCTCCTGGGTCAGCTCGGCGGAACCGCGCGACTTTCCAGAACACCCTCGCGCCACGCCGCGACGCGCCTGGAAGCCGCCAGCCGTCGGCCGTACACCGCCGCGCACACCACCAGCCCCGCCGCGGACCACGCCAGGGAAGGGTGGAACAGGCCCACAGACCCCACCAGCAGCAGGCCGCGCTCCCACCACGCCAGCGGTCCTGCGAAGTACCCCATCACCGCAGCGGACAGGAAGCACAGCCCCACCGCTGCGGTCCCCACGTGCAGCATCACGTCCGCAGGGGCGCCGCGAAGCAGCAGCGAGGGCATGAACACGAAGCCGAAGGGCACCAGGTAACCGGAGAGAGTTAGCCGCATGCCCTTCAGTCCCGTCTCCACCCAGTTGGACCCCGCGATGGCGGAGGTGGTGAACAGGGCCATGCCTTCCGGCGGCGTGATGGTGGCGAGCACGGAGTAGTAGAAGATGAAGAGGTGCGCGGCCAGGGTGGGAATCCCCACGGATTCCAGGGCCGGAGCCACGGTGGCCGCGGCGATCAGGTAGCTGGCGGTGGTGGGGAGTGCCAGTCCCAGCACCAGGGTGGCCACGATGGCCAGCAACAGGAGGATCACCACGTTGCCGCCTGCGGCCTGCACCGCGAGGGAGGAGAACTTCACTCCCAGGCCCGTGAACACGATCATGGAGTAGATCAGCGCGGAACACGCGGTCCCCATGGCGGCCTCCAGGCTGCGCAGCCCGCCCTGCGCCAACCCGTCCGCGATGGACCGGACCCCCATCCGGGTCTGCGGGTGAACCGCCGCCACCAGGACGGTCACCACCGCAACCACCACCGCGGCCCGCGGCGCGTGCCACCCGCCCAGCACCAGCCACACCAGCAGCAACAGCGGGGCCAGCAGGTGTCCCCGGGTCCGCAGCACGTCCGGCACCGTGGGGAAGTCCCGCTCCACCTCTGCATGGCTGAGGCCCCGCAGCCCCAGCGCTCCCGCCGCCAGGTAGATGGACGCGCCGACCCCGAAGTAGTACAGCACCGCCGGGACCAGGGCCGCCTTCGCGATCTCCACGTAGGGCATCCGGATCAGCTCCGCCATGATGAAGGCGGCAGCGCCCATCACGGGAGGCATCAGCTGACCGCCCGCGGAGGCTGCCAGCTCTACCGCTGCCGCCAGGGCCGCGGGAAACCCGTAGCGCTTCATCAGGGGTATGGTCATCGATCCGGTGACCGCCGCGTTGGCTGGCGCCGAGCCGGAGACCATCCCGAACGCCATACTGGCCACTACGGATACTTGGGCAGGCCCTCCGCGGACGCGGCCGGCCACCCGCATGGCGAGGGCGCTCAGCAGGTCTCCGATCCCTGCCCGCATGAGAAGCTCGCCCAGGACTACGAAAACCACAATGTAGGTGGCGGCCACCCCTACCGGCAGGCTCCAGAGGCCGTCCGGGGTCAGGTACAGGTAGCCCAGCACGTCCCGCAGGCTGAACCCCGCGTGGCCCCAACCTCCGGGCACGTACCGGCCACCCAGGGCGTAGGCCACCATCACCAGGGCCAGGGCCGGAAGCGCCCACCCCGTGAGCCTGCGGGTAGCCTCCAGCACCAGCAGGACGGTCGTGCCTGCCAGCCACAGCTGGAAGCCCACCGCGATCCCCGCCTGGTAGGCCACCTGCTCGTGGAAGACCAGCACGTAGCCCGTCCCCACCACAGCGGCGGCGCCGAGGAGCACGTCCAGCAGTCTCAGCCGCCCCTCGCGCTCGGCCCTCTGGGTGAACACCAGCAGGAGGACGAACAGCAGGAAGCTGGACCGTTGGACGAACAGGTCCACCGCCCCGCGCCAGGCGCCCCATAGGAACACCAGGCTGAACAGGGCTGCCAGGCCCCTGTACGCGGTGCGCACCGCGCGGTCCAACGTCGCCTCCTACCGCGGGAGCTGCGGCGGCATCATGTTGCCGGGGATGCGCACCCGCGCCTCCCGGTAGAACCGCACCGCTCCCGGGTGCAAGGGGTACCGGGTCTCCACCACGCTGGCGGGCTGCAGCCCCTCCGCCTCCCGGTACACCTGGACGATGACCCGGTAATTGTCGAACACCGCCTTGGTGATGCGGTACACCAACTCCGCGTCCAGGTCGTGGCGGGCAGCCATCACCGCCCACGGGGCCAGCACCCTCGCCTTCCCCGCGCCCCGGTAGGACCGGGAGAAGTCCGCCTCGGCCACCGGGATCTGGGGCATGCGCTCGTTCACCAGGGCGACTTCCTCGTCCGTGAGGGACAGCACCCGCAGCGGCTCCCGCAGGGAAACTTCCCCGTAGGCGGGTGCGATGCCACCGGCCACCACCGCGTCCACCTCGCCGGCCTGCAGGGCGTTGGCCGCATCCGCGTGGGGGTAGTGGAACACTCGGGCCGGCTTCACGCGCAGCGCCACCAGCAGCTGGGTGCCCACCTTCTCCGCCAAAGACCCGCGGGTCAGCACGTTGATCCGCTTGCCGTCCAGGTCCTGGAAGCGCCGGATGCCCGAGGACTCCTTCACGATGAAGTGGACGTACTGGGGCGGGTGGGTGGGGTACATCTGCAACGGGAACTTCGCCGCCTCCTTGAATTCGTCCCGCCGGGCCAGGACGTCGTAGCCGTCCACAGTCACCACCACCGCCAGATCCACCAGCCCCGCGGCCAGCCGGGCCGCGTTGGCCCTCAGCCCCGGCGTCCCCTGCACCGTGGCGGACACGTCCCGCAGGGCCTGGCTCAACACCTGGCTCAACCCTACCGCCTGCAGGTACGGCCCGCCGCCCACCACGCCGCCCGCGATGGTCAGCCGCACCTGGGATCCCGCCGCCGTGGCCAGGGCGGCGCACAGCAGCAGCGTCAAAGCCACTGTCGGCAACGTCCGCATCGACCTCCCTCCTCCCTCAGGCCAGCAGCCACGCCTCTTCCATCACCCGCTTGGCGTTCGCCACCACCAGCTCCGGACGCTCCCCGCCCAGCAAGGGCCGGACCTCCGCGCTGCACACGGGCCGGTCCTGCGGGTTGAAGAAGTTCAGGTCCAGGAGGATCCGGAAGAACCGGGCCACCATGGGCACGTCCACCTCGCTGCCTGGCAGGTCGAACCGGGGCTGCATGTCGCCCCACGCCACGCTACGCCGGTCCTGCACGTACGCGTTCCCGATGTGGACGTGGACCAGGTACGGCCTGAGGGCCGGCAGGACTTCCTCCAGCTCCTCCCGGTTCAACGGCGCGTGGGACAGGTCGTACAGCAGCCCGAAACGCGGAAAGTGCCGCCGGACCTCCTGCACCACGTCCAGGGCGTCCGTGTGGAGCCCCACCAGGGACTCCTTGTCCACGTACCGGTCGAAGATCTTGAGGGTGAGGCCCGGGTCGCCGTGTTCGCGGGCGAAGGCGCACACCTCCAGCAACGACTCCACCAGCAGCTTCTTCGCCTCCGCCCGGCGCTCCGGGCCCGGGTCCTTGCCCGCGGTCAGCCTCACCCAGCGGGCGCCCAATTGTTCGGCCTCCCGAATGCAGTTCTTCACCTGGTTGACGGCCCGCCGGCGGGCTTCTGGGTCGAAGGCATTGAGGCTGAGCTTCTGGCTGAACATGGCGGGCTGGGTGGCGTAGCACACCTCCACGTGGCTCTGCTCCAGGATCTGGCGGGCTTGATCGCGCACGTGCGGGTCCTTGATCCAGCCCACCTCCACCGCGGCGAAAAAGGTGTCCTCGCACAGCCGGGCCAGACTCTCCACGACCGGCCCAGTGCCATCCTCGATGGGGTAGGCCTTGAAGGCCACGATCCCCGGCCGCATGAACGCCTTCATGGGTGCCTGCATGTTGCCTCCCTCCCCTCCGGCCGTGTCTTCCCTCGGCCCACGCTGGCATAGGGCCCGCCTCGCGGCGGCGCCGTGGACTCCCGCACCTTCAGCTCCGCGGGCAGGACCACGCCGGACGCCCGGTGACCTGCCCGCAGAGCCAGCAACAGCTCCATGACCCTCCGCCCCATCTCGTAGGTAGGGACCGCCACCGTGGTGAGCGCGGGCACGCTGACCGCGGCGGCGGGCGTGTCGTCGAACCCCACCACGGACACGTCCGCGGGGACTCGCAGGCCGGCCTCCCACAGGGCCCGCAGAGCCCCCAGGGCCATCTGGTCGTTGCAGGCCAGCACCGCGGTCACCTGGCACCGGTCCAGCAGCTGGCGCGCTGCCGCGTAACCGCCCTGCGCGGTGAACTCCGACCACACCACCGACCCGTCGTCCGGGCGGACGCCTGCCTCCCGGAGGGCGGACATATAGCCTCGGACGCGGTCCCGGGCGGTGTACGAGCTGGGCGGCCCGGCAAGAAACGCCACCTGGGTGTGCCCCAGGTCGAGCAGGTGACGGCAGGCCTGGCGGGCGGCCTGCACGTTGTCCACCCGCACGCAGGGGACACGGGCGGGGTGTCGGCCCACCGCCACCACAGGCACGCGGCCGTCCACCCGGGCCAGGTCTGCGGCGGTGAGGGTGCCGCCGGCGACGATGACCCCGTCCACGCGGTGCTCCAGCAGGGTTCGCAGGGCCTGGCGTTGCTTGGTCGGGTCGCGGTCGGTGTTGCACAGCATCACCGCCAGGCCGCGCTGGTGGGCCACGTCCTCCGCCCCCCGCAGGATGGCCGCGTAGTACGGGTTAGACACGTCCGGCACGAGCAGCCCCACCACCGCGGTCTCCCGCCGCAGGAGGCTGCGCGCCAGGCGGTTGGGGTAGTAGTCCAGGAGCCGGGCGGCCTCCAGCACCCGGCGCCGGGTGTCCTCGCGCACGGGATGGCCGGCCCCGTTCAGCACGCGGGAGACCGTGGCGGCGGACACCCCCGCCAGGCGTGCCACGTCATGGATGGTCACCGCCCCGCCCACCGCGAAAGCCCCCCGCCTACGGAAACACCACCACCTTGATGGCGTCGCCGATGCGTTTTTCCGCGGTCTCCAGCGCCTTGGGCAGCTCGTCCAGGGAAAACCGGTGCGTGATGAAGGGTTTGCCGGAGATCTTCCCCTGCGCCATGAGCGCCAACCCGCGCTTGACCGCTCCCCTGCCCTCGCCACGGATCCCGTACAGGTAGATGTTGTTGCGGACCATGTAGGCGGCGTCGAAGGGCACCGGCTCCCGGCTGAAGGCCGCCAGGCAGATCTTCCCGCCCCGCTTGGTGCTGTACAGGGCCTGGTTCATCGCGTCCGGAGCGCCGGAGCACTCCATGACCAGGTCAACGCCCTGCCCTTCCGTGAGCTCCCGCACCCGGTCCGCCAGGTTCTCCCGCCGCACGTCCACCACCCAGTCCGCGCCCAGCTCCTGGCCCAGCCGCAGCCGGCTTTCCCGGGTCCCGGCCAGGATCACGGAAGCTCCCAGGGCCTTGCCGCACGCCACTGCCATCAGTCCGATGGGGCCGGGGCCGACCACCAGGAGGGTCTCCCCGGCCACGAGCCCGCCCAGCACATCCAGGCCGTACAGGGCGGTGCCCGCGGTGACGATCAGGGTGGCCTCGTCGAAGGGGATGTGGTCTGGCAGCTTGTAGACGGTGTTGATGTGGTTGACGGCGTACTCCGCGAACCCGCCGTCGGTGGTGAACCCGTTCGCCCGGTGCCCCTTGGACCGGCGCGAGTAGTTGAGGCAGGAGGTGTACATGCCATGCCGGCACCGCTCGCACCGTCCGCAGCCCGCGTGCACCTCCACCACCACCCGGTCGCCCACCTGGAACTCGTCCACGTCTGGACCAAGCGCCACCACGGTGCCCACGTACTCGTGGCCGATCACGTGCTGCCCGTTGAACGGCAGCTCGCCCTCCACCAGGGCCGGCAGCCCGTGGTGCAGGATCTCCAGGTCCGTCCCGCAGATGGCCACCGCCGCCACCTTCACCAGCACCTCCGCGGGCCCGGGCCGCGGCACGGGTTTCGTCACCGGCCGCAGGTCGTCCGGGCCGAACAGAGCCCACGCCCGCATGGTCTGAGGAACCGCCGCCACACCCGCCTGCGCCATGCTGCCACCTCCTATCCGCACACCTCTTGGAACACCTGTTGCACCGCCCGGACGAACTCCGGGTGGTTGATGGGTGCATCCACTTCCACGTACCGCACCCCCGGCCGCAGCCGCTCGCGCACCACCGCCCGCAGAATCTCAGGGGTCCGCGGGTCCCACAGGGCCGCGCCTTGCTCCCCGATGTAAGACCACCCCCGCAGGGGCACCACCAGTGCGCAGGGTCCCGCAGCTTCGTTGAGGCGGTCCACCAGCTCTTCCACCACCCGCCGCACCTCCTCCGGGCGCGCCTGCACGTTGGTGTTGTACGGGTTGTGGTAGTGGGTGGGCCGGTCCCGGTACCTCTCCGGCACGGTGTCCGGGGACCCGAAGATGAAGTAGTCCAGCCCTCCGGGGGCCACCACCTGCGGCAGTCCCAGCCGGCCCACGGTCCGAACGCGCCCCGGCCGCACCGGCGCGTAGATGTCCTCGGGGAACACCTCCCCCACCAGCTCGTGGGTGGTCACGTCCAGCACCGCGGCGAACGCACCCTGCTCCGCCAGCTGCTCCATGGCGGTACCGCCCGCGCCGGAAGCGTGGAAGGTGACCGGCTCGTAGCCCTGCCGGGCGAGCCAGTCCACCAAAGCGCTCACCGCTCCGTGGGTGTTCCCCAGAGCCGTGAGGGCCACCGCGGGGCGCCCGTCTGCGGCCGGAGGTTCGGACTGGATCGCGCCCATCACCATCCCCGCCGCGCGGGACAAAACTGTCCGCGTGATGTGGTTGGGTCCGCCGACAAAGTCCGCCACGGAGAACATGATCGCGATGTCGCTGGCCTGCAGGTAGGGGCGCAGGTTCCCGGAGGCCACGGTGGAGACCACCACCTTGGGCACCGAAAGTGGCAGGCTGCGCAGGGCGATGCAGGCCGCCGCGGTGCCCTGGTTGCCGCCGATCCCCACGGCCCCTGCGAGCCGGCCCTGCTGCCACCAGTCCGCGAGCAGCCGCCCTGCGCCCTCGCCGGTGGCTGCCAGCGCCCGGTCCCGCCGCATGTGCAGCAGGTCCGCGGGATCCACCCCCGCCCGCCGGGCCACCTCCTCCCGCGGTACGTCCGGCGCCGGGCAGCCCTGCTGGGGAGGCCGCAGCCCTACGTCCACCACCTTGGCCTCCCACCCCCGCTCGCGGAAGTACGTCCGCAGGAAGTCCGCCTCCGGCCCCTTGGTGTCCACGGTGGCCAGAACTGCCACCCACTGCCCGCGCCTGGCCCCAGCCTCACCCACGCCTTCTTTAGCCCTCCCCTTCCAGCACCCGGAGCCACAGGGCGGTGCGGCAGGCGTCCTCCAGGTACTCGCTCACGTACAGCGCCTCTTCCAGGTCCGCCCCGACGGTCACGGTGCCGTGTTCCGCCAGGATGGCAGCCCGCATACCCGGACTACCCAGCGCCTGCCCGACCGCCTCGGCGAGCTCCCGGCTCCCGGAGGGAGCGGGTGGGACCAGGGCGATGCGGCCGCCCAGGAAGGTCCGGGCGGCTCCGGTGCGCAGCGGGGGCAGCCGGTGCGCGGCGGCGAACACCAGGGCGCAAGGCGGGTGCAGGTGCACCACCGCGCCCACGTCCGGCCTGCGGCGGTACACCTCCAGGTGGAAGAACCGCTCCTTGGAGGGCCGTAGCTCGGACGGCTCGACCACGTTGCCGTCCAGGTCCATGAGCAAGACGTGCTGGCGGGTGAGCTGGCCCAGGGACAGGCCCGTGGCCTTGATGAGCACCCGGTCCTGCCCGGGCACCCGGCAGCTCACGTTGCCGCTGATGCCGGGCGCCAGCCCGAGCCGGTACGCGCGCCGGCTGACGGCGGCCACCTTGCGCCGCAGCCGCTCCAGGTCCGCGGAGTCCGTCACGGCTGCCACGCCCGCTCCGGGAAGTCCGCGTGGGCGACCTCCACGGGGAACTTCCGGACCTCCTCCACGAAGTCCGCCAGGTGTCGGGCCATGCGCCGGAAGATCTCCATGCCCTTTTCCGGGTTGGCCCGGAAGGGGTTCCCGATCACCGCGGTGTCCGAGTACTCGTGGTGCTCCATGGGCACCCAGATGTTCTCCGACTCCTGGAAGATCACCGTGCCGGTGCCGTCCACCTTGGAGAACTTCTCCCCCATCCACCGGGGCGCGTGGGCGCGGTCGGCCACCGCCCGCCGCATGTCCACCAGGCCCTCGTGGACCGCCATCACACAGGAGGTCTCCAGCTCGCTGCTGTGCCAGCCGGGCGTCTCCTCCGGCGGGTTCTCCAGGATCCCCCGGAGCACGTTGACCTCCCGCTCCGTGGGAGTCTTGTAAAAGGCGAAGAAGGCACCCGTGCGGTAGCGCAGGTAGCGCAGAATCTCGTCGATGGGCTTGGTGTTGGAGCCGTGGTGGCTGACGAACACAATGCGCCGGAACCCGTGGAAGATCAGGCTCAGGGCGATGTCGTGCATCACCCGGCGGTAGGTCTCCGCCTGCAGGGTGATGGTGCCCGCACCCTCCAATAGCCGCCCCATGTGGTGAGGGGAGTAGCCGAAGGGCATGAGGGGCGCGTACAGGCAGTCCGCCATCTCCGCGGCCATCACCACCGCGGTCATGGTGATGTAGCTGTCCGTCCCGAGAGGGATGTGGGCCCCGTGCTTTTCCGTGCTGCCCAGGGGCACCAGCACCACGTCCTGGCCGGGCTCCCGCAGGCGCTCGGCCACCTCCGCGTAGGACATGCTCATTAGGTTGCGCTTGCGGCCATCCGGGGGGACGTCCGCAGCGAAGTACCGGTGGTACGCGGTTTCAGAGCTCGCCAACGCTGACCTCCTGGTCGAAAAGGTTTTCGGAAAAGGGTTTCCACACGTCCACCGGTTTTCCTGCTGTCCCGAGGATCAGCGCCGCAGGAGGGCGCTGCCGTACAGCCCCGTGGGCTTCCAGAGCAGGATGAGGAGCATGGCGGCAAACGGCGCCATCTGGGCCAGGGGGGCGTAGATCAGGGAGCCCAGGGAAACGACCTGCCCCACCAGGAACGCGGACACCAGCGTGCCCTTGAGGCTTCCCAGCCCGCCGATGATGACCACCATGAACACGAAGGGGACCACCTCCAGCCCCATCTGGGGGTCGACCATCACCAGGGGCCCGTGCAGGGCTCCGGCCAGGCCGGACAGCATCCCCGCCCCCACGAAGGTCCCCGTGAACAGGCGGTACACGTCCACGCCCAGCCCCTCCACTTGGTCCACGTCCTCCACCGCGGCCCGGATGGCGGTCCCCACGATGGTCCGGTTCAGCACCCACTGAATGAGCCCGTACACCGCGAGCGCCACGCCGATCACGATGATCCGGTAGACGGGCACGTTCACACCCAGCAACGCCACCTGGGCCTCCACGGGGATCCCCATGGGTCGCGGCACCAGACCCCAGACGTACTTGATGGCCCCCACCCCGGCCACCAGGATCCCGAAGGACGTGATCATGGTGAAGGTGATCTCCCGGGCGTAGATGCGGTCGAACACCCACCGCTCCACCACCCAGCTCAACGCCCCCGCGGCCAGGGCGCCGCACACCATGGCGGGCCAGGTGAGCCCCGTAGCCACGTTCACCTGGTAGGCCACGTAGGCTCCCAGGGAGTAGTACAGGAGCTGGTCCAGGCTGATGATGCGCATCAGGCCGAAGCACAGGGACAGGCCCGCGGCCAGCAGGAAGAAGATGCTGCCCATGCTGAGCCCGTACACCACGCCCGAGACCCACAGGTTGGCGTCCAAGGCGACCTCCTACTCCTGCAGGGCCGGCGCCGGCCGCCGCCACACCAGGCGCCGGCGCAGCCACGGCTCCAGGGTGCCCCAGATCCCCCGTTCGCCCGCCAGCATGATGACCACCAGCAGCAGGCCCACGAAGAATTCCCAGTTGCCCACGACCCCGCTCACGAGGTCCTTCATGCCCACGAACGCCACCGCACCCACCAGGGGGCCGTACAGCGTCCCCGTGCCGCCGAGGATGGTGACCACCACGGGGTCCGCGGCGCGGGCGGCGCTGGCCATCTCGGGGCTCACGAACCCGAAGTACACCCCGTACAGGCTGCCCGCCAGCGCCGCGGTGGTGTTGGCCAGCACGAAGGCGGTCCACCGCACCTTGAAGTCGTGGTAACCGAGGAACTTCACCTTGTCCTCGTTGGTCTTGGTGGCGAGACAGCACGCCCCGAACACGGTGTCGTCCAGGTACTTGTACAGCGCCCACACCCCGACCGCCACCAGCCACGCGAACCACACGAACCCATCCGGCCGTGCCAGGTCCAGGAGCGGCGTGGAGCTCATGCGGTCCAGAAACCACAGCCCGTTGTCGCCCTTGGTGATCGGCGCCAGGACCTTCTGCATGAGGTGGTACACGATCACCGCGAGGGCCAGGTTCACCAGGGCGAAGTAGTCGCTGCGCAGGCGCACGAACACGAGCCCGACCAGGGCGGAGAAAACTGCCCCGCTGGCAAGCCCCACCAGGATCCCCACCAACGGATCCCGGCCGAAGTAGTACAGATAGAAGGCGGTGCCGTACGCGCCCGCGGCGAGGTACGCGGGCTGACCGAAGGAGATGAACCCCACGCGGCCCAGGAGGAAGTTGCACGCCATGGTGTACACGGAAAAGATGAGGACCTCCACCACGAAGGGTAGGGGGAGCACCCACCGTCCCGCGGCCAGCAGGGCGAAGGGGACCAACACTCCCGCCCACCACCGCAGCCGGCCGTTCACAGGTAGGCCTCCACCGCGGCGGAACGAATGGCTTCCCGGTCCGTGATCTCCGCCACCACCCGACCCTCCTTCACCGCGTACACCTTGTCTGCCACCCGCCCCACCAGGGGCAGGTTCTGCTCCACCAACAGGATGGTGGCCTGGCCCTTCAGCTCCTGGAACACCCCACCCAGCTGCTCCACCACCGCGGGTGCCAGGCCCTCCGTGGGCTCGTCGACCAGCAACACCTTCGGACGCCCCAGGAGGGCGCGGCCGATCATGAGCATCTGCCGCTCTCCTCCGCTCAGGTACCCGCCCTTGCGATCCAACAACGCCTTCAACCTGGGGAAGTACCGGAACACCGCGTCCCAGTCCCAGTCTCCCGTGGCGGAGCTGGCGAGGCGCAGGTTCTCCCGGACCGTGAGATCCGCAAACACGCGCTTGTCCTGCTGCACGTACCGGATCCCCATCCGCGCCAGCTCATACGGCTTCCGGCCCACAAGATCCACATCGCCATAACGCACCTGCCCCGCCCGGGGCCGCAGAAAGCCCGCGATGGTCCGCAGGAGGGTGGTCTTGCCCGCCCCGTTGCGCCCCACACACGCGACGAGCCCCCCCGGCGGCACCGTCAGGTGGACGTCGAAGAGCACCTGCGCTTCGCCGTACGCCACGTGCAGGCCCTCCACGGAAAGCGCACCGTGGTGGTGACTCATGCGGACTCCGCACCCACCCTCCAGTAGCTGCGCCGGACCTCGGGGTCTTTCAAGCACTCCTCCGGGCTGCCCTCCGCGATCACCCGTCCCTCGTGCATGACCATGAGGCGCTGGACGAAGCCCAGCAGGTGCGACACCTTGTGCTCCACCACCACCAGGGATCGACGCCCCACCTGCGAGCGCAACACGTCCATCACCTGGTGGATCTCCAACTCACTCAGCCCCGCCAGCGGTTCGTCCAGCATGAGCACCCGGGGATTGGACAGAACGGCCATGGCGATCTCCAGTCGCCGCTTCTCCCCCAGGCTCAGGTGCCGGACCACCCGGTCGCGCCGGGCTGACAGGTGGAACTGCTCCAGGGCGTCCTGCACCCGCGGGTCGTCGTAGTACCGCCGCCGGGGCGTGGCGAGCAACCGGCGCACGTCAGACCCCGAGTGCAGGCGGCTGAACAGGGCCAGGATCAAGTTGTCGACCACCGGAAGTGCGTCGAAGGTCGACGCCAGCTGAAAGGTCCGGACGAGCCCGAGTTCCACCCGGCGCCGGGGGGACGCGCGGGTGACGTCCTGGCCCAGGAACAAGACCCGTCCCTCGTCCGGGGTGTGGTAGCCGGTCACCAGGTTGAAGAAGGTGGTTTTCCCTGCACCGTTGGGCCCCACGATCCCCACCACTTCCCCCTCGTGGAGGGAAAAGTCCACCCGGTCCACCGCCACGAAGGACCCGAACCGCTTGGTGAGGTGTTCCGCGAGCAGGATCTGTGGGCCCAAGTCCGCCTCCGGGCCGGGCCCGCCCTTGCTGGGGGGGCCCGGCCGGTGCACGCCGTGATCTTCAGTAACCCAGGGCCTTCAGGGGCGGCAGCACCTCCTCACCCCCCTGAGCGCCCACCACGTCGAACAGGTCCCACTCGTGCTTCTGCTCGCCCGGGCCCTTCCCCTTCACCAGGAACGCCGCAAACCGGTAGATCACCGAGTGGTCCTTCCGCCACTGGGCCGGACCCTTCACCGTCTGGAAGATGGGCTTGGACATCAGGGCGGCCGCCACCTTCCCGGGCTCCAGGGAACCGGCCTGCTCGAACCCCCGGAACATCTCCTGCATCGCGGTGTACGCGATGGTGGCGTAGGCGTCCGCAGGGGTGCGGTAGCGAGCCTGGTACTGCCGGTTGTACTCCGCCGCGCTCTTCGCCACGGGCGAGCCCCCCAGGAACCGGTCCAGGTCGTAGTAGAAGTAGTGCATGGCGTACACGTCCTTCAGCGCCTCCGGCGGCAGCCCTTTGGCCACCACGTTGGTGATGAAGGCGTTGAAAATGGTCATCTCCCGGTTCAGGCCCATCTGGTAGGTCTGCTTCAGGAGGGCCACCGCGTCCGCGGCGAACTGGGCGGAGATGAACACGTCCGGCCGCGCCGCCCGGACCTTCTGCAGGACCGTGGTGAAGTCCGTGGTGCCCAGCGGTACCTCATCGTACCCCACGATCTGCGCGCCGAACTTCTCCGCCGCGGCCCGGGTTCCGTCCCGCATGTCCCAGCCCCAGCTATCGGCCCGGGCTAGGAAGAAGATCCGCTTCTTGCCGAGCACCTGGATGGCGGCAGACCCGGCCATGTAGCCCACGGTCCACGGGCTGAAGGTGACCGCGAAGGTGGTGTCCGCCAGCTTTCCGCGCTCGAAGGCCTCCTTAGCCATCACGCACACGGGGAAGTACGGCATGGGCTCTCGCTTGACCACGGCGTTGATGGCGTAGGCCAGTGGGGCCCAAGTCTGGCCGACCACCCCCACCACCCCTTGCTCTACCAAGTACCGGTACCGCCGGACGCCCACGTCCAGCTTGGCTTCGTCGTCCGCCACCACGGCTTCTACCCTCACCCGGCCCCACGGCATCCGCAGGCCGCCCTTCTCGTTGAGCTGCTCGATGGCCAGCAGCGCCCCGTTCCGCTGGGTCTCCGCCACCGCGGCAAAGGGACCCGTGAGGGGCAGGAGGACGCCGATCTTCACCGTGCTCGGGTTCGCGGCCCCTGCCAGCGCGGAGGCCGCCAAGGCCACACACACAATCAGTGCCAGCAGGACTCCGACTCCTCGCATCGCACACCCCCAGCCAGCGTGCTGCCGTGCGTCTATATCGTATAGCACAGAGGGGGCTGCCTCTGCCAGCCGGCAGGAGGCAACCCCTGCGGGGCTGTCCCTAAAACCGCACGCTGAAGATCACCGTCAGGTTAGGAGCCTGTGGTCCGGTCAGGATCACGGTCAGCCGCGAGTCCTCCTCCTCGATCCGGACCGGCACGATGACCAGGGTGTCCACCGGCACCGCCACCACCGTCTGCACCGGCACCAGGTAGAAGATCCGGCCGCGCAGCTTGGCGCCCGCGGGCGTGCTCAGCCGGACGATCTGGCCTGGGGGGACCTGCACCGCGGGGTCCAGGAACGCCAGGAACGTGCCCTCCCGGTTGCGCACCAAACCCACCACGTAGCACCGGTCCCGGATCACCACGGCTCCTGTGCCCCACACCAGGGTGCGTTCCGTGCAGAACACCTCACCCGCCCGGTACAGCTTCACCCGTCGCGCCTTGGGCTTGGCCGCGGCGACCCCCGCCACCACGGCGACCGCCACCAGCGCCAGCGTCAACCCCCGCACGACCCGCATCTTCTGACCCTCCTTCGCGTGCCCGCCGGGCTGCAACCCCGGCCGGCCCTCAGGGCTCTCAGCTAGGATACGGATGGCAAGCACCCTCCGTTCCACCCGTACGCCCACCGCCTTCACGCGGTCTCCTTCGCGGCACCCTCCCCGTTCTGGTGGGAGAAGTCCATGACGCGGTCCGCAGGCACGGCCAGGACCACGGGCCCTGGCGAAGCGGGGCTCCGGGCGTCCGCCATCACCACAACATCCAGCACGCGCACGTAAGCCCGGTACACCGCCCCGAGGAACAGGCAGTCCACCACTTTCCCCTTTGCCCACACCGACCCGGCAGGAGGCGTCGCGTCCGCCGGCAGGAGGACCACGTCTTCCGCCCGGAACAGCAGCCGCCCGTCCCGGGACGGCTGGATCGCTCCGTCCCGGCCCACGGAGGCTTCAAGGACGTTGGTGGAGCCGAGGAACTCGGCCACGAAGGGGTCCTTGGGACGCGCGTAGACCTCCTCCGGCCGGCCCCACTGCACCACACGCCCCCCTTCCATGACCACCAGGACGTCGGCAATGCTCAGCGCCTCCTCCTGGTCGTGGGTCACGTACACCGTGGTGATCCCCGTGCGGCGCTGCAGCGCCCGGATCTCCACCCGCACCCGGTGCCGGACCTTCGCGTCCAGGTTGCTCAGCGGTTCATCCAGGAGCAGCAGCCGCGGCCGCACCGCGATGGCCCGCGCCAGCGCCACCCGCTGCTGCTGTCCCCCCGAAAGCTCCCGTGGCCGGCGGCCCTCGATCCCCGGGACCCGGTCGAGCTCCACCAGGGCCAGAGCCTCCCGCACCCGCTGTTCCACCTCCCGGGTCGGCAACCGGCGCAGGCGCAAGCCGAACGCCACGTTTTCGAACACCGTCATGTGCGGCCACAGGGCGTAGTTCTGGAACACCAGGGCGCAGCTTCGCGCCTGGGGTGGAAGGTCGGTGACGTCCCGCCCGTCCATCCACACGCGCCCTTCGTCCGGACGCACGAACCCGGCCAGGACGCGCAGGAGGGTGGTCTTGCCACAGCCCGAGGGTCCCACCACCGCGGTGAGAGCGCCGGCGGGAAACGTGTGGCTCACACCGGCCAGAGCCGGGACGCGGCCGAAGCGTTTGACAAGACCCTCCACGCGGACTTCCACGTGCGCCTCCTACAGGTGGCCGAAGAAGGCCAGGTACTCTGCCCGAAGGAACCGTTCCAAAAGCAGCAGCAAGACAACCCCAGGCGCCATGAGGATCAGGGCGGTCACCGACGCGATCTGCAGCTCGTAGCCGAGGCTCGCGGTGTACATGTACACGGGTAAGGTGGTCACGTACGGGGCGCCCACCAGGAGCGTGCCGTTGAACTCGTCCAAGGAGTGGAGGAACACCAGGATGGCGCTCGCGGCGACTCCTGGGAGGGCCAGGGGCAACGCGATGCGGAAGAACGTGCGGGTCGCCGATGCCCCCAGGTTCACCGCGGCCTCCTCCAGCTCCGGCCCCACAGCCCGGAACGCGGCGGTGAGCGTCCACACCGCGTACACCAGCCCACCGACCAGGTGGATGAGGACCACCCCAGGGATGGTTCCCGCCAGGTTCCACCGGTAGAACAGCACCGTGGCGCTGGCGAACACCGGTAGCTGTGGGAAAGCCTGCGGCAGCACGAACAGGGCCAGCACCAGGGGCCCTGCAGGCAGCCGCCGGCGGGCCGCCAGGTAGCTGACGGGCACCGACATCAGCAAAGCCAGCACCGTGGTCACGCTGGCGATCCCCACCCCCCGCGTGAGCGCCCGCAGTGGGTCTCCCTGGAGCATCCGCAGCCAGTACTTCAGACCGAGCTGCTGGGGGAAGGGCGCCGGCCAGTGCCACCGCTCTGCCAGGGACCAGATCAGAAGGCTGGTCAGGGGTCCCAGGATCGCCACCAGCACCAGGGTGCCCACCGTGGCGCGGAACGCCAGGCCCAGCAGGGAGCGGGTCACCGGGTCACCGACCGCAGGTAGGCGTAGACGGCCCCGGAGGCCATTACGTACGAGACCACGCCCAGGGCGCTGGCCACCTCGAAGTCACCGTGCTGTCCGAACCGGTAGTACAAGTCGATCATGAGCATCTGCGGCCCGGAGCCCCGGCTCATGAGCAGCGGAATGGAAAAGGAGGCCAGCATGGACGTCAGGGTGAGCACCAGGGCCAGCGCCACGGAAGTGGCCGACATGGGAACCAGCACCGCCCAGATCTGGCGGAAGGTCCCCGCTCCGAAGCCCTGAGCGGCCTCCAGGTAGCTGTCGTCCACACCCCGGAAGGCTCCCACCAGCAGCAGGACCACCAGCGCCAGGTGCTTCCACGTGAGGGCCAGCACCAGCCCCAGCCACCCCTCACCGATCCCGAGGCGCGCTCCGGGCGGCAGGATGCCTGCGGCGGTGAGCATCGCGGCCAGCGTCCCGCTCGGCTGAAGGAACACCCGCATGGCGTGGCCTGTAACCACGAACGGCACGAACAAGGGGACCTTCAGAAGGAACTCCACCCACGGCCACGCCCGCAGCCGCAGGTACCCCGCCAGAGGGATCCCGCACCCGAAGGTCAGGGCCACCCCGCCGGCCGCCACGCCCAGGGTGTAGAGGACGTCCTGCCGGTACAGCCGGTACACGATGGCGTAGTTCTCCCACGTGAAGCGTCCCTCCCGGACGAAAGAAGCCCCCACAGACTGCAGCAAGGGGAGGCCGAAGGCCGCCACGAGGACGCCCACAGCAGGCACCGTGGCGAGTCCCCAGGCCCAGCGCTCCCAGCGGCTCACGCCTGACCGACGCCCTCTAAACGGACTCCTCAGGCACCTGGCGGCAACTCCCCCCCAGAGCCCCGACCTCCGTCCCCGCGGCAGGCCCGGCCCTCACCGGACGATCTCCTCGTAGGCGAGCAGAATGGCGTCGTAGTACTCACCCAGGGGCATCTGCAGGGAGTACCGCGCCAGGTCCTCCGGCGTCACGCCTTTGAACAGAAGCGCCCTGGCCTGCGGGGACACGAGCGGCATGACCCGGTTCGGGTCGATGCCCGGGTACCAGCCGAACTGCTCCACGATGACCTTCGCCTGCACTTGAGGGTTCGCCACGAAGTCTACGTACCGCACGCCCCACTCCCGGTTTGCAGCCTCCCGCGGGACTACTAGGTACAGCGGGTAGATGGGCAGCCCTGGGGCGATGAGCACCGGGGTGATGTCTGGGTTCATGCGGCCCTCATTCTTCCAGGCCACCAGCTGGTCCACCCACACGGCGCCCATCCAGATCTCTCCCCGGTTTAGGGCGTCCAGCGTCCCCGCGTTTCCGGAGGTGAGGACCACGTTGCGGTTGAACTCCCGCAGCTGTTCGACGGCTTGCCGGATCAGCGGTTCGTACCTGCGGTCGTAGGGGCCCTGTGTGAACAGGTCGTAGCGCCCAGTCTTGTAGTACACCCACGCCATTACGAACCCGATGCCCGACACGCCGCCCTTGATGCCGTTGTAGCCGAAGCGACGCGGGTTGGCGCGCACCCACGCCTCCAGCTCCGCGAAGGTCCGCGGAGGCTTCTGGACGAAGGCGGGGTTGTAGGCGATGGCGATCTGGTTCTTGAACATGGGCACCACGTAGCCCTTGACCTCCACCCCGAAGGCCTTCTCCGTGTCCGGGCCGACCACGTAGCGGCCGAACTGCATCTGCGAGACGAACCGGTGCAGCAGCCGCTCGCGGACCATCTGGGCCGCGTAGCGCATGGACACCAGCGCCACGTCCAGGTCCCAGGGCCGCCGGCCCGCGTCCGCCTGGGCTTTGATCTTCGTGTACACGGCGCGACTGGCAGCCTCGCCTGTGCCGGTACCCACCGCGTGCACCGTCACCCCTGGGTTGTTCTTGGCGAAGGCGACTCCGAGGTAGTTGTTGTGCGCCTCCACCACGTTCACGTCGGCCGCGATGGCCACCTGCAGGGTTACCCGGGGCTGCGCGGACCCCGCACCTGCCAGCGCCGCCACCAGCCCAGCTAAGACCGCCAGGGCCTTCCATCGCATGGCTTACTCCTCCTCTCCGGTCGGTGTACGTTGCCTTCCATATACCCGACTGCGCGCCGCCTCCCACGCCAGGGCCACCGCCTCCGGAGCGTCCCGGGCACGTACGATGGGGTCGCCCTCCAGCCCCGGCCGGGACAGCTCCCACGTCCCCAGCCCCACCACGGGGACTCCCAGTTTAAGGGCGTAGGCAATCTCCGACAGGGTTCCGTAGCCTCCTCCGACTGCCACTAACGCATCCGAGCTGCGGACCACGATGACGTTGCGCGCCTCACCGAGCCCCGTAACCACGGGGAACGTGACGTACGGGTTGGCATCCTCCGCGCGGGTACCAGGCAGGATCCCTACCACGACCCCGCCGGCCTCCGCGGCTCCACGGGAAGCCGCTTCCATCACCCCTCCCAGGCCCCCGCACACCAGCACGGCCCCCCGCCGGGCGATCTCCCGACCCACCTCCTCCGCCAGCCGACCCATCTCCGGTCGGGCGTCTTGCTCACCGACGACCCCAATGTGCAGCTGCCTTCTCACCGTCCACCTCGTTCCCCAAACTCCAGGGATCGACCCACGTCCGGTCAGGGCGTCCGGCCGTGTATGCCTCCCCCCCAACCGCCAGCTACGGCCCAGCGCCCCCGCATCCTCGGCGCAGATGCAGTCGCGCCGGCCGAGCACCGGACCCGTTCCGCCGCCGACTCCCCGTCGCCCAACCGACCTCAGGTATCTGTCGTTCTCGGACCAGCCCTGTCGTGAGACGGCTGATCAACACGGTGCCTGCGACAGCGCTGGCCGCCAAGCTCAAACCTACCCCGCTCAACGGGACCAAGTCCAGGATCCGTCTCAGGGGCGCTGCCGCCAGCGACCCAACCAGGACTGCCCAGGACGCGGCTAGTCCGGCGGCCAGCGCCGGGGTTAGTCCCCCGCCCGCCACACCCAGTTCCAGGGTCTGTGCCAGCTGGGAACCCACGAGCGCCACGAAGGCCACGGTGCTGGCCTCCGCCGGGCGGACGCGCGACGCCACCACCGCCACCAAGCCGGACGGCAATCCGGTCACCAAGGCACGGCGGAACACGTCCGTGCGCAGGCTCCGCTCCAGGGCTTCCTCTCCCTCCCGTGCGAGGTCACTGAGACCCTGGTCGCCGGGAGGCTGGAGGGCAATCGCGAGTGCTGGAGGCACATCTGTGATCAGATTGACCATCAGGATTTGGCGGGTGCTCAGCGGCGCAGAACCGGTGAGCAACGCCGGCACCGCGATCATGCCCACCTCGCTGAGGTTCCCGCCGAGGAGGAGGGCGAGAGACCGACGCATGTTCCGCCAGAACCAGCGTCCCTCGATGAGGGCACCCACGATGGCCGTGAAGTCGTCGTCGGTCAAGACGAGGTCGGCGGCCTCCCGTGCCACGCCGGTTCCCCATCCCATGGCGATGCCGACCTCCGCGAGCCGCAGCGCGGGCGCGTCGTTCACGCCGTCGCCGGTCATGGCCACGACCTCACCACGCGCCTGGAGCAGTTGGACCACGCGGAGTTTGTCCAGCGGGGTTGCC
>JANXBY010000025.1 GCA_025060455.1 Armatimonadota bacterium
GCGCCTGGCCCTTCCGGACGCAGCGGCGGACGCGTCCAGAAAGACTCGGCGTGGCAGGGTCCTTGCTGCAAACTCGTCAGAGGAGGTGCGGTTGGACCGTTCCGGGCGGGCGCTTTTGGTGGCCGGGTTGGCCGTGGCCGCCGTGTGGCTAGTGACCTCGGGCCGGAGCCTGTGGTTTGACGAGCTGTTCGCCCTCTACGCAGCCCGGCGTCCGTGGCCAGAGTTCGTCCGCTTCCTCCACGACCACGACGCACACCCTCCCGCGTACTACTTACTGCTGCGGGCGTGGGTGGACGTCTTCGGGAGCTCGGAGCGCGCGGCAAGAGCTCCCTCGGCCCTGTTGGCGGTGGCGGTGCTCGTGGCGGTAAGGGGGCTCGCTCGGGAGAGAGTGGGAGACCAGTCGGCAGCCCTAGCGGTCGTGGCCCTGGCGGCCGCGCCGGTGTTCCTTCAGGCTTCCACCGAGGCCACGCGGTACATGCTGCTGACGCTCCTGTACGTGGCCGCGGGGCGGGAGTCGCTGCGGCTGCTCGGGGACAGGGCCGCGTCGCCCTGGCGGCTGGCGGTGTTGGGCGCGCTGCTGCTTTACACCCACTACCTCGGGGTGGTGCTGGTAGGGTCCCTAGGGGTGTTCGCCCTGTGGCAAGGAGGGTGGCGGGGTTTGAGGAAGGTCGGTGCCGCCCTAGTTGCTTCGGCGGTCAGCTTCGTACCCTGGTTTCCCGTACTGTGGCACCACATGTCCTCGGGGCGGTTCGACCCCCCGTGGAGGCCGCCGCTTCCCGCCACGCTGCCTCTTCAGGTGCTACACGTGGTGGGCTTTGGAGGCCGGGTGGCCGGGACCGCCAGCTACTTTTCGACCTCGTCCGCTCACGCGTTGGTGGAGGCCGCCCTTGCGGTGCCGGTGGCAGCATTGCTCGGGATCGGGCTTTGGACGCTCGGCAGGCGGTCGGCCGCCTCCGGGAGGCTGGTCGCGTGCTGCGCCGGTCTGCCCGCCCTGGTGCTCCTCGGCGCCTCGCTGGCGCGCGGGAGCATGCTCGCCTACCCCCGGTACTTCGTGTTCGCGGTGCCATTCCTGGCGGTCGGGGTCGGTGCGCTGGTGGAGGGACGGCCGCCGCGGCCGGCGAGGGTCCTGGCAGGGTTGTCCGCCGCCGCGGTGCTCGGCCTCGCGGTGGCTTCCCTGGCGGCGTGGGCGTCGAACCCGACGGAGGGAATGGGAGACCGCCGGGCCCTAGCTCAGGCGTTGCGCGAGAGGATCCGGGCACAGGACGTGGTGCTGGTCTACCCGCGATGGGAGCTCCCAGGTGTGGACTACTACCTGCCGGAGCTGCGCGGGCGGTACGTGGCGCTTCGGTCCGAGTGGACACCCGAGGCGTCCAGCGCGCTCCGGGAGCAGGTCCAAAGGGCCGCGGCCCGGGCCGACCGGCTGTGGGTGGTCCAGGGGTTCCCGATCTCATCTGAAGCCTTCGCGGCTACCTACCGGCAGCTGGCCCGCACCCACCGGGTCGCCTACTTCGGGGACTTCGACGGCGTACGGCTGACTCTATTCGTCAGGCGCTGAACACCGGTGTCAGAGACCGGGTGTCTGACTCCTGCCTCAGGGGCGGAAGAGGGCTGCGCCGAGGAGTCCGAGCTGGGCCAGGAGGGCGGTGATGAGGAATCCAGCAAGCCAGGCGAACCACCGGCTGACCTTTTGATCCAGGGTGTCAATACGGGTGTTCAGACGGTGGTCGAGGGCGTCGATGCGGCTGCTGAGTTCTTCACGGAATCGGTCGACCTTGTGGTCGAGGGCGTCGATGCGGCTGCTGAGTTCTTCACGGAAGCGGTCGACTTTCTGGTCCAGGACATGGATGCCCTGGCGGAGCTGGGTGTGGCCTCCCGACAGCTCCTCGACCTTGCCCTCCAGGTACGCGACCCGCTCCTCCAGCGTAGGCACCGACCTCCCCCCTCGCCCTGAGGGTACCCGAGGGCCTGGCGGCTGCCAAGCCTTTGCATCAGGCCATAAGACCCGTGGCAGGCGGGCTGTCCTCCCGTGTGTTGGCGGCTCATCAGGCCCGGGCGGCTGTCCACCGGCAGCTTGCTAACGGCGCACGAGGTTGCGGAGGACAAACGCCACGTTGGCGGGCCGCTCTGCTAGGCGGCGCATGAAGTACCGGTACCAGTCCGGGCCGTAAGGTGTCGCCACCAGCACGCGGTACCCCCGCGCCAGGAGATCCGCCTGGAGGCCCGGCCGCACCCCGTACAACATCTGGAATTGGAAAGCCTCTGGACGGATCCCGTGGCGCTTGGCGAACTCCACCGCGTGTTCGTGCATCCGCTCGTCGTGGGTGGCCACGGCTACCGTCGCGCCGCCCAGGAAGGCCAGCTCCACCAACCTGCGGTAGTTGCGGTCCACGTCTGACTTCCGAGGGAAGGCCACGGTGGGAGGCTCCAGGTACGCCCCCTTGACGATACGCACGTTGGGCCGCAGGGGAAGCAGCTGGCGCAGGTCCTCTTCGCTGCGGTACAGGTAGCTCTGCAGGACCACTCCCACGTTGTCGTAGCCTTCCGAGCGGAGCCGCCGGTAGATCCTCAGGGTGGCGTCCACCCGCCAGGACTCTTCCATGTCCACCCGTACGAACCGTCCGTGGTCTGCGGCTCTTGCCACCAGAGCCCGAAGCGACCGGTAGGCCAGCTCCTCCCCCACGTCCAGCCCCAGCTGGCTGAGCTTCACCGAGAGGTACGTGCGCAGCCCCTCGCCCCGCAGGCGCTCCAGCACCTCCTCGTAGGCCTCCACGGTGCGGCGAACGGTGCGTTCGTCGTCCACCCGCTCACCGAGGAGGGTGGTGTTGGTGAGGAAGCCACGGTCCTCCAGGGATCGCAGGACCCGCACGCAGTCGTCCAGGGTCTCTCCCGCCACGAAGCGGCTGGCGCCCAGCCGCAGCCCGTGGCGGCGCACGAACCCCGCCACCCGGGGGTCGTCGGTGGCCCGGAGGATCAGGGCTCGGGAGGCAGCCTGGATGCCCACCGGCTCGATGCTACCCGGCGTCTGACCCCTGGTGCCAGACACCCGGTGTCTGCCCCCCCCGGTGTCTGACACCGGGTGGCACGGAAGATGCTCTGGGGACGGGCGATGCAGGTCCTCCGGCGGCAACATGAAGGAGAGCTAAAGAACTTGGTGACCGCGCCCGGAAACGGGAAGCGTGCTCGCCTGGGGGCCCTTCTGCTCGAGCGGGGCCTGATCACGCCCGAGCAGCTGGACGCCGCGCTCGCCGAGCAGCGGCGGACGGGGGAGTTGCTGGGCCGCATCCTGGTGGAGCGCGGGTATGTGTCCAAGCAGGCCCTGGGCGAAGCCCTGGCCTCGCAGAAGGGCTACGCGTACCTGAGCCTCACGGAAGCCCCCCTGGACGAGGCGTTGGTCCGGGCGCTCCCGGAGTGGGTGGTGGCGCAGCACCGAGTCGTACCGGTGACCCGGGCCGGAGACGAGGTGGTCCTCGGGATGGTGGACCCCACGGACGTGGAGGCCATGGACTTGGCCGCCGCTCACCTGGGAAGCCGGGTCCGTCCCGCCTTCATCACGGAGGCCGACTTCGACTGGGCCTACAGCCGGTTCTTCGGGGCGGAGCACCGAGCGGCGCAGGCCCTGGACGGCCTCCCAGAGGATGGCGTGGCTTCCCCAGGGCAGGTCCCGGTAGCGGTGGTGGAGGCCACCGAGGACGCCCCGGCGGTCCAGCTGCTGAACTCCCTGTTGGGCGACGCCATCCGCGCCGGTGCCACAGACGTGCACTTTGAGCCGGAGTCGGACGAGGTGGGGGTCCGGTTCCGCGTGGACGGGGTGCTGCGGGAACGCCTCCGGGTGCCGCACCCGGTGGCCAGCGGGATCGTGTCGCGGGTGAAGGTGTTGGCGGGCATGGACATCGGGGAGCGGGTACGGCCGCAGGACGGCCGGCTCCTCCTCACCTTCGGCGGCCGGGAGTACGACGTCCGGGTGGCCACGGTGGGGTCCGCGTTTGGCGAGCGCATGACCCTCCGGCTGCTGAACACCCGTCAGGTACTGCTCGGGTTCGACCGGCTGGGGCTGGAGCCGGACCACCGCCGGACCCTGGAGCGCCTGCTGCGGCGTCCGCACGGTATGGTCCTGGTCACCGGCCCCACGGGCAGCGGGAAGACCACCACCCTGTACGCTGCGTTGAGCTACATCAACGACCGCTCCCGCAACATCATGACCGTCGAGGATCCTGTGGAGTACCGGCTGCCGGGGATCACGCAGATCCCCGTGCGGGAGCGCATGGGGGTGACCTTCGAGGCCGGGCTCCGCGCCATCCTCCGCCACGACCCCGACGTGATCATGGTGGGCGAGGTCCGCGACCGCGCCACCGCTTCCATGGCCGTGCACGCGGCCCTGACCGGACACCTGGTGTTGACCACGTTGCACACCAACGACGCCGCCAGCGCGCTGGTCCGCCTGGTGGACCTGGGGGTGGAGCCATACCTGCTCGCTTCCGCGGTGGCCGCGGTGGTAGGACAGCGGCTCGTGCGGGTGCTGTGCCGCCGGTGCCGGCGGGCCGAGGAAGCAGACCCTGAAACCAGGGAGATGCTGGGAGTGCGGGAGGGGCCCGCGGTGGTTTACCGGGCGGTCGGGTGTGCGGAGTGCGACGGCACCGGTTACCGGGGCCGGACCGGGGTGTTCGAGGTGCTGGAGGCGGATGCGCGGATCCAGGAGCTGGTGCTGCGCCGGAGCCCGGCGGCGGCGCTGGCGGACGCTGCGCGGGCGGCCGGCATGCGTCCTCTGCGGGAGAGCGCGGCACGCAAGGTGTTGCAGGGGGTCACCAGCCCGGACGAGTTCCGCAGGGTGGTGGCAGGGGAGTAGGCGATGCCCACCTTCGAGTACGTGGCGCGGGACGCCTCCGGCAGGGCTGTACGGGGCCGGGCGCAGGCCCAGGACCGGCGGGAGCTGGCTGCGCTGCTACGCCGGCAGGGTCTGTTCCTCACCTCTGTGGACGCGCACGAGGACAGCCCGAGCTCCGCAGTGCGCGTGAGCCTCCGGGCACGGGAGCTGGCGGAGTTCGCACACCACATGGCCACCCTGCTCGGCGCCGGCCTCACCGTGTTCGCGGCCCTGCAGGCGGTGGAGGAGCACTCGGACACCGAGGACCTGCGTCGCCTGGCCCGAGCTCTACGGGAGGAGGTGGAAAGGGGCAGCGCGCTGTCCGCAGCCCTGGACAGGGTCTGTCGTGGGCTCCCTCCGGTGTTCGTGGGAGTGGTTCAGAGCGGGGAGGCTACCGGACGGCTGGACGCGGCCTTCCAGCGCCTGAGCGCTCACCTGGAGCGGGAGCTGGAGTTCCGGCGGAAGGTCCGGGACGCACTGGCGTACCCCGCGGTGGTGCTGGCGGCGGCGGCGGTGGTGGTGGGGGTGTTCCTCGTCTACGTGGTCCCCGCGTTTGAACGGGTGTACAGGTCCGCGGGCGCCTCCCTTCCGCCCCTCACACAGGCACTGCTGGCGACAAGCGCGGCTGTGCGTTCCGCGCTCCCAGGACTGGCAGGCGTAGGAGTGTTTTTCGCGTGGCCGGCACTGAGGCAGGCCGGGTGGGCGCTGCTGGGGCCTGCGGTGACCAGGTGGGTAGAGGGGTTGCCCGCGGTGGGGGCCCTCGTCAGAACCGCACGGGCAGGCCGTTTCCTCCACGCCCTGGGCGCCGGCCTCACGGGGGGAGTGCCGCTGCTGACCGCGGTGGACGTCGCGGCGCGGGCAGCGGGGTGGCCAGCGTGGTCGGCGGTTTGCCGCGCGCGGCTGGAGGGAGGAGGTCGGCTCAGCGACTCCTTGCGGCTGCTTCCAGGATTTCCACCCCTGGCGTCCCGCTTCGTGGGGCTCGGAGAGGAGTCCGGGAGGGTCGCCGACATGGTCCTGGAGGCGGCGCGCCTGCTCGACAGGGAGTTTGAACAGCGGGTCCGGCGCCTGCTTGCGGGCCTGGAGCCCGCCCTGACGATCGCCCTGGCCGTGGTGGTCGGGGGCATCTTGGCCGCCCTGTACATGCCCATCTTCGGGCTCGGCCGGGCTGTCCTCCGGGGTCAGTAGAGGATCGGGGCCGTCGCAGGTTCCAAGTGTGGTACGAAACTTGCTCTAGACCAACTCGGGCACCGACAGACGAAGGAGGTGGAGGAATGCGGATGCAGTACGTGCGCGACGAAAGAGGTCTCACCCTGGTGGAGCTGCTGGCGGTCATCCTCATCCTGGGGATCCTGGTGGCGGCGGCACTGCCCAACTTCTTGTCGGCGGAGGACAACGCCCGCGACGCGGTGGACCGTGCCAACGTGCGGTCCATCAACGCGGCCATCCAGCTGTACCGCTACCGGACGGGCGCTTGTCCCGCGAGCGGCGCGACGCTGTCCAGCGCCATCCTAAACAACACCACGTACTTCCCGGACGGAGCGCCACAGGATCCCATTGACGGGTTCAACACGAGCAGCGTCACGCGGCCGGGTGACCCGTACCAGAACGACTACAACGCCGCACAGTGCCGGGTGACCTTGGACTGAGGGCCGCCGTGCCCGCCCTGCGGGCGAAGGTGGAGGGTCAGGACGGGCTGACACTGCTGGAAGCGGTCGCCGTCCTGATCCTCCTCGCAGTTCTGGCGGCGGTGGCGGTTCCAAATCTCGTCCCCACGGGGGCCGCGGTGCAGGCGGCAGGGCGTGAGCTGGCAGCGGATATGGGGATGGCCAGGCAGCTTGCGGTCTCAAGAGGCTTGGCGTACGTGGTCGAGTTCCAGCCACCCGGCGGTCCGTTCACCCGTTACACCGTCAGAGCGGTAGCCGGCGCCGACGAGTCCGGGTTCCCCAAGGACCTGCCCGCGGGCGTGACCGCGTCCGGGCCCTCGATGGTGAGGTTCCTCCCCTCCGGGCAGGCAGACCTCTCCACGCCGTGGGCGGAGTGGCGGCTGGAAGCGGGATCGGAGTCTGCTACGGTGCGGCTGTGGGCCGTCACGGGGTACGCGAGGGCCAGCCGGTGAACCAGGGCGGTGCGACCCTGTTGGAGGTCGTGGTGAGTGTCCTGTTGTTGGCAGTGGCGCTCGTGCCGTTGTTGCAGCTGTACCCGCCGTTGCTGTCCGCGGGAACGGCACGAGAGGAGGTGACCCTGCTGGGTGCCGCGGCGTCGGGGAAGCTGGAAGAGCTGGCCCAGGGGCTCCGCGGGGGCTCCGTGGGCGTGGGCACGGGCACCCAGCCGTGCGCGGCACCTCCAGCTTGCCGGCTGTCGTACGGAGTCCAGCAGGTAGCGGTAGACCCACTGGGAGGCTGGCTGCGGCACGCGTGGGTGGTGGCCTGCCTGGACAGCAACGGGAACGGCGCGTGCGATTCCGGAGAGCCACAGGTGCGCTATGAGACGCGGGTCACTTCTCGGCCGTAGGTGGGCGGAAGCCGGCTTCACCCTGTTGGAGACGGCGGTGGTCGTGCTGCTCCTGAGCCTGGTGGTGGCGGGGGTGGTTCCCCTGCTGGCCTTGGGGGAAGAGGCTTACCAGGAGGCGTGGCGCCGTCAGGAGATGCTGCGAAACACCCGGGTGGCCCTGGACCGGCTGGCTGCCGATTTCGCTCGCGCTTCGGCCGTTCACCAGGCGGCGTCTGCGCGCCTCCGGTTCGAGGTGGTCACGCAGACAGGGCCACAGACCGTCGAGTTCGCCCTCCTGCCGGACGGGGACCTCACTTACCGGGTCGGCAGCAGCCCGGCACAGCCCCTGGCCGGACCGTTCGCTGCCGTGGACGTCCGGTGCCTGGACGGAGCGGGAGTCTCGGTAGACTGCTCAGACCTGCCGAGAGTCCGCCAGTTGGAACTCCAGCTGGAAGCCGCAGACCCCCAGCCGGACCCGGTCCGCGGGCCGGTGCCCAACCTCCGCGTGACCACCCGGGTCGCCAGGAGGCTTCCGTGATTGCGAGTGGACCGCCCAGGCAGGAAGCGGGGTTTGCGTTCCCCTTGACCCTGTTCGCGCTGACGGTGATGGCGTTGCTCACCGCGGCACTCGCCGGCGTGACGTCCGCGGAGCTGGAAAGCGGGCGGCTGTGGGAGTGGGACCGCCGGGCGCTGTACGCCGCGGAGGCCGGGGTGGAGCACCAACTGTTCCAGCTGAAGCGAGACCGGCTGGCTGGGCCTGTCGGCCTGGTGAGCTTGGGCGGGACGCCGCTGGATGTCCGGTACGTGGTGGGGCTGGCTCCGGCCGGTCCCGGAGGAATCTGCACCGCGGACCCTGGAGCCGACGAGAGTTGGTGGGAGGTTACCTCCCGAGGACAGCTGTGGCAGGGAGCCAGCCTCGTCCACGAGCGGAGGGTGACGGCCCTGGTGGAGATCCGGTACGCCGTCCTCGTGCCGCTGCACGTCACCGTCTGCCGCTGGAGCCTCGACTGAGCGCCTGACAGTCGGTCTCAGACACCTGTAGAATGGCCTTGCCATGGCCAGCCGTCACAAGGCGCGGCAGGCGGTGCTGCAGGTCCTCTACCAGGCGGAGGTGGGCCGCCACCGGGTGGAGGACGTGTTGGCCCGCTACGCGGACGGGTGGACGCCGCCCGAGGACGGCCCGCCGGAGCCGTGGGACGAGGACGACTGGCGCTTCCTGGTCCGCCTCAGCCGCGGCGCGTGGGAAGGGCGCCAGGAGGCCGACCGCCTGATCGACCGGTTCGCGGAAGGGTGGACCGCGGACCGGCTCGCCCGGGTGGACCTGTGCATCCTCCGCATGGCCATCCACGAGCTGCTGCACTTCGACACCCCTCCCGGGGTGGTGATCAACGAGGCCGTGGAGCTCGCAAAGCGGTACAGCACCGAGGACTCCGGCCGGTTCGTGAACGGGATCCTCGGGCGGGTGTACCGGGAGGTGGTGGTGCCCCGCAAACAGCCCGCACCGTCCTCCTGAAGCCCACCCCGGTGTCCTGGCGCCCCGCCTACTCAGCGCGCGGCAGGGGGTGATAACGTAGGCGGGGAGGAGGAATGTCGCGGGAGTCCCCGGTACGCGGAGGGCGCACGGTGCGGGCCCGGGCGGTGCTGTCCGGCCGGGTGCAGGGCGTGGGCTTCCGCTTCTTCGCGGAGGAGTGGGCGGAGCGCCTGGGGGTGGGAGGGTACGCGCGTAACCTCCCCGACGGCCGGCTGGAGGTGGTGGCTGAGGGGCCGGAGGAGGCGGTGCGGGAGTTTCTGAACGCGGTGCGGCGGGGGCCCCGCAGCGCGGTGGTCACGGGTGTGGAGCTGCACTGGGAGCCGCCGGCGGGCGAGCGTACCTTCCGCATCCGGTACTCGTAGCGTGTCGCGAAAGCTACGCGCCAGCGCGACCGCAGGGCCGGCCTGTCCTCGGGACAGGGGGTCGCTCTGATCGGTTCCCGGGTGGAGGCGTTCCTGGAGGAGGCGGGCCGCCGGGTGGACGCGGCCCTGGACTCGTTGCTGCCGCCCGCACAGGCCGAGCCGCGTCTACTGCACGAGGCCGTCCGGTACAGCGTGTTCGCAGGCGGAAAACGCTTCCGTCCCGCCCTGGTGCTGGCGTCCGCGGAGGCCTGCGGCCTGGACCCCGAGACGGTCCTCCCGGTGGCGTGCGCGGTGGAGGCGGTGCACACCTACTCCCTGATCCACGACGACCTCCCGAGCATGGACAACGCGGACTGGCGGCGGGGCTGGCCCACCTGCCACGTCCGGTACGGGGAAGCCATCGCGGTGCTGGCCGGCGACGCCCTGCACGACATGGCGTTTGAGTGGATCCTCGCCGCGGGCGACCGGCTGGGGCCGCCCGAGCGTGTGCTGCGGGTGGCGTTGGACCTCGCCACGGCCCTGGGCACCGGCGGGATGGTGGGCGGCCAGGTGCTGGACCTGCTCGCGGAACGGGGCGTCGTGCCCGCGGAGTGGGTCCCGGAGATCCACCGGAGGAAGACCGGGTGCCTGATCCGCGCGTGCGCGCGGGTGGGACCTCTTCTGAGCGGACGCGAGGACGAGCTCGCGTGTCTGACCGCGTACGGCGAACACCTGGGGTTGGCGTTCCAGATCACCGACGATGTCCTGGACGTGGTGGGCGAACAGGAGAAGCTGGGCAAGCGCACGGGGTCCGACCAGGCGGCCAGCAAGGTCACCTTCCCACGGGTGTTCGGGCTGGAGCGGGCGCGGGAGATGGCGCGGGAGCAGGCGCAGGCCGCGGTGGCGGCCATCGCGCCCCTCGGACCGCGGGGCCAGCTGCTGGCGGAGTTGGCCCGCTTCGTGGTGGAGCGCGACCGGTAGGGCTTTGCACGCGGGGACGGCTCGAAGGGCACAGTTGGCCGCGGCGCGACCGGCGCGGAAGCGGCTGGACGTGCTGCTGGTGGAGCGGGGCCTGGCGCCCACCCGCGAGCGGGCGCAGGCGCTCATCCTCGCCGGCCGGGTGCGGGTGGACGGCCGGCGGGTGGACAAGGCAGGCGCGCAGGTGGCGGAACACGCCCTCGTGGAGGTCGAAAGACCGCCGCACCCGTACGTGAGCCGCGGCGGGCTGAAGCTGGAGGCGGCACTCCTGCGGTTCGGGCTGGACGTGCGGGGCGTGGTGGCCTTGGACCTGGGTGCTGGGACCGGGGGGTTTACAGACTGCCTGCTGCAGCGCGGGGCCCGGAAGGTGTACGCGGTGGACGTCGGACGGGGCCAGCTGCACCCGAAGCTGCGCACCGACCCGCGGGTGGTAGTGCTGGAGCGGACCCACGCCAGGCTCCTGGACCCGCACCTGGTGCCGGAGCCCATTGACTTCGCGTGCGCGGACGTGTCGTTCATCTCGTTGCTGAAGGCGCTGCCGCCGGTGGTGCCGTTGTTGCGCCCGGGCGCGACTGTGGTGGCCCTGGTGAAGCCGCCGTTTGAAGCTGGCCGGGGCGTGGCGCGGCGCGGGGTGGTGCGGGACCCGGAAGTGCACCGCGCGGTGCTGCGGAACGTGGCCCGGGGCCTGGAGCAGCACGGCCTAGGGGCGCAGGACGTCACACCCTCGCCCATCCTCGGCGACAAGGGCAACGTGGAGTTCCTGCTGCTGCTGCGGAAGGGCGTGCCCCGGTCCCTCCAGGACGAAGACGTGGACCGCGCGGTGGCGGAGGCACACGGGAGGTTCCTGACGGAGGCGTAGGCGTGCGCAGCGTGGGCGTGGTGGTGAACCCAGAGAAGGTGCAACAGAACCCGGAGGTGGTGGTGCGGGTCCGGCAGGTGCTGGCCGCCCTGCTTCGGTGCGGGCTCGCGGTGCGGGTGAACGAGGACGGCGCGCGGGCGGTGGGCGCGGAGGAGTTGGCGGCCACCGAGCAGGAGCTGGCGGACCTGTCCGACGCCCTGGTGGTGGTGGGCGGGGACGGCACTATCCTGCGGGCCGCGCGCACCGGCGCGGTCCGCGGGGTTCCGGTGCTCGGGGTGAACGTGGGCGGGTTCGGGTTTCTCGCGGAGGTGGGGCTGGACGAGCTCCAGGACGCCGTGGACCGGCTGGTGGCGGGGCGCCACGCGGTGGAAGAGCGCATGATGCTGGCCGCGGAGGTGGTGCGGGACGGTGGCGTGGCCGAGCGGTACCTGGCGCTCAACGACATGGTGCTGACCAAGGGCGGCTACGCGCGGCTTATGCCCCTGCGCGTGTGCGTGAACGGAGAGCACCTGGCCACCTACCTGGCGGACGGCCTCATCGTGTCCACGCCCACCGGATCCACCGCGTACAACCTGTCCGCGGGGGGGCCTATCCTGAGCCCCGGGGTGCGTGCCCTGGTGATCACCCCCATCTGCCCCCACACCCTCACCGCGCGGCCAGTGGTGGTGGACGCGGACGACGTGGCCACCGTGGAGGTGGCCACCGGGGTGGAGGGGGTGCTGCTGACCGTGGACGGGCAGGTGGGCTGTCCGCTGCGGGGCGGGGATGTGGTGCGGGTGCACAGAGCGGAGGAACGGGCCCGATTGGTGCGGCTGAAGCCGCCGTCGTTTTACGAGCTGCTGCGACGGAAGTTCGCGTGGGGAGAGCGGTAGGACGCATCCGGCCGGGGCACGCCGGCTTGCGGAGTCGGGGGTGAGTCGGGTGCTGCGGGAGCTGCATGCCCGTGACTTCGTGCTGCTGGACGACGTGCGGGTGGAGTTCGGCCCGGGCCTGAACGTGCTCACGGGCGAGACGGGGGCCGGCAAGTCCATGCTGGTGGACGCTCTCGGCGCGATCCTGGGACAACGGACCCCTTCCGACGTGGTGCGTGGTGGGGCCACCTGCGCGCGGGTGGCCGCGGTGTTCGACCCGCGGCCGGCGCCGCGCCTGCGCGCCGTGGTGGAGGAGCTGGGCCTGCCGTGGGAAGACGACGGGTTGGTGCTGGTCCGGGAGGTGGGCGGCCGGTCCCGCGCCTACGTGAACGGCGAGCCCACCACGGTGGGCGTGCTGCGCCGTCTGGGATCTTTCCTCGCGGAGATCCACGGCCAGCACGAAGGGCAGCGGTTGCTGGAGCCTGCGTCTCACCGCGCGCTGCTGGACGAGTTCGGCGCGGACGAGGTGCTGTCGCGCCGTGCCGTGGTGGAGGCGCTCTTTGGCCGGTGGCGGGCGCTGCGGGAAGAGCTGCGAGCCCTGGACGTGGGCGAACGGGAGCGGGCCCAGCGGGTGGATCTGCTGCGGTTTCAGGTGTCCGAGATCGACGCGGTGCGACCTCGGCCCGGAGAGGTGGAGGAGCTCTCACAGCTACGCATCCGCCTACTGAACGCCGAGCGGCTGCGGGAGTCGGTGACCGCGGCGTATGAAGCCCTGTACGGGGGCGAGGGGGCTGCCGCGGACCGTGTGGGGCGGGCTCTGGGGCTGCTGCGGCAGGCGGCGGCCTGGGACCCTGCCCTCGTTCCTGTGGCGGAGGCCCTGGAGGCGGTGGAAGCACAGCTCGTGGACCTTTCCCGGGAGGTGCGGGCGGCCGTGGAGCGCACCGAAGGTGACCCCGGCCGCCTGGACGAGGTGGAAGGCCGGATCGCGGCCCTCCGGAGCCTGCTGCGCAAGTACGGGGACACGGTGGAAGCGGTCCTGGACTACCGGGAACGAGTTGCGCGGGAGCTCGCCGTGCTGGAAAACGCGGACAGCCGGCGCGGGGAGGTGGAGCGGGAGCTGGGCCAGGTGGAAGCGCAGCTGGAGGCAGCCGTGGGAGAACTGTCTGCAGCCCGGGTCCAGGCGGCCCGCCGTCTGGAGAAGGCAGTGCTGCGCCACCTGCAGGACCTGGCCATGCCCGCCGCGCGGTTCAGGGTCCAGCTGGAGGCTTCGGAGGATCCCGAAGGGTTGCCGGTGGGAGGGCGTCGGCTTGCTGTGGGGCCGTGGGGAGCGGACCGGGTGGAGTTCCTGCTGTCCGCCAACCCAGGGGAACCCCCTCGGCCGCTGCATCGGGTGGCCTCCGGCGGGGAGCTGTCCCGCGTGATGCTGGCCCTGCGCACCGTCCTGGCCAGAGCGGACCCTCCCGCGGTGATGGTGTTTGACGAGGTGGACGCGGGCGTCGGCGGCCGCACGGGCCACGTCATCGGGGCCAAGCTCGCCGAGCTCGCGGGGGTGTGTCAGGTGCTGTGCGTCACCCACCAGCCGCAGATCGCGGCGCTGGCGCACCACCACCTGGCGGTGCGGAAGGTCACCCAGCGCGGCAGGACCCGCATCGCGGTGGAGGTCCTGCAGGGCGAGGACCGGGTGGACGAGATCGCCCGCATGCTCGCCGGCCCCACACCTACGGAGACCGCCCGCCGCCACGCCCGCGAGTTGCTGAGGTTGTAGGCGGGTCCCCGCACCTTCGGGTGACGCAGACCGTTGACAGGCGTTATATATTATAAGTGATACCAAGGTCCCAACGCGCCGTGGCGTCCACCGCGCTACCCCGCAGCCTGGCCGAGCTGGCCTGGCTGGCGCTGCGGGAGGAAATCCTCACCGGCGAGCTGCCCCCGGGACGGCCCCTGCGGCTGCGCGAGCTGGCCGCTCGCCTGGGGATGAGCGTCATCCCGGTCCGGGAGGCGTTGCATCGGCTCCACCAGGAGGGCTTGGTGAGCCGCGAGGCCCAAAAGGGCGCCGTGGTCGCACCCCTCTCGGTGGAGGACATGGAGGACCTGTACCGGGTCCGGATCGAGCTGGAGGGGCTGGCCATCCAGCTGGCGTGCCAACGCTTCAACCGGGAACACTACCGTCGGCTTTCCGGCCTGCTGGACCAGTTCGTGGAGGCCTACGAAACCGGACAGGCACGGCTGGGCCGGGAGCTGCACCGCCGCTTCCACCTCGAGCTGTACGCCCTGGCGGGCTCTCCCACCCTGGACCGCCTGGTCCCCCCGCTCCTCGACGCGGCGGAACGGTACCGGGTGATGTCCGTGGCGGACCGCGGCGATCCCCGGCAGCGGCGGCAGGAACACCAGCGCATCCTGGACGCCTGCCTGAGCGGTGACGGCCAGCGGGCGCGCCGGGAGCTGGCCGAGCACCTGTCCCGCACCGTGGAGGTGGTGCGGGCGAAGTTGCGAGGAGGTGCGTGGTGAAGCTGGTCACGTTTGAGGTGGCAGGGCGTTCGAGGGTCGGCGTGGTCCGGGACGGGTGGGTGGTGAGCGTGGACGTCCCGGATATGCGCACCCTGTTCGAGCTGGGGGAGGAGGGGATGCGCCGGGCCCGGGAAGCCTCGGGGGAGCGTTTCCCCCTGGAGGCGGTACGACTGCGGGCGCCCATCGTGCCCAAGAAGTTCTTCCACACCGCGGGCAACTTCCGGGAGCACGCGGAGGAAGGGGAGAAGTCTCAGTGGGTCGCCCCCATCCTCCCGTGGATCGTGTTCTTCCAGAACGTGGACGCCATCATCGGTCCCGAGGATCCCATCATCTACCCGGAGCACCTCACCCGGGAGCTGGACTACGAGTTGGAACTGGCGGTGGTGATCCGCAAGAGCGGGAAGCACTTCGGCCCGGAGGAGGCCTGGGATTACGTGGGCGGCTACGTGATCTTCAACGACATCACCGCCCGGGACATCCAGCGGCGCGAGATGGAGTCGAAGGTGTTCACCTTCTGCAAGTCCATCGACACCTTCTGCCCCCTCGGCCCGTGGATCGTCACGCCGGACGAGATTCCCGACCCGCACAACCTGCGCATGGAGCTGCGGGTGAACGGGCAGGTGCGCCAGAGTTCCTCCACCTCCCGCATGTGGGTGACCATCCCGCAGGTGATCGCCCACTACTCCCCCATGGGCTACTCCGCGGGCGACGTGCTGTCGCTGGGGACGGTTTCCGGGGTGGCCGCGTTCCGGGAGGACCCGCAGGCGTACTACCTGAAGCCCGGGGACGTGGTGGAGGCGGAGATCGAGGGCATCGGGGTGCTGCGCAACCGCGTGATCTCGTGGCAGGAGGCGTACGGTCGTCCCGCGCCGCCCCCCGTCCGGTGGTGAGGTGAGCCGTGTTCTGGGTTGGGACGCTGAACCAAGAAGTGCTTCCGAGGGTGACGCAGCCGGTGGGGCTGTATGACACCACCCTCCGGGACGGAGAGCAGGCGGTGGGGGTGGTCCTGGGGGCGGACGAGAAGGTGGAGCTGGCGCGGCTGCTGGACGAGGTGGGGGTGGACCGCATCGAGGCGGGATTCCCGCGGGTTTCGGAGGAGGACTTTGAGGCGGCGGCACGGATCGGGCGGGTGGGCTTGAGGGCGGAGGTGTGGGGGTTTGCACGGGCGTTGGTGGCCGACGTGGAGGCGGTGTTGCGGGCGGGGCTGGCGTCCACGGTGGTGGAGGCGCCAGTTTCAGAGGTGAAGCTGCGGGCGTTCGGGCTGACCGCGGAGGAGGTGCTGCGGCGGGTGGAGGAGGCGGTGGGGTTCGGGGCGCGGCAGGGGATGCGGGTGGCGTTCTTCGCGGTGGACGGGTCGCGGGCGGACCTGGGGTTTTTGCGGCGGGCGTACGAGGTCGCCCTGGGCGCCGGTGCGGCCGAGCTGGTGGTGGTGGACACGTTGGGGGTGTTGAGTCCTGCCGCGGCGGGACAGCTGGTTCGGCGAGTGCGGGGGTGGGTGGGGTCGGCGGTCCCTCTGCACTTCCACGGGCACAACGACTTCGGGCTAGCGACGGCGACGGCGCTGGCAGCGGTGGAGGCCGGGGTACGGTGGGTGCACGGCACGGTGGACGGGATGGGCGAACGGGCTGGCAACGCGGACCTGTTCCAGGTGGCGCTGGCGCTGGCGGGGCTGTACGGGAAGCCGACGGGGCTCCGGCTGGAGCGGGTCCAGGAGGTGTCGCGGCGGGTGCGGGAGCTGGCCGGGTACTGTTTGGAGCCGTGGAAGCCGTTGGTCGGCGAGAACCTGTTCCGGCGGGAGACGGGAGCGGTGGCGGCGCAGTTCCACGTCCCGGAGGCCATCGAGCCGTACGCGGCGGAGGTGGTGGGGGCGCGGCGGAGGGTGGTGCTGGGCAAGAAGAGCGGGGTGGCGTCCGTGCGGATCAAGTGTGACGAGCTCGGGCTTGTGGTGCCCGAGGAGGCGTACGGGGAGCTGCTGGCTCGGGTGAAGGAGCTGGCCATCCGCAAGCGGGGACTGGTCTCCGACGAGGAGTTCCGGACCCTGGTGGCTGAGGTGGTGTAGGAGGATCCGGCGAAAGGAGGCGGGGACCATGAGGAGGCTCGGGTGGTTGGTGACGGCGGCGGTGGTTCTGGCTCTGGCCGGAGGGCTGCAGGCCGCGCCGGCGCGGTGGAAGATCCGCATGGGTTACATACCCGTGGACTCCCACGCCGCGCAGTACATCGCTGCGGAGCGATACCTGCCCCAGGAGGGCTTCGAGGTGGAGCTCGTGCGGCTCCCGAGCGGGGCGGAGATCCTCTCCCAGGTGGCCATCGGACAGCTGCAGATCGGAGGGGGAGCCCTCGGGGCTGCGGCCTACAACGCGGTGGCCCAAGGACACCCGGTGAAGTTCGTGGCGCCCCTCCACAGCGGCTTTGTGGAGGACTACTTCACGGTGCGCCGGGCCATCTGGGGTAGCGAGATCAACCGGATCGCCCAGCTGCGGGGCAAGCCCGTGGCCATCAATGCCCGCGGCGTGGCCACGGAGTACATGCTGGACCGGGCCCTGGCCACCGACGGGCTGGCCGTGGAGGACGTGGACCTGAAGACCATGCCGTTCCCCGACATGGTGCCTGCCCTGGAGAGCGGTGCCATCTGGGCCGGCATCGTGTCCGAGCCCTTCCCCACCATCGCGGAGGACCGCGGGGTGGGCGTGCGGCCCCTCCGCAAGCCCCCGGGAGCGCGGCCGTTCCCCATCACGTTCGTGTTCATCAACACCGACTGGGCCAGGCAGAACCCGCAGGCGGCCCAGCGGTTCGTGGTGGCCCACGTGAAAGCGGCCCGGGACCTGGCGCTGGACAACGGCTGGAAGCGGGAGGACAACCTGCAGCTGATGGTCAAGTACACGGGTGCCCGGATCGAGCTGCTGCGCCGGGCCCGCCCGCACTACCTGGATCCCAACCTGGCGGTGAACCTGCGGGCTCTGGAGGACCAGCAGAAGTTCTACCTGCGCCGCGGTTACCTCACCTACCGGGAGCCCCTGCCCCTGGAGCGGGTCTTCGACTTTAGCTACCTGCACGCGGCCCTCCGGGAGCTGGGCCGCCGGTGAAGGGATGGCCGGACGGTTGGAAGGGCGCTTCGCGCTGGTGACGGGGGCGGGCCGGGGCCTCGGCAGCGCCATCGCTCTGGGCCTGGCCCGGGAGGGCGCGCACGTGGCGGTGCACTACCGACGGTCCGCAGATGGGGCCGAGGCGGTGGCGAGGACCATCCGGGAGATGGGCCGGGAGAGCTTCACGGTCCAGGGAGACATCGCCCGCTGGGACGACGTGCGGCGGGTGGCCGACGAGGTGTTCGGACGGTTCGGCCGGCTGGACGTGTTGGTGAACAACGCGGGGGATATGGCCGCGGACCAGATGTCGTGGCGGGACCTGCGGGAGGAGGTGCTCGACCGCATCCTCCTGGTGGACGTGAAGGGCACGCAGCTCATGATCCACGAGGTGGGTTCGCGGATGTTGGAGCAGGGGTCGGGTGCCATCGTAAACATCGGGTCCCGCGTGGTGGTCACCGGGAGCCCCAGGGCGCCCCAGTACGCGGCGGCCAAGTACGCCATCATCGGGCTGACGAAGTCCTACGCGCGGGCCTTCGCCCCCGCGGTACGGGTGAACGCGGTGGGGCCTGGGTTCATCGAGACCGAGGCCACCCTGCAGCGCGAGGACTGGCGTACGGGCCGGCGGGAAGAGATCTTGAGCCAGACGCCCCTGCGGCGGATCGCCACGCCGGACGACGTAGTCCCGGCGGTGGCGTTCCTGGCTAGCGACGACGCACGCCACATCACCGGTGCGTTCCTCCTGTGCGACGGCGGGATGAGCATGGTGGGCGCGTAGACGCACCCGGGTCCGCCCGCGCGCCGGCAGGCCCGGGCGGGCCGCAGCGGGCCTGGGTCCGTGGCGTCCGGGACGGCACCATCCTAAGGTAGGGGCTCAGCCAGGGAGCGCCCGGCAGGGTGTGGCGGGCGTAAGAGGCGACGCCCTTAAGCGGTCCACGGGCACCGTTGCCATACAGTCCCCGTGCAGGTGGGGCTCCGTACTGAGACCGGTGGAGCCCACAAAGCCCACCAGGGTACCGGCGTGCACCGCCTGGCCGGACGCGAACGTGGGCCAGGTGGAGCTAGGAACTGAACACGCCCGCTCCGTGGTCCACGATCACCGTGTTGCCGCCAAGGGGGAGCTGCTCCGGCAACACCGACGCCCCGTTGGGCCGCGCGCACCGGGGTGCCCGCGACCGCCGCGGTGGCTACAAACCCCGCCATGCGCCCAGCAAGTGGCATCGAGGACCCTGCCACGGAAGCCGGCGTAGCTCCGGGCCCCTCAGAACACCCCTTCACCGCGTCCTCCCTCCTGGCGGCCGCACGAGCCGGATCCCAGCACCTGTGTCACGCTCCGCCCGTTCCCAGTAGGGCCGCGGGGCGCGCGTGTGGCAACATGGAACCCAGTTGTGGTGACCGGGGAGCTTTTCGGACTGCTGGCAGCAGCAGCCTTTGCCCTGGCCACGGTGCTTTCGCGCCGCTTCATGGTGGGGCCGAAGCCCGTGGCGCCGGAGGCCGGCGTGTTTGTGAGCATCGTCACCAACGTGGTCGTGTTTTCCCTTTTGGCCGCGCTGGAAGCAGGCCGCGGTTCCTCCCCGCCGCTCACGGGCCGGTCCCTCTTGTACTTCGTCCTGGGAGGGCTGTGTGGGACGGTAGCCGGGCGGAACCTGTCCTACCAGAGCGTGCTCCGGATCGGGCCGTCCCGGTCCACGGCCATCCGGCTGTCCAACACGCTGTTTGCAGCCCTCATCGGGCTTGCGGTCCTGCGGGAGCTGCCCCGACCAGGCCAGCTGGCCGGCGCGGTGCTCATCACGGTGGGGCTGTGGCTCGTGCTGCGGGAGCGGGCGTCCGGACCTGAGGGCCGCCCAGACCCCGCGGGCGCGCTGCTGGCCGTCGGCGGAGCCGTTGGGTTCGCCCTGGGCGACACCTTCCGGAGAGCAGGCCTCCAGATCACCCCGGCACCGTTTCTGGGGGCCGCCGTGGGTGCGTGCACCGCCCTGCTGGTGCAGACCGGCTGGCTGGCCCTGCGGCACCGTCCGGCGGGGTGGGACCGGCCGTGGAGGTTGGACGTCCTGGCAAGCGCCATTGCCAATACCGCGGCCATCCTCCTCCTGTTCCTCGGGCTCCAGCGCAGTCCGGTGGCCAACGTGGCGGTGCTGTACAACCTACAGGTGCTGCTCGTGATCCTCCTGAGCCGTTGGATGCTGCGGGGAGACGAGCGGGTGGGTGCAGGGCTGGTGGTGGGAAGCGTGGTGTGCGTGGTGGGCACCGCGGCGGTGCTGTTTGGGTAGGAGTCCCGGTGGGCGTGCGTTGGGCGGCCGTCACACACCCGCGCTTCTCTAGCGACGTGCGACGCCTGCTGTGGGCTGGCTGGCGTCCGGGGCGCTCACGTTGGGGCCCGTGCCGGTGGGGCTTCCTCTGTGCCTGGGCCTTGCGGTGGACGTACGGCCGCCCGTGGAGGCGCTTGGGGAGCGGGCTAGCCTGGGCGTGGCAACCTCGATGTTGCGGACCCTTGTTAAAATGTGAATGGTTCTCATTGCCATGAGAATGACCAGGCAGCGCCAGCAGATCCTGGCCGTGCTCGCGGCCAAGCGCACCCACCCGAGTGCGGAGGAGGTGCTCGCGGAGGTCCGGCGGGTCCTGCCGAGGGTGAGCCTGGGGTCGGTGTACCGGAATCTGCGGCTGCTCCGGGAGGCGGGCCTGGTGCGGGAGATCGTGACGTCCGAGGGGCGGCGCTACGATGCGGTCACCTCTCCCCACCCCCACTTCGTCTGCGAACGGTGCAGCCGGGTATACGACCTCGCGGAACCTGTAGCCGCGGAGGCCCTGCAGCAGGCGCTGCCAGAGGGGTTCGCGGTGAGCCAGATCCACCTGGAGTTGAGGGGGACGTGCTCGGAATGCGGAAGCCAGGCCTCGTGAACTCTTCCCGGACGGAGGACTACCTTCGCGCGGTGCTCCACCTGCGCACGCAGGGGCGGGTCACCCTAACCGCCCTGGCCCGCTACCTAGGGGTGTCGGTGGCGTCGGTGCACGAGATGGTGGAGCGGCTGGGCCGCGCGGGGTTGGTGACGTACTCGCGGGACCAGGGTGTGCGGCTCACGCCGGAGGGCAGCCGGCTCGCCTTCGGCAAGGAGCGGCGGTACCGCCTGTGTCAGCGATTCCTGCAGGATGTGCTCGGCATGGACCCGCAGACCGCGGAGCGGGAGGCGGTGCGGTTCGAGCAGGGGATGACCCAGCTGGTCGAACAGCAGATCATCCGGTTGTTCGCGCACAGCCGCGCCTCGGGGGTCGAGGGGTGAGGCGGTTTCTGTCGTACGAGGAGGCCAGTGCCCACCTGCCCGCGGTGCGGGAAGCGGTGCTGGAGCTGCGCCGGCTGCGCGAGCGTCTGGTGCTGCTGCGCGCCGCCCTGGAGCAGGCCGGCCCGGCGGACCGCTCCCGGCTGGAGCAGCAGGCCGAAGAGATCCTGGCGCGCATGTCCGAGGCCGTCCGCCGCATCGAGCAAGCCGGCGGGGAGCTGAAGGACCTGGATTTGGGACTGGTGGACTTCCTCACCTTACGGGCGGGCCAACCCGCGTACTACTGCTGGCGGCTGGGGGAGCCGGAGATCCGCTACTGGCACGGGCTGGACGAAGGTTTCGCAGGCCGCAAGCCCATCGACCCTGACGGGTGGACGGGCCTGCCCGTGGCCTGACGCCGCGCCCGCCTCCGTTCTGTACTGGGATCTATACTGGAGCTGGAGGCGTGCCGGCTGCGGCCGCTGCCGACGCTTCCACACTCCATGGCAGAGGGGGTGATCCCCGTGAGGCAGGCGGTGAGCTCCCACAACCCTCTCGTCCTGATCCTCGCCCTGGTTACCGCCGCCGGCGTTGCCGGTGCCGTCTATCTGTACTACGTGGCCACGGGACGGGAGACCGCGGAGCTGCGCAAGTCCTTCGGTGCCCTGTTCTTCGCCCTCGGCGTGTTCTCCCTGGGGGGCTTCGTGCAGCTCCTTTGGTCGGACTGGGCCGGTTTCCCGGTGGGGCACTACTCCGAACTGTTCGGGACCAGCACCGGCCTGTTCTCCCTGATGCTCATCCTGGCCGGCTTCTACCTGTACACGGGGCTGGACCTGCGGATGGTGGCCTGGCCCGCGGCGCTGCTGGGCCTGTTCCTGCTCCAGGGCGCTCGGGCGGTGCTGGACTTCAAACTGACCCGCAACCCGACCGTGACCTTCGTCCTGTGGCTGTCCGCGGGGCTTGCCAGCGTGGGGATGTTGCCCTACGCGTACAGCCAGCAGGGGGCGCGGCGGACTCTGGCGTACTTGGGCGTGGTGGTGCTCGCGCTCATGGCCCTGGCGGCCCTGATCACCGGTGTGAACGCCTTCTACGGTCACATCGCGGAGGTGGTGCGGCAGCAGGCGCGGTGAGTGGCGGCGGTGAACGAAGACATGGCTGGGCGGCCCCGCGCCCGGGTGGGCAGCCCCGGCGCGGGGCCGCACCGTGAAGGGAGTTCCCAACGGGAGGACCGCATGGGCGATGGGTATGACCTCGTGGTGATCGGAGCGGGACCGGGAGGATACGTGGGGGCCATCCGCGCCGCGCAGCTGGGGATGCGGACCGCCATCGTGGAGCGGGACAAGCTCGGGGGCACCTGCCTCCACTACGGATGCATCCCCACCAAAGCGCTGCTGCACGCGGCCGAGGTAGCGGAGCTGGCGCGGCACGCGGGCCAGGTGGGCGTGCGGGTGGAGTCGGTGTCCGTGGACTTCGCCGCGGTGCACCGCTACCGGGAGCGCACCGTGAGCACCCTCCACCGCGGCGTGGAGTACCTCATGCGCAAGCACCGGATCGCCACCTTCGCGGGGACCGCGCGGCTGGTGGGCCGCAACCGGGTGCACGTGAGCCTGAACGATGGGTCGGAGACGGAGCTGGAGACCCGGAACGTGCTGGTGGCCACGGGCTCTCGGCCGCGCAGCCTGCCATGGCTGGCGGTGGACGGAGACCGGGTGCTGAGCAGTGACCACCTGGTGTCCTTACAGGAACTGCCCGCCCGGCTGGCAGTCCTCGGGGCGGGCGTGATCGGGGTGGAGTTCGCCAGTGCCTTCGCCAGCCTGGGAAGCCAGGTGACCGTGGTGGAGATCCTCCCCAGGGTGCTGCCCGGGGAGGACGAGGAGGTGAGCGCGGCGGTGGAGAAGGCCCTGACCCGTAGGGGGATCCGGGTGCTCACCTCCGCCACCCTGAAGGGTGTGGAGCGCGCGGGGTCCGGGCTGCAGCTGTCCGTGGAGAAGGACGGGAAGGTGGAGGTCCTGGAGGCGGATCGGCTGCTGATCGCGGTGGGCCGTGCCCCCGTCACCGACGGCCTGGGCTTGGAGGAGGCAGGGGTGGAGGTGGACGGGCAGGGGTTTGTGCGGACCGAGGGCACCTACCGGACCACCGCGGCCGGCATCTGGGCCGTGGGAGACGTGATCCACGCGCAGCCCATGCTGGCCCACGTGGCCTCCGAGGAGGCGGTGCGGGCGGTGGAGGACATGGCGGGCCACCCCACCGCTCCCTTGGACTATGACGCGGTGCCCCGCTGCACGTACTCCAACCCGGAGGTGGCCTCCTTCGGCCTGACGGAGGCCCAGGCCCGGGAGCGCGGCTACGACGTGCGGGTGGGACGGTTCCCGTTTTCCGCCAACGGAAAGGCCCTCATTCTCGGTGAGCGGGATGGGTTCGTGAAGGTGGTCACCGACGCCAAGCACGGAGAGATCCTGGGCATGCACCTGGTGGGACCCCGGGTGACGGAACTGCTGCCGGAGGGGATCCTGGGCAAGAGCGTCGAAGCCACCATCCACGAGCTGGCCGCGGCGGTGCACGCCCACCCGACCCTGTCGGAGGCGGTGCACGAGGCCGCCCTGGACGCCCTCGGCCGCGTGGTGCACGTGTAGGAAGACGGGGAGGGAGCGGCATGAGCGCGAAGGAAGTGCGGGCCGAGGCCCGCCACGTGGAGTTGGGACTCTCCGACCAGGACGTGCTCCAGATGTACTACTACATGGTCCTGGCGCGCGCCCTGGACGAGCGCATGTGGCAGCTCCAGCGGGCGGGCAAGGCGATGTTCGTAATCTCGGGGCCGGGGCACGAGGGCGCGCAGGTGGGCATGGTGTGGCCCTTGGATCGGGAGCGCGACTGGTTCGTGCCGTACTACCGGTCCGTGGCCGCGGTGCTGGTGAAGGGCATGACGCCCACGGACATCCTGCTGGCGGTGCTGGCCAAGGCCACAGACCCGAGCAGCGGGGGCCGGCAGATGCCCGGCCACTACGCGCACCCCAAGCACCGGATCCTCTCCACCAGCAGCCCCGTGGGGACGCAGTACCCGCACGCCGCCGGGCTCGCGTACGCGGCCAAGGTGCGGAAGACGGGTGAGGTGGTGCTGGTCACGATCGGCGACGGGGGCACCAGCCAGGGCGACTGGCACGAGGCGCTGAACTTCGCCGCCATCCACAAGGTCCCGTGCCTGTTCGCGGTGGAGAACAACCGGTACGCCATCTCGGTGCCGCTGCACAAGCAGATGGCCGTCCCCAGCGTTGCCCTCCGGGCGCCAGGCTATGGGATGGTGGGGGCCAGCGTGGACGGGTCAGACGTGCTGGAGTGCTACCGGGCCGCCAAGGAGGCGTATGACCGGGCCAAGCGGGGCGAGGGGCCCACCCTGCTGGAGTTCCGGGTAGAGCGCCTGGGGTCGCACAGCAGCGACGACCAGCAGGAGCGCTACCGCCCAAAGGAGGAGATCGAGGCGGCGCGCCAGCGGGATCCCATCCCCAACTTCCGCCGCTACCTGGAGTCCGTGGCCCTGTGGGACGAGGAGCGGGAGCAGGCCCTGCGGGACCGGGTGCGCCGCGAGGTGGACGCGGCCACCGACGAGGCGGAGCGGGCGCCGGACCCCGACCCTGCCACCGCCGCCCGGCATGTGTACTACGACCCGGACCCTGCCCGCCCGGTGGACCCGGTGTGGTGGACGGGCCGCTGAGGGAGGACGCCATGGCGGAGCTGCGGTACGTGGACGCCCTGAACCGGGCCCACCACGAGGAGATGGAGCGGGACGAGCGGGTGGTGGTGCTGGGCGAGGACGTGGGACGGAAGGGCGGGGTGTTCGGGGTGACCCAGGGCCTGTTCGAGCGGTTCGGGGAAGACCGGGTGATCGACACCCCGCTGGCGGAGTCCTCCATCGTGGGCTGCGCCATCGGGATGGCGTGCAACGGGCTGGTGCCCATCGCCGAGATCCAGTTCGCGGACTTCATCCACCCCGCCTTCAACCAGATCGTGAGCGAGGCAGCCCGCATGCGCTACCGATCCAACGGCGCCTTCGGGGTCCCCCTGGTGATCCGGGTGCCGTACGGCGGCGCCCACGGCACCGCCCTGTACCACTCCCAGTGCGTGGAGGCGTTCTACGCCCACGTGCCGGGCCTGAAGGTGGTGGCACCCAGCACCCCCTACGACGCCAAGGGGATGCTGAAGGCAGCGGTCCGTGACCCCGACCCCGTGCTGTTCCTCGAGCATAAGCGCATGTACCGGCTGATCCGGGGAGAGGTGCCCAACGAGGACTATACGGTGCCGCTGGGGCCCGCGGCGGTGCGCCGGGAGGGCCGCGATCTTTCCGTGTTCACGTACGGCTGGACCCTGCACGAGGCGCTGCAGGCCGCGGAGGCCGCCGCCCGGGAGGGCATCGAGGTGGAGGTGGTGGACGTACGCTGCCTGCGGCCCCTGGACAAGGAGACCATCCTGCGCAGCGTGGCCAAAACCAACAAAGCCCTGGTAGTGTACGAGGACAACCGGTTCGGTGGGTTCGGGGCGGAGATCGCGGCCCTGATCGCGGAGGAGGCCTTCGAGGACCTGGACGGGCCGGTGATGCGGCTGGCGGGCCCGGACGTGCCCGGGATCCCCTTCGCCCGGCCGCTGGAGCAGTGGTATTGGATCAGCCAGGAGAAGCTCCTGGCCGCGGTCCGGAAGCTGGCCCACTACTGAGGCGCCCATGGCCACGGACGTGCGCCTCCCGCAGCTCGGCGAGAGCACCTATGAGGCCACCATCGGGCGGTGGCTGAAGTCACCCGGCGACCAGGTGGAACGGTTCGAGCCACTGGTGGAGCTCATCACGGACAAGGTGAACGTGGAGATGCCCTCCCCCGTGGCGGGACGGCTGGTGGAGATCCTCGCCCAGGAGGGGCAGACCCTGCCCGTGGGCTCGGTGATCGCGCGGGTGGAGGAGGCGCCGGACAAAACTGCGGAGGAGGAACGGCCCGCGGCGGAGGAGCGGCGGGCGGCAGGCCGGCTTTCGCCCCTTGTGAGCCGCCTGGTGCAGGAGCACGGAATCACCCCCGAGGAGCTGACCCAGATCCGGGGCACCGGCGCCGGCGGCCGGATCACCAAGCAGGACGTACTGGCCTTCCTGGAGCGGAAGAAGGCGGCCGCGTCCGCCCCCGCGGCGCCCGCGGCGCAGACACCCCCAGCCGCCGAAGAGCGGCGCGTGCCGCTTTCGCCCATCCGCCGGGCCATCGCGGAGCGGCTCACCAGGGCCAAGCGGGAGATCCCCCACGCGTACGGGGTGGTGGAGGCAGACGTCACGGAGCTGGTACGTTGGTACGAGGCGCACCGGGAGCCCTTTCAGCGCCAGCATGGGGTCCGGCTGACCTACACCGCCCTGTTCGCCCGGGCCGCGGTGGAGGCGCTGCGGGCGTTCCCCGTGGTGAACGCGCGGTGGGCGGAGGATGCCATCGTCCTGCAGCCGCACGTGAACCTGGGGATCGCGGTGTCCGTGGAGGACGGGCTGGTGGTGCCGGTGATCCACCGGGCGGAGGAGAAGAGCCTGGTGGGGATCGCCCGGGAGCTGGAGGACCTCACCCGCCGGGCCCGGGAGGGCAAGCTGGGCCTGGAGGACGTACAGGGCGGTACCTTCACCCTCACCAACCCCGGTGTGTTCGGCTCCATCTGGTCTCTGCCCATCGTGAACTACCCCCAGGCCGCCATTCTGGCCACCGACGCCATCGTGAAGCGTCCCGTGGTGCGGGAGGACGCCATCGCCATCCGGGCGGTGATGCACCTGGGGCTCTCGTTCGACCACCGGGTGTTCGACGGGGCGGTGGCTGTCCAGTTCCTGAACCACGTGAAGGCAAGCCTGGAAGCCGTGGAGCCCGTCACCCGTTGAAAGGAGGTCCCCGTGGCAGTTGTCCCGCAGCGCCCGCCCTGGCTGAAGGCCCGCCTGCCCTCCGGCCCCAACTACCGGGAGCTGGTGACCATCCTGCGCAGCCAGCGGCTGCACACGGTTTGCGAGGAGGCCCGCTGCCCCAACATCGGCGACTGCTGGGAGCGGCGCACCGCCACCTTCCTGATTCTGGGGAACGTGTGCACCCGCAACTGCTCGTACTGCGCCATCGCCCACGGCCTGCCCACGGAGGTGGACTGGCGGGAGCCGGAGCGGGTGGCGCAGGCGGTGGCCGCCATGGGGCTGCGCCACGCGGTAGTGACCTCCGTGGACCGGGACGACCTGAAAGACGGCGGGGCCAGCGTGTTCGCGCAGACCATCCGCCGCATTCGGGAGCTGAGGCCAGGCTGCAGCGTGGAGGTGTTGATCCCCGATTTCAAGGGCGACCCGGACGCCCTGCGGACGGTGCTGGACGCGGGTCCGGACATCCTGAACCACAACATCGAGACGGTCCGTCCGGTGTTCCGCCGGGTGCGCAGCGGGGGCAACTACGACCGGTCGTTGGAGCTGCTGGCACGGGTCAAGCGGTGGGGCTACCCGTGCCTCACCAAGAGCGGCCTCATGGTGGGCCTGGGAGAGACCTTCGACCAGGTGGTGCAGACCTTGGAGGATCTGCGCTCGGTGGGCTGCGACATCGTGACGGTGGGCCAGTACCTGAGCCCGGGGCCCGGGTACGAGCCCGTGCACCGGTACTGGCACCCGGAGGAGTTCGCGGAGCTCAAGCGGCTCGGCCTGGACATGGGCTTCCGCCACGTGGAGGCTGGCCCCCTGGTGCGCAGCAGCTACCACGCGGACGAACAGGTCCTGCGGGCGGTGGCGCGGTGACGGGCGCAGAGGTGTGGGCGGACGGGCCCCGCGGGGCGGAGCGGGTGGCCCCGTGGCGGCTGCGGGCGCAGGTGGTGCTCGCGGTGGAGGGAGCCGGGTGCCACGGCTGCGTGCAGCTGGCTGCGGAGGCGGTCCAGCGGGCGGCGTGGTGGGCCGGGTGGGGTGTGGAGCTCTTGCTGCTCTGCGAGGGGCCGCCCTTGCCGGTGCCGGCGCATCAGGCCCGGGACCCCAGGGGCCGAACCCGGGGCGGCGCGGACGCGGTGTGTCTGGTGTTTGACCGGCGGGGCAGGCCTGCGGGCCGGTGGGTCCTCACCCACCCCCACCGGCTCCCATGGGAGGAGCTGGACGCCCTGGTGCGGTGGGTGGGAGTGCAAGAACCCGAGTGTGGAACGTGTGTGGTGGAGCCTGCGTGGGAGGAGCTGGACAGGGAGGAGTCGGCATGGAAGTCCACGTGACCACCCGGAGGTTCGAGCTGGGCGAGCACGCGCGAGAGGTGCTGGACCGGTCCGTGGCCAGGTTGCAGCGGCGGCTGCGCCACTTCCGGCCCGACCTGGTGCACTTGCAGGTGAAGCTCGAACGCGCCGCGCGCAAGGAAGAGTACACCGGCAGCGCCCGGCTGTACCTGCCGGGGCGGGTGTTGTACGCACGGCGCAACCGGTCCGCCACCCCGGAGGGGTGGCTCCGGGCCGCCTTCGATGACCTGGAGCAGCAGCTGTCCCGGTACAAGGCCCAGCTCCGGCGGGAGCACGCCCACGAGCGCCGGCGGGCTTCCCTTTCCCCTGAGGTGGTGGAGGCTTACGAGCGGTCGTTAATGGAGGAGCGGGAGCTGCTGGACCGGGCCCTGGCGGGAGACCGGGAAGCGTTTGAGCGGCTGGCGGACGAGGATCTGCCCGTGTTGCGCCGCGCGGTGGAGCGCGAGCTGCTGCGTCTGGGGCGGCCCGTGACGCCGGAAGCGGTCCAGCAGGCGGTGGCGGAGGCGATGTCCGCGGCCTTCCGGAACTTGAGCCGCAAACCCGCCCGGTGGAGCGTGGGCGGCTGGCTGGCCTGGGTGGCCAAGCGCACTCTGCGCATGGAGCCCGTGGCGGCAGCCACCCGGGGAGGCCGCCAGTAGCCCTACCCTGCCCGGGCCGCCTCCCGCTCCTTCTTCTCCATGATGGCGCTGGAGTGGCCGGGGAAGGCCTTCGCGCCCGGGTTCAGATAGGTGTAGGCGTTATTCACCGCCGTGGCTGCCTCCCCGTAGCCAGTGGCGATGAGCTTGAGCTTGCCCGGGTAGGTGGCGATGTCCCCGGCCGCGTACACGCCCGGGAGGTTGGTCTCCATCTTGGTGTTCACCACGATGGAGTCCTCCTCGATCTGCAACCCCCACTCCCGGATGGGCCCAAGGTTGCTCACCAGGCCCAGAAAGGCTAGCACCGCGTCCACCTCCAGGACCTCTTCCTCCTTCGTGCGGTTGTTGAAGATCACCGCGCGCTCCACCCGCTCGTTCCCCTCCAAGGCCTTCAGCTCGTAGAACAACTTCACCCTGGCGGACGAGCTCAGGAGCTTCCGCACGGAGTCCTCATGGGCGCGGAACTGGTCCCGGCGGTGGATGAGGGTGAGCTCCCGGGTGATGGGCAGGAGGTTGAGGGCCCAGTCGAGGGCGCTGTCGCCCCCACCCACCACCAGCACCCGCCGGTCTCGAAAGTCCTCCCGGTTGCGGACCGCGAAGAACAGCCCACGCCCCTCGTACTGGTCCAGCTCCGGCCGGTTGTACTTCTTGGGGGTGAAGGCCCCGATCCCCGCGGCGATGAGGACCACCCGGGTGAAGTGCTCCTGGCCCGTGTGGGTGACCAGCCGGTAGTTGCCGTCCGGAAGCCGCTCGAGGACCTCCACCCGCTCGTTCAGCACCACCGTGGGGTTGTACTGCATGGCCTGCTCTATCTGGTTGCGGATGAGGTCCTTGCCGAGGATCTTGGGAAAGCCCGCCACGTCGTAGATGTACTTGTCAGGGTACAGCGCGGTGACCTGTCCACCGAGGTCCGACTGGCTGTCGATGATCTTCGTCCGCAGGGCCCGGAACCCTGCGTAGTAGGCCGCGAACAGACCGGTGGGTCCCGCTCCGACGATGGTGATGTCGTACAGGTCCATGGTGCCTCCTCCGGGCGTTCTCCGGGCATTGTAGCAGAGGGTCCTCCAAGCCCGCGCGTTGACCTATGTCAGCGGGCGTTTGACACCCGCCCCCGCGGTGGGGTACCCTGCTAGCCGTGGGCGGCCTGCGGAAGCCTCGCGAGTGCATCTGTCCCCGGCGGGGGTAACTCCTCCTTCGGGAGGATTCCCCCGCGCCTCCTCGTTTTCCAGTTCGGATCCACGTGAGCTCGGGAGAGGCACATGGCGACGGTTCAGGCCCTGACGGAGGAGCAGCTGCAGAGGTACTCCAGACAGATCATCCTGGAGGAGGTGGGGGTCGCCGGCCAGCGGCGGCTGCTGGAAAGCCGGGTGCTGGTGGTGGGCGCCGGCGGTCTGGGATCCCCGGCGGCCCTGTACCTGGCCGCGGCCGGGATCGGGACCATCGGCATCGTGGACGGCGACCGGGTGGACCTCACCAACCTGCACCGCCAGATCCTGCACTTCCACCACGACATCGGCCGTCCCAAGACCCAGTCCGCACGCAGGACCCTGGAGGACGTGAACCCCGACGTGCGGGTGGTCCCCCACCAGACGGTGCTCACCTCCGCCAACGCTCTGGAGATCCTGTCCCAGTACGACGTGGTGGTCAACGGAAGCGACAACTTCCCCACCCGGTACCTGGTCAACGACGCGTGCGTGCTACTGGGCAAGCCTCTGGTGGACGCCAGCATCCTGCGGTGGGAGGGCCAGGCTACCACCTTCCTGCCGGGCCGGGGGTGCTATCGGTGCCTGTTCCCGAGCCCCCCGCCCCCCGGTGCCGTGCCCTCCTGCGCGGAGGCGGGGATCGTGGGAGCGGTGGCGGGCTTCATGGGCACCCACCAGGCTCTGGAGGTCGTCAAGATCCTCCTGGGGGTCGGCCAGACCCTGGCCAACCGGCTGATGCTGTTCGACGCCCTCACGGGGGAGATCCGGTTCGTGCGGTGGTCCCGGAACCCAGACTGCCCCGTGTGCGGCGACCGCCCCACCATCCGGGAGCTCATCGACTACGAGGCGTTCTGCGGCGTACCCGCACACGACCGGGTCCAGCAGACCCAGCCCCGCCCCCCGGAGGTGTCCGTGGCGGAGGTGGACGCTTTGGTGCGGGAGGGGGCGGTGCTGGTGGACGTGCGGGAGGCGTGGGAGGTGGCGCAGGCCCACATCGAGGGCACGCGGTGGATCCCCATGGGAGAGGTGGAGTCCCGGGTGCACGAGATCCCCGCGGACCGGACGGTGGTGGTCTACTGCGCCTCCGGCCAGCGCAGCGGCAAAGTCACCCAGTGGCTGCGGGAGCGGGGCTACGACCGGGTGTTCAACCTGGTGGGCGGGATCATCGCCTGGCAGAACGCCGGAAAGCCGGTGCGGACCGGGCTCCCACAGCCGCAGGGAGAACCCGCGGGCCGCACCTGACACCGGGGCGTCCCGGATCCCCAGCGCCAGCCGGGACCGGGGCCCTCGGGCTACACCCCCATGACCTGGGCCACGATGCGCCGCGTCTGGGGGCCATCGAGCTCCGCGAAGATCACGCTCTGGAAGCGGCCGAGCAGCAGCTTGCCCTCGTGGATGGGGATGGTGACGCTGTTGCCCAGCAGCAACGACCGCAGGTGCGAGGCGGCGTTGCTGCGGTCGCAGTCCGAATACGCCGGGTCGTTGTGGAAGTACTTCTCCGTCTCCGCCACCAGCCGCTGCAGCAGCTCGCGGACGTCCTGGAGGAGGGCGTCCTGGAACTCGTTCAGGAACAGGGCGGTGGTGGTGTGAAGGGACTGGAGGTGGACGATCCCGTGGGTGACCTCCGCCAGGGCGGGGAGGTTACGGACCAGATCGGTGATGTTTCGGACTTCGAATCGCTCCGTGCTGTGGACCTGAAAGGTTTCCGTGAAGACCTTGAACAGCCCAGAAGCCGCCTCGGCCGCCCGCTTCACGCCTGCCTACCTCCCTCTGTCGCACCCCGCGCGGCCTCCGCGGCCCGCCAGGGTTTCGGTCCGTGGATTCCGTACGAGATCAGCGGGATTGTAGCACAGCCGCCGCGGGGGGCCAAGCGCGCACGCGACCGTGCGTTTGACAGCCCGCGGGGCGGCGCCTAGAATCGACTCAGGGTTCCGCGGCGGTCCCGCCGCGGGGCAGGGAGGCGGCATGATCACCCTGACGGAAGTGGCGGCCCAGAAGATCCGGGAGCTGATGGCCGAGCAGCCGGGGGAGGTGTACCTGCGGCTGTTCGTCACCAAGGGCGGGTGCGAGGGGTTCACCTACGGGATGGGGTTTGACGACCAGGTACAGCCGGACGACCGGGTTACCGAGCAGCACGGGATCCGGCTGGTGGTGGATCCCCTCACCTGGCGGGTGATGGACGGCGCGCGCATCGACTACCGACAAACACCTTTCGGCGAGGGGTTCGCGGTGCACAACCCGAGGGCGGTGGCCACCTGTGGCTGCGGCCACTCCTTCAAGACCACGGACGACCCCGGGGAGGCGCAGCCGTGCGGGGAGGGCCAGCCGGCATAGGGAGGAAGGCATGAGCGACGCGGTCTCCCAGGAGCTGGACGTACGGGCACGCGTGGAGCGTGTGCTGCAGGCGATCCGTCCGTACATCCAGGCGGACGGTGGTGACATCGAGCTCGTGGACGTGAGCGACGGGGTGGTGCAGATCCGCCTGGCGGGGGCGTGCGTGGGGTGCATGTACTCCATGATGACGCTACAGGCCGGGGTGGAGCGGATGATCCGCGAGGAGGTCCCGGAGATCCAGGCGGTGGAGGCCGTGCCCTTCTAGCCGCGCTTCCGCGACGGCCATCGCGGGGCCCCTCACGGAGGTGGGGGGCTTCTTGTTTGGAGGTGCGGCCGTGACGCAGTGGACTCGGGTGTTGCGGAAGGTGGACGAGTACCGCTGGGAGATCCCGCAGGACTACAAGCCGGGGATGCGGGTGCCCGGGCTGGTGTACGCGGACGAGGCCATGCTGCGGCAGATCGGCCAGGACCAGGCCCTGGAGCAGGTGGCCAACGTGGCCACCCTGCCCGGGATCGTGCGGTACTCCCTCGCCATGCCGGACATCCACTGGGGCTACGGGTTCCCCGTCGGCGGGGTGGCGGCCCTGCGCGCGGACGACGGCGTCATCTCCCCGGGCGGCGTGGGGTACGACATCAACTGCGGCGTTCGCCTGCTGCGCACCGAGCTCACCGAGGACGACGTCCGGGCCAAGCTGCGGGAGCTGGTGGAGGAGCTGTTCCGCAACGTGCCCTCGGGCGTGGGCAGCACGGGGAAGGTACGGGTGTCGCTACGGGAGGTGGACGATGTCCTGCGGGGCGGCGCCCGGTGGGCGGTGGGGCGCGGGTTCGGGACGGCGGCGGATCTGGAGACCATCGAGGCGGGCGGGCAGCTCCCGGACGCGGACCCGGACGCGGTGAGCCCGCGGGCCAAGGAGCGGGGCAAGGACCAGATCGGCACCCTGGGCTCGGGTAACCACTTCCTGGAGGTCCAGGTGGTGGAGGAGGTGTACGACCGCCGCGCCGCGGAGGTCATGGGCCTGTTGCCCGGGCAGGTGGTGGTGTTCATCCACACGGGCTCCCGGGGCCTGGGCTACCAGGTGTGCGAGGACTACCTTCGGGTGGCGGACCGGGCCCTGAAGAAGTACGGCATCAGCCTGCCGGACCGGCAGCTGGCGTGCGCGCCGTTTTCCTCGCCCGAGGGCCAGGAGTACTTCCGGGCCATGTGCTGCGCGGCTAACTTCGCGTGGGCCAACCGCCAGATGATCACCCACTGGGTCCGCGAGTCCTTCACCAAGGTCCTGGGCCGCCCCCTGCGGGAGGTGGGGCTGCAGGTGGTGTACGACGTGGCCCACAACATCGCGAAGCTGGAGACGTATCCCGTAAATGGGCGGCCGGTGCGTGTGGTGGTGCACCGGAAGGGCGCCACCCGTGCTTTCCCCCCGGGCCACCCCGAGATCCCTGCCCGGTACCGCGACATCGGCCAGCCAGTACTCATCCCCGGGGACATGGGCCGGTACTCCTTCGTGGCGGTGGGGACCCACCGGGCCATGGAGGAGACCTTCGGGAGCACCTGCCACGGCGCGGGCCGCGTGCGCAGCCGCAAGGCGGCGGTGCGGGAGCTGCGGGGCGTGGACATCGCCGCGGAGCTGGAAAAGCGGGGCATCCTGGTGCGGGCGCAGAACCGCAGCCTGCTGGCGGAGGAGGCGTCGGAGGCCTACAAGGACGTGGCGGACGTGGTGGAGGTTTGCCACGGGGCGGGGATCTCCCGGAAGGTGGCCAAGATGCGGCCCATCGCGGTGGTGAAGGGGTAGGGGCGTGCGGTTCGAGCTGACCGAAAGCCAGCGGCTGGTCTACCGGGCTGTCGAGGAGTTCGCCGCCCGGCAGGTACGGCCGCGGGCGGCCGACTGGGACCGCGAGGGCCGCTTTCCCCACGAGGTGATCCCCCAGCTGGCGGAGCTGGGGCTGCTGGGACTTCAGGTGCCGGAGGAGTACGGGGGCAGCGGGCTGGACGCGGTGTCCGCCGCCGTGGCGGTGGAGCGCATCGCGTGGGCGGACGGGTCCCTGGCCCTCACCGTGGCCTCCCACAACTCCCTGTGCACCGCCCACATCCTGCTGTTCGGTCGGGAGGAGCAGAAGCGGCGCTACCTGCCGCGCCTGGCCCGGGGGGAGGCTCTGGGCGCGTGGTGCCTGACCGAGCCTCACGCGGGCAGTGATGCGGCGGCCCTACAAACCCGCGCGGACCGGCGGGGCGACCGGTACGTGCTGAACGGCACCAAGGCGTTCGTCACCCAGGGGTCGGTGGCAGGGGTGTACGTGGTGCTGGCCCGCACGGGCGGTGAAGGGCCCGGTGGCATCACCGCCTTCGTGGTGGAGCGGGGCGCCCCCGGGCTGCGGGTTGGGAAAAAGGAGGAGAAGCTCGGCCTGCGGGCCTCCGACACCGCGGAGGTGGTCTTCGAGGACGTGGAAGTGCCCGAGGAGAACCGCCTGGGCGCGGAGGGAGAAGGGTATGCCCAGGCCATGCGGGTGCTGGAGGGCGGCCGCATCGGGATCGGGGCCATGGCGGTGGGGATCGGACGGGCGGCCCTGGAGGCCGCGGTGGAGTACGCGAAGACGCGGCGGGCCTTCGGCCAGCCCATCGCCCAGTTCCAGGCCATCCAGTGGATGCTGGCGGACTCCGCGGTGGAGCTGGACGCAGCGTGGCTGCTGGTGCTGCGGGCTGCGTGGCTGGTGGATCAAGGTTTGCCCTTCCGTAAGGAGGCCAGCATGGCCAAGCTCTATGCCTCCGAGGCGGCCCACCGTGCCACAGACCGCGCCCTGCAGGTGCACGGGGGGTACGGCTACATCCGCGAGTACGCCGTGGAGCGCTATTATCGGGACGTGCGCCTCTGCGAGATCGGAGAGGGCACCAGCGAGATCCAGCGGCTCATCGTGGCTAAGGCGATCCTCCGGGCCACGTGACCGCAGAAGGAGGGAGGCGTTGCGCACCACCCACGTGGGGAGCTACCCCAAGATCCCTGACCTACCAGCTCCCGGCCGGTGGCGGACCGCGGCGGAGAAGCTGCAGCGGGGCGAGATCACCCGGGAGGAGTTCCGCCGGGTGGAGGACGAGGTCACCCGGGAGGCCATCGCGGACCAGGTGGGGGCCGGGCTGGACATGGTCACGGACGGCCAGATCCGGTGGGAGGACCCGCAGACCTACTTCGCCCGCCGCATGGACGGGTTCTCCATCGACGGGCTGCAGCGCTGGTTCGACACCAACGTGTACTACCGCCAGCCGGTGGCGCAGGGCCGCGTGGCCTGGCGCGAGCCCGTCACCGTGGAGGACTACCGGTTCGCCCGCAGCCACAGCCCCCGACCCGTCCGGCCGGTGGTAACAGGCCCCTATACCCTGGCCCGCTTGAGTCAGAACCGCTACTACCCCCGTTTTTCGGACTTCGTGCTGGACGTGGCCCAGGCCCTGAACCGAGAGCTGCGAGCCCTGGACGCGGAGTCCCCTCCTCTGATCCAGGTGGACGAGCCCGCCATCCTGCAGCACAAGGAGGACCTGGCGCTGTTCCGGGAGGCCGCGGCCGCCCTGCTGGAGGGGGTACGCGCGCCGGTGGCCCTGTACACCTACTTCGGCGACGCCCGCGGAGTGGTGCGGGTGTTTTACGAGCTGCCCGTGGAGGTGGTGGGGCTGGACTTCGTGGCGGGTGTGCGCAACTGGGAAGTTTTGGAGTCCGAGGGCTTCCCGCAGGACCGGCGGCTGGGCTTCGGCGTGGTGGACGCGCGGAACACCCGGCTGGAGACGGTGGACGAGGTCCTGCGGGCCCTGGACCGGGTCTCCCGGTTCGTCCCCCTGGACCGCGTCGACCTGGGGCCCACCGCGGGGCTCGAGTTCCTGCCCCGCCGTGCGGCCAAGGCCAAGTTGGTCCGGATTGCGGAGGTCAAGCGTGCGGCGTTGGAGGTGACCCGTTGAACGGCCTTCCCCTGTTCCCCACCACCACCGTGGGCTCCTTCCCCAAACCTCCCTACCTCCTGGAGGCCCGCCGCAAGCGGCTGCGGGGCCAGATCGAGCCCGAGCAGCTGCGCCAGCTGGAGGAGCAGGCGACCCGGGAGTGGATCCAGCGCCAGGAGGAGCTGGGGCTGGATGTGTTCGTGGACGGGGAGATGTACCGCGGCGACATGGTGGCGTACTTCGCGGACGAGATGGAGGGGTTCGCCATCGCGGGCCTGGTGCGGTCCTACGGGAACCGGTACTACCCCAAGCCCGTGGTGGTAGGCCCCGTGGGGCGCCGGCGGCCGATTACCGTGGAGTGGTTCCGGTTCGCCCAGTCACTCACCGGCAAGCCCGTGAAGGGCATGTTGACAGGCCCGTACACCATCGCGGAGTGGTCGTTCAACGAGTACTATCCGACCCGGCGGGAGCTGGTGCTAGAGCTGGCACGGGCCATCCACGAGGAAGCCGTGGACCTGGAGCGCGCGGGCGCGCGGTTCATCCAGATCGACGAGCCCGCCATCCACACCCGGCCGGACGAGGACTTCGACCTGGCCCGGGAGGCCATGGAGATCGTCACCGACGGCCTCAGCGCCTACACCATCACCCACGTGTGCTACGGCGACGTGCCCCGCATCTACCCGAGGATGCTGGATCTGCCCGTGCACCAGATCGACCTGGCCCTGAAGAACGAAGACTTCGCCCTCCTCGAGGTGTTCCGCCAGCACCGGTTCACCAAGGACATCGGCCTGGGGGTCATCGACGCCCACTCACACCGGGTGGAGACGGCGGAGGAGGTCCTGGACGGCATCCGCCGCTCCTTGGAGGTGTTCGAGCCGCGACAGGTGTACGTCTCGCCGGACTGCGGCCTGAAGACCCGCACCATCGACGAGACGGTGGGCAAGCTGGCCGCCATGGTGGAGGGTGCGCGGCGGGCCCGGGAGGAGTTGGGAGCGGGCTGAGGGATGGAAGGCCCCCGGCGCAGGCGGCGGCGCAGGCCGCGCCCTGGGGCCGCGGCCCCTGAGCCGGCTGCCGCGGTGGTGGACACGCCACGGGGTGTGCAGGCCACGGCCCAGCGGCTGTTGCGGGTGGCCTTGGCGGCCGCGTACGGCATGGCCAGCCGCCTGGAGCACCTACCCCGGTGGTCGGACCTGTGGATGCGCGCCGATACTATGGAAAAGCGGCCGGGGCGTTGGGTGCTGCGCCTAAGGGGGTTCGTGGCCGGGTTGCCCGTAGAGTCCGTGGTGCGGGCGGAGCTGGAGCCGGGTCGCACGGTGCGGTGGCGGCAGGCGCACGGCACCTTCCTCCACTACGCCGCCCAATTCGAGGTGGAGCCGGCGGAGGACGGCACACGGGTCCGGTACACGGTGGAGCTGGACCCGGGCATCAACCTGCTGGACCTGCCCTCCGCGCAGCGGGTGGCTGTGCAGGAGGCGGAGCGGACCCTGGACCGCATGAAGTGGAGCGCGGAGCGGGAGCTGGTGGCGGAGGAGGTGCGGCTGATGAAGTCCCGCCCCGCCGGGCAGGAGGTGAAGGAGGTGCACGCCGAGGCCCAGCTGCAACCGTCCCAGGAAAGTGAGCTGGAAGCGGCACCTCCTCCCGCCGACGAGCTCGCAGAGAGAGCTCCCGGCCGCGGAAGCCGTCGCCGGCGCCGCAGGAAGCGCCGGAGGGCATCCGCCACCCAGGCGGCTGCCGGCGGCACCTGACCTCACCGCGTGGCACAGCCCCACGGCGAGAAAGACTTCCAGCCGGTTGTGCAGCTGGCCTACTGGGACGTCCAGGGTCGGGTGCGCAGGGCCTCGCCGGAGGCGGTCAAGGCCGTGTGGGAGGCCCTGGACGTGGATCCCTTGGCACCCCGGCCGGTCGTAGAGCCGGTGGCGGTGGCGTGGGACGGGAGGCTTCGGCTACGCGTGCGGCTGGCCGGGGTGGAGCGGGTGCGGTGTGCGCTGCTCCTGGAGGACGGGCGCGAGCTGGGCTGGACGGAGGTTGAGGCCGGTCTGCGCAGGCGGCCCGGCTTCGCGGAGTTCGCGGTCCCCGGGCGGGTGCCGCTGGGCGCCCACCGGGCCCTGGTAGAGGCCGCGGGGCAGCGGTTCGAGACCGTGGTGCTGTCCGCGCCCCGACGGCTGACCCCCGACCCTCCGCCTCGCCTGGGCCTGTGGGTCCCCACCTACGCCCTGTGGTCCAGGGTGGACGGGAGGTTTGCCGACTTCGAACTCCTGCGGCGTGCGGCGCGATGGGCCTGCGGCCACGGGGCGGGGGTTCTGGCGACCCTTCCACTTTTCACGGCGCTGCTGGACGAACCTTTCGAGCCCAGTCCGTACCTTCCCGCCAGCCGGCTGTTCTGGAACGAGCTGTTCGTGCACGTGCCCGGGAGCGACCTGCCCTCCTCGCTGGACCCGCTGGTGGACTACCGGGCCGCCTTCGCCCGAAGGCGGGATGCCCTGGAACGGGCGTGGCGGGGGCTTCCGGAAGGTATTAGGGAGCGGGTGCGGGCGTGGGCGCGGGCGAGGAAGTGGCTAGGCCGGTACGCGGCCTTTCGGGCGTGGCTGGAGCGGTACCGCAGGCCGTGGAGGCAGTGGTCAGTGGCCGCGGAGGCCAAGAACGCGGACCCAGGCGTGTGTGAGGTGTACACCTACGCCCAGTGGCTTGCGCACCTTCAGCTGCAGGAGGTGGCGCAAACAGGGGTGTGGCTGTACCTGGACCTGCCCTTGGGGGTGCACCCGGACGGGTTCGACACCTGGCAGTTCCCCCAGCTGTTCGTGCCGGGGGTGTCCGTGGGCGCTCCGCCCGACCCGTTCTCACCCGCGGGACAGGACTGGAGCTTCGCCCCGGTGCACCCGCAGCGAGCCCGGCAGGACGGGCACGCTTACCTGCGGGCGTGTCTGGCCCACCTGTTTCAGGTGGCGAAGATGGTGCGCCTGGACCACGTGATGGCGCTGCACCGGCTGTACTGGATCCCCAGAGGTTTTTCGCCTGACCAGGGGGTTTACGTACGCTATCCGGTGGAGGAAATGTACGCCGCGGTGCTTCTGGAGGCTGCCCGTGCCGGGGCCGTGGTGGTGGGCGAGGACCTGGGGACGGTCCCGCGGGAGGTGCGGCGGGAGCTGGACCGGCGGGGGCTGTGGCGCATGTACGTCCTCGCGTTCGAAGCGGCGCGGGCGCTCCGACCGCCGGGCCGCAACTCCGTGGCCTCGCTCGGAACCCACGACACCGCCCCGTTCGCGGCCTTCTGGGAAGGCAGCGACCTCGAGGACCGTGAGCGCGTGGGCCTGTTGACACCGGAACAGGCGCAGGCGGAGCGGGCGCGGCGGCAGCGGGCGGTGGAAGACCTCGCCCACGCCCTCGGGCTTCACGACCGTTCCCCGCCGGCGGCGCTGCGGGCGGCGCTGCGCTGGCTGGCGGAAAGCCCCGCGGGCTGCGTCCTGGTGCACCTGGAGGACCTGTGGCTGGACCGGGCGGCGCACAACGTGCCCGGCACCACCGACCACCAGCACCCCAACTGGCGCCGGCGGCTGCGCTACCCGGTGGAGGCGTGGGACGCGCCGGAGGTGCGCCGGCTGCTGCAGGAGCTGGCCGCGGCGCGACGTACGGCCCCATGATCGGCGAGCTGGACGTGTACCTGTTCCGGGAGGGCACCCACACCCGGCTGTACGAAAAGCTGGGTTCGCACCCCGGGGAGGCTGGCACCCACTTCGCCGTCTGGGCCCCGAACGCCGCCTCGGTGCGGGTCATGGGCGACTTCAACGGGTGGGATCCCGAAGCCCACGCCCTGGAGCCTTTGGGGGAGTCGGGCCTGTGGGCGGGGCTCGTGCGTTCCGCCAGACCCGGGCACCGGTACAAGTACCGCATCGTCCCGAAGGGCGGAGGACCGCCCCTCGATAAGGCGGACCCCTTCGCCTTCTGGTCCGAGCCGCCGCCGGGGAACGCCTCGGTGGTGTGGGACCTCTCGTACACCTGGCAGGACGGGGCGTGGATGGCCGGCCGCGCCGAGCGTAACGCGCTGGACGCGCCGGTGAGCGTGTACGAGGTGCACCTGGGGTCGTGGGCGCGGGGGGAAGGCGGACGGCACCTCACGTACCGGGAGCTGGCCACAAGGCTGGCGGAGTACGTGCGGCAGCAGGGCTTCACGCACGTGGAGCTGCTTCCGGTGATGGAGCACCCCTTCTACGGGTCGTGGGGCTACCACGTGACCGGCTATTTCGCTCCCACGTGCCGGTACGGGACCCCACAGGACTTCATGTCCCTGGTGGACGCCCTGCACCAAGCCGGGGTGGGGGTGATTCTGGACTGGGTGCCCTCCCACTTCGCCACCGACCCGCACGGCCTGGCCCGCTTCGACGGCTCGGCCCTGTACGAGCACCCGGACCCGCGCCGCGGGTGGCACCCGGACTGGGGCAGCGCCATCTTCGACTACGGCCGACCGGAAGTCCGCAGCTTCCTGCTCAGCAGCGCCCACTTCTGGCTGGACCGCTACCACGCGGACGGCCTGCGGGTGGACGCGGTGGCCTCCATGCTGTACCTGGACTACTCGCGCCGGGAAGGGGAGTGGCTGCCCAACGAGTACGGAGGCAGGGAGAACCTAGACGCCATCCGGTTCCTGCGCCGGTTGAACGAGTCCGTCTACCGCGACTTCCCGGGCGTGCAGACGGTGGCGGAGGAGTCCACCGCGTGGCCTCTGGTGAGCCGGCCCACCTCGGTGGGCGGGCTGGGGTTCGGGATGAAGTGGGACATGGGCTGGATGCACGACACCCTGAGGTACCTTGGTCGGGACCCCGTGTACCGCAAGTATCACCACCACGAGCTTACCTTCCGGATGCTGTACGCGTTCTCGGAAAACTTCCTCCTGCCCCTGTCGCACGACGAGGTGGTGCACGGCAAACGGTCCCTGCTGGAGAAGATGCCCGGCGACGACTGGCAGAAGTTCGCGAACCTACGGCTGCTTTTGGGCTACCAGTACGCGCAGCCGGGCAAAAAGCTGCTGTTCATGGGGGCAGAGGTGGCCCAGCGGCGGGAGTGGGACCACGAATCGAGCGTGGACTGGCACCTGCTGGCCGACCCGCACCACGCGGGCGTGCAGCGGTGGGTGCGGGACTTGAACCGGCTGTACCGCGAGGAGCCGGCGCTGCACCAGCTGGACTGCGACCCCGCCGGGTTCGAGTGGATCGACCCCAACGACCGCGAGTCCAGCGTGCTGAGCTTCCTGCGCAAGAGCCGCGACGGCCGCCTGGTGGCGGTGGTGTGCAACTTCACCCCGGTCCCCCGGGAGGGGTATCGAGTCGGCGTGCCGGAACCCGGACGGTGGCAGGAGGTGTTGAACAGCGACGCCCGCGAGTACGGGGGCAGCGGCTGGGGCAACTACGGAGGGGTTCAGGCGGAGCCTGTCCCCCACCACGGCCGGCCGTGCTCCCTCCGGCTGGCCCTGCCGCCCCTCGGGGTGCTGTTCCTCAGGTGGGAGGGGAACCGGTGAGGCTGTGGCGAGGCCGTCCGTACCCCTTGGGCGCCACCTGGGACGGGCTGGGGACCAACTTCGCCCTGTACAGCGAGCACGCGGAAGCGGTGGAGCTGTGCCTGTTCGCCAACCCCACGGACGCGGAACCCGAGCAGGTGGTGGAGCTGCGGGAGCGCACGGGCCCCGTGTGGCACGCGTACCTGCCCGGTGTACGGCCGGGACAGCTGTACGGTTACCGGGTGTACGGACCCTACGACCCCTCAAGGGGCCACCGCTTCAACCCGCGCAAGCTGCTGCTGGACCCCTACGCCAAGGCCGTGGGCCGTCGCCTCCGGTGGCACGACAGTCTGTACGGCTACCGGCTGGGCGATCCCCGGGAGGATCTGGTCCCGGACGACCGCGACAGCGCCCCCTACGCCCCTTTGGCCGCGGTGGTGGAGGACGCCTTCGAGTGGGGCGACGACCGCCCGCCGGAGGTCCCGTGGGAGGAGACGGTGATCTACGAGACCCACGTGAAGGGCATCTCCCGCCTGCACCCCGATGTGCCGGAAGAGCTGCGGGGTAGCTACCTGGCCCTGGCCTCCGAGCCCATCGTGGACCACCTCCGGTCGCTGGCCGTGACGACGGTGCAGCTTCTGCCCGTCCACGCGCACGTGGACGACCGCGCCCTGGTGGACCGCGGGCTCACCAACTACTGGGGCTACAACCCGCTGGCGTACTTCGCCCCGGAGCCGGACTACGCGGTGGGCGGGCCGGTGGAGGCGGTCCGGGAGTTCAAGATGATGGTGCGGGCCCTGCACGCGGCAGGCTTTGAGGTGATCGTGGACGTGGTGTACAACCACACAGGGGAGGGCAACCACCTGGGACCCACTCTGAGCTTCCGGGGCATCGACAACGCCAGCTACTACAAGCTGAACCCCGAAGACCCTCGCTACTACATGGACTACACGGGCACCGGCAACACCCTGGACCTGGGCAACCCCTACGTGCTGCAGCTGGTCACCGACAGCCTCCGGTACTGGGTGGCGGAGATGCACGTGGACGGCTTCCGGTTCGACCTGGCCGCCTCCCTGGCCCGGGAGCTGTACGAGGTGAACATGCTGAGCGCCTTCTTCAAGGTGATCCAGCAGGACCCCGTGCTGAGCCGGGTGAAGTTGATCGCGGAGCCGTGGGACGTCGGCCCCGGAGGCTACCAGATCGGGAACTTCCCGTGGCAGTGGGCGGAGTGGAACGGGCGGTACCGGGACGCGGTGCGCCGCTTCTGGCGGGGCGACCCGGGCACCCTGGCGGAGTTCGCCACCCGGATCAGCGGGAGCGCGGACCTGTACGAGCGGTCGGGCCGCAAGCCCTTCGCGTCCGTGAACTTCGTGACCAGCCACGACGGCTTCACCCTCCAGGACCTGGTGAGCTACAGCCGCAAGCACAACGAGGCCAACGGGGAAGGCAACCGGGACGGGGCGGAGGAGAACTACAGCACCAACTGCGGGGTCGAAGGTCCCAGCGAAGACCCGGAGGTCCGCAGCTGCCGAGACCGGCTGAAGCGGGCCCTGGTGGCCACCCTCCTGCTGTCCCAGGGTGTGCCCATGCTGCTCGGCGGGGACGAGCTTTCGCGCACCCAGCGCGGCAACAACAACGCCTACTGCCAGGACAACGAGGTGTCGTGGTACGCGTGGGAGCTGGGGGAGGAGGAGAAGCGGTTTTTGGAGTTCGTACGGGCGATCGTGGCCTTCCGCCGGCGGCACCCCAACTTCCGCCGGCGGGAGTTCCTGCGGGGCGAGGAGGTGGGCCCCTGCCGGGACGTCACCTGGGTGCACCCGTCCGGCCGCGAGATGACCGAGCAGGACTGGCACGACCCCGAGCTGCGGGCGGTGGGAATGCTCCTATGCGGGTGGGCGTTTTCCGAACGGGACGCGCGGGGCCGACCCGTCACGGACGACACCTTCCTGGTGGTGTTCAACAGCGGCCGGGCAGTGCGGTTCGTCCTGCCGCGGGCCCCGGCCGCGTGGAGCTGGGAGTGGGCGTGGTGCAGCGTCGACACCCGCCGCCGGGCGGGGCTGGTGGCCGCGGGTAGCCCGTGGCTGGCGCCGGCCCGGACGGTCACTGTGTGGCGGGCCGCTCGGCCCCCTCACGGCGGTGACTGAGCCCATGGCAGAAGAAACCAACTTCCGGGCACCGGAGCTACCGTGGTGGCAGCGGGAAGCGCTCTACGAAGTCTACCCGCGGTCGTTCCAGGACTCCGACGGGGACGGGGTGGGAGACCTGCCGGGGCTTTTGCAGCGGCTGGACTACCTGGCGTGGCTGGGCGTGGGCGCGGTGTGGATCACCCCGTTCTACCCCTCCCCCAACCGGGACTTCGGCTACGACGTTTCGGACTACTGCGCGGTGGACCCCTCCATGGGAACCCTGGCGGACTTCCACCGCCTGGCGGAGGAGGCGCACCGGAGGGGGCTGCGGGTGGTGGTGGACCTGGTCGCCAACCACACCAGCAGCGACCACCCGTGGTTCGTGGAGTCCCGCAAAAGCCGCCACAGCCCCCGGCGCGACTGGTACGTGTGGCGGGACCCCGGCCCCAGGGGAAGCCCGCCCAACAACTGGCTGAGCTTCTTCGGCGGCCCCGCCTGGACCCTCGACCCGGAAACGGGCCAGTACTACCTGCACCAGTTCCTGCCCGAGCAGCCGGACCTGAACTACCGCAACCCCGAAGTGGTGCGGGCGATGGAGGACGTGATCCGGTTCTGGCTGGACCGCGGTGCGGACGGATTCCGGGTGGACGCCGCCTGGCTGCTGGTGGAGGACGAACACTTCCGCGACGAGCCACCGAACCCCGCGTGGCGGCCGGGGATGCGGGAGCGGGACCGGCTGCTGCACCCGTACACCGAAGACCACCCCGACACGCACCGGGTGCTCCGGCGCTTCCGCGCGGTGCTGGAGGAGTGCGGCGACCGCCAGCCGGTGCTCATCGGCGAGGTGTACCTGCCGTTCGCGCAGCTGGTCCGCTACTACGGGACGCGGGAAGAGCCCGAGTGTCACTTCCCCTTCAACTTCGCCCTGGTGGACCTGCCCGCGGACCGCTGGAGCGCGGCCGAACTGGGCGCCTTGGTCGAAGCGTACGACGCCGCACGGGCGACGGGGGCCTGGCCGGGCTGGGTGCTGGGCAACCACGACCGTCCCAGGGTCGCCACACGCCTGGGCGAGGACGGGTCCCGGCTCGCGCACGTGCTGCTGCTCACGCTGCCGGGGACCCCCACCCTGTACTATGGCGACGAGTTGGGCATGGTGGACGGCGCGGTAGACCCCCACCGCGTCCGCGACCAGGCTGGGTTCCGGGAGTGGGGCGGGCGGTGGTGCAGGGACGCGGCGCGCACCCCCATGCAGTGGGACGCAAGTCCGCATGCGGGCTTCACCACGGGCGAGCCGTGGCTTCCCGTCCACCCCGACTTCCCGGAGCGGAACGTGACCGCCCAGGAAAAAGACCCGAGGTCGTTCCTGCACCTGGTGCGGCGGCTGCTGTGGCTTCGGCGGTCGCACCCCGCCCTGGTGGCCGGGGAGTTCGTCCTGGTGGAGGGTGAGGCCGGCGTCCTGGCCTACCGCAGGCAGCAAGGGCGGCAAGCTTGGCTGGTGGCGCTGAACTTCTCCACCCGCCCCGTCCGCTTGGCCGCCGAGGGCGAGGTCGTCCTGTCCACCCACCTGGACCGGGAGGGGTTCGAGGGGAACGTGGAGTTGCGGCCGCGGGAGGGGTTGGTGGTGCGGCTGAGGCCGTGAGGGGGCGTCGGTGGTAGCATGGGAGGGAAAGGGGGCGGTGTCGTGCGGTTCGGACGGCGGGAGCCGGAACTCACCCGGGAGCAGGTGATGGAGGCGCTCCGGGACGTGGAGGATCCAGAGCTGCGGCGGTCCATCGTGGAGTTGGACATGGTCCGGGACGTGCGGGTGCAGGACGGGCAGGTGACGGTGCAGGCGGTGCTCACCATCGGCGGCTGCCCCCTGCGGGAGGTGATCGTGCAGTCCATCCGGGACCGCGTGGGGCGCTTGCCGGGCGTGCGGTCCGTAGACGTGCAGTTGGGCGTGATGACCCCGGAGGAGCGGCAGGCCCTCATCAGCCGGCTGCGGGGCGCGGAGGGGAGCGCGCCGTCGCCGTTCCTCCGCCCGGACAGCGCGGTGCGCGTGCTGGCGGTGGCCAGCGGAAAGGGTGGGGTGGGCAAGTCCACGGTCACCGCGAACCTGGCGGTGGCCCTGGCGCAGGAGGGCGCGCGGGTCGGGGTGCTGGACGCGGATGTGTACGGCTTTTCCATTCCGCGGATGCTAGGCATCGACGGCCGACCCACGGTGATCGACCAGATGATCATCCCTCTCGAACGGTGGGGCGTCCGGGCGGTGTCCATGGGCATGCTGGTGGACCGGGACGAGGCGGTGATCTGGCGCGGCCCCATGCTGCACAAGGCCCTCGTCACCTTCATCACCGAGGTGCACTGGGGCGACGTGGACACGCTGCTGCTGGACCTGCCCCCGGGGACCGGGGACGTGTCCATCACCGTGGCCCAGCAGCTGCCGCAGGCGGAGATGCTGGTGGTGACCACGCCGCAGCAGGCCGCGGTGGAGGTGGCGGCCCGCGCCGGGCGGATGGCGGAGAAGGTGAACATGAAGGTGGCGGGCGTGATCGAGAACATGAGCTACCTCGACGGCCCGGAGCCGGTGCCGGTGTTCGGGCAGGGTGGAGGCCAGGCGCTGGCCGAACGCCTGCGGGTCCCCCTGCTGGCCCGCATCCCCCTGGACCCGCGCATCTGCGAGGCGGGCGACGCCGGCGAGCCGGTGGTGGTCCGCTACCCCGGCAGCGCGGGGGCCCGTGCCTTCCGGGAGGCGGCCCGGCGGCTGCGGGCCGCGAGGGTCTGTTGACGTCGGGAGGACCCATGGCCCGGACGTACCTGAACTACATCGGCGGCCGGTGGGTCCCGGCCCGGTCGGGGGCCACCTTCGAGTCGGTGGACCCTGCCACCTCCGAGGTCCTGGGGGTGTGCGCTCGGTCGGGACCGGAGGACGTGGCGGACGCGGTGGCCGCGGCCAGGGAGGCGTACCCGCGGTGGCGGAAGGTACCCGCGCCGCGGCGGGCGGAGGTGCTGTTCCGGGCCGCGGAGCTGCTGGTGCGGCGCAAGGAGGAGCTGGCGCAGCTGATGACCCGGGAGATGGGAAAGATCCTGCTGGAGTCCCGGGGAGACGTCCAGGAAGCCATCGACATGACGTACTTCATCGCGGGCGAGGGCCGTCGGCTGCACGGTTATACCACGCCCAGCGAGATGCCCCACAAGGTCGCCTACTGCGTGCGCCAGCCCGTGGGGGTGGTGGGCGTCATCACGCCGTGGAACTTCCCCTTCGCCATCCCCTCGTGGAAGGTCGTCCCCGCCTTGGTGTGCGGTAACACCGTGGTGTTCAAACCCGCGCCGGAAGTTCCCATCTGCGCGGTGAAGTTCGTGGAGATCCTGGAGGAGGCTGGGCTGCCGCCCGGGGTCCTGAACCTGGTGCTGGGCGGGGACGACGCTGGTGCGGCGCTGGTGGACCACCCGGACGTGGCCCTCATCTCCTTCACCGGTTCCACGGAGGTGGGGCTGCAGGTGGCAGAGAAGAGCGCGGCCCGGGGCAAGCGGGTGTCCCTGGAGATGGGCGGGAAGAACGCGGCCATCGTCATGGACGACGCAGACCTGGACCTGGTGGCGGACGCCCTCACGTGGAGCGCGTTTGGGACTTCCGGGCAGCGGTGCACCGCCTGCAGCCGCGTGCTGGTGCACCCAAAGGTGCACGGGGACGTGGCGGACCTGCTGGTAGACCGGGCGCGCCGGCTGCGGCTGGGACACGGCCTGGACCCGAACACGGACATGGGTCCGCTCGTCAGCGAGGCCCAGCTGCAGCGAGTGGAGCGGTACGTGCGGGTGGGCCAGGAGGAGGGGGCGGTGGTCCTGGTGGGCGGCGAGCGGGCCAGGGGAGACGGCCTGGAACGCGGGTTCTTCTTCCAGCCCACGGTGTTCGACCGGGTAGATCCCCGCATGCGCATCGCGCAGGAGGAGATCTTCGGTCCGGTCACCGACCTCATCCGGGTGGAGACCCTGGAGGAGGCGGTGGAGGTGGTGAACGGGGTCCGGTACGGGCTTTCGGCTTCCATCTTCACCCGGGACGTGAACAAGGCGATGCGGGCCATTGAGGACATCCACACGGGCATCGTTTACGTGAACCACGGCACCATCGGGGCGGAGGTGCACCTGCCCTTCGGCGGGACCAAGTTCACCGGCAACGGCCACCGGGAGGGCGGCCTGCAGGTGCTGGACGTGTTCACCGAGTGGAAGTCGGTGTACATCGACTACAGTGGCCGGCTGCAGCGGGCCCAGATTGACCTGCAGCCCGTGACCTCGGGGTGAGGTGGCAGAAGGCGGCGCTGGCGGCCGCGGCGGCCCTCGCGTGGGTGGGGCCTGCTGCCGCGGCCTCCTTCGTGCTTACCGCGCAGCGGGTGGACCTGGACGCCGAACGGGGAGTCGTGCGCGCCTGGCAGGTGCGGATCACCGACGGGCTGCGGGTGGTGACCGCACCGGAGCTCGGCCTGGACCGGGGTTTGGGGGTGGGCACCCTGTCCGGAGGGGTGGCCGCCACAGGTCCCGAGGGGCAGCTGCGGGGCCGTACGGCCCGCATCCGGTTCACGAGGGGGCTTGAGCTGCTGCAGGTGGAGGCAGAAGGGGATGCCCGCCTGCGGCAGGGCGGTTGGACGCTGTCCGCGGATTGGGTCCGCCTGGATGTGCGGAGCGGCGTGGCCACCGCGCAGGGCCGTCCCGCGCGGCTGGAGGGCGAGCAGGTGACCGCCACCGGCAGCCGGGTCGTGTACCGCGCGCGCCAGGAGGAAGCGGAGCTGGAGTCACCCGCGCGGTTCGAGACGCAAGAGGGCGCCCTGGAGGGCACCTCGGCCACCTTCCGGCTGCGCGGGAAGACCGCTCGCGTGGCAGGGCCGGTGGAAATCCGGTTCGCCGCGGGCCGAGGAGCGGCGCAGGAGGCGGTGGCGGACTTCGCCCGCGGCCGCGTGGACCTAGTGGGCCAGGTCCGGGTCCGGTGGCGATCCAGCGTGCTCGAAGGGCAGCGGGTGGTGGTGTGGTACCGGGAGGGACGGGTGTTGGTGGAAGGGCCGAGCCGCATGCGCGTGGAAGAGGAGGACCTGCCGCGCACCCCTTAGGGAGGAGATGACTATGGAGCTGGGGTACCGGAAGCCGCTGTACATCCTTGCCTTCGACCATCGGGGTTCGTTCCTGAAGCTGGCAGGGATCCGGGGCGAGCCCACGGCGGAGGAAGCCGCGCGGATTCGCGACGCGAAGCAGGTGATCTACGAGGGCTTCTTGCGGGCCCTGGACGCAGGGGCTCCGCGCGACGCCGCCGGGGTGCTGGTGGACGAGCAGTTCGGCGCGGAGGTGGCCCGGGACGCCCGACGCAGGGGTGTGATCTTCGCCATGCCCGTGGAGCGCAGCGGTCAGGACGAGTTCGACTTCGAGTACGGGGAGGCCTTCGGGGAGCACATCGAGGCCTTCGACCCGACCTTCGCGAAGGTGCTGGTGCGCTACAACCCGCAAGGAGACCGGGACCTGAACGCCCGCCAGGCCGGGCGCCTGCGCAGGCTCTCGGGCTGGCTGCACGGGCGGGGCCGCAAGTTCCTGTTCGAGCTGCTGGTCCCTCCCACCGCCCAGCAGCTGCAGGCGGTCGGCGGCGACGAGGGGCGGTACGACCGGGAGGTGCGCCCGCACCTGATGGTGGACGCCATCCGCCAGCTGCAAGAGGCGGGGGTGGAGCCGGACGTGTGGAAAATCGAGGGCTTGGACCTGCGGGCGGACTGCGAGCGGATCAGCGCCCAGGTGCGGTCCGGGGGCAGGGAAGGCGTGGCGTGCGTGGTCCTGGGCCGGGGTGCGGACGAGGCAGCGGTCGTGCGGTGGGTGCAGGCGGCCGCCGGGGTGCCCGGCTACGTGGGCTTCGCCATCGGCCGGACCATCTGGTGGGACGGGGTTAAGGGACACCTGGAAGGCCGCCTTTCGCGGGAGCAGGCCGCGGAGGCGGTGAAGGCCAACTACCTGCGGATGATCGAAGTCTACCGGTCCGCGGAACAGGCCGCGGTGGCGGGGTAGCCCATGCGGGCGGTGCGCGTCTACCACCACGGCGGTCCTGAGGTGTTGCGGGTGGAGGACGTCCCCGTCCCCGAGCCGGGGCCCGGGCAGGTGCGGGTGCGGGTACGGGCGGCTGCCATGAACCACCTGGACCTGTGGGTGCGTAAAGGGATTCCCGGCGTGCGTTTCCCCCTGCCCCTCACGTTGGGCTCAGACGGAGCGGGTGTGGTGGACGCCGTGGGGCCCGGGGTGAAGTCCGCCCAGCCCGGCGACGAGGTGGTGCTGAACCCAGGGGTGTCGTGCGGCGTGTGTACCGCCTGCCTGCGGGGAAGGGACAACCTGTGCCGCGAGTACGGGCTTCTGGGAGAACACCGGGACGGCACCGACGCGGAGTTCGTGGTGGTCCCGGAGGCGAACGTGGTCCGCAAGCCGGCCAATTTGAGCTTCGAGGAGGCGGCGGCGTTCCCCCTGGTGTTTTTGACCGCGTGGAACATGTTGGTCACCAACGCCCGGTTGCGTCCGGGGGAGGACGTGCTGGTGTGGGGGGCCGGAAGCGGGGTGGGAAGCGCGGCGATCCAGATCGCCAAGGCGTTCCGCGCCCGGGTGATCGCGGTGGCGGGGGACGACTGGAAGCTGGAGCGGGCCCGGCAGCTGGGCGCGGACGAGACCGTCAACCACCGCACCCAGGACGTGTTGCAGGAGGTGCGCCGGATCACCGGCCGCCGCGGGGTGGACGTGGTGTTCGAGCACGTGGGACAGGCCACGTGGGACACCAGCGTCAAGGCCCTCGCCCGCGGGGGCCGGCTGGTCACCTGTGGTGCCACCTCCGGGCCGCAGGTCCAGACGGATGTGCGGTACTTGTTCGGACGGGCTGTAAGCGTGCACGGCACGTGGCTGGGCAGCAAGGGGGAGCTGTACGACCTGCTGCCTTTGGTGGAGGCAGGGGTGCTGCGGCCAGTGGTGGACCGGGTGCTTCCCCTCTCGGAGGTGCGGGAGGCCCACGCCTACCTGGAATCCGGTCAGCACTTCGGGAAGGTGGTGCTGGTCCCGTGAGACGACGCTGGACCTGGGTGGTGAGGGAGGAAGGCCAGCCGCTGGCGGAGCCCCACTCGGTGAGGGTGGCCGGTCTCTGAGCGTCCTGCTGCGTGCGTTCGCGGCAGGGCGTGCAAAGTCCGTTTTGTGAAGGCGGCACGCCTGGACTCCGGGGCGGTGGCGGGCTTCTGGGCCCGGGTGGGGTGGCTGTTGGGGGGACCTACCCCCGCCTCGCTGCCTGGAGGAGCTACTTCCAAAGGCATCCCAAAACCGGGTCGGTTCGGGAGGAGACCGCAGGGTTCCCGCAGAACACGCAGGCAGCAAGCCGCATGAAAGGGGGGGCGAGGACATGCGGGGTCTGTGGATGGCGGGGTTGGTGTTGGCGGTTCTGGCGCTGGCCTCTCCCACCACCGCGCAGGCGCCTCTGCCGGCCAGCATCAAGGTTGGAGCTCTGTTCGACCTCACGGGGCCCACCTCAGACGTGGGTGTGGACTACTCCAAGGGCGTGCTGGACCACGTGCGCTACATCAACGAGGTCCTGGGAGGCATCCGGGGCAAGGTGAAGATCGACCTGGTGTGGGCCGACTACGCGTACCGCATCCCGGAGAGCCTGGCCCTCTACCGGAAGTACCGGGACGTGGACCGGGTGGTGGCGATCATCGGGTGGGGCACCAACGACACCGAGGCCCTGAAGGAACAGGTGGCCGCGGACCAGATCCCGTTCATCTCCGCCTCGTACTCGTCGCACCTCAACGACCCTTCCAAGACACCCTACAACTTCTACCCGGTGTCCAGCTACTCCGACCAGCTGCGGGCGGTGTTGAAGTTCGCCCGGGAGCTGGCGCGCCGGGAAGGGATCGCGCGCCCCAAGTTCGTGTTCGTGTACCCGGACCACCCGTACGGCCGCGCCCCCATCCCCGCGGGCAAGGCTTACGCCCAGGAGCTGGGCTTTGAGGTGCTGCCGGACCAGATCGTGGCCCTCACGGCCCTGGAGGCGCGGTCCCAGGTGACCGCTATCCGCGACCAGGGGGCGGACTTCGCGTGGTTCGGGGGGACCACCAGCTCCGCCTCGGTGACGGTGCGGGACGCCAAGCAGGTGGGCGCCAGGGCCCGGTGGTTCGTGAACGTGTGGGGGTTTGACGAGAGCATGATCAAGCGCATCGGTGCCGCCGCGGAGGGCGTGTACGGCAGTACCCCCCACGCGTACTACGGAGAGCCCGTCCCGGGGATGCGCACCATCCTCGACGCTTACCGCCGGTTCCAGGGCAAGGAAGTGCCGAAGTTCGAGTGGGGCACCGTGGACTCCCCGTACATCGCCTCCTACGTGCGGGGCTGGCTGAACGTGTACCTCCTGCGGCGGGCCCTGGAGACGGTGGTGGACAACTGGTCCACCTACGCGCGGCTGGGCCTCACGGGCGCTTCCATCCGCGCCACCCTGGAGCTGATCCGGAACTGGGACCCGGAAGGGCTCGCACCACCCATCACCCTGACCCGGGACGACCACCGGCCTTCCACCACCACCCGCATCATGCAGATCCGGGGCGGCAGGATCCGGCCGGTGGAGACGGTGACCGTGGAGCGGAGGAAGGACTGGCTGGGCTGGTAGGGTGCTTTCCGTCAACAACATCGAGGTCGTCTTCTGGAACACCATCCTGGTGCTGAAGGGGGTGTCCCTGCAGGTCGCACCGGGGTCCATCACCGCCCTCATCGGCGCGAACGGGGCCGGCAAGACCACGACCCTCAAGGCCATCTCGGGCTTGGTACGGCTGGAGCGGGGGGAGGTGGCGCGGGGCTCCATCGAGTTCGATGGGCAGCGCATCGAGAACCGGCTGCCGGAGGAGGTGGGCCGGCTGGGGGCGGTGATGGTGCGGGAGGGCCGGCGGCTGTTCGAGGAGCTCACCGCGGAGGAGAACCTCCTGGTGGCCACGGCCCTGAACCCCCGCGGGACTCGGGAGGCGCTGGACCTGGTGTATGCCTACTTCCCCCGGCTGCGGGAGAGGCGCAGGGTGCGGGCAGGCTACCTGTCGGGTGGGGAGCAGCAGATGCTGGCCATCGGGTGCGCCCTCATGGCGCGGCCCAAGCTCCTGCTGCTGGACGAACCCAGCCTGGGTCTTGCGCCTGTGGTAGCCGGAGAGATCTTCCGGCTGGTGCGGCGGCTAAACCAGGAGCAAGGGATCACGGTCCTGCTGGTGGAGCAGAACGCGCGCATGGCCCTGCAGCTGGCCAGCTACGGCTACGTGATGGAGAATGGCAAGATCGTGCTCGACGGTCCCGCGGAACGGCTGCGGGAGGACGCGGACGTGCGGGAGTTCTACCTGGGGATGACCAAGTCCGGCCGGCGCTCGTTTGCCGAGGTGAAAAGCTACAAACGGCGGAAGCGCTGGCTGGCGTAGACGGGTCCTGGCTAGTGGGGGAAGGGCCACAGGTCCACGTACCGCTTGAACTTCCGCAACAGGGTCGCCAGACCCCCGGGTTCCCAGATGAGGAAGACGATGAGGATCACGCCGAACACCACGTCGTGGACGGAAGTGGTGGCGCGGCCCAGCACGGGAATGACGGCGCCCAGCACCGGGGCCCACATCTTCAGCAGCTGGGTCAGCATGCGGACGAAGGCAGCCCCCAGGTGGGGACCCCACACGCTGCCGAGGCCGCCAATCACCAGCATGGCCACGAAGTCGATGGACTGCGCCAGGCTGAAGTGCTCCGCCCCGATGACCCGGTTGTAGTGGGCAAAGAGGCTGCCGGCGACTCCGGCGTAGGCAGCCCCCAGGGCGAAGGCCAACGTCTTGTAGTACAGGAGGTTGACACCCAGCACCTGCGCTGCATAGTCCCGGTCGCGCACCGCCATCAGGGCTAGGCCCACCCGGGTGCGGGTGAGGTTGGTGGCGAACACCGCGCCCACCACCCACACCGTGGCCACCACGTACCAAAACCGGACCTCGGTGTTCACCGGGACCCCGAACAGGTCCATGGGCGGGACCGGCGTGCCGCCCATGCCGCTCACAGTCTGAACGATCAGGTACTCCACCAGGAACTGGAACGCCAGGGTGGCGATGGCCAGGTACAGGCCCTTGATCCGCAGGGATGGCAGCCCCACCACCGCCCCCACCGCGAACGCCACCACCGCGCTCAAGGGCAGGGCGGCCACGAAGGGTAGCTTGAGGTGCGTGGTGGCGAACCACGAGGTGTACGCGCCCACGGCCATGAAGGCCGCGTGGCCCAGGGAGATCTGGCCCGCAAACCCCATCACCAGGGACAACCCCACGGCCCCGATGGCGAACACCGCGATGTCGTTCAGGAGGTAGATCCACCTCCCCAGGACCCAGGGGGCGGCCACCATGGCCGCCAGGAGCAGCAGGAAGCCCCACCGGTACAGGCGGATGTCCAGCAGGGCCATGTCCTGCGCGTAGGAGGTCTTGAAATCCCCACAGGGCCGCGCGTACGCCACGCTACAGCCTCTCGATGCGTTCGGTGCCGAACAGCCCGTGCGGGCGCACCATGAGGGCCAGGAGAATCACCAGGTACGCGGTCACTTCCTTGAAGCCGTGCAGGGGCTGCCCTAGCACCCGCACGTGCGCCTCCATGTACCCGCCCAGCACCGTCTCCACCACGCCCACCAGAAGCCCCCCCAGGATGGCCCCGGGGACGCTGTCGAGACCCCCCAGGATCACCGCCGCCAGAGCCTTCAGCCCCACCGCGGCCAGGGCGAAGTTCACGCCCAGCCACAGGCCTAGGAGGATCCCGCCCACAGCCCCCGCCACCGCGGCGAACGCCCATGCGTACGCGAACACCCGCCGCAGGCTCACGCCCAGGGTGGAGGCGGTGAGCTGTTCGTTGGCCGCGGCGCGCATGGCGATGCCCCACCGGCTGTAGCGGAAGAACAGCGAGAAGGTCACCAGCAGGGTCGCCGCGGCCGCCGCGCTCCACACGCCGACCAGGGACACGGGCACCCCCGCCACCCGGACCACGGTGGCCGGGATCACGGGCGGGAAGGTGCGGGTCTCCCCGCTCCAGATCCCCACCATGATGCCCCGCACCACGTAGCCCAGGGCCAGGGTCACGATGATCACCGAGAGCAGCGGCTGGCCGAACAGCGGCCGCATCACCGCCCGCTCCACAGCAAAGCCCAGGGCCGCCGCCGCCAGGAGGGTCACCGCCACCCCCGCGGCAAAAGCCGCGGGGGTGGGGAGGAATCCGAAGGCGGAGGTGGCCGCGATGGCCAGGTAGCCGCCGAACAGCACCAGCTCCCCGTGCGCCAGGTTCAGGATCTTGGTCGACTTGTACAGGACGGTGAACCCCACCGCGATGAGGGCGTAGATGGAGCCTACCGCGAGCCCGACCACCACGCCCTCCAACACGAACTGCCCGCTCACCCTTCCCCCTCCAGCCGCCGGATCTCCATCACGGGGTGCAGGGTCGCCACGCGGCCGTCCTCGTACCGGACGGTCACCGTGGCTTGGAACCGCGGTTCTCCCGCGTACACCGCGTCCACCAGGTGGCGGTACCGGTCCAGGATGTGGCGCCGGCGTAGCTTGCGGGTGCGGGTCAGCTCGTCGTCGTCGGGGTGGAACTCCTTGTACAGGGACACGAACGCGCGCACCCGCCAGGCGGGCTGCAGGCGGGCGTTGGTCTCCCGGACCAGCCGCTCCAGGAGGTCCAGGACCTCCGGCTTCTGGGACAGGTCCATGTACGAGGTGTAGGCGATCCCCCGGTCCTCCGCCCACTTGCCCACGTTCTGAAAGTCGATGTTGAGGATGGCGGCCAGGTACCGCCGGCCTTCGCCCAGGACCATGGCCTGCTGCACATACGGCGTGAACTTCAGCATGTCCTCGATGACCCGGGGCGGGATCCGGGTCCCGTCCTCCAGGGTGATGATGTCCCCGCTGCGGTCGAACAGGATGATGTCCCCGCTGGGGTCCAGGACCCCCGTGTCGCCGGAGTACAGCCATCCGTCCCGCAGGGCCTCCCGGGTGGCTTCGGGGTTCTTGTAGTAGCCGAGGAACACCGACGGGCTGCGCGTGACGATCTCCTGCTGGTCCGTGATCCGGATCTCCGTGTTGGCGATGGGGGCGCCCATGGTCCAGAACCGCACCTGCCCGTCCCGGTGCACGCAGGAGATCCCCGCCACCTCCGTCTGCCCGTAGATCTGCTTGAGGTTCAGCCCCAGCCCGCGGAAGAACCGGAAGTAGTCCGGACCCAAGGACGCGCCGCCGTTCCACGCCACCCGCATGCGCACCATCCCCACCTTGTCCAGCAGGGGCCGGTACACGGTCCAGTAGCACACCGTCCACAGCAGCCGCAGCCAACCCGGCAGCCGCTGGCCGGAGGCCTCCAGGTCCACCCGGCGGGAGGCCACGGCCATGGCGGCCTCGTACACCCGGCGGCGCAGGGGCCCGGAGTCCAGCATGCGCACGGTGACCGCGGAGTGGATGCCCTCGTAGATGCGGGCCGGGGCGAACATGAAGTGCGGGCCGATCTCCCGCAGGTCCCGCTGGGCCGTCTCGGGCTCTTCGGGGAAGTTCACCGTGAACCCCACCAGCTGGTGGAGGGTGAAGGAGATCATCTGCTCGCCGATCCACGCGAAGGGCAGGAAGCTCACGAACTCGTCCGCCTCGGTCACGTGGGGTTCCACCGCCAGGAAGTTTTCCCCCTGGGCCAGCAGGTTGCGGTGGGACAGCATGGCCAGCTTCGGCAGGGAGGTTGTACCCGAGGTGAGGCAGAAGATGGCCACGTCGTCCCCGCGGCCCCGGGCCACCTCCTGCAGGAACCGGTCCGGGTGGTCCCTCAGGTAGTCCCGCCCCATGGCCTCCAGGTCCGTGAACCGCAGGAGCTTGGGATGGCGGTAGCGCCACATGCCGCGCCAGTCGTCCACCACCACCCGCTCCACCTTGGGAAGGCGCGCCTCCATGGCGAGAACCTTGTCCACCTGCTCCTGGTCCTCGCAGAACACGAACCGCGCGTCGGAGAAGTCCACCAGCTCCGCCAGCTGGTCCGCCAGGGTGTCCTGGTACATGCCGCAGGACACGCCACCCAAGGCCTGGGCCGCCATGGCCACGTAGTACAGCTCCGGCCGGTTGTCGCCCACCAGCGCCATCACGTCTCCTCGGCGCATCCCCAGAGCCAGCAGCCCACCCGCGCACGCCCGCACGTGGTCCAGGTACTCCCGCCACGTGATCTCGCGCCAGATCCCGAACTCCTTTTCGCGGAAGGCCACCCGGTCGCCGAACCGGTTCGCGTTGTGCACCAGCCGCTTGGGGAAGGTATCCAGGGCCTGCAGGGAGGCCCGGACCTCCTCGGGCGACAGAAGCGGGCTGGGCCGCTCCAGGACCGTCTGGGCGCTCATGGGCCGCCTGCCACCTCCTCTGCCACCCCGTGCTCCTCGCCGAGGTACGCCCGGATCACGTCGGGGTGCTGCTGGACCTCCTTGGGGGGGCCTTCTGCAATCTTGCGGCCGTAGTCCATGGCCAGAAGCCGGTCGCACAGGTCCATGACCACACCCATGTCGTGCTCGATGAGGATCATGGAAAGCCCCCGGACCTCGCGCAGCTCCAGGATGTAGCGGGCCATGTCCGCCTTCTCGTCCACCGTCATCCCCGCCATGGGCTCGTCCAGGAGCAGCAGGCGGGGTTCCATAGCCAGGGCGCGGCCCAGCTCCACCTTCTTCTGGATGCCGTAGGGCAGTTCCGCCACCCGGTGGTCCCGGTACGCCTCGATCTCCAGGAAGTCGATGATCTCCTCCACCCGCTGTCGGTGCCGCAACACCTCCCGCTGTCCGAAGCCCCAGTACACCCCGCAGCCCAGCAGGGAGCTGCGCATGTGCACCAGGCGGCCCGACAGGATGTTCTGCAGCACCGTCATGTGAGGGTAGAGGGCGATGTTCTGGAAGGTGCGGGCGATGCCCGTGGAGGCGCGGGCGTGGGGCGGCAGGTGGGTGATGTCCCGGCCCAAGAAGAAAACCTGGCCTGCCTGCGGCCGGTAGAACCCGTTGATGCAGTTGAGAACGCTGGTCTTCCCGGCCCCGTTGGGCCCGATGATGCCCAGCAGCTCTCCTGCGTGCAGGCTGAACGACAGGTCCGAGACCGCCACCACCCCCGCAAAGCGCACCGTCATCCTGCGCACGCTGAGGACCGTGTCCACCAGCGGGACCCCTTCCGCCACCCTGGCGTCAGGGTACGCGTTGTGCGGGGCTTTCTCCTGCTGAGGAGTCCGAGGGTTCTTCCGCCCCCACCCACCGCGCCCCGCCCTCCCACACCTCTTTCTTCCAGATGGGTACCCGGACTTTGAGGGCGTCGATGGCGTACCGGCCGGCTTCGAAGGCCTCCCGGCGGTGCGGGGCGGCCACGGCCACCGCCACGCTCACCTCCCCAACCTCGAGGCTGCCGACCCGGTGCTCCATGGCCAGGGTTACTAGCGGCCACCGCTGCAGCGCCTCCTGGGCGATGCGCTCCATCTCCGCCCGGGCCAGGCGCTCGTACGCCTCGTACTCCAGGTGCAGCACCCGGGGGCCGGTCGGGTTGTCCCGCACCGTGCCCAAAAACAGCACCACCGCTCCCGCATGGGGATGGCGCACCCTGGCCAGCAGCTCCTCCACGCGGATGGGGCCGTCCACCAGGGCCACGTGCACGCTTCCGCCGCTCACCGGCGGAATCAAGGTGAGCTCGTCGTCCTCCCGCAGGGGGTGGTCCGGCTGCACGTACCGGTCGTCCACCGCAAACGCGGGTGCGGGAAACCGGGCCAGCTGGGGGTACAGGGCTACAAGGCCCCTCCACGCGTCGGAGGCTGCCGCGGACCCGCCCACTTCCAGCTCCACCAGCGGGGAGCCTACCGCCTCCCGGTACGCAGCGAAGAGCCTCAACCGCACCCGCACACGGGCTACCTCCCGGGCCATTCTACCGTACCGGGCCCGTGGTCCCCCAAAATAGGGAAGGCCATGCGGATCCTGGACCCGTACGCCGTGCCGGGCGAAGACCGGAGGGCACAGCTGCACGTACACACCACGGCCTCTGACGGACAGTACACCCCGCAGGCGGTGGCAGAGCGGTACCGGTCCCGGGGCTTCAGCTTTCTCGCCCTTACCGACCACAACGTGGTGGCGTGTACCGAGGGTCTGTCGGACGCGGAGTTCTGCGTGGTCCCTGGGGTGGAGGTCACCGTCCCCGCGCCCTTCCGGCCCCTGGGCCCACACCTCGGCTGCCTGCTGGTCCGGTCGGTACCCGGGGGCCGGGACCCACAACGGTTGGTGGACCAGGTGGCACAACAGGGTGGGCTGGCGGGGCTGAACCACCCTTCCTGGGGTGGCAACCTGTGGACCGCGCGGTGGAGTCCACAGCGCACCCGCCGCCTTCGCGGGGTTCGCTTCGTGGAGGTGTGGAACCCGCACTCCGACCCCGACGAGGACACCCGGCGGTGGGTGGAGGTGGTACGGCTGAACGGGCCGGGCCACGTGGTGTTCCCCGTGGCCTCCGACGACTTCCACCGTGACGGCCAGCTGGGCCACGGGTGGGTGGTGGTGCGCACCGAGAAGGTCACCGAGGACGCCCTGCGGGAGGCCTTAGAACGCGGTTCGGTGTACGCCACCACCGGCCCTCAGGCGCACTTCGGAGTGCGAGCGGGATGCGTGGTGGTGGAAAGCGACGCCACCCGGGTGTGCTTCTACGACGGCCACGGCCAGCTGAAAGCCGCCTTCGCGACCGGGGCCGGCGAGTACGAACCGTCGCCCGGCGACACTTTCGTCTACGCGGAGTGCCTCGGCCGCGGCGCAGGCCGCGCCTGGTCGGCCCCCTTCTGGATCCTGCCTGAAAAGCGGTGACCCGTCAGGCCTCCTCCTTGCCCTCCTCCACGTACCGCTGCTTGATCTGCTCCACCACCGCTGGGTCCGTGAGAGTGGTGGTGTCCCCCAGGGCCCGGCCCTCCGCGATGTCCCTCAGCAGGCGGCGCATGATCTTCGCCGAACGGGTCTTGGGCAGGTCCGCGCAGAAGAACACGTCGTCCGGCCGCGCGATGGGGCTGATCTTCTGCGCCACCCACTCCCGCAGCTCCTGCTTGAGCTGGTCGCTGGGTGTGTAGCCCGCCCGCAGGACCACGAAGGCGGAGATGGCCTGCCCTTTCTCGGGGTGGCTGCGGCCGATGGTGGCGGCCTCGGCCACCGCGGGGTGGGCCACCAGGGTGCTTTCGATCTCGATGTTGCTCAGCCGGTGGCCCGCCACGTTCACCACGTCGTCCACCCGGCCCTGGATCCAGAAGTAGCCGTCCTCGTCGCGGCGCGCGCCGTCGCCCGTGAAGTACTTGCCGGGGAACCGGCTCCAGTAGACCTGCACGTACCGGTCTGGGTCACCCCAGAAGGTTCGCAACATAGCCGGCCACGGCCGGGTGAGCACCAGGTAGCCGCCGGCGTTGGGCGGAAGTGGGTTGCCCGCTTCGTCCACGACCTCCGCGGCGATGCCAGGGAAGGGCACGGTGGCGGACCCGGGCTTAGTGGTCGTGATCCCCGGAAGCGGGGTGATGAGGGTCATGCCCGTCTCCGTCTGCCACCACGTGTCCACGATGGGACACCGACCTCCGCCGATGTTCTCGTGGTACCAAATCCACGCCTCGGGGTTGATCGGCTCCCCGACGGTGCCGAGCAGGCGGAGGCTGCTGAGATCGCACCGCCGCGGGTACTCCGGACCCCACTTCATGGCCGTGCGGATGAAAGTGGGCGAGGTGTACAGCACGTTGACCCGGTACTTCTCCACAATCCGCCAGTACCGGTCCTTGTCCGGCCAGTCGGGGGCGCCTTCGTACATCACGGAGGTCGCGCCGTTGCTCAGGGGGCCGTACACGATGTAGCTGTGGCCGGTGACCCAGCCGATGTCCGCGGTGCACCAGTACACGTCCCCGTCCTTGAGGTCGAACACCCACTTGCTGGTCAGGTGCACGCCCAGCAGGTAGCCCGCGGCGGTGTGCAGCACGCCCTTGGGCTTTCCGGTGGTCCCGGAGGTGTAGAGGATGAACAGGGGGTGTTCGCTGTCCAGGGGTTCTGCGGGGCAGGTGGCGGGAGCCTGCGCTACGAGCTCGTGCCACCAGAAGTCCCGGCCCGCCTTCATGGCCACCTCGTTGCCCGCGCGCTGCAGCACCACCACCTTCTCCACGGACGGGCAGCTGTCCAGGGCCTGGTCCGCGAACTGCTTAAGGGGCACGATCTGGCCCCGGCGCCAGGCACCGTCCTGCGTGATGAGCAGCTTGGCCTGGGCGTCCTGGATGCGGCCAGCCAGGGCGTCCGCGCTGAACCCCCCGAACACCACGCTGTGCAGGGCGCCGATCCGGGCGCACGCCAGCATGGCGATGGGCAGCTCCGGCACCATGCCCATGTAGATGGTCACCCGGTCGCCCTGTTGCACCCCTAGCTCCTTGAGCACGTTGGCGAACCGCTGGACCTCCCGGTGCAGATCCAGGTAGGTGAGCACCCGGCTGTCCCCGGGCTCACCCTCCCACAGCAGAGCTGCCTTGGTCCGCCGCCACGTGTTTGTGTGGCGGTCCACGCAGTTGTAGCACACGTTGGTCTGGCCGCCCACGAACCACTTGGCCCAGGGCACGTTCCACTCCAGCACCCGGTCCCACTTGCGGAACCAGTACAGCTCCACCTCCGCGTGCTTTGCCCAGAACGCCTCGAAGTCCCGTTCCGCCTCCTGGTACACCGCCGGGTCCTTCACGTTGGCCTGGGCCGCGAACTCGGGCGGAGGGGGAAACCTCCGGGTCTCCACCAGTAGGGCTTGAATGGTGGCCTGCGTCTGGACGGTGTCCATACAGCCCCCCTTCCTCACTGGTCCGGTTGGTCCGAACGGTCCTGCTCTGGAGTTCGCCCGTCCCGGGGCGTTCACCTGCCGAGCTCTGACTGGAGCTGGCGCCAGGCCGCCCGGGCTTCCTCCACCGACCCCTCGTCCTCGATGGTGGTGATGTCCCCGGGGTCGCGGCCGAGGATCACCGACCGCAGGACCCGCCGCATGATCTTGCCGCTGCGCGTCTTCGGCAACATGGAGACGAAGTTCACTTCACCGATCACGGCTACCGGCCCCAGCTCCCGCCGGACGGTGTCCACCAGCTCCTGCCGCAGGGCGGGGGAGGGGTCGTGACCCTGCTTGAGCACCACGAAGGCGGAGATCACCTCCCCCCGCACCTCGTCGGGGCGGCCTACCACCCCGGCCTCCGCCACCGCGGGGTGCTTGAGGAAAGCGGTCTCCACCTCGATGGTGCCGATCCGGTGGGCGGCGATCTTGATCACCTCGTCCGCCCGGCCCGCAAACCACACGTAGCCGTCGGCGTCGAACTGCGCTGCGTCTCCCGTGAAGTAGACGTCGTGGCCCGGGATCCGCTGCCAGTAGTCCCGGGCGTACCGCTCCGGCTCCCCCCACAGGGTGGGGGTAAGGCTGGGGAAGGGCCGGCGGATCACCAGGATCCCGCGCTCCCCCGGACCGCACAGCTCGCCTTCCGGGGTCATGACCGCCACCTCCATGCCCGGGAGCGGCATTCCCGCAGAGCCAGGCTTGATGGGCAGCTGGCAGACCCCGTAGGGGTTCCCGATCACCGGCCCTCCCGTCTCCGTCTGCCACCAGTGGTCGATCACGGGGACGCGATCCTCCAGCACCTTCTTCTGGAGCCACTCCCACGCGGGCGCGTTCAACACCTCCCCGGCGCACACCACACGCTCCAGAGACGAACGGTCGTACCGCAGGGCCGGTTCCTCCCCGTACTTCATGAGGAGTCGCACCCCGGTGGGTGAGGTGAAGATACCGGTGATCCGCAGCTCCTCTACGATGCGCCAGGGGGTCTCCGGCCCCGGGTGGTCCAGGGCACCCTCGTACGCCACGGTGGTGCAGCCCGCCAGCAGAGGCGCGTAGACGATATAACTGTGCCCGACCACCCACCCGATGTCGGAGGTGGACCACCACACGTCTTCGGGCTTCAGCCCGAAGCACCACCGGCCCACGCTGTGGATGCCCACCTGGTAGCCCCCGTGGGTGTGCACCGCCAGCTTGGGCTTGGCCGTCGTGCCTGAGGTGGCCAGGATGTAGGCAGGCTCGTTGGCCTCCATGGGCTCGAACTCGGACGGCTGTCCATCGGCCCGGGCCAGGAACTGGTCCCACCGCAGGTCCCGGCCTGGCTCCAAGGAGGCACCTTCCGAGCTGCGTTCCAGGACGACCACGTGTTCGACCCCTCCGCGCACCTGCCGCAGCGCTTGGTCCACGACGCCCTTCAGGGGTACCTGGGCTCCCTTCCGGTAGGTGACGTCCGCGGTGAACACCACCCTGGAGCCGCTGGCGTGGATCCGGTCTGCGAGGGCACCCGAGCCGAACCCCGCGAACACCACGGAGTGGATCGCCCCCACGCGCACGCAGGCTACCATCAGGGCGATGGCCTCGGGGCAGGTGGGCATGTAGAGGGTGATCCGGTCGCCCTTGCGTACTCCCAGCCCCCGCAGGGCGGCGCTCAGCCGGCGGACCAAGTGCAGGAGTTGCCCGTAGGTGAGCACGCGGCGTTCCCCGCGCTCGTTGGCGTACACCAGGGCTGCCCGGCCGGCCCTGCCGAACTCCACGTGCCGGTCCACCGAGTTGTAGGCGAGGTTGGTGAGCGCCCCCTCGAACCAGCGGAACGAAGCACCTTCGCGGCGGTACACCCGATCCCACGGTCGCAGCCACGGAAGAGCCTGGGCCGCCCGGGCCCAGAACCCTTCGGGGTCGGCCCGGGCGGCCTGCACCATCCACCGGACCTGCGGAGGGACCAGCTCCACGGTCACAGCACCCTCCGCGGCGTCCTTAGCGGGTGGCCCGCCGGTCCTCCTCCTGCGAGGCGCCCGCTACCGCGGGCACCCGCGCCAGCTCCGGTAGCCGCATGCGATCCACGAACCGCATGACCGCCTCACCCTCCGGCTGCGTCAGCAAGGAGACCACCACGGAGACGACCAGGTTCACCAGGAACGCGACGCACCCCCACCCGATGGTTCCCACGGGCTGGCCGAACAGCGAGAGGGGCCGCGCCTGGAAGACGCCCACGGCCAGAACGTACGGCAGGGCGGTGGCCATGCCCGCCACCATGCCCCACACGATCCCGTACCGGTTCAGCCGCTTCCAGAAGGTCCCCAGCACCACCGCGGGGGTGAAGCTGGCGGCGGCGAACACGAAGGCCCAGCCCACGAGCAGCGCCACGTACAGGGCGAACCGAGGGTCCTGGATGGCCAGGAACGCCAGGAAGCTGGCGGCCACCGATAGGATCATGACCAGCACCCGCGTCATCCGGATCTCCACTTCCTCCGGGACGTTGGGGTTGATGAAGCGGTGGTAGATGTCTCGGGTAATCCCCGTCACCATCACCATCAGAAGCCCGTCCGCGGTGCTGAGGGCGGCAGCCAGCCCGCCCACCGCGACGAAGGGCGCGACCCACCACGCGAGGTTCCACATGTCGGGCATGCCGATGACCACGATGTCCCCGTGGAAGGTGAGCTCCGCGGCCTGTAGGACCCCGTCGCCGTTGGCGTCGTTGATCTTGATGAGCCCCGTGGGCAGGAACTTCGCCACCCACGGCACGTTCTGGACCTCCGCGATGGGCTTGCCCCACAGCCCGCTGAAGGCGTAGCGGGCCATGGCCGCGTACATGGGCGCAGTGCAGTAGAGTAGCCCGATGAAGAACAGGGCCCAGCCGACGCTCAGGCGCGCTGCCGAGGCGGTGGGCGTGGTGTAGGAGCGCATGAGGATGTGCGGCAGGCCGATGGTGCCCAGCATGAGCAACAGCGCCGACAGGATCCAGTTCAGCTGGCCCGAGGCGCCGCCGAGGGGCTTGGCAAACGGCGTGGTCCAGGGGGGTAATCCCGCCTGGGCCTCCCGGGACTGCAGCGCCTGGATCAACTCTCCGTACCCGAACCAGGGGAGCGGTTTCCAGATCCCCACGATGCTGGCGACGATCAGCGCCGCCCCCAGGTAGGCGATGATGAGCACGATGTACTGGGCGAACTGGGTCCACGTGATGCTCTTCCAGCCGCCGCTGGCCGCGTAGATGCCCATCCCGAAGAGGGCACCGAACACGCCGATCTGGGCGGGGATCCCCAGGAACCGGCTGAACACCACGCCGGCACCCACCAGCTGGGCGGTCAGGTAGACGAGGGACGTGATGAACAGCATGATGACCGCGATGACCCGGGCGGGGCCGTACCCGCCAGCCCGGGTCTCCACCAGGTCGGGCACCGTCCACGTGTGGGACTTGCGGACGTAGGGGGCAATGAAGAAGGCATGGATGGTATAGCCCAAGGTCCAGCCGATGATGTAGGGAAGTCCGTCGTAGCCCAGAAGGGCGATGGCGCCGGCCATACTGAGGAAGCTGGCCGCGCTCATCCAGTCGGCAGCGGTGGCCGCGCCGTTGATCACGGGCGGGATTCTCCGCTCTGCCACGTACAGGGCGTGGGCCGTGGTCCCGCGGGCCACGTACGCGATGGCGATGTACATGAGGATCGAGCCAATGACCATCCACGCGGACGCCACCCGGGGGCCGAGCAGCGCCGCCACGAGGACGATGGAGACCACGTACCCCACGACGCTGGGGATCAACACACGTCGGACCTCTGGATGTACGCGCATCGCTGCCCTCCTACGGCCGCTGGGCTCCGCTGGGGGTCACCCCCGCGAGGCGCAGGCTCATCTTCACGTCCTCCGGCAACTGGTCCCAGTCCGCCAGGGCGTGGGCGCGGAACTGCTCGTCCACCCGTTCCATGACCCAGTGGTATACGAAGATCATGAGGACCCCAGCCCAGATGCTGAAGAAGGCAGCCAGGTACCAGTGCAGGGGCATGTTGCCGAACAACAGGACGTTCCGCCATGCGTGCGGGGCGGGGATGTGCCACCAGACCGCGATCACCGTCCACAGCAGGAAGAAGACCGCGGTGACGCGGACCAACCGGCTCCAGTACCACGCCTTGTGAGGTTCCGGCAGGTGCTCTTCGGGAAACTCGACGGGCGCTGCCACGTACCTCCCCCCTTTCCGCCGTGGATCCGGCGCTGGAGTGCACTTGATGTGTGCGGGAGCCGACCCCCGACTGTTGCGTAGAGCCCGGCGGGCAACTTGGCAAGACTTCTTCGGTGAGCGGGGCTTCCGAGGCGGCGAGGAGGGGCGCGAGGCGGGTTGGACGCGGAGACCAGGACGGCGAACCGGCCAAAAAGCGCCGTGACCTGCACCGTGAGCGGTGGCCGGAGGCGGGGTGAGTGGGGAGCAGGGCAGCTAGGGTGCTGGCAAAATGTTAGTGTAGGACGGGCTCCAGTCGAGGGGTGGAGGGTGCTGCGCATCGCCGCGCCCAGCGCGGGGTTGCTGACGGTTCTGGAGACCATTGTCCTGCACACCCTCGTGCGCGCAGACCCCCTGACCTTGGCGGTGTCCCTCACGTTGTTCAACGGGGTCCTGGCCGTGGTGGTCGGCCGGCTCGGTGTGGCCCAGGTGAGCTACAGCCGCGGGCGCCGGGCTTTTCCAGGGTTCCCGGAGCCGCTCCCGGTGCTGCGGGACGGGCTCAACCGGGAGACAGCCCGGCAGACCGCCGAGCTCCTGGCGCGGCTGGAGGGGGTGCGGGCGGCGGCGGTGGCAGACCGGCAGGAGGTTCTGGCGGTTTGTGGCCCTGCCGCGGAAGACCCCACTGTGGGCGGTGCGGTGACCCGGGCTGTGGCCGCGGTCCGGGACCAAGCCCGCCCGCAGCGGCAGCCCTTGGCCGCGGGGGTCGTGGTGGCCTACCCCCTGGCCCACCGCCGGGAGGTGCTGGGCGCCCTGGCCGTGGTGGTGGGGCCTGAGTGCCCCTCGGTGGAGGACGTCTGCCGGTCGGCGGAGCTGTTTGCGCGGTTTTTGGCGGTGCAGCTGGAGCTGGCGCAGGCGGACCAGCAGGCCCGGCTCGCCGCGGAGGCGGAGCTGAGGGCCCTGCGGGCGCAGATCAACCCGCACTTCTTCTTCAACACGCTGAACACCGTGGTCAGCTACCTGCGGGACGACCCGGAAACCGCCCGCAGGTTGCTGCTGCGCCTGGCCGACCTGTTCCGCATGAACATGCAGCTGCAGGGCCAGATCATTCCCTTCGCGGACGAGTACCAGTACATCCGGGACTACCTGTTCATCGAGCAGGCGCGATTCCGGGACCGGCTCCGGGTCGTGTACGACATCGACCCTCAGGTGCTGAAGGTCGGGGTACCTGCTCTGTCCCTCCAGCCCATCGTGGAGAACGCGGTCCGTCACGGGATCGCGCCCAAGAACGGCCCTGGGACGGTGGAGATCCGGGCGCGGGTGGACCTGCTGACCCTGCGGGTCCACGTGGTGGTCCGGGACGACGGGGTGGGGATGCCTCCCGAACGGGTGGCGGAGCTGCTGGCGCCCAAGGGGGCGAACGGCGACCGGCGGGCCGGCCGGCGCGGCGTGGGACTGGCCAACGTGGCGGAGCGGCTGCGGCGGCTGTACGGCGACGCGTACGGCCTGCAGATCGACAGCGCACCGGGCAAGGGCACCACGGTGCACCTGCGCCTGCCCATGCGGTGACGTGGACCCCATAGGGTTCGTGCGGGCTGCGCGGCCGTTCGGGGACCTCACCGAACGGGAGCTGGCGCACCTGGTCGGTGCCCTGGAGGTGGTGTACGTCCCGCGGGGGGACCGGGTGGCCGACCGCGTGGCCAGCAGCCAGTACGTGTACCTGGTTCGCAAGGGCGCAGTACGCGTGGAAAAGGACGGGACCACCGCACACCTGGAAGAGGCGGAGGTGTTCGGGGGCCCGGACGGCACGTTTTGCGCCCCTCTGGAGGCGTGGGCGGAGGAGGACAGCCTGCTGTACCGGTGGCCCGCGCACGTGGTGGAAGCGGTGCGCCAACGCGGGGCGGTGGAGGGGGAGGTGCGATCCGGGGTGCTCGTGCCCGTGGAGCAGCTGGTACGGCGCGCTCCCGTGTGGGTGCCCCTGGACGCCACGTGCCAGCAGGCGGCGCAGCGGATGGCGCAGGAAGGCGTGAGCTCGGTGCTGGTGGTCCGGCAGCCGCCGGCGGGGGAGGGCCTTCCCGTAAGCGCCCTGGCAGGCATCCTTACGGACCGGGACCTGCGGATCAAGGTGGTGGCCCGCGGCCTCGGGGGGGACGTCCCGGTGGCACACGTCATGAGCTCTCCCGTGCACACCGTGGACTCCACCACCGCCACCTTCTCCGCGGTGCTGCGGATGTTGGAGCTGGGCGTGCACCACCTGCCCGTGGTGCGGGACGGCTTCGTGGTGGGGATGGTGACCGACACAGACCTGGTCCGGCTGCAGGCGCACAGCCCCCTGTTCCTGCTCAAGCGGCTCGAGGCCGGAGAGGTGGGCCGGTATGCGGAGGAGGTGGCGCAGACCGCCGGGGCGTTGCTCGGGGCGGGGGTGGACGTGGCGCAGGTGTGCCGGGCGGTAACCCAACTGCACGATGCCCTCTGCCGCCGTGTGGTGGCGGACGCGCACGCCCGCGTGGGGCCGGCTCCGGTCCCATACGCCTGGGTGGTGTGCGGGTCAGAGGGGCGCGAGGAGCAGGTGCTGCCCACAGACCAGGACAACTTCTTGGTGACCGCTCAGGACGGGCACGAGGCGTTCTTCGCGGCCTTTGCGGAAGCCGTGGCGGAGGGGCTGCAGGCCGCGGGCTTCCCTCCTTGCCCCGGGGGCTACATGGCCACCCGGTGGTGCCTCCCCCTGCGCCGCTGGGCGGAGGAGTTCCACCGGTGGCTGTCCGACCCGCAGGGGGAGTCGCTGCTGCACCTGCAGGTGTTCTTGGACTTCCGCAGGGTGGCTGGCACGCTTTCGCTGGAGCCCCTCGAGCAGGTGGTACAGTCCGCCCGTCACGCGCCCGTGGCCCTGGCCCATATGGCCAGGAGCTGTGTGGGGTTCCCCGTGCCCCTGGGGCCGTTCCGCGGGCTGCGCAGCCGGCACGGCAAGGTGGATCTGAAGGGGGGTCTGGTGGCACCGCTGGTGTGTGTTGCACGGGTGATGGCGCTGGCGGCGGGCAGCCGGGCCCGGAACACCTTCGAGCGGCTGCAAGCGGCTGCGCAGGCGGGCCTGGTGAGCCGCGAGGACGCGGAGGCGGCCAGCGACGCGCTGGGCTTCGGGCTGCGGTTGCGGCTGCAGTCGCAGCTCCGGGCTGTGCGGGAAGGTAGGCGGCCTGACAACGAGGTGGCGGTGGCGGAGCTTTCTGGGTGGGAAGTCCGGCGCCTGCGGGAGAGCCTGTGGGCCGCGCGCCAGCTGCAGGAAGTCCTGCGGCGCCGCTACCACCTTTATCTGTGGGGGTAGGCGTGCGGGCGTCGCGGGTGGCAACGAGGGAGTTGCGGATCCCGTGGCGCGAGGCGGTGTACTGGTGCGTGGACCTGGAGACCACGGGCCTGGACCCCCGCAGGGCACGGATCCTAGCAGTGGCTGCGGTCCCCGTGAGGGGTGGAGTCGTGTGCTGCGGGGAGCTGTTCAGCACCCGGGTCCGGCCGGGGAGGGGGGCGGTGTGGGGTGGGGCAGAGGCTCACCACTTGGTCCCCCAGGATGTGGAAGGCTCGCCGCCGGTTGAGGAGGTGCTGGCCCAGCTGGACCGGCGGCTGCGGGAGGGCGTCCTGGTGGTGCACGCCAGCCAGGTGGACGTGCCGTTGTTGCGCCGGGTGTACCGCGAGTGTGGGAGGGCCTGGCCGGCAGTGCCCGTGGTGGACACCGTGCGGCTGCTGCACCGGCTGGAACAGAGGGTACGGTGGCTGACGGGCGGCGGGGTCCCTGTGGACCTGGAGCGGGCCCGTGTCTACCTCGGGCTCCCGGGATACCCACGACACGACGCCGCGCACGACGCCGTGGCCACCGCAGAGCTTTTCGTGGCCCTGGCGGTACGGCTGGGCGCGCGGACAGTGGAAGACCTGGTGCGGTGGGGAGGGGTGGGGTGAGGGTCCTCATCGTGGACGATGAGTACCCTGCACGGAAGGAGCTACGGGCACAGCTGTCCCAGTTCCCCGACGTGGAGATCGTCGGGGAGGCGGCCACCGCGGACGAGGCTCGCAAGCTGATCGCCGCGGTGCCGTATGACGTGGTGTTCCTGGACATCGAGATGCCCGGTCGCAGCGGGTTGGAGCTGGCACGAGAGCTAGCGCGGTCTGGGGGACCGCGGGTGGTATTTACCACTGCGTACCCGCAGTACGCGGTGGAGGCGTTCGACGTGGGCGCCGTGGGCTACCTGCTGAAGCCCTTCGACGAGGAGCGGCTCGCCAAGGTCCTGGAGCGGCTCGGAGCCATAGCCGGGGCTGCCCGGGAGCCCGAGCGAGTGGCGTCCCCGCCCCGGATCCCTGCCTACCGGAATGACGTGACGGTGCTGGTGGCGCCGGAGGAGGTGGTTTTTGCATACGCGGAGGCGGAACAGGTATACCTCAAGCTGCACCGGGACCGGCTGGGGTGCCGGTTCACCCTCAGGGAGCTGGAGTCCCGCCTGCGTCCTTATGGGTTCATCCGCGTCCACCGGCGGTTCCTCGTGAACCTGGCCAAGGTGCGGGAGGTGGTCCCGTATTTCAAGGGCAACATCAGCTTGGTCGTAGACGACGCGCAGCGCACGGAGATCCCCGTAAGCCGGGCCCTGGCGCCCGCGGTGCGCCGATCCCTGGGGCTCAGGGAGGAGTGAGGTCTGCTCAGGACCCCAGGCGGGCCCGGCTAACCACACGCTCCAACAGCCGCTCCTGCCGCTCGCGGGCAGTGCCGTGCAGCCGGAGCCATACTTCGTCCACGTGCGGAGGGATGTTGCGGCGGTCCAGCCACGACACCAGCAACACGGTCCCGAACGCCAAGGGAGCGCTCACGAGGGTGGGCAGCGCGGGGCCCACGGGGAGCCCTCCCAGCCACGCCGGGTAGGCTTCCACCACACGGAGGAAGTTGACCGCCAGAAGCGCAAGGCAGCTGCCGCCCCCTGCCAGCATCCCCGCCACCGCACCACGCAGGGTGACGCCTTTCCACCACAGGCTCAGCAGTAGCACGGGCACCAGCCCGCTGGCGGAGATGGCGAACGCCCAGCTGACCATGAGGGCGATCACCGCGGGGAACGCCCGCAGGAACGCCACCCGGGGGAATGCCAGACCGATGGCCATGGCCACCACCGCCATCAGCACCACCGCCAGCTTCGCCACCAGGACCCGCAGGCGTTCCGGCGCTTCCGGGCGCAGGAACTGCTCGAACACGTCGTGACCCCACGAGGCGGCGGACGCCAGGAGCAGCCCGCCGATGGTGGAAAACATGGCGGCGAACGCACCGGCGGCCACGTATCCCAGCAGCAGGTCGCCGCCCAGGGTCTGGGCCAGGAACGGCAGCACCTGATCCGGGTGGGTGAGAAGCCCCTCCACCACCTGTACGGGCAGCGCCACCGCCTCCTCTCCTACCTGAGGCGTGAGGGCGCGCCCCGCCACCCCCGCCGCGGTGGCCAGCCAGTAAAACACGCTGGTGAGCAGGACCACGTACACCGTGCTCCGCCGCGCCAGCGCGCCGGTGGGGTTGGTGTAGAAACGCATGACCACGTGAGGGAGCCCCGCGGTCCCGAGCACCAGGGTAAGCAAAAGGGAGGCGTGGTCCCAGGGGGAGTACAGGTGGCCGGGCTGGTTGTACACCGCGGGGCCGGGCCGCAGCTTGCTCCGCTGGGGCATCAGCACCACCACCTCCGCCTGCGGGTCCTGCAGCCGGGGCTCCACGTGCTGTTGCCAGTATGCGTCGCTCGTTACCGCCCGCGCGAGGTCCGCGGGCCTCCGGCCGGTCGGGTCGGGCCGCAGCAGGTCGGCCACCCGCCAGCGCTCGGGGTTGACCAGGGGGCCCTGGCTCAGGTCCCGCAGCGCCCGCGTGTAGCTGAAGCCCGCGGCGAACGCGAACGCCACCACCAGCGCTATGGCGGAGGTCATCATCCAGAACTGGACGGCCTGGTTCCACGTCATCCCGCGCATGCCTCCGAGGGTGCTGAACACAGCCATGGCCGCCGCGGTGAGCACCACCCCCGTGGCGTACGGGCCCAGTCCCAGAAGCCCCTCGCCCACCAGCAACTCCCACACGGTCCCGGCTCCCACCATCTGAGGGGCTAGGTAGAACAGCACGATGAGCTGGACCATGGCCACCGCTACCAGCCGGATGCCGCCCGACTCGAACCGCGCGGCGAAGTAGTCGGGCAGGGTGTACTCCCCGAACCGGCGCAGAGGGGAGGCGGTGAACAGCAGCAGGGGCACAAACCCACCCGCGAACCCCACCCCGAACCACACCCCGTCCAAGCCCGAGGCGTAGACCGCGCCCGCCACCCCGAGGAACGACGCCGCGCTGAAGTAGTCTCCACACACCGCGGACGCGTTGAGGAATGCGCTGACCGTCCTTCCGGCGAGGTAGAACTCCACCGTGGTGCGGGTCTGGCGGCGCACCAGCCAGGACACCACCAGGGCCGCCACCAGGACGAAGAGGGTGGTGGCAAGCGCGGCAGCCTGCACCGGCGTCACCCCCGAGGTCGCGCCCGTCCGTCGCAGTACCGAGGTCGCTCGCCCGGCATGCGGCTACCGCTCTCCCCCGGATCCCACCCACGGGGCCTCCCACGTGTCCTCCCTCCACACGGTGCGTCCCAGGAGGTCTTCGTCCAGGCGGTTGGCCCGCATGGTGTAGGAGGCCGCCAGCACGATGCAGAAAAGGGGATACAGGAGGGTGGCGGTGATGAAAGCGGGGGTGAGCCCGCCCCACACCGCGCTGGTGGTCCACGCGGGCCACACCGCCTGGACCACGGGCAACAGAAGGGTGCCGCCGAAGAACAGCAGCGCGTGGCTTACGCTCAGCCTGCGCTGCGCCCGGAAGAGGGCGTCTACCTCCTCCGGGGTGTCGAACTCCGCGTAGTTCCACAGCAGGGAACCCAGGGCGTCCCCAGCGGGCCCTGCCTCCGGCACCGAATCGAACCCGCGCACCGACCCCGCCCCCGGCAGGACGTCCTGTCGTAAACGTTTGGACTCCCGGGCGGAAAATCCTACCGTCCGCCCCTCGCCAGCAGCCGGTCGGCCATGCGGGAGGCAGCCCCCGGAGGGCCCATGCGCTCCTGCCCCACGCGGCCACGGCGGCGGCGTTCCTCCGGGTCGTCGATGAGCCTCAGCACCCACTCTGCGGCCTGCTCCGGTGCCCGGACGGGCACGAGGGCGTCCGATAGCAGCCGGGCCTGCATGTGGAGGAACTTCGCGGTGAACTGCACCCCTCCGCCTGGGTAGGCCACCACGGGCTTTCCGAGGCCCGCGGCCTGCTCGTGGGCGGTCCCCGCCATCCCCACGACCACCCAGGCCCGGGCCAGCGCGTCTGCGAACTTCCGGGTCCAGCGCACCCGCATCCCGGGGAAGCCCAGCCACTGCCCGTCTACCGTCGCGCCTGACGCGCGCGCCAGGGCTGCGACGTCCACGGTGGGGGAGAGCGCCACCAGGAAGCACACCTCCGGGCGCTGGCAAGCCACAGCCTGGGCTGTCCGACAGAGGGAGGCGAAGTTGTGCGGCGCGTCTGAACGGCTTCCGGGCAGCAGGAGGATCGTGGGGACGTCCGGCGGAAGGTCGAAGGTGTCCCCGGAAAACTCGAGGCAGTCCATCATAAGGTTGCCCACGAACTCGGCGGCGAGCCCCGCCCCCCGGAACCGATCCGTGGTCAGCTGGTCTCGAGGGAACGACAACCGTGCCAGCCTCCGCACCAGGGCCAGTTCGAAAAGGCGGTGGGGGTCGTTGTACTCGGACTTGGCCGTGGGCACGTAGACCACGCCGCGGGGGCCTGCCGCGGATGCCATCCACAGGCAGAACACGTCGCCCACCGCCACCACGAGGTCGCAGCGACCCCGCTGCGCCCGCAGGGTTCTGCGCTGGGCCACCGTGAGAGACAGCCAGCCCGCCCGCAGGTCCTGCCAGGCCGCACGCACCCCGGTGCGGAAGCCGAAACCCGCGGTGGGCAGCGTCCGCCTGGGATCCAGGGTGGGAATCGCCTCGGCCGCGTACGCGTGGCCGGTGCCGACGAGAGGGTAGGCCGCCACCTCCGCACCCCGGTCCCGCAGCGCCCGTCCGAGGACGGCGCCCATGAGGTCCTCCCCGTAGCCGTTGGACACCAGCAGCACGCGCACCCCTAGTCCTCCCCAGCCCCGGGCCCATGGCGTCCGGACCGCAGCGCCTCCCACACGCCTTCGTAGTACGCGTGCCAGAGGAGCTCCACGTAGCACTCGTGCGCCACCAGGAGCCAAAACCTGCGCTGTCGGCCCCGCGCTAGTTCCAGGCGGGCTTCGGCAACCCGGCACAGGCGGCGCAGGGCGGGGGCGAACAGGGACGTGCGGTAGACCAACCACTTCAACGGGAGCAGCAACGGGTGCACCTCCAGGAAGAAGCCCAGGCCCCACGGACTCCCGTGCTTCTTCCAGAAGTACACCGCGCCGGCTCCAGCCTGGCGCTGTTTGGCGCGGGCGGACTCCAGGGTCTCTACGTGATAGTGCCACACCCGCGGCCGCGGCTCCAGGCGCAGCCGCACCCCGCTGGCCCGCAGCCGCCAGGCGAGCTCGAAATCCTCCCAGCCGTAGGTGCGGAAGCCCTCGTCAAACCCGCCCACCGCCCACAAGTCCCGGGCCCGCACGGAGAAACACTGCATGATGGCGTGCAGGGGCGACAGATCCTGGGGCTGCCGGCGCGTGAGATCTGGGAACAGCCCCTTGACCTCCATGAACGGATTGACCCGGGTGCTCGGATGGTACTGCGACAGCGTGGCCACACCCACCCGGTCGCCCGCGGCGTGGTGGCCCGCGTGGGCTGCCAGTGTGTCGGGCCCTGCCCAGATGTCGGAGTCTAAGATCAGGAGTACCTCGTGCCGTGCGTGGCGTGCGCCCAGGTTGCAGGCCGCCGCCCGACCCCTGTTCGGCTGTCGCACGTAGCGCACGGCCAGCCGGCCCGTGAACTCGTCTACCACCTGAGCGACGGGCTCCGCCGACCCGTCGTCGGCCACCACTACTTCGAAGGAATCGTGTGGGTAATCCTGACGGCACAGGTGCTCCAGCGTGACGCGTAGGACGTCCGCGCGGTTGAAGACGGGGACCACCACGCTGATGCCGACCACTTTAGAATCCCGCAGCCCGCTCGGACGGTGTGCCGCCTGGTTGGGGAGGGTTGTGCAGGGCGCTCCACACCCCCTGGTAGTACGCCTCCTGCACCAAGTAGTTGTATGCCTCGCTGGCTAGCAACAGCCAACCACCGCGGCGCAGGCCCCGTCCTTGGGCGGCCCGGGGCTCGGCGACCCGCAGCAGGGCCCGCATGGGCCAAGCCAGCAGCCCGCTGCGGTACACCAGCCACTTCACCGGCAGGAGGACCGGGTGGATCTCCAGGAACAGGCCCAGACGTGGGTCCTTACCGTGCTTGCGCCAGAAGTAGACGGCGTTGGCGCCCGCTTCCCGGGCCTTCCGCAGTCGCTCCTCCAGGGACTCCACGTGGTGGTGCCAGGCGAACGCCTCCGGCTCCCAGTGCAGCTCCACGCCCGCCCGATGCAACCGGATCCCCATCTCGATGTCCTCCCACCCGTACCCCCGGAAGCGTTCGTCGAACCCACCGACCGCCCAAAGGTCCTCCGCGCGCAGGGAGAAGTTGCTCATCACCGTGTGGTACGGGGACAGGTTCACCCGCCGGCGTCGGGTGAGGTCCGGCAGCAGCTCTTTGCTCTGCATGAACGGGCTGACCTTGGCTTCGGGGTGCAGCAGCCGCCTGCCCTGGACCGCGACCCGGGCGCGCGAGCCGTAGTGTCCGGCGTGGGCACGCAGCAGCTGCGGCTCCGCCCACATGTCCGGGTCGAGGAAGAGTACCACGGGGTGCCGCGCAAGCCGTGCACCCGCGTTGCGGGCTGCGGCGAGCCCCGCGTTCTCCTGACGGTGGTACCGGACGGAGATGGGGAGCGTGGCGGAGCTTCTGCGCACCACCCCGGGTGTGTCGTCCGTGGATCCGTCGTCCACCACCACCACCTCGTACAGCTCCCTGGGGTAGTCCTGATGGGCGAGGCACTGCAGGCACTTTCCCACCACCGCCGCAGCGTTGTAGGCGGGGATCACCACCGTGATCCGGATCAACCTTCGACCTCCGAACTTCGCGTACCGTACGGCGCCAGCAGGCCGCCGGCCAGCAGCCAGAACGCAAAGCCCAGGTGAAAGGACTGCAGCGTGCCGTCCACCAGTTGGTGAGCGAGGATCCCCACCATGGCCCCGGCCGCGGCGGCGCGCAACGCCCGCAGCTCGGGCGGCCCACGGAGGACCCCCTTCAGCCCCAGTTGCATGAGACGGACGAGGAACACCAGGAATGCCACAAGGCCCGGCACCCCGGTCTCCACCGCCAAGCTCAGGGGCAGGTTGTGCGCGAAAGGGGGAGTGGTGTTGGGGTCGCCGGGTAGCCGGTAGTTCGGGTACTCACGCACGAACGCCCCGAACCCTACCCCGACCCAGGGGTGGTCCGCCACCATGCGGAGGGCTGCCTTCCACAGGAGCACCCGATCCTGGTGCGCGTGGAGGTCCACCACGCTCAGGGCCCGGGCGCGGGCCTGCGGGACTGCCGCCACAGCCAGCACGGCGGCCAGGGACAGTCCCAGGCCAGCCCAACGCAGCCGTCTACCCACGGGGCCCGTGAGCAGGGTGGCGCAGACCACACCCACAACCCAGCCCAGCCATGCCCCGCGGCTCAGGGTGGCCAGGAGGCCTGCGAGCACCGGCACCTGCGCGGCGGCCACGAGCGCGCGCCAACGGGGCCCTGCAGCCAGCAGGAGCCCGAGGGCTAACAGGGACGCGGCGACGAGGACGGTACCCGCGGCATTCCACCCCAGTTCGGGGAGGTCGCCCCGTCCGGACCCGCCGGCGTGCGCGTATCGCCACACCACCCACGCCCCTGCAACCACACCGCCTGCAGCCCACGCGGCACACAGGTGCCGCAACAAGCCCGGCCGCTCCTTCAGGGTCCGCAGGGCTGGCGCGAACGCGGCCACGGGCCCCAGGGCCAACAGCACCCCGTTGGGAAGCGCCAGGTCGGGGTGCGGCGAAAGCGCGGCGCTGGCCGCGACCACCACCACCCACACCAGCAACGGACGGTCCACGGGGCTTGGTTCCCACGGCCAGCGCCGCCGGGTCGCGTTTTCCCACACCCACGCCAGCAAGAGGGGTACACCCGCGGCCAGCACGTACCCCACGGGCAGCAGGGCCGCGGTGGCACAGAGGAGGAACGCCCGCACCTGCGGGCCCGAAGGCGCGCGGGCAGGCCGGGCTACGCGGTGCGGCGGGAAAGCTTCCACTCGCGCCACAGGGACCGTACGTAGTAGCGGTTCAGCGCCAGCCGCAGGAGCAGGTGGGCCAGGCGCCCGCTGGGGAGCCGGCGCAGCAGCCCGGACAGGTTACGCTCGTTGACCGCTCCCGCGCCCGTCAGGAGCAGGGAGGCGGCCGCGTGCAGCGGGGTCAGCTGCGTGAGGAACCGGGTGAGAAGTCCCGGGTGCTTGCGGAGGAGCTGCACCGCGGTGCGCGCCCGCTCCGCCTCTTTCCGCAGGAGCTCCGGCACCGCCTCAGGCGTGGCGGGCGGCTGGTAGTGGTAGGCGAGGGCACCGCGGTGGAACACCCGCCGCAGGCCGAGCCGGCGCAGCCGGAGCCCCAGGTCCACGTCCTCCCACCCGTAGTGGCGGAACTCTTCGTCAAACCCGCCCACCGCCAGCAGGTGCTTCCGGCACACCGAGCTGTTCGCGGTATCCAGGAAGGCGGGAGAGGGATCCAGCAGCAGCGGCGGCCTGCGGAAGGGGTCGTCCAGGTGGGCGGTGAGCAGCAACGGCCCCCGGCCCACCACGCGCTGCCGGCCTAGGTGGATGGCCTGGTGGGCTGCGAGAAACCCCGGCGTGGGGAACACGTCGCTGTCCACGAACACCACCACCTCACCGGTGGCCTCGTGGATCCCGCGGTTGCGGGCCGCGGCCTGTCCGCAGTTCGAGGGCTGCCGCAGGTAGCGTACCACCAGCGCGCCCTCGAAGGCGCGCACCACCGACTCGGTGTCGTCGGTGGACCCATCGTCCACCACGAGGACCTCGAACTCCTCCCGGGGCAGCGTCTGTGCGGCCAACGAGGCCAGGCACACCCGCAGCACCCTGGCACGGTTGTAAGTGGGGACGACGACCGACAGCCGCAACCGGTTCACCCCCGCGCCGTCCCCGCGGCCGCCTCGGGCAACAGCTGGCCCTCGGCCAGCGCGCGGAACAGCCCGCCGGAGGCCATCAGCGTGTCGTAGGTCCCCTCCTGCACCACCCGCCCCTCGGCCAGCACCACGATGCGGTGGGCGCGCCGGACGGTGCTCAGCCGATGTGCGATCACCAGGGCGGTCCGGCCGGCCATCAGCCGCTCGATCGCCTCCTGCACCAGCGCTTCGGACTCGGTGTCCAGGGAAGAGGTGGCCTCGTCCAGCACGATGAGCTCCGGGTCCGTGAGCAGCGCCCGGGCGATGGCGATGCGCTGCCGCTGTCCTCCGGACAGGGTTAGCCCGGCCTCGTCCAGGGGGGTGTCGTACCCGCGGGGCAGCTGGCGGATGAACCCGTCCGCGTTGGCCGCCACCGCGGCCCGCACCACCTCGTCCAGGGAGGCTTCCGGCCGTCCGTAGGCGATGTTGTCCCGCACGGTGCCCGCGAACAGCACCGTCTCCTGCGGCACGTACGCGATCCGACGGCGCAGGGACTCCGTGCGGATCTCCCGCACGTCCACCCCACCCACGGTCAGGCGCCCCCGCGTGGGATCGTAGAAGCGCAGCAGGAGGTTGACCAGGGAGCTTTTCCCCGCACCGCTGGGCCCCACCAGGGCCACGTGCTCCCCGGGCCGGATGCGCAGGTGGACCCCTCTGAGCGCCCACCGCCCCGGCTCGTACGCCAACCACACGTCCTCGTACGCCACCTCGCCCAGGGGACCTGTGAGGTCCCGGGCGCCCGTGGGCTCCGAGACCACCGGCACCCGGAGGATCTCGTCCACCCGTTCCAGCGCCGCCGCCGCCTGCTTGGCGTGGCTGTACAGGCGCGTGAGGCTGATGCCCGGTTCGATGGCCATGGCCACGTACGCGATGAACGCCACCAGTTCGCCGGCCGTCATCAGGCCGCCGGCCACCAGCTGCCCGCCCACCCACAAGAACACGATCAGGCCCGCCGCGGTGGCCAAGCTCATGGCCGCCACTTCCAGCGCCACCAGCCGGCCGATGCGGAGCTGCTCTCCCAGCAGGCGCCGGTTTTCGGACGAGAACCGCCTCTCCTCCCGGCGCTCCTGCACGAACGCGCGCACCACGCGGGCGCCCGCGATGACGTCGCGAACCCTCGCCGCCAGCTCCGCCACCCGCTGCTGGGCCAGGGCGGAGCTGTGCTGGATCTGCGCGCCGAAGTGCCGCGCCAGGAGTGCGGTCCCCGGGAGGATGGCGAAGGTGGCCGTGGCCAGCCGCCAGTCCAGCACGAACAGCATGACCACCGTGCCCAGGAGGGTGACCGCGGTCGCCACGAAGTCCACCAATCCCACCAGGAGGTGGGTGTGCACCAGCTGCGTGTCCTGCAGCGCCCGGGACATCACCTCGGCGCTATGCCACCCGCCCAGGTGCTCCACCGGCCAGCGCAGGACGCGGGCGAACAGGTGCTCGCGAAGGTCTGCTGTGGCCCGGTGCGCGAACGTGAAGTTCAGGTGGATCTGACCGTACAGGAACACCGACCGGAGGAAAAACACCCCGAGACCCACCAGGGCCAGTTGCCGCAGGAGCCGTAGGTCCCCCGTGGCGGCGATGCGGTCCACCAGGTCCCGGAACAGCAACGGCACGCTCAGGCCCGCCGCGGTGGCCGCGAGCACGCACGCCACCGCCGCGGCCAGCAGCCCCCTGTGGGGCCGGATGATCTCAAGCAGCAACGGCGGGACCTTCACGACGCCAGCTCCAGCACCGCCGAGGCCAGCCGCTCAGACGCGCCGCGGGTGTGCTGGAAGCGCTCCTGCAGCTGGTGGCGGATCCAGCGCAGCCGCTCCTGGTCTTCCAGCAGCCGCACGACCCGGGAGGCCACCTCCGCCGGCGCGGCCCGGCTAACTTCCTCCTCCACCACCTCTTCTCCCAGCAGGGCGTTGACCGGGCTCACGTACCGGAGCTGCCGCAGCCCGCGCCGCACCGCCCACGCCTTCAGCGCTCTGCCCACCCCAGGGACCCGCGCCAGCCACTCCACGAGCCCCTCCAGCGGCACCCGGGAAGGGTCGTACAGCGGCAGCCACACCAGCATGGGCACGCCCACCATAGCCAGCTCGACGTTGGACGTGCCGGGGAGAGTCAAGGCCAGGGCGGTCCTGCGGAGCACCGACCGGCGCTGGTCCGCGGCCCAGGCCACCGACACCTCGTGGCCGCGCACAGCGGCCCGGACAGCGCCTTCCGGTAGGAAGGGGGAGGGCACGAGGGCCAGCTCCACCGCCGGCCGCTGCCGCCGCACCAGTCGGCCAACCTCCAACATGAGGGGCGACAGGTCGCGGAAAATGCGCAGCCTGGAGCCGGGAAGCAGCAGCAGCACCGTCCGCTCGGACTCTGGCGCAGGCTCCACCGGTTCCACCGCGTCCGCCCGCAGATCCCCCACCGTCCGTACCTTCTGCGGCGGCACCCCCTTTTCGACCAGCCGCCGGGAGAGGGCCTCTGTGTGGGTGGTAATGCGGGCGAACGCCGCGTGCCGGCGGGCCACCAGGTCCCGCTCCACGTACGCCAGGGCCGGGCATCTCGCCCGACGGCTCAGCCGGGCCGCGTACCACAGGTCGCCGCCCACGTGCACCACGCAGCGGCTCCGCGGCCGCGGGCCCGCGAGGACCATTCGCACCACGTCCGCCGGACCGTAAACCCGGTCAAACAGCCCCGACGTCTCCGCCACCTCCTTCTCTCTGCCGGTGGCGTACTGGCAGGGCGGTAGCGCCAGGGACAGGGACGCCTTCCCTTCTAGCTTCCTCAGGGCCCGGGCCAGCGGGAACACCCACCCACTGAGCTCTCCGGGGCCGTTGGACACCAGCATGAGTTCCACGGGGCCATTATAGGCGTCAGCGCCGCCGCGGCGGCTTCCCGGGACGTCTCGTGAGGCTTCTGGGGCGTGCAGGTACCGGCCAGCCCCGGACCCGAGCCGCCGGACCCCCTATACTGGGACGCGTGCGGGTGCCGGTCGCCCTCGTCGCCGCATCCCTCCTGCTGGCCGGCCCACGTGCCCTGTGGGCGCAGCCTGCGCCGCTGGTGCTGGAGGCAGAGCGGGTTGCGTACGACACCGTGGCCCGGACGGTGGAGGCCACGGGCCGGGTGCGCCTTACCTACCGGGACGTGCGGGCGTCCGCGGAGTACGCGTTCGCGGACCTCAGCCGCCGGGAGGTACTCCTGCGCGGGGACGTCCGCCTGGTGCGCGGGGACCAGCGGCTCGTGGCCGCAGAGGTCCGGTACAGGCTGGACACCGAGGAGGCGGTGGCCACCGAAGTGCGGGTGCTGGCGGAGGCCGCGTACCTGCAGGCCCAGGAAGCGCGGCTGGACCCTCGGCGGGCGGTGGCTACCGACGCTGCGGCTACGTTCTGCGACCCCGCTTCGCCCTTGTTCCACGTCACTGCGCGGCGGGTGGTGGTGTTCTGGGCCGACCGCTTGGTGGCGGAGGACGCCACCCTTTGGGTCGCCGGCACACGCGTGCTGACGCTGCCGCGGTACGAAGTCCGTATCGACCCGGAGAGGGCCAGGCGGCAGTTCCCCTCCCCGCAGGTCGGCTACGACAACCTGTCCGGCTACTGGGTCGCCCTCAGGTACCCATACCGCCTGGGTGATGTGGAGGCGGAGGCGTACGGGCGCTACAGCACCGCCTCTGGGTTCGAGCTCCGCAACACCCTCCGGGCTTCCACGGCCGGGGGCGCGGTAGAGCTGACGGTAGGCACGGTGCGCGACTCTGAGGGCCGGGCCGTGGAGGCGGCGGAAGTTCGCTACTCACCTCCTGCCTGGCGGCTGGGTCCTGAGGCCACCCTGTCCGGCTCGGTACTGCTCGGGCAGTACCGGGAGCGCGCCACCGGCGCCGAAAGCCCGAAGCTGGCCGCTTCCCTGGCTCTGAGCCCGATGTGGCTCCGGCTGGGAGGTCCGTGGTCCGCGGGTGCGTCCGTGTCCTTCGCGTACAGTGTGTACCGAGACCGTACGCTGCTGGTGCCCAACCTTTGGATCTCCCTGGACTTTCAGCTGGACGCGCGCTCCGCCGCCTACCTGTCGTACGCGTGGACGGAGGCGTACGGGTCCACGCCGTTCCTGTTCGACGCGCCCACCCGCCAGTCGGCGGTTACCCTCGGGCACCGGCGCGCGGGCGAGGGTTGGAGCTGGGACCTGGGGCTGCAGTACGACTCGACCCCCCGGCACTTCAGGCTCCTGGCCACTGTGGAGGCACGCCCGGCAGAAGGCTGGCGGCTGAGGACCTTCGCCAAGTACAACCTCACCGCCTCTCGCTTCGAAGAGCTGGAGCTGCGGGTGGGCCGGCGGTGCGACTGCGTGGACGTGTCCCTGGTGTACCGGGTGCCCCAGGGCCAGTTCTGGGTCACCGTGAACGTGGTGCCGTCGCCGCGCGTGCGGGAGTCGGTCCCGGAACCCGAGCCGTAGGGACAGGATACAATGGTACGGCGGCGGAGGGCTTGACCATGGTACCGGGGGCGATCTTCCGTGAGTACGACATCCGGGGTGTTTTCGGCCAGGATCTGACCCCCGATGTGGCCGCCCGCGTGGCACGGGCCTTCGCAGCCTACCTCCGCCGCGAAGTCGGGGAAGGGCCCCTCCCGGTGGTGGTGGGCCACGACAACCGGCTATCCTCACCGGCCCTGCACCGCGCCGTGGTCGACGCGTTGGTAGAGTCCGGCTGCGAGGTCACCGACGTGGGGCTGGTGACCACCCCGGTGTTCTACTTCGCCCGGGTGCACCTGGGGATCGACGGCGGGGTGATGGTGACCGCCAGCCACAACCCTCCGGAGTACAACGGGTTCAAGCTGGCTCACGGCTTCGGGACCCTGTATGGGGAGCAGATCCAGGAAGTGCGACGGCTGGCGGAGGCAGGAGTCCGCGTGGGTGGGCCCGGCAAAGTGCAGCAGGTAGACGTCGTGCCCGCGTACCGGTCCGCGGTCCGCGAGAGGGTGAAGCTGGGGCCGCGGAGGCTACGGGTGGTGGTGGACTGCGGCAACGGCACCGCCAGCGTGGTGGCGCCCGCGGTGCTGCGCGACCTGGGCGTGGACGTGGTGGAGCTGTACTGCGAAAGCGACGCCACCTTCCCGCACCACCACCCAGACCCCGTGGACCCCAAAAACCTGCAGGACCTCGTCCGCGCCGTGGTGGCGGAGGGAGCCGACGTGGGAGTCGGCTTTGACGGCGACGGTGACCGCATCGGGGTGGTGGACGACCGCGGACGCATCGTGTGGGGTGACGAGCTGATGATCCTGTTCTGGCGGGAGATCCTCCCCAGGTACCCGGGCGCCCAGGCCATCGTGGAGGTAAAGTGCTCCCAGGCCCTCGTGGACGAGATCCGGCGGCTGGGAGGCCGGCCGTTCTTCTACCGGACCGGGCACTCCCTCATCAAGGCGAAGATGAAGGAGATCGGGGCGGTGTTCACCGGCGAGATGTCCGGCCACATGTTCTTCGCGGACGAGTGGTACGGGTTCGACGACGCGGTGTACGCCGCCGCACGGCTGCTGCGCATCCTGTCGCACGCCGACCGTCCCCTCTCGCAGCTGCTGGCGGACGTGCCACGCTACCATGCCACCCCCGAGGTCCGGGTGCCGTGCCCGGACGACCGCAAGTTCGCGGTGGTGGAGCAGCTGGTCCGACAGTTCAAGGAGCGGTACGAGGTGGTGGACGTGGACGGAGCAAGGGTCCTGTTCTCCGACGGGTGGGGGCTGGTGCGGGCCAGCAACACCCAGCCTGTGCTGGTGGTGCGGGCGGAGGGAACCACGCGGGAGGCCCTGACGCGGATCCAGCGCACGCTGGAAGAGGCGCTGGCACAGTTCCCGGAAGTCGGACGGGTGGATTGGGGTGTGGAGGCGGAGGTGGGCCGGTGAGTCCGTTCGCGGAACGCCTGCGGCGCGGGGTCCTGGTGGCAGACGGCGCCATGGGGACCATGCTGTACGCCCGCGGGGTTCCATTCGACCGGCCCTTCGAGCTGGTGAACATCACGGACCGCGACCTCGTGGTGGCGGTCCACGTGGAGTACGTGCGGGCGGGTGCAGAGCTCATCGAGACCAACACCTTCGGCGGAAATCGGATCAAACTGGGTGCCAGAGGCCTCGGGGACCGCGTGCGGGAGCTCAACCGCGCCGGCGCCAAGCTGGCCAAGGAGGCGCGGGACGTGGCCGGCGTTCCGGTGTTCATCGCGGGCTCCGTGGGCCCTCTGGGAAAGCCCCTCAAGCCCTTCGGGATCGTGACCCCGGAGGAGGCGTACGAGGCGTTCCGGGAACAGGTGGAGGCGCTCGTAGAGGGCGGGGTAGACCTCATCCTCCTGGAGACCTTTTCAGACCTGGACGAGCTGTGCGTGGCCGTGCGGGCGGCCCAGGACGCGGCCGACCTGCCCGTGGTGGCCCAGATGACCTTCGACGAGGAGGGGAGGACCTTGCGCGGCCACACGCCGTCAGAAGTGGTCCGGGCCCTGGAGCCGCTGGGCGTGGCCGCGTTGGGCGCCAACTGCAGCGTGGGCCCCCTACCGATGGTGGACGTGGTAGCGGAGATGGTCCGGGTGGCCACCGTCCCGGTAACCGCCATGCCCAACGCCGGCTACCCCGCCCGCGTGGAGGGCCGGTACGTGTACTCCACCCCGCCCCGGTACTTCGCGGAGCACGCCCGGCGGATGGTGGAGCTGGGGGCCCGGGTGGTGGGCGGCTGCTGCGGGACCACCCCGGAACACATCGCCGCGGTGGCCCAGGCGGTCCGCGACCTGCGGCCTCCAGCTGAGCCGCGGGTGGTGGTGACGCTGCCGAAGCGCCCCCAGCCTCCTCCACCGCCCGCAGGCGGCACGGAGCTCAGCCGCAAGCTCGGCCGGCAGTTCGTGATCAGCGTGGAGGTGGATCCACCCAAGGGCACCGACCCCACCAAGGACCTGCTCGGGGCCCAGCTGGTGAAGGAGCGCGGGGCCGACGCAGTGAACGTGGGCGACAGCCCCCTGGGCCGGGTGCGCATGAGTGCCGCTGCCCTGTGCGTGCTGGTGCAGCAGCAGGTGGGGATCGAGACCATCATCCACTTCACCACGCGCGATCGGAACCTGATGGCCTTGCAGGCGGACCTGATCGGGCTGCACGCCCTGGGGGTCCGCAACGTGCTGGCCCTGACGGGAGACCCGCCGCGGGCCGGCGACTACCCCGCGGCCACCGCGGTGTACGACACCGACTCCGTGGGACTGGTGCGCATCCTGAAGCGGCTGAACGAGGGCGTGGACCTGGCGGGCAAGCCCGTGGGGCAACCCACCTCCTTCTGCGTGGGCGTGGCGTTTGACATGCACCCGGAAACTCTGGACCGCGAGTTGCGCAGGCTGGACCAGAAGGTGGAGGCGGGTGCGGACTTCATCATGACCCAGCCCATTTTCGAGCCGGAGACCCTGGACCACTACCTGCGCCGGGCCGGCTCACCGCCGCGGCCCATGCTGGTGGGCGTGCTGCCCTTGCAGTCCAGCCGGCACGCCGAGTTCCTCCACCACGAGGTCCCGGGCATCCACATTCCGGAGTGGGTCCGACGGAGGATGGCGGAGGCCGGAAACCGGGGCAGGGAGGAGGGCCTGCGGATGGCGGCGGAGCTGCTGGACGCCATCGCAGACCGGGTGCACGGTGTGTACCTGATGCCCTCCTTCGGGCGCTACGAGGTGGTGGCCGAGCTCGTCGGCCGGCTGAGGGGCCACCCGACGATCCGCCAGGCCCGCCAAGGGTAAGCGGCCGCCACTTGTGGGCCGGATGGAAGACCGGAACGGTCCCCCGGGTCCGCACGCGGAGGACCGGTGAAACGCCGGCCCCGCCGTGCGCGGGCCGGGACGACGGCAGGCAGGCTCCAAGGCCGCGGGGTGTTCCGCGCTAGGGCCCCGGTCTGCGGGACAGAGCAGCGCGTCGGGACTCCCCACGTCCGGGGCAGCAGGAATCCCGCGGCTGCCCGCGAAACGAGCGTCGGGGTAGATGACGGTGCGGGAGGCAGCGCGACCGGCCAGGCGTCGGCTGGCGCCGTTGCGACAGGGACGGCGTTCTGTTAGGTCTGTAGGTGTCCGGTAACCGGAGACCGTTCGCGGTCAGGCTGCTCACGGCGGGGGCCGGAGGGTACCTCGTGGCCTTCGCGGT
>JANXBY010000012.1 GCA_025060455.1 Armatimonadota bacterium
GCTGGTGGCCACCAGGACCCGGTAACCCCGGCGTGCCAGGGCGTCCCGGATCAGGTGGCAGAGGGCCTCCTCGTCGTCTACCACCAGGACGGTGGGCCCCTGGGGCTCCTCGGCCAGGGGCTCAGACCGGGCCCACGGGTCATGGCGGTCTTGGGGAGAACTAGGCGGCGGTGCTAGGAACAGGCGGCCCAGGGGGCCTGCGGCCACGCCGGGGCCTGCCTCCCCCAGCCAGAACCCGGGGCGGCGGTACGGCATACGCCCACCCATGGAGCAACAACGGTGCCATGCTTTGTCCGCGTCGTGACGTCGGGTCCTGTACGTGGTCAAAGTGTCACGCTCGGACGTTCGGGAGGAATGGCATACTGGGTCGTTGTACTGGACACCTGGCTCCCATAGAGAGGGTTCTCCAGAGAAGGTTCTCCGAGCAGGGGATGTCGGAGTGGTGAGGCGGCGTGCCCGAGACGCCGGCCCGACAGCCCGGCAGTTTGGTAGCGGGGGCAGGATTTGAACCTGCGACCTCCGGGTTATGAGCCCGGCGAGCTACCTGGCTGCTCCACCCCGCGTCGCCAAGACTTAGTATAGCGGCTGCACCCGCGCGGTCAAATCCCCGCTATTCGTACCGCAGCGCCTCGATGGGGTCCAGGCGGGCCGCCCGCCAGGCGGGGTACACTCCGAAGGCCACGCCCACCAGGACCGAGAAGCTGAAGGCCAGGACCACCACGGGCACCACCGCCCCGGCGCTAGGGGGTTGGTCTAGCAGCCTGGCGGAGATGGCCCAGGAGGCCCCCAGACCCACCCCCATGCCCAGGACCCCGCCGACCAGGCTGATGGCCACCGCCTCCACCAGGAACTGGGCCAGGATGTCCCACCGCTTGGCGCCCACCGCTTTGCGGATCCCGATCTCCCGGGTGCGCTCGGTGACGGACACCAGCATGATGTTCATGATGCCGATCCCGCCCACCACCAGGGACACCGCGGCGATGGAGGTCAGGGCCACAGTGAGCACCCTCAGGATGGCGTCCAGGGCGCCAAGGAACTGGCTCTGGGTGAGGACGGTGAAGTCCTCCTCGCCGTGCTCCCGCCGCAGGACCCGCTCCACCTCCCGCTGGGCCCGGAGCACGGACGCGGTGTCCTGTGCCCGCACGAAGAGGAAGGAGGCGTAGTTCACCGAGAACAGCTGCTGTGCGGTGCGGAACGGGATGTAGGCCCGGTCGTCGAGGTCCACTCCGAGCACCTGACCCTGCGGGTGGAGCACCCCCACCACCTGGAAGGCGCGGCCGTTGACCACCACCTGGCGTCCCACCGCCTGCTCGAGAGACCGGAACAGCTGCCGGGCCAGCGCAGGTCCCAGGACGACTACCCGCTTTCGGCGCTGCTCGTCGGCCTCCGACAGGAACCGGCCCACGTGCACCCGCAGAGCCCGCAGCTCCAGGTAGCTGGGCGTGGTGCCGATGACCGTGGTCACCTCCCGCCGGCCGCCGCCCGCCACCTCGATGGACGTCTGCAGCCACGGGGCGACGCCGGCCACCGCGCGCGCCTCCCGCTGGATGGCCTCTGCGTCGGACAGGGTGAGGGTGAACCTTCCCTCCTGGGTGGCGAACTGCTGTCCCTCCTCCGCCTTGCCCGGGAGCACCCAGAGGAGGTCCGGACCCAGGCTGGCGAACTCGCCCACCACGCGGCTGCGGGCCGCCTGCCCCACGGACACCAGGGTGATGACCGCGGCCACCCCGATCACCACTCCCAGGGTGGTGAGCACCGAGCGCAGTGGGTTGCCGCGCAGCGCCTGCAGGGCGACCCACAATGCCTCCAGCAGGCCCACCCTACAGCCCCTCCTGCGGCATGCTGCGGATCACCTCCCGGGCGCGCACGGGACAGCGCACGGGCTCGTCCCGTACCACCCGGCCGTCGCGCAAGGTGACGATCCGCTTCGCGTGCTCGGCCACCTCGCGGTCGTGGGTGACCATGGCGATGGTCACCCCGGCGTCGTTCAGCTCCTGGAACAGGGCGAGGACCTCCTCTCCGGACCGGCTGTCCAGGTTGCCTGTGGGCTCGTCCGCCAGCACGATGGCCGGGTCGTTGACCAACGCCCGCGCCACCGCCACCCGCTGCTGCTGGCCTCCCGAGAGCTCCCGGGGCCGGTGGTGCAGCCGGTCCGCAAGCCCAACCCGGGCCAGCAGCTCCTCCGCCCGGCGCCGGCGCTCGGACCGGGGAACCCCCGCGTACACCAGCGGGAGCTCCACGTTCTGCACCGCGGTCAGCCTCGGCAGCAGGTTGAAGGTCTGGAACACGAAGCCCACCTTGCGGTTGCGCACCTCGCTGAGGGCGTCGTCGCTGAGGTGCCGCGTGTCCTGCCCTTCCAGGAGGTAGGCACCGTCCGTGGGGCGGTCGAGACAGCCCACGATGTTGAGCAGCGTGGACTTGCCGGATCCCGAGGGCCCCATGATGGCCACGAACTCGCCCCGCTGGATCTGCAACTCCACCCCCCGCAACGCCCGCACCTGCACCGCCCCCAGGCGGTACACCTTGGTCACGCCCCGGAGCTCCACCACCGGGCTCACCGCACCGACCTCACCCGCACCCGCTGGCCGTGCCGCAGCCTGCCGGGCTCCGCCAAGGCCACCAGGTCGCCTTCGCTCAGCCCCTCCAGCACGGCCGCGTGGTCCTCGTTGCGGTCGCCCGTGCGCACCGGCTGGACCCGCACCACGTGGTCCCGCACCACGTACACCTGAGTCGCCCCGTCCGCCACCGAGACCACCGCTTCCAGGGGCACCAGCAAAGCGGCAGGCACGGTGCGCACCACGATGTCCACGTCCACGCCCGTACCCACCCGCAACGGCACCGGCGAGTCCAACTCCACCCGAACCCGCACCACCCGGGTGCCCAACTTGACTTCCACCTGGTCCGCCACCCGCGCCACCCGCCCGGGCACCACCAGGCTCGGGTACGCGTCCGCGGTGATCCTGGCCCGCTGGCCGACCCGGACCTTGCCCACGTCCGCCTCCTCCACCTCCGCGGTCACCCACCGGGTGCTGTCCGCCAGGGTGAGGACGGGCAGGCCCGGGGAGGTGAACGCGCCGCCCCGCAGGTACACCCGGGTCACCTGGCCGGAAAACGGCGCCCGCAACACGCCCCGGCTGCGACGGGCCTCCGCCGCCCGACGCGCCGCGGCCGCCTGCGCGGCCCGATCCTCTGCGGCGGCGGCCAGCCGTTCCGCCTGCTGCACCCCGGCGCGGGCGGCGGCAAGGCCGGCCCGGGCCTGCTGGAGCTGTGCTGCGGCCAGCTGGCGCGCGGCCTCAGCCTGCTCCACCTGCTCGCGTGCGGCCGCCACCGCCTCGGGGGAAGGGCCTGCCCGTAGACGGTCCAGCTGCGCCTGCGCCTGCTGCAGCTGCGCCCACGCGGCCTCGTGCTGGGCTCGGGCGGCGTCCACCTGGGCCCGGCTCACCGCGCCCTCCCGGTACAGCCGTTCCTGGGCCGCCAGGGATTCCCGGGCCTGCTCCCACGCCGCCCGTGCGGCTCTCACCGCCGCCTCCGCCTGCCGCACGTCCTCCTCCCGGGGAGGGGCAACGAGCTCCCGCAGGCGCGCCCTGGCGGCACCGAGTCCTGCTTCCGCCTGCCGCACCTGGGCGCGCGCCGCTTCCACCGCCGCCTCCGCCCTGCGCGCTTCCTCTAGCGCCGCGCGGACCTGCAAGCGCAGCCTGCGGGCTTCCTCCTCCGCGGCGCGTTGGGCGTAACGCGCCTGCTCCGCGTCCTGCACCAGCTCTGCCACGTCCAGGGCCGCCAGCGGCTGGCCTGCTCCCACCCGCTGGCCCTCCGCGACCACCCACCGCAGGCGGCCCGGCACGTCGAAGGCCAGATCCACCGTCCTGGCCTCCACCACGCCCGTCACCGCCAGGGTCACCTCCAGGTCCCCCCGCCGGACGCGTACGGCATCCACGGCCTCCGGCTGCCGCGGGAACCCCAGGCCCAACGACCACAGCAGGCCGGCCACCGCCGCCAGCAACACCAACAGCAGCCCTAGCTTCGTCCGCACGGCTCCATGCTAAACCACAACGGCGGGGGCGTCTGGGTGTCGGTGAAAACGGGTTTCGCGGACGCGGGGCTTGGCGAGTTCACAGGTGCAGGACCACGCCCCACAGCAGGTCGCTTTCGCTCACCACCAGTTCCCGCAGCTGGAGCAGCGCCACGGCGGTGTGCAGGACCAGGGCCCCGCCGCAGATGACGTCTGCGCGCTCGGGCAGCAGGCCGGGTACGGTGCGGCGCAGCCCTACCGGCATGCGGCACAGGCCCCAGGCCAGCGCCCGCACGCGCTCCGCGGACAGCCGGTGGCCGTGCACTCGGTCCGGGTCGTAGGGCTCCAGGCTCAGGTCCACCGCGGCCAGGGAGGTGGCGGTGCCTCCCACGCCCACCGCGGTCTGCACACCCCGCAGGGCCTCCCGGTGCGGCCTCACCCACTCCGCTACCTCGCGGCGTGCCGCCTGCACCTCCACCTCCACAGGCGGGTCCGTGTGCAGGTACCGCTCCGACAGCCGCACGGACCCAACCGGCAGGCTCACCTTGTGTTCCACCCGGTCTTTGCGGCCGCGGACGAGCTCGGTGCTGCCGCCGCCCACGTCCACCACCAGGACAGGGTCGTCCAGGCCCGGCAGGCCTGCCCGCACGCCCAGGTACGCCAGCTCCGCCTCCTCCTGGCCGGTCAGCACCCGCAGGCGGAGGGGCAAGAGGTCCCGCAGGAGGGTGGAGCGGTTTTGCGCCTCCCGCACCGCGCTGGTGCCGACCACCACCACGTCCCCGGCGCCCGCCTCCTGTGCAGCCCGCCAGAACTCCCGCACCGCGCGGACGGTGCGCCCGATGGCCTGCGGGAGCAACACCCGCGTGCGGTCCACGCTCTCGCCCAACCGGGTCACCTCCAGGCGGCGGAGCACCGGGCGCACCGTCCCGCCGTCCACGTCCGCCACCAGCAGGCGCACGGAGTGGGTGCCCACGTCGATGGCGGCCCGTCTCACCGCCGGCCGACCCCGCGCGGTTCAGTCTTCCAGGCAGGCCAGGAGTTGGTACAGGCGGGCCCGGAGGGGTTCGGGGAGGGTTTCCTGACAGCAGCGGCGCACGAACCCCCGCAGGGCGTCCTCGAACCGGTAGTGGTCCAGACAGCCGGGGCAGTCCTCCAGGTGGGCCCGGAGCTCCGCGCACACCGCGGCCTCCAGCTCACCGTCTAAGAACGCCCACAGCTTCGCCTCGAACTCCCTACAGTCCAACCGCCGCCCCCTCCCCTGCGGTGGCCACGCGGTGGTGAGACCGTACGTAGTCCCACAGCTTCCGCTGCAGCAGCCGCCGGCCCCGGAACAGCCGCGACATCACCGTCCCCATGGGGATCCCCAGGATCTCCGCAATCTCCCGGTAGGAAAAGCCCTGCAGGTCCGCCAGGATCACCACGCTGCGGAAGTGCTCCGGCAGGGACTCCAGAGCTTCCCGGACCTCGTGCTCCATCACCCGTTCCAAGAGCTTCTCCGGGTCGCCCACGCGCCGCAGGAGCTCCGACTCTTGCACCTTGTTGTACAGGTAGAAGTCCCCCACGTCCTCCACGTCCATGGTCTCCGGCTCCCGGGCGGTCTTGCGGTAACGGTCGATGTGGGCGTTCATGAGGATGCGGAACAGCCAAGCCCGCGCGTTGGTCCCCTCCTCGAAGGTGTGGAAGGACCGCCAGGCCTTCAGGAGGGTCTCCTGCAGCAGGTCCTCCGCGTCCGCACGGTTTCGGGTGAGGCGCAGGGCCGCGCCGTACAGGCTGTCCAGGTGGTCCCGCACCAGGGCCTCGAACCGGGCACGGTCCGCCTCCCGCCCGGCGCCGTCGGGTCGGTGGGTGAGGCGAGCGCCTTCGTGTTCGGTCACCGAGGTCCCCATGGAGCGGTGCCAACAAACGAGGAACAGGGCCCTCCTGGACAACGCACCCCCGGGGCTCTGTCCCCCGCAGCCCACTCGGTCGGGCACGACCCGCGTTTCCAGGAAAACCCTGTTCCGATCGTGTTCCAGACCGGCTGCCGTTCCAGCCCGATTATAGCACGGGACGCGGCCGCTGTCCCCCCCTGGCCGAGGCCGTTCCAGGAGGCACGAAGGGAGGCAGCAGGTCCGCCAAGGTGGTATTGCGCAGGACTTGGTCGGTGGCCTCCTTCAGGCGCAGCCACAGGGGCCGGAGGCCGCAGCCGTGCGCGTAGGTGCAGTCAGGTTCGTCCTGGTCCACGCACTCCCACGGGGAGGTGGTCCCCTCCAGCACCAGGAACACCTCGTGCAGGCGGATGGCCTCCGGAGGTCGGGCGAGGCGGTGTCCTCCGTGCGGCCCCCGCTTGCTCACCACGAACCCCGCGCGCCGCAGCTGCGCCAGTAGCTGGTTCAGGTACGCCTCCGGCAGCCCCTGCCGGCGGCCGATTTCAGAGGTCTGCACCGGCCCCTCGTGGCCGAACAGCGCCAGGTCGATCAGGGCGCGCAGGCCGTACTCCGCTCGGGTGGAGAACCTCATCCCACCTTCAGCTCCACTTCCCGGTAGCGGCCGTCCAGGATCCGGTACGCGCGCACCTCCGGAGGCTCGGAGGCCAGCGACACGATCACGTACACCGCAAGGGGGTCCACCGCTCGCGCCACGTCGGTTCGGGAGGGTACTGCGGCGGTGGCCGGGTGCGAGTGGTAGTAGCCCAACACTTCCAGGCCCTCCGCGTCCGCCTCCCGGTAGGCCCGCAGCAGCTCGTGGGGATCCATCCGGTAGGTGTAGGGGCTCCGGTCCGCGTTGGCCACCGGTCGCACCCGCTCCACGCGTCCGTCCCTTCCCGCCAGGACGCCGCAGCACTCGTTGGGCGCCTCCGCACGCGCGTGGGCCACCATGGCCTGCAGGTGCGCCGGGCTCACGACGAGCCAGTCGCCCGCCGGGCCGGACTCCGTTACCACCGGGTCAGCTCCCATCGCTACCAAAATACCACGGCCCGCGGCCTACAGGTCCCGCCACAGGGCGGTGCTCAGGTAGCGGTCTCCTCCGTCCGGCGCCAGCGCCACGACCACCCCCTCCCGCAGGTCCCGGGCCACCTGCAGCGCGGCCCACACCGCGGCTCCCGTAGACGCTCCCACGAACATGCCCTCCTCCCGGGCCAACCGGCGCGCCATGGCATACGCGGCTTCCGTGCTCACCCCGATCTTCCGGTGGTGGACGGAGGGGTCGTAGATGCCGGGACGGATGGAGCTGGCGATGTGCTTCAGCCCCTCGATGCCGTGCAGGGGGCTGTCCGGCTCCACCGCCACGATCTCCACCTCGGGGTTCACTTCCCGCAGCCGCCGACCGACCCCCACCACGGTGCCCGTGGTGCCCAGGGTGCCCACGAAGTGGGTGATGCGGCCCTCCGTCTGCGCCAGGATCTCCGGGCCCGTGGTGTCGTAGTGGGCCTTCCAGTTGGAGGGGTTGTTGTACTGGTCCGGCTTGAAGTACCGCTCTGGGTCCTCCTCCTGAATCCGGCGGGCCAGCAGGATGGCGCCGTCGGAGCCCTCCAGGGGGTCGCTGAACACCAACTCCGCGCCGTAGGCGCGGATCATGCGCTTGCGTTCCTCGCTGGCGTTGGCGGGCATCACCAGCTTCACCCGGTAGCCCTTGGCCGCCCCGATCATGGCGTACGCGATGCCCGCGTTTCCGGAGGTGGAGTCCAGGAGCACCTTGTCCGAAGTCAGCAGTCCGGCCCGCTCTGCATCCTCGATCATCCGCAGGACCGGGCGGTCCTTCACGGACCCTCCGGGATTGAACCACTCCGCCTTCACGCACACCTCCACGCCCTCCGGCAGCCCGCGGGTCACGCGCCGCAGTCGCAGCAGGGGCGTGTTCCCGATGTGCTGCAACAGATCCTCTCCGATCCTCGGGGTCTTCGTCTCGAACCGGTACGCCACGTTCCGCACGCTCCCTCGTCATTCGTCGAACAGGACGGTAGGCTCCGGGTAGTACCGCACCCTCCCCTCCCGCAGCCGTTCCCGCACCCAGGCCGCCAGCCACCCGTTCTTCTCCTCCACCGTACCGGGCCGGAACGCCACCTCCAGGGGGAGGTTGATCCGAAGGGCGCGACCCGGCACCACGTGCCGGGTGATGCCCGCGGGCAGCCTGGCGGAGTTCCGGGCCAGCTCCAGGATGTCCGACTTCTCGAACCGCGCGAAGGCCACCAGGGCCTGGGCGTCCCCGTAGCGGCCGGCGAGTTCCGCCACGTCTTCCGAGTCCACGCGGTGGTAGGCCACGCGGCCCCGGTAGGCCGCCACCAGCCGCCGGAGGAGCTCCGCCTGCTGGACCAGGCCGGTAGGCTTGGGGATCGCGTGTACCGCGTCCTGCACGCGCACGTACGCCAGCAACTCCCCGGCGGCCATTCCGCGGGAGGCCTCCGGCACCCGTGCGGCCTGCAGCGGCACCCGCTCCCCCAGCTCCTCCAGGAAGCCTTCGGGAAGGGCGCTCAGCAGGTGGTGCCACCGGTCCAGCACCACCGAGGGATTCTGGTACGGCACCACCTGGGCCACCACGCACGGCGCCCCTAGTCGCTCCAGGGCGGTCACCCGGTTGGCGCCATCCAGCACCACCACCCGACCGTCGCCCACCTCCGCCACCAGGGGTGGGTTGCGGAGGACCGCCTCCTCCTGCAGCCGGCGCACCAGGCGATCCACCCGCTCGGGGTCGTGCTCCTCGTGCAGCACTACCTGGGAGGTGGGGAAGAACCGCAGGTCGGGCAGCCTTACCCCAGCCGGCACCTGCCCCGCCCCGCCGGCGCTCACGGCCTCCCCCTCCGGGCCTGCCGGGCCCGGAACGCTAGGCGGACGCGGTGGCGGGCGGCCGTCTCCCTACGGACAAAGCCACCTCCAGCAGCTCCCGCCCGCCATGGCGGGGATGATGGACACCTCGTCCTCCTCTCCCACCGGAGTCTGCTGGCCCTGCAGCGTCCGGATCTCAGCGCCGTTTACGAACACGTTGATGAACGCCCGCACCGACCCGTCCTCGTCGCACAGCTGGGCCCGCATCCCGGGAAAGCGTTCGTCCAAGGCCCGCAGCACGTCGGCCACCGTCCCGGGTGGGACCTCGACCCTGGAGGCACCGCCCGTGAGCCGTCGCAAGGGCGCGGGCAGGTACACGGTGGGCATCCTACGCACCTCCTCGGTCCGTCCGTGCGCGGGGGGCACCGCCCCGCCGCCTACGCAGCAGTCTATCACGTACCACGGGTGCTCCTGGTGGGCGGGCCCGTGGGTGCCGTGGGGCGAGTCTTGGGGGCTTGTCTTTAAGGAACCTCTGCGACCGCGGCGGCCCGGACTCGGTCCACCCGGACCGGTTCCAGGCGCACCCGGAACACCTCCTCGAAGGCGGCGGCGTACGCGTCCCGCACGTCCTCCAAGGGGACGGGCCGGCCCAAGACCCGCTCCATGGAGGTGGGCGTGTAGGCGATCCCGCAGGGGTTGATGAACCGGAAGTGATCCAGGTTCGTGGTGACGTTCAGGGCGAACCCGTGCAGGGTCACCCGCCGCTTTACGGCCACGCCCACGGCCGCGATCTTCTCGGTCCCCACCCACACCCCGGGAAACCCAGGCCTGCGGCCGGCCTGGATCCCGTATCCCCCCAGGGTGCGGATCACGGATTCCTCCAGCATGCGCACGTACCCCACCACGTTCTCGCCGTATGCCCGCAGGTCTAGGATGGGGTATCCCACCAGCTGTCCGGGACCGTGGTAGGTGACGCTGCCGCCGCGTTCCACGTCGAACACCCCGAAGCCCATGCGGCGCAGCACCTCCCGGGGCACCGGAAGGTGCTCGGGCTTGGTGGCGCGGCCGCAGGTGACCACGGGCGGGTGCTCCACCAGGAGCAGGACGTCGGGGATCTCCCCCCGCTGGCGCAGGCTTACCAGCTGGCGCTGCAGCGCCCACGTGGCCTCGTAGTCCGAGCGTCCGGGCATGTCCACGCGCCAGGCGCGCCGGTTCGGGCCCATGGCGCCCCCATTGTACGCCCGGGCGCTGCAGGCCTACGAGTCGGGGCTGTGGAGCCCGCCCGCTACAGGGCGTCCGCCACCGCCTGCTGGCGCTTCTTCACCTCCAGCCGGATCCGGCCCAGGTTGGCGGTGCCGTTGCCCACGACCACCAGCATGGCCTCGGAGCCCACCGGCGACACCACGAGGGGACCTCCCTCGTACTCCAGCATGAGCCCGAACAGCCGGCCGCGGCCCAGGTCCGTGGACAGGGCATCGGAGGCCGCCAGGCTGCTGGCGGTGACCGCCCCGAGGGCTTCCAGGTCGATGTCCTCCGTGGCGGCGCCCTCGATCACGAAACCGTCCCGGCCCACCACCAGGGCAGCGCTCACCCCGTCCAGCTGGGTGAACTCGCCCAGGATCTTGCGCAGGTCCGACATGTGACCCTCCTCCCCCTTGGTCTTCCGTGCGGCTAGGAGCGCACAGCCCCCCGCAGGAGCTGTGCCATCTGCCGCAACGCCTTGTGCATCACCCGCGACACGTGCTTTTGGGAGATCCGGAGCCTCCGGGCAGCCTCCGTCTCCGTCAGGTCCTGGTAGAAGAGCAGGTACAGGACCTTCCGCTGCAGCTCGCTCAGCTTCTCCATGGCCTGCAGGATCGCGATGCGGTCCTCCACAGGCAGGTGGAAGCTCTCGTACCGCAGGTGCCGGATCCGCCGCACCCGGTCCTCCCACTCTCCGTCCAGGGACAGCGGCGTGGTGGCCGCCCGGGCGCGCAGGATCTCCCGCACGCCCTCCGGCGTGATGTTCATGGCCCGGGCGATCTCCTCCACCGTGGGCAGCTCGCCCCTTTCCCGCCGCAGCCGTTCCACTGTCTCCTCCAGCTCCCGGCTGAGCCTGCTCAGCCACCGCGGCCGCCGCACCACGCCCACCTGGTCCCTCAGATAGTGGCGGATCTCCCCCGCGATCAGGTGCGACGCGTACGTCTGGAACTTCACCCCGCGGTCCGGGTCGAAGCGGTTCACCGCCCGCAACAACCCCACGTAGCCCACCTGCACCAGGTCCTCCATGGGTTCCCCGCTGGAGCGGTACATGCGGGCGATGCGCTCCACCAGGGGCGCGTACGCGGCGCAGATCCGGGCGTGCAGCATCGGGTCGCCGGTGGCACGGTACTGCCGGAAGAGGGCCGCCGCGTCCTCGTCGCCCAGCAGTTCTTTTCCCTCAAGGTCCGTCACCGCTGTGGCCCCCGTCGGCGGAAGTAACGGGCCATCCACTTCCGCTGTTGGAGGTAGAGCAAGATCGGTTCCAACTCGGCACAGGGCCGGCCGAGCTCTTCCCGGACCTCCTCCAGCGTGCGGGTCCCGTCCAGCCGACGGGCCAGCTCCACAGCCACCTGTCCGAAACGCTCCCGCAGCTCCCCCAGGGGCCCGCCCTCCTCGTCGGCCTCCGTGAGGGCAGGCACGGCTACGAAGGTCTCCGAACCCTTGTAGGCCTGCCACCCCGGCTGTGGGGCTGCGGTGGGCTCAACCTGTGGCGGCGCGGGGAGCTGTTCCGGGGCCGGGGAGGGCGTTGCCGCCGCCTGCTCAGGCTCAGAAGCTGGTGGTTCGAACTCCACGGGCCGCGGCCCTGCCACGGGGCTGACCCACACCTCGATCTCCGCCCCAACCCCCACCAAGCCCTCGATGAGCTCCCCGCGCTGGCGACCCATCACCGTGCTGCCGTCGTAGTAGACGGCGCCGTTTCCGTTGGTGTCGTCCCCGAAGGGGAGGAAGCCCCACCACCCTTCGCCCTCGAGGAGCACCAGGCCGGAGAAGCCCTCTCGGGCCAGACGCGCCGCCAGCCTCTCCAGGTCCACGAACCGGGTGTGCAGGCCCACGTGCAGGGGCTGCAGCTCGCTGAGGGCGCCCAGCAACGGCCCGAGGGTGTGCGGGAGCGCCACCACCCGCGCCCGCGGCTGCACGCGGCCTGCGCGGGTTACGATGTGCCGCAGAGCCTCCGGCCCCCTCAGGTCCACCGCGTCCGCCTGGAAAACCGCAAACACCTTGCCGTCGCCGGACAGGATGAGGGCACCCTCGCAGTCCGGCCACCGCAGTTCCACGTACCCGCAGAAGTCCCTCCGGCGCAGGCCCTCCACCAAGTCCCGCAGCTCAGCGGGCGAGATCCCGCTCCAGTCCTCCTTCACGTCCCCCACGGGCAGCCGGTGCAGCACGCCCTACCCCTCCCGCATCAGGGCCCGGTGCCAGAAGGCCCCCACCGCCAGCAGGGCGAACCCTGCGATCTGCAGGACGTTGCTCCGATGCCCCGCAAACCACGCGTCAAAGAACATCGCGTTGCTGACCCACATCACCGCCACCGCCACGCATACCAAGGATGCGGACACGACCAACCACACGTACCCCTCCAGGCCTCCGAAGAACGCCAGGGCGGGTGCCGCGGCGAGGGGAATCAGGGCAAGTCCCGCCAGCGAGAGGGCCAGGCTCACCGACTCGCCTGGCCCGCGCAGCCCGCCGGCCACCACCGGCTACAGAAAGAGCAGGTACCCCACCACCAGGGTCACCGCCGCCAGCCCGACCATGGCGGCCCTCTGAGGCGGCCCGACCAGCTCTCGCACCACCCGGTACTCCTGGTAGACGCCCCACAGGCCCAGCAGGAAGAATCCCGCGGTGAGCAGCTCGGCCACGGAGGGGAACGCGGGAGGCTCCCCCAACACCTGGCCGTACCAGAACAC
>JANXBY010000017.1 GCA_025060455.1 Armatimonadota bacterium
CGGGCCACGAACCGGTCCAGCTGAGCCCGCAGACGCGTGCGGCCCCGGTACGACAGCACCCCGAAACGCACCACATCCCCGCACGGGAACGCCCACGCATACCCGTCCGGCGCCACGTCCGGCCAGAAGTAGAAGTGCAGCCCCCCCTCGAAGCTCGCGGGGACCTCGGTCTCGATCCCGAACCACCTCCACCGCGGCCCCACCGGATGCCCCGACGGGCGCGACAGGGCCGCCCGCCACCCCGTGCAGTCCACCACCACCTCCGCCCGCAGGCGGCCCGCGGTCGTGTGGAGCCACGTGCCGTCGAAGGACCGTGCCGCCGCCTGCACCAGGTCGCCCTGTACCCGCTCCCACGCGAGCTCGCAGAACCGCCGGTAGTCGAAGGTGCAGAACGGATCGCCTTCCAGGTCCCACACGAAGGTGCGCCGGTGCGTGTGCACCACCAGGGCCCGGTGGACCTGCTGGATCGCCTCGCCTGCCCCCGCCTTCTGCACCACGGAAAGCGGCGCTCCGCAGGCCGACGTCTGGCCGTCCCCCAGAGGCTTCGGGTCCACCACCACCAGCTGGCCTTGGACCGCCTGAGCCACCGCCAGGCCCGCGAAGGACGCGCCCGCCACCGCCACCCGGTACGTCACGGCGCCGGACGGGCGTGCTCGAACCGGAACGCGCCCTGGAAGGCTGGCAGGCGGATGCGCTCCCGCCGCTCCACCCGGACGTCCAACCCCAGCCCGCGGAGCCCTTCTACCACGCCCCCGCGGATGTTTAGAGCGCCTTCCAGAGTGGCCGGGTCCCCGATGGCCTCCAACACGAAGGGCGGTTGCAGCCGCCTGAGGTTCACGAGGATGGTGCCGCCCACCTGGCTGAACCCGCTGGTGGCCACCACCCGCTGGCCGTTGACACCCACCGCCTCCGCGCCGGCCGCCCACAGCTCGTTGGCCACCGCAACCAGGTCCTGGTACTGCACCACCGAAGCCCCCTGCCCGGGCCGGGCGGGCCCTTCTGCCAGCCGGACCACCACCCCCGGCCCCTCCACCGGGACCAGGCCCAACGCCAGCCGGTATTCCTCCACCTGCCGCCGGAGGGACTCCAGGGCCGTCCGCCCCGTGGCCGCTGCCTGTTCGAACTCCCGCACCCGGGCGTGCAGCGCCGCCAGCTGTTCTTCCAACTGCCGCCGCGCCTCCCGTTCCTGCCGCAGCATGGCTGCCAGGGCGTACAGGTTGCGCGTGCGCACCTCCGGCTGCTCCCGGAAGTGCCGGGTGGCGCGTACCTGGATCACCACCAGGAAGCCCATCAGCGCCAGCAAGACCACCGCCGCGGCCTGGAGGGCGCCCACAGGCCGGCCTCCCGCCACCACCAGTCCAGTTGCCCTCAGCGCCCTCACCGGGCCAGCACCTCCCGGATGGCCCGCTCCAGTGCCTGCTCCCCTTCCCGGCCCACGAAAGGACCCGCGTGGAACCCCGCCATGCCGCCCTCGCGGCTCACGAACACCGTGCTGGGAAGTCCGACCACCCGGAACCAGCGGAGCGTGTCCCCCTTCGGGTCGTGCACCGAGGGGAACGGGACCCGGAACTCGCCCACAAACCGCTGCGCGTCCTCTGGGTCGTCCAGCACGTTCACGCCCACGAAGTGGACGTCCCGTCCGTGGCGCCGCCACGCCTCCACCAGGACGGGCATCTCCGCCCGGCACGGGACGCACCAGGACGCCCAAAAGTTCAGGACTACGGGCTTGCCCCGCAGCTGGGCCAGGTGCAGCTCGCGGCCGTCCAGGGTGTCGAGCACGAAGCTGGGGGCCGCGGGCAGCCTGCCCGGTGCCCCCGGAGCCGTGGTGGGGTTGTGGCGGGGCTGTAGGGACACCCAGGCCAGTACCGTGACCAGCCCCGCCGCCAGCAGCCAGGGGAGTCGCCGGATCACAGCGTTTCCAGTGTAGCCGACACCGCCCCCCGAAATCGCTGGCCGGCTTTTGGGGTCCCCGTCCGGACGTCCGGTGGATTCGCAGACGGCTCCGAGCTGGGCGGCGGGGCTGCTACAGCTCGTCTTCGGAGGACGCCACCACCCGGGCGGGGCGGCCCGCCTCGTACTCCCGGAGTCCCTGCTGGAGCGCCACCCACGCCAGAGTGGCGCACTTGATGCGCACCGGGAACCGCCGCACTCCCTGAAGGGCCACCAGGTCGCCCAGCCGGTCCTCGTCCGGCGGCTTGCCGTGCATCATCGCCTTGAACTCCTCCGCCAGCTGACGCGCCTCCGCGAGAGTCTTGCCGCGGACCGCTTCCGTCATCATGGACGCGGATGCCTGGCTGATGGAGCACCCGTGGCCCTCGAAGCGCACCTCCTCCAGGCGGCCGTCCCGCACCCGTGCGTACAGGCTGATCTCGTCCCCACAGGACGGGTTTGCCCCTTCCACCGCGATCTCCGCCCCGTCCACCCTCCCACGGTTGCGCGGGTGTGCGTAGTGGTCCAGGATGATCTCCCGGTACAGCTGGTCCAGCACCGCGAGCTCCTTCGGTCAGCGGGACAGGCCGAAGAAGGCCCGCACCCGCTCCAGGCCCCGCACCAAGGCGTCGATGTCCTCGGGAGTATTGTACAGGTACACGCTGGCCCGGGCCGTGGCCGCCAGCCCCAGGGCCCGGTGCAGGGGCTGCGCGCAGTGGTGACCCGCCCGCACGCACACGCCCTCGCTATCCAGCACCTGGGCCACGTCGTGGGGGTGTACGCCCTCCAAGGTGAAGGCCACCGCTCCCCCGCGAGCCTCCAGGTCCGTGGGCCCGTACACCCTCACCCCCCGCACCTCCGCCAGCTGGGCCAGGGCGTAGCGGACGAGGGCCTTCTCGTGCTCCCGCACCGCCTCCATTCCCAGTGACTGGAGGTACTCCACGGCCACGCCCAGGGCGATGGCGTCCGCGATGTTGGGAGTGCCCGCCTCAAACCGGTGGGGCGGGTCCTTGTATGTGGAACGCTCCAGCTCCACCCGCTCGATCATCTCCCCTCCCCCGTGGAAGGGCGGCATGGCCTCTAGCAGCCCCCGCCGCCCCCACAGGACACCGATCCCTGTGGGCCCGCACATCTTGTGGCCGGAGAACGCCAGGAAGTCGCAGCCCAGCTCTCCCACCCGCACTGGCATGTGGGGCACGCTCTGCGCCCCGTCCACGAGCACCACCGCTCCCACGGCGTGGGCCCGCTGGGCGATCTCACGGACCGGGTTGATGGTCCCGACCACGTTGGACTGGTGGGCCACCGCCACCAACCGGGTGCGGTCCGTGAGCACCTGGTCCAGGCCCTCCAGGTCGAGCGTGCCGTCCTCCGGCCTTACCCGCACCACCCGCAGCCGGGCGCCCCGGCGCTGCGCCAGGAGCTGCCAGGGCACCAGGTTGCTGTGGTGCTCCATCTCCGTGACCACGATCTCGTCGCCGGGCCGTACAAAGGCGTCCCCGTACGCGTAGGCCACGAGGTTGATGGCCTCGGTGGTGCCCCGGGTGAACACCACCTCCTCCGCGGCGGCGCCGATAAACGCGGCCACCTTGGCGCGGGCCTCCTCGTATGCCAGGGTGGCCCTCTCCGCGATGCGGTACAGCCCCCGGTGGACGTTGGCGTTGTACTCCTCGTAGTACCGCTGGAGGGCCTCCAGGACCACTCGGGGCTTCTGGGAGGTGGCCGCGCTGTCCAGGTACACCAGGGGCTTTCCGTCCACCGACCGCTGGAGGAGGGGGAAGTCCTGCCGCACGTCCGATGGTATGGGCACGGTCCCCTCCTCCCGCCCGGTCCTAAGCCCCTCCGTGGATGCGGCCCGCGTGCACCCGCGGAGTGGGATCCACGTACACCACCCCGTCTTCCACCTTCACCGCGTAGGTGGCCACGTTGTGCACCGCGGGCAGGGAGCGCACCTGACCTGTGGGGATGTGGAAGCGAGACCCGTGCCGAGGGCAGACGGCCATCTCGCCCATCACCGGCCCCTGGGACAGGGAAGCCTCCTCGTGCGTGCAGGTGTCGTCGATGGCGTAGAACCGGCCGCTCAGGTTGAATACCGCGATGCGCCTGCCGGCCACGTCGAACGCCCGGCCGCTTCGGTCGGGGATGTCTTCCACCCTGGCGACCGCCACGAACTCGCTCACCGGCTGCCCGCCACCTCCTCCAGCAGGCCCCGCAGGGCCGCCACCCGGCCCAGGGGCGCCTGCGCGCCCATCTTCTCCGCCACCTTCTGCTCCAGCCACAACCGTACCCGCTCCAGGGGCAGACGATCTAGTACCTCGGAGAAGAAGCCCTCCACGATCATGTGCACCGCCTGCTGGCGCGTCAGCCCCCGGGTCTGGAGGTAGAACAGGTGCTGCTCCTCCAGGCGGCTCACCGCGGAGCCGTGGGTGCAGCGGAGGTCGTTGGCCATGATCTCCAGCTCCGGCTTGCTGTCCGCCCGCGCGTCCGGCGAGAGCAGCAGGTTCCGGTTGGACTGGAACGCGTTGGTCTTCTGCGCACCCGGATGGACGCGGATCAGCCCCGCGAACACCGACCGGGCGGAGCCCAGGAGCGCCACCTTGTACAGCAGGTCGCTGGCCGTGTGAGGCGCCTGGTGCTCCTGCAGGGTGTGCACGTCGTAGTGCTGGGCGTCATCCGCGAAGAACGCCCCCAGCATCTCGGAGGACCCGCCGGGGGAGTCCAGCGTTGACTCCACGAACAGCTTCTCCACCGACGCCCCGAAGGACGCCACCAGGCTGTGCACCGTGGCGTCCCGACCCACCCGGGCCCGCACCACGCCGAGCTCCCGCACCTCTTGGGGCAGGTCCTGCAGCTGGACGTACCGCAGCTGCGCCCCGTCCTGGACCACCAGCTCCACGCCCAGGTTCACCAGCCCGCTGCCCAGACCGGTGCGGCGGTGGATCAGAGTGGCCCGGCTTTGGGCCTCCAGCACCACCAGCACGTGGGGAGCTACGAGACCCTCCCCGTCCACCCACTCCGCGGCCACCAGCGGCTCGTCCACCTCCACGCCCGCGGGGACGTACAGGAAAACCCCGCCGGTGGCGAACGCCACGTGCTGGGCAGTGAAGGCGTTCTCCTCCGGACGCAGGCCGGAACGGAACAGGTGCGGCTCCACCAGGTGGGCGTACTCGCGCGCCGCGGTCCGCAGGTCGCAGAACACCACCCCCGCGCGGCGCAGGCGGTCGGCGCCCTCCGACCCCGCGGGGGCTCCGTTGTGCAGGACCAGGAGGGGCTCTTCCTCCCGCAGGCCCTCGGACGCCTGCCAGGCCGCCTCACCCCCTTGGGGCTGAACCACCGGCCGTAGGCCGTCCGCGGTCAGCCGTTCCGGAGGGGTGCGGCGCCACGCCTCGTGGGTGGGCGGGGGCAACGGCAACGACCGACACAGATCCCAGGCCTGCTCCCGGACCCGCCGGAGCCACTCCGGCTCCTGCCAGGCGGCGGAAAGCTGCTGCACCGTCCCTTCGTCCAATGCCGACCTCCTCCCGGAACTTTCGTGGACCTGTTAACCCACGGACCCTTCCATCTCCAGGGCGATGAGCCGGTTCAGCTCCACCGCGTACTCCAGGGGCAGCTCCTTGGCGATGGGCTCGATGAACCCCCGCACGATCATGTTCATGGCCTCGTCCTCCTGGATCCCGCGGCTCATGAGGTAAAAGAGCTGCTCGTCGCTC
>JANXBY010000040.1 GCA_025060455.1 Armatimonadota bacterium
GAGCCCCTACGGCCGTGGCTGACCCAGCAGGGGCTGCCGGACGCCCGGCAGGTGGCCGCCATGCGGGACGGAGCGCGGGTGCGGTACGCGGGCCTGGTGATCTGCCGGCAGGCGCCCGAGCGGGCGGGGGGTGTGCGGTTCCTCACGCTGGAGGACGAGACGGGGTTTGTGAACGTGGTGGCCTGGCGCGACGTGTTCAACCGCTACCGGATGCTGGCCACCACCGCCTCGTTCCTGGGGGTGACGGGCCGCCTGCAGGCAGAGGACGGGGTGGTGCACCTGATAGCGGAGCGGTTCTGGTCTCCCTCCCGTGCGAGGCCCGCGCCCATCCGCAGCCGCGACTTCCGGTGAACCCGGCCGCCTCCCCGCACCGGGCCGGTGCTATCCTGGGGCGGGATGGCGGAGCGCAGCCGAGACTGGTGGGACCAGGCGGAGCGGGATCTCGCGAGCGCTCGGCTCCTTCTCGGGGGGGCGTTTTACGAGTGGGCCTGCTTCGCCAGCCACCAGGCCGCAGAGAAGGCTTTGAAGGCGGTCTACCAGAGGCTCGGGGGCGAGGCGTGGGGACACGGGCTGGTGGAGCTGCTCGAGGGGCTCCAGGACCGCGTCGCAGCACCGGAGGACGTGGCGGACTGCGCCCGGCTGCTGGACCGTTTCTACATCCCCACCCGGTACCCGAACGCGTGGCCCCGCGGCAGCCCCGGCTCCCACCACACCCGGGAGGACGCGGAACGTGCGGTCCGTTGTGCGGAAACGGTCCTACGGTTCTGTCACGGTCTTCTGGCTGGACCGTGAGGAAGCGCACCGCCGGCTCCGCCAGGCCGCGGCCAGGCTTGTGGCCGAGCGTTCCGAAGTACAGGCCGTATACCTCTTCGGCTCCCTGGCCACGGGCCGCGCGGTGCCCGGGAGCGACGCCGACGTCTTGATGGTGTTGCAGCACTCCGAGGAGCGGTGGTTGGACCGTGCCGCGCGCTACGAGAAGTACTTCGCGGGCGTGGGACTGGCGGTGGAGCTGTTCTGCTACACGGCCGAGGAGCTCCCCAGTGTGCCCCTGGCGCGCCGCGCCCTGGTGGAAGGCAGGTTGCTGGCGTGCCGCGGGACCGGCCCAACCCACCCGTGACTCCCCGCGGAAGTACCATGGCGGTGGAGGTGAGAGCGTGTCCACCTACGAACGTGACCCGTCCTCATGTACGTCCCTCCAACAGGCCCTCGTCCGCCGTTTCCCCGGCCGGGTGCTGACCGACCCAGACCAACTGGCCCGCTACGCGGCCGACGCCCTGGCCGCTGCCCGCGCGCACCGCTCCGGATTTCGCGCGGAGGCGCTGCCCGCGGCGGTAGTCCGGGCGGCCAGCGTGGAGGACGTGCGGGAGCTGCTGAGGTGGGCTCAGGAAGAGGGAGTCCCGGTGGTGCCCTTCGGTGGAGGCAGCGGGGTCATGGGAGGCTCGGTGGCGGTGGCGGGAGCCGTCACCCTGGACCTCCGAGGGCTGGACAGGGTCCGCCGGGTGTCGCGGGAGGACCGCGTGGTGGAGGCGGAGGCCGGCGTGCTGCTGGCGGACCTGAGCCAGGCGCTGGAGCCACACGGCCTGTTCTTCGCCCACGATCCGTGGAGCATCCACGTAGCCACGGTGGGCGGGGCCATCTCCACCAACGGCGCGGGCTACCGCGTGGGCGGCTACGGGCGCATGGCCGACCAGGTGCTGGGGCTCGAGGTGGTGCTGGCCGGAGGTGAGCTGGTGCGTACCCCGGGGGTTCCAGCCCCGGGGCCTGGCCCCGAGCTACACCGGCTGTTCTGCGGCGCCGAGGGGATCCTGGGGGTGGTCACCGCGGCGGTGCTGCGGGCGTGGCCGAAACCGGAAGCCGAACGGCTTCTGGCGCTACGCTTTCCCCGGTTCGAGGACGCATGGGCGTGGGTGAGTTCCCTGTTCGAGGTGGGGTTGCGGCCCGCGGTGCTGGACGTGGGCGAGGAGCCGGGTTCGGGCCCTCCCGGGCCGGGTGGCTACCGGACGGAGACCACCGCGTACGTGGGGTTTGACGGCCCGCGGGAGGTGGTGGAAGCCTCGGCAGCCCGGTGCCTGAGGCTGGCCGCGGAACACGCCGGGCAGAGGCTCCCAGACCAGGAGGCCGACCAGTTCTGGCGGACCCGGCACCAGCCGGGTCGGGAGTTCGCACGCCGGGTCCGCGCCCAGCCCGACGCACGTCTGCGGGTGCGGTGGGGCCGCCTGTTTGACTACCTTTGCGTTTCGCTGCCGGCGAGCGCGGTGCTGGAGTTCCGCAAGGTGGCGTTCGAACGCCTGGCCCGGGAGGGCTACCGCCTCGCGGAGTTCGGGCTGTGGGGGACCTCGGAGCTGGTGAGCGTGGCGTACTCGGACCCGCACGGCGACCCCGCGGAGGAAGGCCACCGGGCGCGGCTGGCAGAGGTGAGCGACGCCCTCCTGCGGGAAGCGCTGCGCGCAGGCGGAGCATTGGAGTACTGCCACGGTGCGGGGCTGAAGCTGCGCCACCTGGTCCCCGAGGCGCTGGGCAGGGGCGTTGAGGTGCTGCGGGCGGTCAAACGGGCGCTGGACCCGAAGGGGATCTTGAACCCAGGAAAGCTCCTGTAAGAGCGCGGAGGCCGGGGCGCTGCCCCGGCCTCCGCGGCGGTGGTGATGCAGGCCTCTAGAACTCCTCGTCCATGCCCGGGGTGGAAGGCGTCTTCTCCTTCTTCTTCTCCTTCTTCTCCACCACTAGGGCCTCCGTGGTGAGGAGCATGCCGGCCACCGACGCGGCGTTCTGCAGGGCCAGGCGCACCACCTTGGTGGCGTCCACCACGCCGGCTTTCACCAGGTCGGTGAACTCGCCCGTGAGCACGTTGAGGCCGAAGTTCTTCTCCTTGGCCTCCTTCACGCGCTCCACCACCAGGGAGCCCTCCATCCCCGCGTTCTCCGCCAGCTGCCGGAGTGGCTCCTCCAGGGCCCGCCGCACGATGCTGACCCCCACCGCCTCGTCCCCGCTCGCCTGGACGTTGTCCAGGGCCGGGATGCAGCGGATCAGGGCCACCCCGCCGCCGGGCACGATGCCCTCCTCCACCGCGGCCTTGGTGGTGTTGAGGGCGTCCTCGAACCGCATCTTGCGCTCCTTCATCTCCGTCTCGGTGGCAGCGCCCACGCGGATCTGGGCCACCCCACCGGAGAGCTTGGCCAGCCGCTCCTGCAGCTTCTCCCGGTCGTAGTCGGAGGTGGTCTCCTCGATTTCCTTCTTGATCTGGGCGATGCGGCCCTTGATGTCCTCGGGCTTCCCCTTGCCGCCGATGATGGTGGTGTCCTCCTTGGTGACCCGCACCTTCTCCGCGCGGCCCAGCATGTCGACCTCGACGCTCTCCAGCTTGACACCGATGTCGTCGCTGATCACCCGGCCGCCGGTGAGGATGGCCATGTCCTGCAGCATGGCCTTGCGCCGGTCCCCGTACCCCGGCGCCTTGACGGCCACGCTCTGCAGCACACCCCGCAGCTTGTTCACCACCAGGGTCGCCAGGGCCTCGCCCTCCACGTCCTCCGCGATCACCACCAGCGGCTTCCCGAACCGGATCACCTTCTCCATGATGGGGACGATGTCCCGGGCCGCGCTGATCTTCTTCTCCGTGAGGAGCAGGAAGGGCTCCTCCAGCACCGCCTCCATCTTGTCCGGGTCCGTGATGAAGTACGGCGAGATGTACCCGCGGTCGAACTGCATGCCCTCCACCACTTCCGTGGTGGTCTCGATGCCCTTGCTCTCCTCGATGGTGATGACGCCGTCGCGGCCCACCTTCTGCATGGCGTCCGCGATGATCTCTCCGATGGCGGGGTCGTTGGCGGCGATGCCGGCCACGTGCGCGATGTCCTCACGGCCCTCCACCGGCTGGCTGAGCTTCTTCAGCTCCTCCACCACCACCTCCACGGCCCGGTCGATGCCGCGCTTGATCAGCATGGGGTTGCTGCCCGCGGCCACCATCTTCAGGCCTTCCCGGACCATGGCCCACGCCAGGACCGTGGCGGTGGTGGTGCCGTCGCCCGCCAGGTCGTTGGTCTTGCTGGCCACCTCCCGGACCAGCTGCGCGCCCAGGTTCTCGTAGGGGTCCGCGAGCTCGATCTCCTTGGCCACCGTCACCCCATCCTTGGTGATGGTGGGCGAACCCCACTTCTTCTCCAGGACCACGTTCCGGCCCTTGGGGCCCAGGGTGACGCGGACCGCGGAGGCCACCTTCTCGACTCCGCGCTCCAGGGCCCTCCGGGCCGCTTCGTCGTAGAGCAGCAGCTTCGCCGGCATGGGCTCTCGACCTCCTTCTGTGGTATTGGCTGGACTGGGTCGGCCCCATTTTAGCACTCGACCGGCAAGAGTGCTAAGGGTTCCCCGGCACCCCCGTGCTAGCCTGGGGTCGTGAGGAGTGGCGGGCACAGGCTGGGCGATCCCGTGGCGGCCCTTCTGGCGGGGACGGCGGTCCTGGTGGGCTTCGCGCTGGCAGTACACGCCCGCAGCGCGGTCCAGGTGCGCCCGCCGGCCCCGCCGGTGCAGCGCGCGGAGGAGCTGGCAGCCCTAGTGGCCCAGGCGGAGGCGAACCGGGCGGTGCTAGAGGCGGAGCTGGGCCGTCTGCGGGCCCGGCTGGCGGAGTACGAACGGCTGACCGAACAGGGACGCGCTCTGACGCAGGCGCTGGTGGAGGAGATCCGGCTGTACCGGATGGTCCTGGGGCTCGAGCCGGTGCGGGGCCCCGGCCTCGAGGTGGTGTTGGTGCCGGGGGTGGCCCCCCGGCTGCCGCTCAGTGCGGACGTGCAGGCCCTGGACCTCGCGGGCCTGGTAAACGAGCTGTGGGCCTCGGGAGCGGAGGCGGTGGCGGTGAACGGCCGGCGCGTCCTCAGCCGTTCTGCCTTCCGGCAGTCTGGAAGGCGCGTGGTGGTGGACGGTGTTCCCCTGCGCCCGCCGTACGTGGTGGTGGCGGTGGGCCCCGCAGACGCCATGGAAGCCGCCCTGCGGGCGCGCGGAGGGTTTGTGGAGGGGCTGCGGGCGGTGGGGGTGGAGGTGCGCGTGCGCCGGCGGGAAGAAGTTCGGCTTCCGGCGTACGCGGGCCCGTTGGGCTACCGCTGGGCCAGGCCTGACCGCTAGGAGTCTGTCGGTGAAACGCGGAGCGAGGAAGTGCGGAGGGGACCTGGGTCGCCAAGAATCGCGCCAGCGACTCTTGGGTTAGTCTAGGACCACGCCGAAAAGCGCGTAGCGGTCTTTTGCGGACGCCGGTGCCTCCGGCGAATCTTGGCCCCGGACCGGACGTTCATTGGGGGACAGAGGTGCACGGATCGTTGCTCACGGACCTGGGGTTGCTGCTGCTGGCGGCCGTGGCGGGTGGGCTGGCGGCGCACGCACTCCGCCAACCGTCGGTGCTGGGATACCTCCTTGCCGGCCTGGGGGTCGGCGCAGCCACCGGAGGCGTTGGAGCTTCTGAGCTGTTCGCCCAGGTGGGCGTGGTGCTGCTCCTGTTCGGTGCGGGGGTGGAGTTCTCCCTGGCCGACCTCCAGCGGGCCAGGAGGTTGGCCCTGTACGGCACCCCCGTGGGGATGGCTGCCATCGTGCTGCTGGTGACCGCCTTCGGGACCGTGGCCGGGTGGGAGCTGCCCCAGGCGGTGGCCGTGGGGGCGAGTGTGAGCGTGATGAGCACCGCGGTGCTGTTCAAGTTCCTCCACGACCGCCACGAGCTGCATTCCGCGCACGGCCGGATCCTTGTGGGAGTGAGCCTGGCGCAGGACCTTCTGGCGGTGGTGATCGTGGCCGTGATCCCCGCCTTGCGGCCTGGAGAGGCGGCCTCCCCGGCGGCCGCGCGGGGCGTGCTGCAGGCGGCGGCGGTGCTGCTTCCGCTCCTGTGGCTGGCGCGGCGCTGGGTCCCGGCGCTTCTGTGGCGGGTGGCCCAGACCCGGAGCATGGAGCTGTTCGTGGTCACGGTCGTGGCCCTCGCCATCAGCACGGGTGCCCTCGCCTCCGCTCTCGGGCTGTCGCCGGCGCTGGGCGCCTTCGTGGCGGGCCTCGTGGTCAGCGAGTCGGAGTTCGCCCACGAGATCCTGGCTCGGGTGCTTCCCCTGCGCGACGTGTTCGTCGCCCTGTTCTTCGTCTCCGTGGGGATGCTCCTGCGGCCCGAGGTGGTCGCGACCCAGCTGGCCACGGTGGTGGGGCTCGCGGCCCTGGTCGTGGTGGGGAACAGCTTGGTGTGGACTGCGGTGGCGCGGGCGGCAGGCTACCCGCGGAGGGTCGCCCTGCTCTTCGGGCTCGGGTTGGGCCAGGTGGGCGAGTTCTCGTACCTGATCGCGGGCTCCGCACGGGACCTCGGTGTTGTTGACGACCGCCTGTACCAGGTGGTGCTGGCGGCGTCCCTGCTGACCATCATGGCCAACGCCGCGCTGTTCAGGGGAAGGCCCCGGTGGCTGGAGGCGTGGCTGGGCCACGAGCGGAGGGAGGAGGCGCGGCCCCCGGTGCAGCAGGAGCTCTCGGCCCACGTGGTGGTGTGCGGGTTTGGCCGCGTGGGCCGTGAGGTGGCAGAGGCGCTGCAGGCGTTCGGGGTTCCGTACGCGGTGGTGGACCTGGACCCTGAGGCGCTCCGGGAGGCCAGGGAACGCGCCGCGCGGGCGGTTTTCGGCGACGTAGGCAGCCTGAAGGCGTTGGAGCGAGCGGGTGCGAGAGGTGCGCGGTTGGCGGTGGTGGCGGTACCGGACGTGGGTGCGGCGGTCCGGTGTGTGCAGGCCCTCCGGCACCTGAATCCCGGGATCCCCATCCTGGCCCGGGTGCACCACGCGTCCGCGAGGGGGGTGTTGCTGGAAGCCGGGGCGACGGAGGTCGTCCAGCCGGAGGTGGAGGCGGCGCTGACCATGGTCCGCCACAGCCTCGACCACCTGGGCGTGCCGCACGAGGCCGGGCGTGCGTACCTCCGGCGGGCCCGGGCGCACTGGCCGGACGCGGTGCGGTCGGAGGGCATCGTGGAGGGACTGGAGGCGCGAGAAGTGGTGGTCCACAGCTCGCGGCTCGCAGGCCGCACACTGCGCGAGGCCCGGATCACCGAACGCACGGGTGCGGTGGTGGCCGCGGTGGCGCATGCGGACGGTCGGCGAGTGGTGAACCCGGGGCCCGGCGAGGTGCTGCGGCGCGGGGACCGCCTCGTGGCCATGGGGGAGCCCTCGCAGCTGGACGCCCTGGAGCGGCTGTGCGCGTCCGGGGAGGAAACGGAGGGCCGGGGCGTGTTTGACACCCGCGGGAGCGCATAGTATGCTTGCCGTTGGTTTGTTCGGAGGCGCGCGGTGAGGACGTACCAGCAGAAACCCTCGGAGGTCCAGCGGCGGTGGTTCGTGGTGGACGCCCAGGGCAAGGTCCTGGGCCGGCTGGCGAGCCGTGTGGCGGCGATCCTCCGCGGAAAGCACAAGCCCACGTTCACGCCCCACGTGGACGGTGGGGACTTCGTGGTCGTGGTGAACGCGGAGAAGGTGAAGCTGACCGGGCGCAAGCTGCAGGAGAAGGTGTACTACTGGCACACGGGTTACCCAGGGGGGATCAAGTCCGCCACCGCGGCGCAGATGCTGGAGCGAAAGCCGGAGTGGGTCGTCCAAAAGGCGGTGCAGCGGATGCTGCCGAAGAACCCCCTGGGCCGCCGGATGCTGAAGAAGCTGAAGGTGTACAGGGGTCCGGAGCACCCCCACGCGGCCCAGCGCCCCGAGCCATTGGACCTCTGACGAGGGAGGACCATGAGCACCCTGACCCTGCCACCTGCCACCGGACGGCGCAAAGAGGCCAGCGCCCGGGTGATTCTGCGCCCGGGTTCCGGGAAGGTTCTGGTGAACGGCCGCCCCCTGGAGGAGTACATCCCCGGCGTAGCCCGACGGTACCGGGTCCTGGAGCCCCTCAAGGTCACCAACCTGGAGGGCCGGTTCGACGTGTACGCGACCGTCAGCGGGGGCGGGCTGACCGGGCAGGGGGACGCGGTGCGCCACGGCATCGCGAGGGCGCTGCTGAGCCTGGACCCGAGCCTGCGACCGCTGCTGCGCCAGAACGGCCTGCTGACCCGCGACCCACGGGCCAAGGAACGCAAAAAGTACGGCCGCAAGCGGGCCCGCCGCGGGTTCCAGTACTCCAAGCGCTGACCTGCGTCCCGGAACTGGCGGCGGCTTGGGGCGCTTGTTCGCCGCGCGTGCCCTTATGGCACGGGGCGCTCCACCCGCAGCGGGGCGTCGAATGCCTGCAGCACGCTGGTCATGGCGTGGGCGGGTGCCCACATGAGCAGGCGGTAGACTCGGTATGTGCGTGTTCCCACCCACGCGGCGAAGGAGGCCAGGCCGTCCGCAGACTCCCACAGCACGGCGCGGCAAGTCTCCGTGGCGTCCCACGGGCACGGGTCCTGTCGCCCCAGGGCGGCCCGCAGCGGGTTCTGCATGTACACGACAGGGCCTCGGGCGGCAAAGGGCTCCGGGAGCTGGTCCTTCTGCCAGCCCCGGTCGGTGCGCACGAACCGCTCCCTGCCCACCAACACGCCCTGCATGCCGCCGGAGACCTCGAAGGCCAGACGGTCCGGCTTCTGGTACGTGTACCGGGTGACCACCACATTGCCGGCCCCGTCGGTGATCTGCTCCGTCTCCTGCCAGGTCGTCAACCGCTCGAACGTCTCCCGGACGCGCCGCAGGAGGCGGAACGCTTCCAGATCTGACGCCAGCTGGAAGGAGCCCAGCCGGAGAGGGAACCAGGTGACCTCGTCGGGTCTGCCGCGCCGGCGCAGGACGACCTCCACCTCCCACAACCCTGGCTCCGACAGGTAAGTCCCTTCCGCGGTGTAAGTCCCAGGGGTTTCCTCCTGCAGGACCAGCGGTGGCCCGGCAGCCTGCACGTCCAGCCTGCGCAGCCGGATCAACGGCCGGTCCACGGTCACCGGGTTGCCCCTCCCGTCCCGCACGGTGAGGGTGAGGCGATTCCAGCCGGGCTCCGCGGGCTGGAGGGCGAGCACCACGCGCAGGGAACCCGGGGCCGCCGCCAGAAGCAGCTGCGGGGTGCCGGCCGCCGCGCGCACGACCCTGGCGGGAGGGCTGACCGCGACCACCGCGGCCGTCAGGAGCACCGTGCAGGCCAGGCCCACTTCCACACGGACGGAAAGTAGCAGCCGGCGCAGCGCCTGGCGGGTTGACGCGATTTTAGGCAGGAGCCGGTACCGGTTGAAAGCGCCCAGCGTAGCCAACACCGCCACCAGCCCCAGCTTTCCCGCAAGCCACCGGCCGTAGCCCGTGTCGGCCAACGCCCGCCAGTCCGGCACGTGCAGGAAGGCGCCGTACGACCCGGTCACCACCACCGCCGCGAGGCTCAGCCCGGCCCAGCGGGAGAAGCGCTGCGCCAGCTGCGCGGCCTCCTCCCGCGAGCGGGACCCTCTCAGCGCCACGGCGAGGCACAGCAGTCCCCCGACCCAGACGGACGCCGCGGCCAGGTGAACCCAGTCCGCTGCCACCGCCACGGGGCCTGCGGCCCACGCGTGAGAGGTGGCGGTGATGCCGGCGAGCGCGGCACCGCCCGCCAGAAGGCCCACCCAGGGAGGAGACCCGCGGGAGGCGTCCACGGCCAGCGCCGCGCCGCCCAGCCGGAGCAGCAGGGAGGGCCCCTCCGCGGAGTTCCTCAGCAGCACCCACAAGCCGGACCAGAGATGCTCACCGGCCTGCAGCCAGGCGGCCCGGGCCGCGGTGTCCACGGCGGAAACACCTGCCAGCACGGCCGCGGAACCGAGCACCACCGGCCGCACGGGCCCCATCTGCTCCCGCATCGGTGCCGGGACCACCAGGAGGCCGAACGCGAGGGCGCCGGCCAGTGAGAGGGCTGCCAGATAGCCCAACCACCGCAGCACTACCTGCCACGCAGGCGGGCCCTGGGCTGCGGGCACCGCCGGAGGAGCTTGGCCCACGCCGAAGGTCACCACGCCCTCGCTGAGGTGGCCGTCCACACGGCTGAGCACCCTCCACCGCACCGTGTACGTTCCGCGGGACAGCACCCCGAGCTTCACCCGGACGGTGCGGCCGTCCGGAGACACTTCGAAGCCCTTCGACACCATCCGGCCTGCGGCGTCCACCGCGTGTGCGGAGCTGGCCTCGGGGTGCACCGGCTCGGTGAAGGTGAGGAGCACCTCGCGCGGGGCAGACTCCCAGGTGGACCCGTGGGCGGGGGAGGAGCTCTGCAGCACCGCGTGGGCGTGAGCGGCGGGGGCCGCCAGAAGCACGCACGCGACCACAAGCCAGCCTATCGCCCTCACGGCCTCACCGTGAACGTGTACTGGCCCCGGGCCACGTACCCGTCGTCGGCGGAGGTGGCCTGCCAGCGCACCGTGTAGCGCCCCGGCCCCAGCGGCTTGAGGCGCACCACCAGGGTCTTCCGGTCGAGGTCGTCGAGGTCGAGACCGCCGGTCGCTTCGTCCACCCGCCTGCCGCGGCCGTCCACCACCACGAGGAAGCTGCCCCGGGCGGCCAGCTCTTCGTTGAACACCACCCGCACCTGCCTGGGGGCGGACCGCAGGACGGCACCGGGTGCGGGATCCGCCCGGACCACTTTCGCGTGGGCAGCGGCCAGCTGCACCGTGGCGACGCAGGTCCAAGCGACCAGGACCCAGCGAACGGCTTTCAACGTGAGCCTCCCCCTTACAGGCCTTTGGGCCATCGGTTACGCCTGCGTCTCGATCCGGCCCCGGGCTTTGTCTTCAGCGCCCGCTCAAGGCCAGCAGCCTCAAGTAGTTCACCACGTGCCACCGCTCCTCTTCCGTCAACCGCTCCCAGAATCCAGGCATGAGGGTGCCGGGGATGCCCTCGCTCACCCACATGAACAGCTGTCCGTCGGCGTGCATCGGCACGTGCAGCCTCAAGTCCGGAGGCCGGGCCGCGAGGGCGGCAGCCGCGGGCCCGTCCCCGGAGCCGTGCTGCCCGTGGCAGGCCGCACAGTGCACCTGGTACAGCCTCCGGCCGAACTCCATGGAGGCAGCCGTGGGCGGGACCGGGTTCTGCGGCACGGACGGATTTGGAGGTTCGGCCCGCAAGGCCGCCGCAGCGCTCACGCCTGCGGCGACGACCCCCGCCAGGAAAAACGCCCGACCTGCGGCGGTCCGCAGCCCCGCGCGCACCCCGTAGGCGGCCAGCAGCAAACCCGCGGCGAGGACCGCCCCGCCTACTGCACCAGGGCCCGCGGTGGACACCGTGCCGTGCAGCAGGGGTGGAGTCCTCATGGCTCCTCCGTCAGCGCCTTCAGGAAGTTGACCACGTGCCAGCGCTCCTCCTCCGTGAGGGTGTCGCGGAACGCGGGCATGCTGGTGCCCGGCAGGCCCTCGGTGATGCGTGCAAACAGCAACCCGTCGGCCATACGGGCGGTGCGGCGCAGGTCGGCGGGCCTCGGCACCAGGCTGGGGGCGGCGGGTCCGTCCCCACGACCTTCAGGGCCGTGGCAGACGGCGCAGTGAGCGCGGTACAGGCGGCTTCCCACCTGCACCGACTGCCCCGTGCGCGGGACCGGGTTGCGCTCGGGCAGCCGCGAAACGCGGACGGCCTGGTTTACAAACAGGGCCGCGGTGGCCACGGCGAACAGCCCCACCCACAGGACAGGGCGTCGGCCGGCCCGGAGGCCGTAGCCCAAGGCACCCAGGCCCACGAGGGCCAACAGTCCAGCCACCACCAACAGATCCCACCGCGGGCTCACGTGCGTGCCTCCCCACGGGTGCGGGACCACAGGTAGGCGGCGGTGCAGGCGGCGCACAGCCCGACCCAGCCTGCGAAGAACTCCGCCACGCCTCCGGCAGGCCTGATGGCCCAGGCCGCAGCCAGCAGGAAGCTCACGACCAGGCGCGTCCAAGGAGGCTCCGGAAGGCGTACGCCGAGAATGGGCAGGGCGGCGGCGGCCAGCAGGCCCACCACGCCGTACGCGGCCAGCATGAGGACCAACGCGGGCCCGTGGCTGCTGGCCAGCATGCTGAGCGGTCCGCCCGCGGCCGCCACCAGGGGAGTGGCCAGCCACAGCCATGTGCCGGCCACCAGGCGCAGGAGCGTATGTGGCGGCCGCGCCGGAATCGCCCACACCCCGGTTACGGCAGCACCCAACAGCAGGGACCACCCCGGCTGCAGGGTCGCCAGGAGCACACCCGCCCACCCGTGGCTGATCAGTACCCTCCATGGCGCGGGCACCGCGGACGTTGCGGCCTGCGCCCACTCCACCCCGGTGGTGGCGGTGGCCAGGGCAGCAGCCCACGCGGAACCCGACGCGGCAGCCGCCACCGTGAGCAGCGCGCCGGCAGCCCACAGCAAGGGGGCCAACCCCGAGGCTCGCGAGGGCGGGGCGCTTTGTACGCCGAAGCTGTACAAGCCCACGGCCACGTGGCCGTTGAGCACCGAAGCCGCGCGGTAGTGCACCACGTACACCCCGTCGGGCAGCGGCCGCAGCGGGACTTCCACCCGAAGCCCGTCCGCGGACACCCGAGCTGGGAGATCGAAACGCCGGCCCTGCACGTCCACCACCTGGAAACGGCTCAGCTGCGGGTCTACCGGCTCGTTCATCCACAGCAGCACGCTGCGCGGCGGCCCTTCTAGCCGGCTTCCCGGTCCGGGAAACGAGGAAAGGCAGCGGACCTGCGCCACCGCCGGCCAGCCTGCGGCCAGCACCAGCGCCCATGCGAGCGTTACGGGGAGGGTGAACCTCACGGCGGCGGGTAACCGGAAAGCCTTGCCAGCTCCTCCAAGGGGATCGTCCCCTCGTACTTGCGCCCGCCGATCACCCACGTGGGGAACGCCCGGACCCCTGCCCGCCGGCACTCCTCGGGCCTTCCCTCCGGGGACCGTGCGTCGCACTCCACGTACGGGAGGTACCGGGCGGCTTCTCCGAACATGCGTTTCTGCTCCGTGCAGTGGGGACACCAGTAGGCCCCGTAGAACTTCGCCCCTGAGGCCGCCAGGTGCTTGGCGAGCCCCTCCGCGTACGCGCTGGCCGCTACCTGGCGTTCCGCGGTCGCGTAACCTGCCACCACCAGGGCCAGGGCGGCCACCGCGGGCACAGCCAAAGTGGGCCACCGCAGGCCGCTGCGGCCCCAGATCCAGCCGACAGCGAACACCGAGAACGACAGCAGGGCCGACACCACGCACAGGCTGCAAAAGGTCTGAAGGAGGAACCGCTGCACGCCCAAAAACACCAGCGACGCCGCGGACCCCGCGGCGGAGACGGGAAGGGCGAGCCGCCACCGGCGGGCAGGGTCTTCCCCCCAACCGGAGACGACCAGGAGGGTTCCGTAGTATAGGAGCCCGTACACGGGAAGCGGGACGCCGAAGAGATACGCGTACCGGCTGGTCTGGACCACCTGGCAGCCGCTCCCGGCGGGGCAGAGCCGCAGCTCTGCCCCGCCGGTGCCGAACCAAAGGTACCCGCTGAGCAGAAACCCGGCCGCTGCCAGGAGCGGCAGGGGCCAGGCGGGGACGCGGCGGCGGCCCTTCAACGGTATTCACCGGCGGCTGCCTGCTCGCGGACCAGCACCTCCACGGTGAGCCGGCCGGCCCGCTCGAACCGCAGGATGAGCGGAAACCGGTCTCCCACCCGCAGGGCGGTGTTGAGCCGGATCAACATCACGTGCAGGCCGCCCGGACGCAGCTCCACGCGGCCGTTGGCCGGAATTTCGATCGCCTCCACCTTGTGCATACGGTGCATCCCGCCTTCCATGCGGGTCTCGTGCAGTTCCACCGCTTCCGCCACGTCCGTCCCGGCAGCCACCAGCCGGTCCGGCTGGGCCTGGGCGTTGTGGATCTCCATGTACACCGCGCTGTTTCCCCCGCGCGTCCCGGGTCGGGCCCAGGCGTTCTTCGCCTCCACCGGCGCCTGCCCTGCCTGGGCAAGGGACGCGGCCAGCAACAGCGCGCCCGCCAGAATCACCGTCGTCCTCATGGCACGTCCTCCTTCCAGAAGGTCACTTGGCTTCCCGTAGCAACACCCGCAGGTCGTGAACGTAGTCGTCCACGGAGGTCTCCGGGTTGAACCGCAGCCGCCAGCGGCCCTGGGCGTCCACCACGGGCACCGCCGCGGTGTGGGCCACCAAGTACCCCGCGGCGCTTCCGGGCTGCGGGACCTTCTCGAAGGCCGCCCCGAAGAACTCGTAGAAGGGGTGCAGCTCAGAGTGCGGCCCCACCAGCCCGATGAACTCCGGGCTGAACAGCTCCAGGTACTCCCGTACCTTCACCGCGGTGTCGCGCTCCGGGTCCACGGTCACGAACACGAACCGGACCCGGTCCGCGTCGGTCCCCAGCTCCTGTCGTACCCGCTTCCACCGCGCCAGGGTCGCCGGGCACACGTCCGGGCAGGTGGTGTAACCGAAGAACAGCAGCACCACCTTCCCTTTTTGGTCCGCCATGCGGAAGGTCCGGCCCAGGTGGTCGTGGGCCACCAGGTCGGGCAGCTCCCTCGGTGGGTCCAGGGGCTGGGTGCGGAGGGCTTCCCGCCTGGAACAGCCCGGCGCCAAAACCACTACGCACGCCACCAGGGCTGCAAGCCACCGGCTGGCCATGTCCAGCTCCTCCTCACTGGCCCTTTTGTCGAGCCGCCGATTGGACCGAGTCAGGCCCGGCGGGGAGGGGGATCCTCGGGGTCCAACGGAGGCGAGCTCCAAGCTGGCTGCTTGTATGACGGAGCTTGCCCGGCCGGTTGCGGAGGCTGAAGGACCGCCGTGCAGGCGGCAGCCGGCAGCAGGGCGCCCGCGTGGAGCACTGCGGGCGCGGAGGAGTCAGACCCGCGGAGCCAGACCACGCCGGGCGGGTGCCCCTCAGGCCACCGCTGGCCGGGCAGGTGGCGCACGGGAAGACTCTTGGCCTCGACGCTCTGCAGTCCCTCAGAGAGGATCCAGTGAGCGTGGTACGGGTCGTGCCCGTGCGGATCCACCACCGGGCCCAGCACCAGCAGGGCGGCGGCAGCCGCGGCGAGCCGAAACCAGACCATGTCCGACCCTGAGGATACCACCGGTCCGCATCGGGCGGACATCCGATGGTAGGCCGGCTCGCCTCGTCCTTTCACGGAACAGGGAGGGAGGGAATATGGAGGTAGGCGGCGTGCGAGGGCCCGACCACTACGCGGGCGTCTGCGGGACGTACTGGGAAGGCCAGGCTTGGTACGAGCAGCTACTGTTCTCCTGCTCGTGCCAGGAGGCGTTCCTGGGCGAGGGGGCGTGCCCGGTGCGCCTGTGCGCCAAGCGCCGCCGGGTCGACCACTGCGGCCTGTGCGCGCACTTTCCCTGCGAGCTGCTGTTCTCCTTCGCGGCCCGCGGGCCGGAAGACCTGAGGGTGTTCTCGTCGGCCCGGAGGGCGGAGTACGGAGACGGCGCGTGGGCCGCGTGGGCCCGGGAGCAACTGGCAAGCTGGGTACAGGCTCACTGCCCCCTCTGGGAGCTGGCCCGAGCGAAGCCCCCGGACCCTATAAGAAGGGGCCCGTACCCCAGCTGCGTACCGGAAGGGTAGGGCCGGCTGGTCCGGACGGAGGACTATCTCACGGACCTTTGGGGTATAAGACCTGGGCGGGGAACCTGGGTAGGGAGGTTCGTATGCGGAGGACGTCCGAGGCCGGCTTCACCTTGGTGGAGCTGGTGATGGTCCTGGTCATCCTGGCGATCCTGCTGGTCCTCGCGCTGCCCTCCTACCTGGCTGCACGGCGAAACGCGTACTTCGCGGAGGCCGCGGAGCGGCTCCAGGAGATGCGGGAGTTCGCGTGGAGCTTCTACACCGAAAAGCAGACCTTCGACGGCTTCAGCGCGTCTCCCGCGTCCACCGCCCACTGGGACTTCTCCTACCCGGCCTGCAGCGGGAACACGTGCCAGATGGTGGCTACGGGCCGTACTGGGACCCGGGTGCAGGGCGCCACGGTGACGGTCACCCTCTTCGGCGACGGCACCTCCACGGTCAGCTCCTCCGGGTTCTAGAGCACCCCAAGAATCACTGGCGCGATTTTTTGGGGGGGACCACGGTCCTCCGACGCCGTCGCCGGTCGCTGTGTTTCACAGTCAGACTCCTAGCCCGACCCCTGCTCGAGGGTGTCCAGGGCGAGCAGGGCGTGGGCGTACGCGGCTCCGGCCCGCATCTCGGCCGCCACCCAGATGGCCTCCATGATCTCCTCCGGGGTGGCGCCGTGTTGCCGGGCGAGCTTGGGGTGGCTGCGGATGCAGTAGGGGCACTGGGTGACGTGGGCCACCGCCACCGCGATGAGCTGCTTGGTCTTGGAAGGCAGGGCCCCGTCGGCGAACACCCGCTGGGAGAACTGCCGGAACGCCTCGAGGATTTCCGGCGCCAGCTCCCGGCGCTTCGCCGCCAGCTCTCGCGTAGCCTGCGGGTAGAGGGGGGTTGCCATCGTGCGTCCCTCCGGCTTCGGGGCGCAGCAGCCGCCCCGGCGTTTTCATCGCCGACGATACCGGCCCGGGACAGGGCGCGGCAAGGTGGCGGGCAAGGAGGTCGGCGCTTGGGCTGCGAATCCAGCCCCCGTGGCCCTGGTGGAAGCGGAGGAGCTCACGAAGCGGTTCGGCCGTGTGGTGGCCGTGGACCGCATCTCCTTCGAGGTGCGGGAAGGGGAGTGTTACGGCTTTCTGGGGCCCAACGGCGCGGGCAAGACGACCACCCTGCGCATGGTCTGCTGCACCGCGCGGCCCACCGCGGGCAGCCTGCGGGTGTTCGGGCTGGACGTGCGGCGCCACGCCCGGGAGATCAAGCGGCAGCTGGGTGTGGTGCACCAGGCCGTTACCCTGGAC
>JANXBY010000053.1 GCA_025060455.1 Armatimonadota bacterium
GTGGGCGGCAACGCCCTCACCGTCCGGGGCGAGCGGAAGGCGCCTGAGGTGCCGCGGGATGACTTGGTCATGCTGGGCATCCCGTACGGGCGCTTCGAGCGCACCATCCCGCTGCCCGCCGGCCTGGACCTAACCCAGGTACGCGCCCAGTGGCGGGACGGCATCCTGGAGATCCGGATTCCGGTCGAGGAGAGGTTCCTGCCGAAGAAGGTTCCCGTGGAGATCGCCGCGTGACACTCTTCCCGGGGCGGCCGCCCCGGGACCTGGAGCCGCAAAAGGAGGTGATCCCGATGGTGGACCGGGCCTTGTTGGTGCTCCGGTTGGCCGTCGGGCTGCTGTTCTTCGGGCACGGGGCTCAGAAGCTGTTTGGCTGGTTCGGCGGTGAGGGCCTGGCCCGCATCAGGGCGTGGATGAAGTCTCTAGGCCTGCGGCCGGGCGGGCCGCTGCCGGTGGGTCGATTGTGCAAGAGGGAGCGGCCGCGGTCAGGCGACGCGGAGGCCGGTGTGGCGGGCGCCACAACCCCGCCCCCGCCCGGGACAGATGCACTGCCGCGGCGCGAACAGAAGGCGCGAGCTTGCGGCAAGGATCATACCGGCTGGGAACACCCCGGTCCCCCTCCGTGCGGTGCGTGTTTCGCAGGCACGGACCTTGCTTACGCCGGGCCCCGCGCCCCATCAACGAGACCGCCGCAGCCACGGCCAAGCCACGAACACGGCACAGCCCAGGACCAACAGCGCACCCACCAGCCTGGGCACGGTCCGGGGAGGAGCGGGCACCCCTTCCACCGCCAGGGTGACCACCGCGTCCTCGGAGAGATCCCGGGCCTGCAGCCACGTCACCCGCCGGCCTTCCACCCGCCGGGTCTCCTGGGGCTGCAGGCGCTCTGACCGAACCCGGAGAGGCTCGGCGACAAACAGGTCCACGGAAGAGGTCGGGAGCCCTGTTCTCAGCTCCAACAACGACGGACCGCGGGCACGCACCCGGTACACCACCACCGCGGCCCGTTCCCCCGGCAGCACCGGCAGGGTGTCCACCAAGGCGCCATCGGGGTCCACGCCCGCGGGCGCCATGCCGCGGACCACATGTACGCCCTCCGCACCCCGCAGCAGGGGAAGCCGCCACGTCCCGAACTCATGCTTTGGGGCGGCGTATGCACGCTGCGCTGGGTTGTGAACCACCGCCACCTCCCGTACCACGAACCAGGGGGGCTCGTGGTCCAACAGCAACGCCCGGCGGGATAGGCGCAGCGGCGGGGGATGGTCGGTCACGTCAAACACACGCAGGACTACCTCACGGGCCCGAGCCGAGGCGGAGTGCGGGCCGGTGGTGTAGTCCACGCCCTGGTAGGTCACCTGCACCACGTAGGTACGCCGCTCAGGCTCCAGACGGGCCCGGAAGGCCCCCTGGGGGTCTGTGCGGGTGACCACCTCCACAGCTGGCTTTCCAGCTTCCATCCCCACCACCCGGACCTCCAAGCCCGGCACCGCGCGGCCGGTTACGCCGTGCACCACGCGCCCTTGGATGGGAACCGCAGCCGCCGGCGCCACCAGCAGCACCGCTGCCGCACAGCCCAACGCCCCCGCCACGCCAACACGCGCCAACTTCAGCTGTCCTCCTCGCCGTCCTCGGAGCCCGTCCACGGGCTGCGCCGTCCGAACCGGTACACCACGTACCCCGCACCACCGGCAGCCAGCAGCGCGGGCGCCAGCCACAGCACCAGTCCAGGCCCCGCGGGCTGGGGCGAGGCCAGCACCGAGGGGCCGTACCGGTCCACGAAGTACCGCAGGACCGCCTCCTCCGACTCCCCCTGGGCCAGCCGTTGCCGGATCACCGCCCTCATCTGCGCCGCCAACTCCGAGGTGGAGTCCGCTACCGTGCGGCCCTCGCACACCGGACACATAAGCTGCGAGGCCACCGCGCGTACCCGCTGGTCCAGGTCCGGCGATCCCCACGCGGCCGTGCACAACGCCGCCACCGCGGCGGCCAACAGCGCAGCCCTCACGCCCGATCCTCCCGCCCGGCGCGCAGGGCGCGTAGCACCTGTCGGGCAGCTCGGCCCCGGTGGCCATCCCGCGATCCGGCCTGCGCGCCGGGCCAGCCCGCCACCGCGAGGAACATCCGGGGGCCGGTGCGTTGAGGCCACAGGGTCAACAACGTGCCGAGCCCCGCCACCAGCGCGCCCGCCCAAACCCACCGCACCAGCGGGTTCAACCACACCCGGAAGGTGGCGGCCCCGTCCGGCTGAAACGCCCACAGCACCGCGTACACGTCCTCCCGCCACGTGGACCGGATGGCCGGCCGGCTCACCACCTGCCCCCACCTCGGGTACACCAGCCGCACCGGCTGCAGCACCGCCACCGAGTCCTCCAGCCGCAGCTCCAGCCGGGCCCGCACCACGTCCGCCCGTGGCGTGGCGCCCGCCTCCAGGCCCCCGTACACAAAGGCGTACCGCCCGACGGCGAACGCCTCCCCGGGCCGCACCGTCACCTCGCGCTCGCGCACGTACGCGTGGCTGCCCACGATCCCGACGGCTACCACCAACACCCCCAGGTGTACCAGATACCCGCCGTACCGCCGGGGCTGCGCCCGGAAGGCGTCTAGCAGCCCGCGCAGGTAACCCCGCCCCGCCCGCGTCCCTGCCCGGCCCGCCGCGTGGAAGGCCCGCAGGTGCGCGCCCAAGGCGAAGCTCACGGCCGCCAGACCTGCCACCACCCCTGGCCGCCGCAGAAACACCGCGGCGGCCAGGGCCGCCAGCAGCGCCGCGAAAACGGGGTAGCGGAAGCGCACCAGCACCGCCGCGCCCGCCCGCCGCCACGGCAACAGCACCGCCACCCCCATCAGCGCCAGCAGGGCCACACCCAGGGGCCCGGCCACCGCGTGGAAGTACGGGGGTCCCACGAACACCTGCGGCCCGCCGGTGGCCTGTACCGCGAGCGGGTACAGAGTTCCCAACAACACCGCGCCCGCGAAGCTCAAAAACAGAACGTTGTTAAAGAGGAATGCACCCTCTCGGGACACCAGGTCGTCGGTGGGCGGCTTGCCCCGGAGGTCCTCCCACCGCCACGCCACTAGGGCAAACGAGGCCAGCAGCACCACCGCCACGAAGCCCAGGAAGTACGGGCCGATTTCAGAGCGCGCGAAGCTGTGGACGGACACCACCAGGCCTGTGCGGGTCAGGAAACTGCCCAGCACCGCGGTGCTGAACGCCAGCACCACCAGGGCCAGGTTCCAGGCGGCGAAGGCGCCGCGGCGCTCTTCCACCACCGCGGAGTGTAGGTAGGCGGTGGTCACCAGCCACGGGACCAGGGCCGCGTTCTCCACCGGATCCCAGCCCCAGTACCCGCCCCACCCCAGGGTCCGGTAGGCCCACCAGCCGCCCACCACGAGCCCTGCGCCCAGGCTCAGCCAGCAGGCCACCGCCCACCGCCGGGTAGCCGCCACCCAGCTCCCGTCCAGCCTGCGGGTCACCAGGGCGGCCACGGCGAACGCGTACGGCACGGACAGCCCCACGAACCCCAGGTACAGGAGGGGCGGGTGGGCTACCATCCCTGGGTCCTCCAGCAAGGGGTTTAGCCCCCGGCCGTCGGCGGGCGCGAACGGCAAGGTCTGGAACGGCTTTTCCACCACCACCAGGAACACGAAGAAGGCCAGGGTCGCGCTCAGCACCCCGCAAGCCCACGCGGACAGGTGCGGGTGGGTCAGCCGGTGGCGGCTCACCGCGGCGCACGCCACCACAGCCAGCAGCCAGCTCCAGAACAGCAACGACCCCGCCTGCGCGCCCCACAGGGCGCTGACCCGGTACAGGAGGGGAGTGGCGAGGCTGGTGTTGCGGACCACGTACGCCAGCCGGAAGTCCCGCGTGACCAGGGCGTGCACCAGAGCCGCCACGCAGACGGTGAGTAACGCCGCCGCCGCCCACAGCGCCCGCTCCCCGCTTTCCACCCAGCGGCCGTGTCCACTCCGCGCCCCGTGGAAGCTGGCTACGGCCGCGTACGCGCACGCCAACAGGGCTGCCACCACGGAGACGGCGCCGACGCCGGTCACGGCGCCACCTCCGCCAGGTGGGGCGCTCCGCTGCGGCGGGGAAACTGTCCAGCGTGGGAGAAGGCCCGCGGTGGGGCGGGCGGGTGTCGCTCCATGACCTCCCTCGGGACCGCGCTACTACAGTAGCCCGGTTCCCGAGAGGGCTCAACGGTCCCGGCCAGGTGCGCGCTGGCTAACGTGCCTCCGCGATCAGGCGCAGCAGCTCCGCCACGCCGCGCGCCGCATTCTTCTTCTGCGCCAGGTCCCGGCTGCGCAGCCCGCTTGCGGCCAGCTGGCCCGCGGCCTCTGCCACGAGCAGCCACGCCGCACCCGCCCGGTCGGCCCGCAGGTCCACCAGCAGGCCCTCCCCCTGCCCCTGACACGGGTGCCCCCAGTTGGCGTTGAAGTTCCTGCCCTTGGGGCCTTCGATGCAGTTGAGGGCGTGCCCCAGGTGCTGGTCCACGGAGGAGGCCCCCTCCGCGGCCGCGGCAAACCCGGCGTGCGTAAAGCCCGTGCGCGCCTGCACCTTCCACCTGGCCTCCTGCCCGGGAGCCCCCACCTGGTACTCACCCGCCTTGTACGACTGCGCCACCGCTGTGGAGACCAGCAGGGCTGCGACAGCTGCGCCCACGACCAGTGCCCGCATCTTTTCACCTCCTTCTGCCTCGCAGGGAGAGGGTCCCGTAGCGCTTTCACAGCCGTGTCACGACCTCCCGTGCTGCAACCCCCACCAGCGCGCAGCCCACCACCACCCACGCGGCGTTCATCCGCCGCCACAGGAGCAGCAGTGCCAGCGCCACCAGCACCACGGCCAGGCCGTCGGTGAGGGAAGCACGGGCCAGCCGGAGGCTCACGCCCGCCATGAGCGCCCAGGAGGCCGCGTTGACCCCGTCCAGGAACGGGGCGGCGAGCCGGGACTGCCGCATCCGCGGCACGAGCGGGTAGGTGGCCGCGACGAACACGAAGGCAGGCAGGAAGATGCCCACGGTGGCCACCACCGCGCCCGGCCACCCGCCCACCAGGTAGCCGACGAAGGTGGCGGTGGTGAACACCGGTCCTGGGGTCACGTGGCCCACGGCCACCGCGTCCAGTACCTGGCTTTCAGAAAGCCACCCGAGCCGGGCCACGAAGTCCGCGTGCAGAAACGCCAGCAGCACGTAGCCGCTGCCGTACAGCACCGAGCCGATCTTCAGGAAGGTGAAGAACAACGTGTCCAGGTGGAAGGGCACCGCGGGGGCAGCGGCCACCGCGGGCGCAGACGTGACCAGGAGCGCCGTCCAGCTCGCAGCGCCGGACCGTACCGCCACCGCCAACAGGCCCGACCCGAACAGCAACACCAGCTCGTGCACGCCCCAAAGCCACCCCGCCAGCACGCAGACCGCCACGCCCGCGGTCAGGCGGTCCCGGAGCGCCGTACGTCCCAGCCCCCAAAGGGCCACCGCCACCACCGCGAGGATCCCCGGCTTGGCGCCGTACAGGGCAGAGGCCACCTGCGGGAGGGCGCCGAACCGCACGTACGCCCATGCACACGCCAGCACCGCCAAGAAAGCCGGGAGGATGAAGCAGAGACCTGCGGTCCAAAGCCCGGCCCAGCCTGCCCGACGGTAGCCTAGGTGGATGGCCAGCTCCGTGGAGTTGGGACCAGGGATCAGGTTGGTGGCCCCCAGCAGGTCCAAGAACTCTTCGTCCGTCACCCACCGGCGGCGGCGCACCACTTCCTCGTGCATCAGGGCCACGTGGGCCGCGGGGCCTCCGAAGCCGACCACCCCCAGCTTGAAAAACAGCAGGGCGACCTCTGCGAGGGCGGCGCGGGAGGGGACGGCGGTGGCCAACCCACCCCCCCTACAGCGGGTAGGCGGCCAGCACCACGCAGCTTTCGTCCGGCGTCCGGGTGGCGCACGCCAGCCACAGGTCCAGCGCCCGGGTCCTGCGCCGCCGGTCCCCGGAGTCCAGGTACTCCACCGCGTGCACCAGCCGGGCCACCGCCTCCGGGTCCACCTCACCCCCCGTGACCTCGGTGGTGAACGCGCGCAACACGTCGGGAGTTACGCGGTCGGGCAGGCCACACACCATGCCGGCTACCACCGTCCCGCGGGCAGAGACCACCAGCAACCGCAGGTCGCCCCCCGGCCGGGCGTAGGTGCGGAAGTCCAGCTCCTCCCCGAGCTTCTCCTGGGCGCTGCGGATGGATCCGGTATACCGGAAGCCGTGCGTCCGCGCGAGAGGACCCGCCTCCACCGCCGCCACCCGGCCGCGGCAGAAGGGCGGCGGGGTCTTGCGGGGAGGCCACGCGGAAAGGGCTGACATCGCCTCCTGCATCCGCTCCAGCAGGGCCGCGTGCGCCTCCGGGTCGGCGGCCTGCTCCGGGGCGCTGCGGGCCGCTCCCGGGGACTCCGTCCGCAGCCCCACCTCGGCCCGGAACCGGTCGTACTCCTGCCGGCGCTCCGGGTCCGACAGCACCGCGAACGCCTCGTTGATGAGCTGCGCCCGCTCCACGTCTCCGCCCAGGTCCGGGTGATGCTTCAGGTCCAGCATGAGCACGTGGTAGACTTTGCGGATGACGGCAGGATGGGCGCTGGGGTGCACCTGGAGCACCTCGTAGTAGTCGACGTCGGTGCGGAAGCGCGTGTTCGCCATCCCGACCCCCGGGCCCGTTCCTGAACTAGGTATATACCCAGTCCGGGAATCCCTCGGACCCCCGGGACGTTGTTTGGGCTAACGCGGCCGCTTACGTGCGGAGGGCGGGACGATGCGCAACGTGGTGATCCTGGGTTCGGGCCCCGCGGGCCTGACCGCGGCCATCTACGCGGCCCGGGCCAACCTACACCCCCTCGTCCTGGAAGGCTCCCAGCCGGGAGGCCAGCTGATGCTGACCACGGAGGTGGAGAACTTCCCGGGCTTTGCCGAGCCCATCCTGGGCCCGGAGCTCATGCAGCAGATGCGACGGCAGGCGGAGCGGGTGGGCGCGGAGTTCGTGGCCGAGGACGCGGTGGCGGTGGACTTCCGCGCGCGGCCCTTCCGGGTCCAGGCGGGCAACGGCGAGGTGTACGAGGCGCGGGCGGTGATCGTGGCCACGGGGGCGCGGGCCCGCATGCTGGGGCTGCCGTCGGAGCAGAAGTACCTGGGCCGGGGCGTGAGCACCTGCGCCACCTGCGACGGCTTCTTCTTCCGCGGCAAGCGGGTGGTGGTGGTGGGCGGGGGCGACACGGCCATGGAGGAAGCCCTGTACCTGGCCAACCTGGCGGAGTCGGTGAGGGTGGTGCACCGCCGGGACCAGCTGCGGGCCAGCCGGATCCTGCAGGAACGGGCGTTCCGCAACTCCAAGATCGAGTTCGTGTGGAACCACGTGGTGGAGGAGATCCTGGGCGAGGACTCCCGGGTCACGGGGGTGCGGCTGCGCCACACCCACACCGAAGAGGTCCGGGAGCTGCCAACGGACGGGGTGTTCGTGGCCATCGGCCACGTGCCCAACACCGACCTGTTCCGCGGCCAGCTGGAGCTGGACGCGGCGGGTTATGTGGTGCTCAAGCGGGGCATGATGACCAGCGTGGAGGGCGTGTTCGCCGCGGGGGACGTGCACGACCACACGTACCGGCAGGCGGTCACCGCGGCGGGCTACGGCTGCCAGGCCGCCATCGAGGCGGAGCGGTGGCTGACCCAGCAGGGCTGACGCAGGATCCGGCGCTTTCCTCACCGAACCCTCCGCGAAAACGGAGGGTTTGCGGTGAGCCTTTCGGACAACGGAACCTTCCTGTCCAGCCTTTTTGACTTCTCCTTTGAGCGGATGGTCACCCTCCGGGTCGCCCGGTGGGTGTACGCCGCCGGCGTGGCGCTGCTGGGCTTCTGGGCCCTGTTGCTGCTGCTGGCGGCCCTGGTGCAGGGCGGCGCATCAGCCCTGTTCGGGGTGGTGACGGCCCCCCTGGGGTTCCTGCTCGGGTGTGCGCTCCTCCGGCTCGCCCTGGAGACGGTGGTGGTGGTGTTCCGCATCCACGAGGCGCTCGCGGAGCTGGCCCGCAGGTCGCCGGGGCCTACACCGTAGCGCCCACCGCCGCCTCGATGCGCCGCTTGAGCTCCGCCTTGGGCATGTAGCCGATGATGCGCTCCACCAGGTTGCCGCCCTTGAACACCCCCAGGGTGGGGATAGACAGGATGTTGTAGCGCACCGCGGTGGCGGGGTTGCGATCCACGTCCAGCTTCGCGAACTTCACGCGGCCCTCGTACTCACGGGCCAGTTCCTCCACGATGGGGGCGATCATGCGGCAGGGGCCACACCAGGCAGCCCAGAAGTCCACCACCGTGGGCAGGTCCGCCTGCAGCACCTCACGGTCGAAGGTGTCGTCCGTCACTTCAACGGGCTTGGCCATGGTCCTCGAACCTCCTGTGCGCGTCTTCAAGTGCCAGCAACGAGGCCGCCTGTCTCCCTATTCCCGCCAGGATCCTACCACGGCCGCCGGTCGGGGGGCGTTGCCCGCCGGTCGGCCCGCGGGGCCTGCCGACCGAGAGGTGGCTCGGTGACCGGCGCCATCCGCATCGGCCGCATGCTGGGGATCACCGTGCAGGTGCACCTCACGTGGTTTCTGGCGGTGTGGGCCATCGCTTGGTCCCTGGCGCGGGGCGTGTTCCCACAGCGCATCCCGGGCCTGCCGCAGGAGACCTACTGGGCCATGGGGTTCGCGGGCGCCCTACTGCTGTTCGCGTCCGTCCTGGTGCACGAGCTGGGCCACGCCCTGGCGGCGCGGCGCTTCCGGATCCCCACCCGCAGCATTACCCTCTTCCTGTTCGGAGGGGTAGCGCAGCTCGCCCGGGAGCCCGAACGGCCCGTCCAAGAGCTGTGGGTGGCCCTCGCGGGTCCCGCCACCTCCCTGGCCCTGGCCGCGCTGTTCCGGATCCTCACGCCTTCCGGCGAGGCGGTCCCCGCCACCGCGCTCATGGGCTACCTGGCCTTCGTGAACCTGCTGCTGGCTGCCTTCAACCTGCTCCCCGCCTTCCCCCTGGACGGTGGCCGCGTGCTGCGCGCGGTGCTCTGGTGGTTCCTGGGGCTGGAGCGGGCCACCCGCGTTGCCACCACCATGGGCCACCTCACCGCAGCCGCCTTCATCGCCCTCGGGGTTCTCGCGGTATTTACCGGCCGGCCGGTGGACGGGCTTTGGCTCATCCTCATTGGGTGGTTCCTGGACCAGGGGGCAGGGACCTCCTACCAGCAGATGCTGCTGCGCCACGCCCTCCGCGGCGTGCGGGTGAGGGACATCATGACGCCGGACCCCGTCACCCTGGAAGCCGACCTCACCCTGGAGGAGGCGGTGGCGGGCTACTTCCTGCCCCGCAAGCATGGCGGCTACCCCGTGGTGTACGGGGACCGGCTCCTGGGGATCCTCACGTTGCACGACCTCAAACAGGTGCCGAGGGAAAAGTGGGCCACCACCCGGGTGCGGGAGGCCATGACGCCCATCGCGCGGGCCCACACGGTGCGGCCGGAAGCTCCCGCGTACGACGCCCTGGCACGCATGGTGCAGGCCGGGGTGGGAAGGCTGCTGGTGCTGGACGCAGACGGCTCCCTGGTGGGAATTCTGACCCGCAGCGACCTGCTGCACCTGATCCGGCTGCGGTCCGAGCTGGGGGCTGAACTCCCCGACTGACCCCATGGGCCCCCACGCGGCGCGGCGGCTGCCGGTGGATCTCGTCTTTCCCCTGGTGGGGCAGTGGGTGGTGCTTCAGAACCTGTCCACCGCGGACGCGGCGGAACTGGCCGCCATCTGGCACCCGTCCCTGTTTCAGAACATGCTGGACTGGCCCGACGACGACACCCCGGACGGCACCCGCGCGTACCTGCGCCGGCTCCTGCGCCGGCCCGGCATTCGGGCGTACGTGGTGCGTGTGAGGCAGAACCTGGCGCCGGCGGGGATCACGGGCCTGGTGGACTTGCGGCCTGTGCACCGGTGCGCGGAGGTTTGCTGCACCCTGCTCCTTCCCCCGTACCGGGGTACCGTGGTGTTCCCGGAGACCATGCTGCTGCTGCTGGGCTTGGCCTTCGACGTCCTGCACCTGCCCCGGGTCCGGTGGCGCACGTCCGTGGCCAACCTCGCGGCCCGCGCCGCCCTCGACAAGCTCGGGGCCACGGTCGAGTCGTTTCACCCCGCCGCGGACGTGGCGCGGGACGGCCGGGTGCACGACACGTTGGTGTACCGCCTGCTGCACACGGAGTGGCCGGCGGCGCGGGACCGCCTCCACCGAAGATGCGCGAGCGCAGGCGTTTTCGCCCCCACCCCCAGCCTGCACCAGGCGACCGCCCTCGCGCCCTCGCCGGTACAGACCATCCCTCCAGAGGTTTTCAGGAAGCCCGGTGCCCCATCGTAGGCGGATCCCTCCGTACGCTCACCGGACCGCAGTCGGCCGGAACCACTCCCGCTTACGAAGCCGCCCACAAGACCGCCACAGCTGCCGCCACGACGGCCACCAGGCATCCCGGCCGGCCCCTGGACCGGGGCCCCCGGGCGGCAAGCCGCGTGGCCTGCTTCATGTGCCGGACGAACCCCTCGTACCGGCCCAGCCGCTTGTACACCGCCGCCAGGTTCTGGTGCGCCACCGCGTAGTCCGGGTCGAGCTCAAGAGCCTTCCGGTACGCCCGCACCGCTTCTTCCAGCTCGCCCCGCTCCGCGTACACCGTCCCGATGTTGCAGTAGGCGGGCGCGTGGTGAGGGTCCACCCGCAGGGCCTCCCGGAAGCTCGCCAGGGCTTCCGGATACCGCCCCTGGCGGGCTAGGGCTACGCCCAGCCTGTTGTGCGCCTGCGCGGACTGCGGCCCGCACGCCACGGCCCTACGGAACAGCTCCTCCGCCTGCTGCCACGCCCCCTCCGCCAGGGCAGCCTCCCCGCGTTCTATCAGGTCCTCGAAGGACACCACCCGGCGTTCAGCCCGCAGGCTCGATGCGGTCGAAGCCCGTGTAGGCCACCAGGGCCTCCGGCACCCGGACGCTGCCGTCCGCCTCCTGATAGTTCTCCAAAAGGGCGATGAGCACCCGCGAGGTCGCCAGCGCGGTGCCGTTCAGGGTGTGGACGAACTCCGTCCTGCCCCGCTCGCGGAACCGCACGTTGAGGCGTCTGGCCTGAAAGTCCGTGGTGTTGCTGCAAGAGGTCACCTCTCCGTATCCGCCCCGCCCCGGCATCCACGCCTCGAGGTCGTAGGTCTTTGCGGAAGCGGTCCCCAGGTCCCCTGTGCACAGGAGGACCACCCGGTAGGGGATCCCCAACCCCTGCAGGATCTCCTCCTCCACCTGCACCAGGAACTCGTGCTCCTCCCAAGAACGTTCCGGGTGCGCGAACGAGAACATCTCCACCTTGTCGAACTGGTGCACACGGTACAGGCCCCGGGACTCACGGCCGTGGGCGCCCGCCTCCCGTCGGAAGCACCAGGAGACCCCCGCGAACCGCACGGGCAGCGCGTGGGAGTCCAGCACCTCGTCCCGGTAGAACCCCGCCAGGCTCTGCTCCGAGGTGCCCACCAGGGCCAGGTTGTCCTCCGCCACCCGGTACGTCTGCTGCGGGTCGAAGGTAGCGCCTCCCCACGCGCCGATGATGATCTCCGGCCGGACCAGCACCGGTGGGATTACGGGCACGAACCCGTGGCGCAACAGCCGGTCCAGGGCGTACCGCACCAGGGCCATCTCCAGCAGGGCTCCCTTGCCCAGGAGGTAGTAGAACCGCGACCCGGACACCTTGGCCGCCCGCTCGAAGTCCAGGATGCCCAGCCGGCGGCCTAACTGCACGTGGTCGGCGGGCGGAAAGTCGAACGCCCGCGGCGTCCCCCACGCCCGCACCACCACGTTGTCCTCCTCGCCCGCTCCCACCGGCACGTTGGCGTGCGGGAGGTTGGGGAACAGCAGCAGCACCTGCTCCAGCTCCTCCCGGCGCCGCCTCTCTTCCGGCTCCAGCTCCTTCAACCGTGCCACGAGCTCCCGGACCTCGGCGATCTTCTGCGCGCGCGCCTCGCCCGCAAGCCGGGTTACCTCCTCGCTGGCCCGGTTCTGCTGCGCCCGCAGCCCCTCCACCTCTCGAACGGCTTCCCGCCATGCGCGATCCAACTCCAGGGCGCGGTCCACCAGTGAGGGGTCCCGGCCCCGGTGGCGCAGGGCGGTCCGGAACAGTTCCGGGTCCTCGCGCAGCGCCTTCAGGTCCACCACGGGTGCGCCTCCCGAACGTGCCTACAGCTGCGCCACCCTCACGTCGTAGATGCCGTCCACCGAGCGGATCTCCGCCACCGCCTCCGGAGGCACCGGGTCGTCCAGGGTCAGCACCATCACCGCCACCCCGCCGCGGCTCTCGCGCCCGAGGTGCATGCCCGCGATGTTCACCCCGTGCCGGCCGAGAATGGTGCCCACCCGGCCGATCATGCCGGGCCGGTCCGTGTTCCAGGCGAACAGCATGTACGGCGCGGGATCCAGGTCGATGCGGTAGGGCCCGATGCGCACGATGCGCGGCTCCCTACGCCCGAAGAGGGTGCCACCCAGCTGGAACTCGCCCGCAGGCGTGTGGGCGGTGACCAGCATCAGGCTCGCGAAGTCTTCGCTGGTCTCCTGCCGGGACTCCACCACCCGCACCCCCCGCTCCGCCGCCACCAGGTGGGCGTTCACCACGTTCACCGCCTGGTCGGTCACCCCGCTCAGGAGGCCCACCAGGACCGAGGCCACGAGCGGCGAGGCCTCCACGTGGCTGAGTTCCCCCTCCAGCCGCACCTCCACCGCGTGGATGGGACCCGGGCTCAGCTGCCGCACCAGGGCTCCCAGGACCCGACCGAGTTCCAAGTGCGGGCTCAGCCGGTCCCACACCTCACCGCGGACCGCGGCCACGTTCACCGCCCCCCGCGGCAGCCGTCCGGCCAGCGCCTCCAGGAGCTGTTCCGCCACGTCCAGTCCGATGGCCTCCTGCGCCTCCCGGGTGGACGCGCCGAGGTGCGGGGTCGCCACCACCCGTGGATGGCGGACCAAGCGCAGGTCTTTCGGCGGCTCTTCCGAGAACACGTCCAGGGCGGCACCCGCCACGTGACCCTCCTCCAGGGCCTCCAGCAGCGCCTCCTCGTCCACCAACCCCCCGCGGGCGCAGTTCACCAGCCGTACGCCCCGCTTCATCCGCCGCAGCTGCTCCCGTCCGATCATGCCGCGGGTCTGGGCCGAGAGGGGCACGTGCAGGGTGATGAAGTCCGCTTCCTCCAGCAGGCGGTCGAAGGGCACCGCCTCCACGCCCAGGCGCGCGGCGCGGTCGGCGCTCACGTACGGGTCGAAGGCCACCACCCGCATCCCCACCGCCCGGCCCAGCCGCGCCACCTCGCTGCCGATGCGGCCCAGGCCCACTACCCCCAGGGTCTTGCCGTACACCTCCGTCCCCACGAACGCTTCCCGGTTCCACTCGCCGCGCTGGAGGGACTGGTGGGCCTGGGGCAGATTGCGGCAGCAGGCCAGCAGCATGGCCAGGGTATGCTCCGCGGTGGCCCGCACGCTGCTGTCCGGCGTGTTGATGACCAGCACGCCCGCGCGGGTGGCCGCGTCCACGTCGATGTTGTCCACCCCCACGCCCGCCCGGGCCACCACGCGCAGGTCCCGCCCGGCCTCCAGAGCCCGGCGGGTTACCTTCGTCCGGCTCCGCACCACCAGGGCGTGCACCCCGGGGAGGTGCTGGCACAGCTCGTCCTCCGAAAGCCCGCGGCAGACCTGGACCTCGCACGCCTCCCGCAGGCGGCGCAGGCCCGCCTCCCCGAGCCCGTCCGCCACCACCACGCGGTACCGGACGCCGACTGCGCCCGCTGTTCCCCGTTCGGTAGCGAGTCCCATGGCCTCACACCACCGCGCGGGCCTCAAACACCTGCTGCGCGGCCTCCACCCCCGCCCGTGCGTCTACCGAAACACCCATCTCCTGCAGCACCGAACCCAACGCCTCCATGCACCGCAGGATGTCCTGCGGCCACACGTAACCCAGGTGGCCGATGCGGAACACCTTCCCTTCCAGCTTGCCCTGGCCACCCGCCAGGACTACCCCGTACCGCTCCCGCACGCGTGCTGTCAGAGCGTCCGCGGACACCCCCTCCGGCAGCCACACCGCGGTAACCGTCCACGACGCCCACCGCTCCGCAGCCACCGGACGCAGGCCCAGAGCCCGCACGCCGGCCCGTACGGCTTCGCTGAGGAGCCGGTGCCGCTGACAGGCCGCCTCGTACCCTTCCCGGCGCAGCAGCTCCAGCGACGCCTCCAGGCTGTAGAACACCGAGACGGCAGGGGTGAAGGGCGTCTGCGCCAGGGGCTGCCGCAGCGCTTCCACCACCAGGCCCATGTCCCAGTAGTACCGGGGCATCCGCGCCTGTCGGTAGGCCTCCCATGCCTGCTCGCTGGCCGCCAGGAAGCTGACCCCAGGCGGGCAGCCCAGGGCCTTCTGCGAGGCCGTGACCACCACGTCCAGCCCCCACCCGTCCATGTCCACGGGGATCGCCCCCAAGGAGCTCACCGCGTCCACCAGCAGCAGGGTGGGGCGGTCTGCCCGCGCCCGGGCCAACCCCTCCAGGTCGTTCTGGACGCCGGTGGAGGTCTCGTTGTGGGTCACCAGCACCGCCCGGTAGTCTGCCCTCTTCAGGTGGTCCTCCAACAGCTCCGGCGGGATCCCCGTGCCCCACTCCACCTCCACGTGGGTGATCTCTGCCCCGTAGGCGCGGGCGATGCGGCTGAACCGGTTCCCGAAGGCCCCGCACGAGAGGGCCAGCACCCGATCTCCGGGCGAGAGGGTGTTGACCACCGCGGCCTCCAGCACCCCCGTCCCCGAACTGGCGTAGGGTACCACGGGCTGACGGGTGCGGTACAGTTCCTGGACGCCCTGCAGTACCGTCCTGAGCACCCGCGCGAACGCCTCGCTGCGGTGGTTGGTCATGGGCCGGCTCCCGGCCTCCCGCACGGGGGCGGGAACCGGGGTCGGGCCTGGGATCAGCAGAAGCTCGTCCATCCTTCACCTCCTGGCCCAACAAAAAACCTCCACGTCTCAGAGACGGGAGGTCGCACTTCCCGCGGTGCCACTCTGATTCCGGCCGCCTGGGGCCGGCGCCTCTATGGCTGTATCGGGCCTCCCGGCGGCGTTGTCGCCGCAGCTCCGGAGGTGGAAACCGCCGCGCCCGCCCGCCGGCTTCCACCCCTTCCGCCGGCTCGCTGGGGGTGCAGGCGAGGCGTGGCCTCCGTCCTCGCCGGTCTCGTCTCAAAACGATAGGGCCGGACGGCCGGCGTGTCCAGGTCCCGGAGGTGATCAAACGGCCTGGGTCCCCGTGGGTTCGCGTGCCCGCAGGAGCTATAGTGGAACTGGGATGCTGAACGTACACCAACTCAAGATCTTCCGCACGGTGGTCCGGGCGGGCTCCTTCTCCCGGGCCGCGGAGGAGCTGCGCATCACCCAGCCCTCCGTGAGCATCCAGGTCCGGGAGCTGGAGCGGGCTCTGGGGGTGGAGTTGTTCGAGCAGGTGGGCAAGCGGATCTTCCTCACGGAGGCGGGCCGGCTTTTGGACGAGTACGCGGTGCGGATCCTCGCCCTCCTGGAGGAGGCGGAGCAGGCCGTGCGTGACCTGCGGGGATCGGCGGCCGGTTCTCTGCGCGTAGGCGCCAACAACACGCCCGGCACGTACCTGCTGCCGCCCCTGCTGGCCCGGGTACGGGAGCGGGCGCCCGAGGCGGACATCACCCTGGAGATCCTGCCCACCCGCCGCGTGTACGAAAAGCTGCTGCGCAACGAGCTGGACGTGGGCGTGGTGGGCGACGGCATGCGGCACGAGTCGATCGTGCACTTCCCTTACCACACCGACCAGCTGGTGGTGGTGGCGTCCCCGCAGCACCCACTGGTGCAGCGCACGGACGTGACGGCCGCAGACCTGGTCCGGCAGCGGCTGGTGCTGCGGGAACGGGGCAGCGGCACCCGGGAGGCTACGGAGCGGGCGTTCCGCAGCCTGGGTTTGGTGCCCACCCCTGCCATGGAGCTGCAGACCAACGAGGCGGTGGTGCGGGCCGTGGCCGCGGGCCTGGGGATCGGGGTGATTTCCCGGCTGGCGGCGGAAGAGGCGTTGCGGCGAGGCGACCTGGTGGTGGTGGAAACCGTGGACTTCCGTGCGAGCCGGACCCTGTGGGGTGTACGCCACCGGGAGAAGCGCGTCACCGCCCTGATGCGGGTGCTCTTGGAGCTCATGGGTGACCCGCAGTTCGCGCCCGCGGCGGCCGCGGAGGACGCCGGTGTGGGCTAGCCCACCCCAGAAATCGCGCCTGCGATTTTGGGGGACCCCGGTCCCCTGCGCGCGTTGCGCCGTTCGTTGCGCGGTTCACCGCCAGGAGCCTAGGTCGGGTCTCGCGCTGTGGCCGTAGAGGTTCTCGAGCACACCGCGGAGGTGGGGCTGCGCGCCAGCGCGGAGTCCCTGGAAGTCCTGCTGGGAGAGCTGGCGGTCGGCCTGTTTGGCCTCATCACCGACCCTGGGACGGTGCAGGAGCGGGAGACCTGGTCGGTGGAGGTCCAGGCGGAAGATCTCACCGCCCTGGTGGTGGAGTGGTTGAACGAGCTGCTGTTCCTACACGCCCGGGACGGGATGCTGGCCCGCCGGTGTGTGGTGCACGAGGCAGGCCCCCAGCGCTTGCAAGCCACCGTGTGGGGCGAGCGGTTCGACCCCGACCGCCACCCGCGGGGCATCGAGGTCAAGTCCGCCACCTACCACCAGGCGCGGGTAGAGCAGTCCGGCGGCAGCTGGACGGCGGTGGTGTACCTGGACGTGTAGCGTGATCGTCGACGTCCACACGCACTTCTACCCACAGGCGTACCTGGCCCTGCTGGACCAGCACGGGCAGGGCGTGCGGCTGCGCACCGATTCCCAGGGCCGCCGCTACCTGGAACAGCACGGCACGCGGCTGGCGACCCTCACCCCTCCCATGGTGGACCTGGACGAACGCTTGCGGGTGATGGACCGGCTCGGGGTCGCCGTGCAGGTGCTGTCCCTGACCAGCCCGAACGTGTATGTGTTCCCGGAGGCGGTGGCCGTGCAGGTCGCCCGGCAAGTCAACCAGGCTTACGCGGAGATCAAAGACCGCTACCCGCGGCGTTTCCGGTGCCTGGCCAGCGTTCCGTTGGGGACCGGCGCGGAGGTGGACGAGCTGGACCACGCGGTGCAGGTGCTGGGCCTGGACGGGGTGGTGGTGGGCACCACGGTCGGAAGCCGCCCGGTGGACGACCCGCGGTTTGAACCCTTCTGGAGGCGGGCGGACGAGTTGGGACTGGTGGTGTTCCTCCACCCTATGGGAGGGCTTGCGTCCCCCCACCTCCGGGAGTTCAGCCTTCTGCCCCTGGTGGGCTTCCCCACGGAGACCACCGTGGGCCTGGCGCGCCTCGTCTATTCGGGCTTCTTCGACCGGTACCCTCGGGTGAGGCTGATCGCGCCCCACGCGGGGGGCGCGGTACCCTACCTTATGGGTCGCCTGGACACCGGCTATCGGGCGTATGCGGAGTGCGCCACCACTCCGCGGCCGCCGGGCGAGGCCCTGCGCACCGTCTACTACGACACGGTGAACCGCCACCCGCCGGCCCTCCGGTGCCTGCTGGACACTGTGGGGCCCGGGAGGGTGGTGTTCGGCTCTGACTTCCCGCACGTGATCGGACACCTGGAGGACGGTGTGCGCGGCCTGCGGGAAGCCGGCCTGGCCGCGGAGGCAATGGAAGCGGTGTTGCACGGGAACGCCCGACGGCTCTTCGGGATCCCATAGGGTTTGATTCGGGCGCCCACCTCTGGCAAGCTCTTGGCGGAGAACCGAAAGGGGGTGGCGGCATGGTCCGGCCCGCGGCTTGGGTAGTTCTGGTAGTCCTCTTGGTGTCGCCGGCGCCGCTGGCGGGCGCGGGCCCAGCCCCGGGGACCCTCACCATCGGCACGAACCCGCCCGGCACTCTGTTCTACGCCCTTGGGAGCGGGATCGCCCGTGTGCTCACGGACTACGCTGGGCTGCGGGCAGCGGTGCAGCCGTACAGCGGCAGCAGCACCTTCCTGCCCTTGCTGAACGTGGGTGAGCTCCAGCTAGGCGTGGTGAACGCGGTGGACGTGGCCATGGCGTACCGGGGGCCGGACCGGCTGAAGGTGGGAGGGAGGAACCCGTTTCAGCCCTCTCCCAACATCCGCCTCGTGGTCCGCGGTGGGCCTTTGTACGCGGTGCAGTGGGCGCGCCGGGATAGCCCCTTCCGCACCGTGGCGGACCTGCGCGGACGGCGCGTGACCGGCGTGTACTCCGCGCACCTCGCGGTCTGGTACAACACCTACGGCAACCTGGCCTCCTGCGGCCTGTCGTGGAACGACGTGCAGGTGGTGCCCGTGTCCACCGTAGGGGAGGGCATGCGGGCGCTCGTGGCGGGCCGGGCGGACTCCGCGGCCTACGCCCTCGGGGCCGCGGACGTGCAGGAGGCGGACGCCACCATCGGGCTGCGGGCCCTGTCCATCTGCGGCGACGAGCAGGGGCAGCGCCGGCTGCGGGAGGCGGTGCCCGGGTACTACGCGGTGCGGCTGAAGGCCGGCCGGTCCGCGGGCGTGGTGGAGGACGTGTGGGTCCAGGCGTACGACATCTACCTGCTGACCCACAAGGACCTGGACGAGGAGACCGTCTACCGGGTCACCAGGACCCTGTGGGAGCAGAACCGACGCCTTTGGCCCCTGCACTCCGCCTTCGAGGAGTGGGCCACCCGCCGCTACGTGGACCCCGGCGTCACCGTGCCCTACCACCCCGGTGCGATCCGCCTGTACCGGGAAAAGGGCGCCTGGACCCGCTCCATGGAGGAAGCACAGGCCCGCCTGCTGCAGGAGGCGGCCCGCTAGGAACCTGCCTATGAAATACCGCGCCGGGCGAATGTGCGTTGGTGGATCGGAGTTCCCAAGAATCGCGCCCCCGATCTCTGGGGTAGTCTAATGCACCAGGACGCGCCAGGAAGCTCTTTGGCCGTGCGGGACGCGGAGGCCGGGCCCGTTGCGCCCCCACCCGGGCTAGCCGGATGGCTTGTACGGACAGCCCTGGTCACCATCTCCCTCAGCGGTATCCTGTTCGTCCTGCAGGTTCCCTCCCGGGCCGGGATCGCGCTGTTCCGGGAGCAGTACCTGGGTGTGCTGCTGGCGCTGGCTCTACCGGCGATCTTTCTGTCCACCCGCGCGCGGCGTTCGCCGGGGGCCCGCGTCCCCTGGTATGACTGGCTGCTGGCCTCCGCAGGCTGCGTGTTGGGGGGCTACGTGGCCGTGTTTTACCCTTCCGTGGCAGACCGACTCGCCATCCTCACCCCGGACAAGTGGATCCTGGGTTTGGTCGCGGTCCTGCTGCTCCTGGAGGCGGTGCGGCGCACCGCGGGTCCGGCGGTCATGTGGGTGGCGGTGGCCTTCCTCCTCTACGCGCGGTTCGCGGACCGGCTGCCGGGGCCGTTTGCCGGCACCCCCGCTCGGTGGGAGCGGCTGTTCACGTACCTGTACCTGGACCTGAACGGGGTCCTGGGCACGCCACTGGCGGTGGCGTCCACGGTGGTGCTGTCCTTTGTGCTCATGGGTCAGGTGCTCTTCGCCACCGGGGGGGCGAACTTCCTGGGCGACCTGGCCCTGGCCCTGGTGGGGCGGTTCCGCGGCGGCCCCGCCAAGATGGCGGTGGTGGCCTCCTCCTTGTTCGGGAACATCTCAGGAAGCGCGGTGGCCAACGTGGCCGTTGACGGCCCCATCACCATCCCCATGATGAAACGCGCGGGATACCCGGCCCACGTGGCTTCCGCAGTGGAAGCCACTGCGTCCACGGGCGGTCAGATCATGCCTCCCGTGATGGGAGCCGCGGCGTTCCTCATGGCGGAGTTCCTCGGGATCCCCTATGCACACGTGGCCGCGGCCGCCCTGATCCCCGCACTCCTGTACTACGCCTGCCTGTTCTTCCAGGTGGACCTGGAGGCTGCCAAGCTGGGCTTGCGTGGTCTGCCCAGAGATCAGCTGCCGAGGCTCCGCGAGGTGCTCCCGCGCGGCAGCGTGTTCGCGGTGGCCCTAGGGTCCGTGGTGGCAGGCCTGTACGTCTTCCGGTGGCAGGCGGACGACGTGGGCGTGCTGGCCGCGGCGCTGGCCGCTGTGGCGGCTGCGGCGCTCCGGGTTCGGGGCTGGAGCGTGGTGGGCGTCCTGGAGCAAGCCGGACGGTCCCTGCTCGGCCTCGTCGCCATCACCGGTGTGGCGGGGCTGGTGATCGGCGTGCTGCAGTACACCGGGCTGGGCTTCCGGCTGGCGTTGCTGCTCACGGAGCTGGCGGGCCGAAACCTGCCCTTGCTGCTGCTGCTCACCGCGGGCGTGGCCATGCTGCTCGGGATGGGGATGCCTACGGTGGCGGTGTACGTCCTGATGGCGACCCTCGTGGCCCCTGCGGTGGCGCAGCTCGGGGTCCCGCCGCTGGCTGCGCACCTGTTCGTGTTCTACTTCGGCATGCTGTCCATGATCACCCCGCCCGTCTGCCTGGCCACCTACACCGCGGCCACCATCGGGGGCTGTGATTTCTGGCGCGCGGGGTGGGCAGGCATGCGGCTTGCGGCGGTGGCGTACGTGGTGCCGTTCCTGTTCGCCCTGGAGCCCGCCCTCATCGGTCGGGGCAGTACCGAGGCGGTGCTGCTGGCCACCGGCACCGCGCTCGTGGGGACCTGGCTGCTGGCCGCCTCGCTGGTGGGGCACTGGTTTGCACCGCTTTTTGCCTGGGAGCGGCTGTGGTTGGCCGCCTCCGCCCTGGCCGTCCTCACGCCGGAGACCGGCCAGAGGGCGGCGTTCTCGTGGCCCGTGGAGGTCGCGGGGATCCTGGCGGCGTTGGCCCTGGGCTTGCGGAACTGGCAACGGGCACGGCAGCCCCGAGCCGGGCTGCAGCCCGCCCTGGGTTCCGTGCCGCCTTCTACCTAAGAGGCCCAACCCGCGGCTGGCCGCCGCAGGCGGGTCCTGCCGTACTGGTACAGGTGCTGCTGCGCCAGGCCCGCCAGCTCGCCGAACCGATCCAGGGCCCACCCGCGGAGGGCACGCGGGGTCTTGTGCTTCCCTCCGAAGTACAGGTGTTGCACCGCGCGTCTCACCCACACGTCCACGGGGAAGACCGCCCGGTGGCCCAGGCCGAACAGCAGCACGCAGTCGGCCACCTTCTCCCCGATCCCTGGTAGCTCCAGCAGCGCCCGCCGTGCCTCGTCGGTCGGCAGCGCGCGCAGCCGGTGTAGGTCCAGGTCTCCCCGCGCCACCCGGCGCGCGGCCTCGCGCAGGTACGGTGCGCGGTAGCCCAGCAGCGCTTCCCGCAGGACCAGCTCCGGCGCCTCCGCCACAGCCTCAGGGCTGGGGAATGTCCAGGCCACAGGCGGGCTGCCGATGGGCTCTCCCAGGGCCTCACACAGCCGCGCCACGCTACAGGCGATCTTTGGGATGTTGTTGTTCTGGGAGATCACGAAGGTGGCCAGCACCTCCCACGGGTCCTGCGCCAGAATGGAGATCCCCCGCGTGTGCGGAAGCACCCGCGCGAGGACGGGATCCCTGGCCAGGGCTGCCTCCAGACGACCCAGCGGCCCCCAGCCGACGAGGTAGCGCCTCAATGTGCCCGGGCAACCACGCCCGCCCAGTACGGCGGCCACGACACCGCCGGGGACCGGCCGCAGCCTCCACACGCCGCCGCCCACCACACCCTCCGCCACCGGCCCGCGCCAGCACCACCGGAAGGCCTGCCCGCTCTGCAGGGTGCGGGCCAAGTGGAGCCCGGGGATGTGCAGCAAGAACTCCCGCATGGCACCACCCCCAAAACCGCTGCCGCGATTTTCGGGGACCCTGCTCCCCTCGGACGTGCCGTGTGTCACAGACAGGCTCCTGGCCCCCGAACACGGCTTACGTGCCGCCGGCAAAAGACGCCGCTCGACGCCGCAAGCGTCCCGACCTGTCGCGGGCCGGATAGCTCACCCTTTCGCCCGCCACCCCAGGCCGTCCACCACCAGCTGGGACCAGCTCTCCATGCGGTCGTAGTACCAGACCGCCTCCGCCAGGGGAACGAACCGTCCCTCCAGCACCTCCCGTTCCCGCACCCGCACCTCGCCGGCCGTCCGGGCCTCGTACACGAGCCCGAAGTGTACCGCGCTCACGGCGTTCCGCTCGTCGTTGAGCACCCCGATCCACCGGGCGGTCCACGGAGTGCTGAACTCGAGTTCCTCCTCCAGCTCCCGGGCCAGCCCCGCCTGAACGGGGTCGTCCCGCACGTCCGCGCGGCTGATGTGCCCACCGACGCCCACGGAGTACAGGTGGTGCAGCCGCGCCTCGCCGCCCCGTCCCAACCGTCGGAACAGGAACACCTCGTCGCCCCGGCGGACCACCACGTAGGGGATCACCTGCTTGAAGGAACGGTCCTCCTCCACGTCGCCCCGCCGGCGGTACGTGCCGTGTTCGCGGATCCGGCGCAGGTACCTCTCCTCCGGAGGACGCATCCCCGTGAAGGGGCTGCCGCCCAACAGCACCCCGCGTGGGACGACCAGGACCTCCTCGTCCATTTTGCTCATCTTGCGCCGCTCCGCTCCTCCCGTCCCTGGTGGCCCGCGAGGGCCTGTACCACCGCCTGCGCGGAACCGGCCAGCCCGCCCGACACCACGAGGGTGAGGGCCTCGTCCACGCTGATCTCAAGCCGCCGCGTCTGGTCCTCCGGGACCAGCATGAGGAACCCCGTGGTAGGGTTCGGCGAGCTGATCACGAACACCTTGAGCAGCAAGCCACCTCGTGGAAGCGCCTCCTCCCCGGTCACAAAGCCCAACGCATACGCGCCCCGCCGCGGCCACTCCACCAGCACCACCCGGCGGAACGGGGCCTGTCGGCCCCCCAGGACCACTTCCACCACCTGTTTTGTGCCCCCGTAGATGGTCCGCAACAGCGGCGTGCGGAACAGTACGCTCTCCAGCAACGCCAGGATCTTGTGTCCCAGCCAGGTGTTGGCCACCAGGCCCACCATGAGGATGACCACCAACCCGCCCACGAGGCCCGCGCCCGGGACCGCGTTGCCAAAGAGCAACCGGAAGACCGGCTGTAGGACGCTGTCCAACACCCGGAACACCCACCGCAACAGGGCGAAGGTGACCAGGATGGGCACGGTCACCAGTAACCCTCGGATCAGGAGTCCTCGGAGGAAGGCCATTCTGGAACCTGGTGCGAGCGCCTCATCAGAGCCCGGGCCAGGGCGTGGGATCCCGCGGGCGTGGTAAGCGTCAAGAACGCCAGGATCGCCAGCTCCTGCCACCCGAGCCCGTGGTGCAGGAGCGAACCCACCAAAGCACCCGCGGCGCCGAACGTGCTCACCTTGCTGGCCACGTGCAGCCGGCTCAGGGTGTCCCGATACCGGACCATCCCCACCCCCGCCACCAGGGAGAACAGGGCCCCCAGCAGGAGGAACAGGCCGCTGAGCTCACGCAAGGGGACCTCCCCGGGACAGGAAGCGCGCCGCAGCCACCGTCCCGACAAACGCCAGCGCGGCCAGCACCAGCGCCACTTCCAGGTAGTCCCGGGTGTCCCACAGCACGCCCACGGTGAGCACCACGTTCAGCAGCACCATGGCCAGCGCGTCCGCCGCCACCACCCGGTCCACGAACCCCGGCCCTGCGGCCACGCGGACGGCACACAGGGCTCCGGCACAGGCCAGCACCGCCAGGGCCAGGAGGATCACTCGAACACCTCCGCTACCACCCGTTCCAACCGGTCTTGGATCTCCGCCACCGCCGCCTCTTCCTCTTCGAGGTCGAAGACGTGCACCAGGAGGCTCGTGCGGTCCGGCGCCACGTCCACCGTGAGGGTCCCGGGCGTGAGGGTGATGAGGTTGGCCAGGGCTGTGATGGCTGCGTCTTTACGGACGCGGATGGGGACGCGGATAAAGCGGGGCCGGTTGAGCCGCAGGGGGTTCAGGACCAGCACCGCCAGCCGAAGGTTGGCCCGCGCAATGGCCCACGCCGCCACCGCCACCAGCCGCACCACAGCCCACGCCCGGCGCACGTCAGTGGCCTCCGAGCACCGCCCGTACATACCCGGCAGGGTCTCCCAGCGCCCGGGCGGCCGCGGTTGCCAGCTCCAGCAGGGTCCCGCCTCCCACTCCCCACGCTACCGTGAGAGCCGCCAGGCCTACTACGGACGCGTGCTCCAGGGGCGAGATGTGGGAACGCTCCGGCGGTGGGCCCCAGAACGCGCCCGTGAAGATCTTCAGCATGGACAGCAGGGTCACCAAGCTGACCGCCAGGGCCACCGCCACGCCCGCGAACTCCCCCGCCTCGAGCCCCGCCTGGACCACCAACAGCTTCGCCCAAAACCCGCTCAGCGGCGGGATGCCTGCCAAGGACAGGGCTGCCACCACGAACCACACGCCCAGCCACGGGTGGGCGTGCGCCAGGCCCGCCAACGACCGCAGGGAGGTCGTCCCGTACGACGCTTCCACCGCCGAACTGACCAAAAGGAGGGCGGTCTTGGCGGCGATGTTGTGGAGCGTGTAGAAGATCCCGGCCGCCCAGGCTTGGGGAGTGCCCAGTCCGAGCCCGAACACCATGTACCCGATCTGGCTCACGATGTGGAAGGACAGGATCCGCCGCATGTCCTCCTGCGCCAGCGCCCCCAGGACCCCCAACACCATGGTCAGCCCCGCAACCGCAAGGAGCCAGGGCTCCGGACCGTGGAGGGGCTGGAGGGTGGTGAACAGCCGGTAGAGGGCATATACGCCCACCTTGGTGAGCATGCCCCCGAAGTACGCGGCGACGGGCCCTGCAGGGATCGCGTAGGTGTGCGGGAGCCAAGCGTACAGCGGAAACACCGCCGCCTTCACCCCGAAGGCCACGGCCAGGAGGAACACCGCGGGCCGGACCAGCCCGGGGGAGGCCTGAGGGATGCGGGCAGCCAGGTCTGCCATGTTCACGCTGCCCACCGCCGCGTACAGCAGCGCGACCCCCATCAGCAAGATGGTGGAGGCCACTATGTTCACGGCCACATACGTGAAGGCCTCCCGTGCCTGACGGCGGGTGGCGCCCAGGGTCACGAGGAAGTAGGAGGTCACCAACAGGACCTCGAAGAAGACGTAGAGGTTGAACAGGTCGCCGGTGAGAAACGCACCGTTCATCCCGGCGAGCATCAGGTGCCAGCCAGCGTGAAAGAAGGCGTCCAGACGTGGGTGGGGCTGTGCTGCCAGGGCCACCAGGGTCCACAACGCCACCCAGCTGCCGATGGCGCTCATGAGGGCGCCCAGCAGGTCCGCCGCGAACACGATGCCGTACGGCGCCGGCCAGCTGCCGACCCGCAGGACGACCACACCGTGGCCGTGGGCCAAGGCCACGAGCCAAAGGCTGGCCAGCACGCTCAAACCGCCCCCCGCCAGGCTCACCGTCCACCGCGTCCGGCGGGCCTGCAGCCCCACGCACAAGAGGGCGGTCAAGAGCGGCACCACCACCGGCGCCACGGCCGCGTTCACGGCTCGTCCTCCTCCAGGGCGTGCATGCGGTACCCCAGGGCCAGTAAGAACGCGGTGATCCCAAATCCGATCACGATGGCGGTGAGGATCAGGGCCTGGGGGAGAGGGTCCGCCCGCGGGGTCGGGTTCGCCAGCAGCGGTGCGTGACGCCCTCCGAGGCCGCCGGCCAGCAGGACCATCAAGTTCGCTCCGTGTGAGATCAGCCCGAGCCCGATCACCTGGCGGAGGATCCGCTGGCCCAGGAGCAACCACGTCCCCGCGGCGAACAGCAGCCCTACCAGGGCAGCCAGCAGCGCGTTCACGAGCCAGCCTCCCACAGCGTCCGGACGGCTGCCAGGGTGGCCGAGACCACCACCACGAACACCCCCACGTCGAAGAAGAGGGAGGTGACCAGCTTCACCGGTCCCACGAAGGACACCGCGTGCGTCAGGAAGGGCCGGCCCAGAAGGACGGCGCCCAGCCCGGAGGCCACCCCGATGGCCAGGCCGAGGCTGACACCGAACTCCCACCGCCGGTGGCCCGCGGGCGTACCGAAGGCCAGCCACCCAAGGACCACCGCAAGCGCCGTGACCAACCCTGCCGCGAACCCTCCCCCTGGCGCGTCGTGGCCGACCACCAGGAGGCGCAATCCGTGGAGGATCCCCGCAGGGACCACCACCTTCGCCACCGTCTTCAGAACCACCGTCCTCATCGCGGCCTCCTGGCGAGCGCCAGCACTCCCAGCGCAGCGACTCCCAGCACGGTGATCTCCCCGAGGGTGTCCAGCCCTCGGAAGTCCACCAGCACGAGGTTCACCAGGTTGCTACCGCCCGCCTGCCGCGCGTGTTCCGCAAAGAACTCGGCGAGGCGCTGGGAGGGGGGGCCCACGGTCGCCTGGAAGGCCAGAGCGGCGGCCACCGCGCCCACCGCCACCGCCGCCAGAAGATCCACGGCGGCGAGCGGGTGGCGGTCGGGCACGTCCGGCGTCAGGAGGCGGGTCACTACCGCCAGGAACAGCACCAGGGTCACCGTCTCCACGAGCATCTGCGTCAGCGCCACATCGGGCGCCCGGAGCGCCATGAACAGGAAGACCACGCTGTACCCCACCGCCCCCAGGGCCACCACCGCGGAGACGAGGCTGCGGCTGAGCACGGTCGCCGCTACCCCACAGGCCGCCATCCCCACGAAGGCTGCCTCGAGGGAGATCGGCCCGACCTCCGGCCACCGCCCGTGAGACAGAAGCGGCAGACCCGCTCCCACCGCCGCCACCCCGAGAACCACCACGAGGTAGTCCCGCAACCGGCCCGTCAGGGTGAAGTGGGTGAGTAGAGCTGCAAACCGCAGCAGCGTTCGCTGCAACGCGTCGAACGCGTGGTCACCGCCCCACCCCCGGACACGCCGCCGCCCAGGTACCTGTTCCACCAGCCACGCGGCACCCACGCCACCCACCACCGCCGCCGCGGCCGGGGCTACCTTGCCCAGCCCAAACTTCGGCCACACGTTGTGGTCAGCGCCCAACCACCCCACCACGGCCTCCGGCAACGGTGGCCAGGCCCCGAACAGCACGCACAGGACCGCCAGCGGCAAGGCCGGCGCCCACAGCCCGGCCGGTTCGTGCCGCGCCGTCACGTCCCCGCGCCCGAGGAACACCTGGAGGAAGCGCGTCCCGAAGGCTGCGTTGGCCACCGCCCCCGCCCACAACCAGCCCTCCAGCCCGTGGCCGAGGGCTTTGGCGGCTAGATCCTTGGCCACGAACCCACCGCTGCCGGGCAGCGCCACCAGCGAGAACACGCTGGCCCCCGCCAGGGCGGTGGTCACGGGCATGGCCCTCGCCAGGCCACGGAGCTGTGGGATGTTCCTCGTACCGGTCTCGTGTTCCACCGCACCCGCCACGAGGAACAGCGTCCCCTTGTACGCCGCGTGGTTCAGGAGGTAGAGCACCGCGGCGTCGCGGCCCAACTCCGTCCCCGTTCCCGCCAGGGCCGTGGCGAGGCCCAAAGCGCTCACGGTCCCGTACGCCAGCAGCGCCTTCAGGTCGTCCTGCAGCACCGCCACCACCGCCCCGAACAGGAACGTGGCCATCCCCACGGGCAGCACCCACCCCCGCCACAGTTCGGTCCCACCCAGCACCGGCAGCAACCGCACCAGGAGGAACACCCCGGCCTTCACCATGGTCGCGGAGTGCAGGTACGCACTCACGGGCGTGGGCGCCACCATGGCGCCGGGGAGCCAGAAGTGCACCGGAAGCTGTGCGGACTTCGTAAACGCCCCCGCCAGTACCAACGCCAGCACCCACGGGTACCGGGGTGACGCCTGTACCCGGTGCGGGTCCATCTCGGAGAGACGAAAGGTTCCGGCCTCCAGCCCCAGCAACACGAACCCCGCCAGCATGGCCAGCCCACCCACCACGGTCACCACCAGAGCTCGCACCGCGGCTTGCCGTGCGTCCCAGCGGTCGTCGTGGAAGCCGATCAGGAAGAACGAGGCAAGGGAGGTGGCCTCCCAGAACACGTACAAGGTCGACAGGTCGTCCGCCAGCACGAGCCCCAACATGGCGCCGGTGAACAACAGCAGGTAGGCGAAGAAGGCAGGTTGTCGTGGCTCGTGCTCGAGGTAACTCCGCGCGTACAGGACGATCAGCACACCCACCCCCGCTACCAGGAGGCCGAACAGGGTGCCGAGGGGATCGGCGCGCAGGCGGTAGCTGACTCCCAGGCTGGGAAACCACGGGACTTCTGCCGACGCCGACAGCCCGGCTACGGTCGGCGGTGCGGCCAGCAGGAGCGTTACTAGGACGAGGCCGCACCCACCCAAGGCCACCAGCCAGGCTGCGCGCCGGCACGCCGCCGCGCACGGCGCGGCCAGGGCGGGGACCAGGGGGACCCCGAGCAGGAGGAAGTCCATCGCCGCTGGGACGGGCTCAACAGCCCGAGGACAGCCTAACCGCCGCCTCGCCACCCCGTCAAACCGGTGGCCCCGGGTTGACCCGTGGTGGTAAAATGCACAGGAAACCCGAGGATCGGGACGAGTACGCGGGCAGGACGCTTGCAGAGAGCCACGAGTAAGGGTGCGACCGTGGTAGCCGTCGGCCCGCAGAATGGACCCGGGAGGGGCGGCCCGAACGGCGGAACGCAGCCCAGTAGGCGCCGACGGGGCTCCGGCTCCCGTTGCAGCACAGCCGGCGGAATCGGACCGTAGGTCCCGTTCCGAGAGGGCCCCGCCGTCTGAGCGGCGGGGAAGTCGGGTGG
>JANXBY010000037.1 GCA_025060455.1 Armatimonadota bacterium
ACAACCTTCCCGGGCACGTAAACCACGTCCTTCACCGCGCGGCCGCCCAGGGACTGGCGGACCCGCTCGCTGGCAAGGGCCAGCGCCCGGGCCTCCGCCTCCGGCAGGTCTTCCGGCACCGTGAGCCGGTCCCGCACGCGGCCGTCCACCTGCACCACCAGGGTGACCTGCGAAGTGCGGGCCAGCTCCGGGTCGTAGGTAGGCCAGCTCTGCGTGTGCACGCTGTACGGCCCTCCCACCCGCTCCCACAGCTCCTCCGCCAGGTGGGGGGCCACCGGAGCCAGCATGAGGATGAGGGATCGCACCGCCTCCTCCCACGCGGGGCTACCTTCCAGCACCTGGCGGACCCGGTACAGGTGGTTGGTGAGTTCCATCATGGCCGCGATGGCGGTGTTGAACCCAAAGCGTTCAAAGTCCTCGGTGACCTTCCGGATGGTGCGGTGGGTTTTCCGCCGGAGCTCCAGCACCTGGTCCTCCGGCCAGGCCCCGCCGGCGGCCTCCCACGGCGTAGTGACCAGGTCCCACACGCGCCGCAGGAACCGCGCCACGCCCTCGATGTCGCGGCTGCTCCACGGCCCCCCTTCCTCCCACGGCCGCATGAACATGAGGTACGCCCGCACAACGTCCGCCCCATACCGTTCCACCTGCTGGTCAGGGTCCACCACGTTGCCCCGGGACTTGCTCATCTTCTCCCCGTCTTCCCCCAGGATGACCCCTTGGTTGAACAGGCGCAGCATGGGTTCCCGGAAGGGCAGCAAGCCCAAGTCCGCCAGGGCCTTGGTGAAAAAGCGCGTGTACAGCAGGTGCATCACTGCGTGCTCCGCCCCGCCCGTGTACTGGTCCACGGGGCACCAGTACGCCACCTGCTCGGGGTCGAAAGGAGCCCGGTCCTCGTGGGGCGACAGGTACCGGTACTGGTACCACGAGGAGTCTACGAAGGTGTCCATGGTGTCCGTCTCGCGCTCCGCGGGATCCCCGCAGCGGGGGCAGCGGGTCCGGCGGAAGCCCTCGTGGTACTTCAGGGGGGACTCGCCCGTGGGCATGAAGTCCACGTCCTCGGGCAATAGCACCGGAAGCTGTTCGTAGGGGACAGGGACCGTGCCGCAGCGGTCGCAGTACACGATGGGGATGGGCGTTCCCCAGTACCGCTGCCGGCTGATCAGCCAGTCCCGGAGCCGGTAGTTCACCGCCCGGCGGCCGCGCCCGGTCTCCTCCAGCCAGGCCACCACCTTCGGGATGCCCTCGGGCACAGGCGTGCCGTCGAAGGGTCCGGAGTTCACCATGCGGCCGGGCCCCTCGTAGGCCGCCTCTAGGGGCTCCCGAAGGGCCTCTCCCGGCGGCTGGATCACCACAGGCACCGGCAGCCCGTACTTGCGGGCGAACTCGAAGTCCCGTTGGTCGTGGGCCGGCACCCCCATGATGGCCCCGGTGCCGTAGCCCATGAGCACGTAGTCCGCAATCCAGATGGGGATGCGGGCCCCGTTCACCGGGTTGGTGGCGTAGCTGCCCAGGAAAACCCCCGTCTTCTCCCGCTCCGTGCTCATCCGGTCGATCTCGCTTTGCCGCCGCGCCTGGTACGTGTACGCGTCCACCTCGGCCCGCCGGTCCGGCGCGGTGAGCACGGGCACCAGGGGGTGCTCCGGAGCCAGCACCATAAAGGTGGCGCCCCACAGGGTGTCGGGCCGGGTGGTAAACACCACCAGCGGGTGGTCGGAGCCGTCCGGGGCGTGGGCAGTGAAGGTCACCTCCGCGCCCTCGCTGCGGCCGATCCAGTTCCGCTGCATGGTCACGATCCGCTCGGGCCAGTCGATGCCGGAGAAGTCCAGCAGCTCCTCCGCGTACTTGGTGATCCGGAAGAACCACTGCTCCAGGTCCTTCTTCACCACGGGGGTGTCACACCGCTCGCACCGGCGGTCGGCGCCCACTACCTGCTCCCGGGCGAGGGTGGTGTTGCACTTTGGGCACCAGTCCACGGGCGCCATGGCCCGGTATGCCAACCCCGCCTCGTAGAACTTGAGGAAGAACCACTGGTTCCACTTGTAGTACTCGGGCTCGCAGGTGACGATCTCCCGGGACCAGTCGAACATCGCCCCCATGGACCGCAGCTGCCGCCGCATGCGCTGGATGTTCGCGAGGGTCCACACCTTCGGGTGGATGCCGTGCTTGATGGCCGCGTTCTCCGCGGGAAGCCCGAACGCGTCGAACCCGATGGGGAAGAGGACGTTGAACCCCCGCATCCTCCGGTAGCGGGCCGCGGCGTCGCTGGGCGCCATGGCGTACCAGTGGCCGATGTGGAGGTCCCCGCTGGGGTAGGGATACATGGTGAGGAAGTAGAACTTGGGACGGTCGCCGCGGTCCGGGGTCCGGTACAGACCGTCCCGCTCCCAACGGGCCTGCCACTTGGCCTCCAGGGCTTTGGGGTCGTACCGGCTACTCATGGTGGTCTCCCACTCACTCGCCGGTGGAGGGCGCCGCCTCCGAGGTGCGGGCCGCCCGCACCGGGGTCAGCCACCCGTGCCGGTCCGGGACACGTCCTTCCACCACGTCGTAGAAGGCCCTCTGAACCTTCTCGGTGACGGGTCCCCGGCGTCCGGCGCCGACTGGGATTCGGTCCACGCTCCTCACGGGCGTAATCTCCGCGGCCGTGCCCGTGAGGAAGATCTCGTCCGCCAGGTACAGCATCTCCCGCGGGAGGGAAACCTCCCGGACCTCGTAGCCCATCTCCCGGAGCAGGGTGATGGCCACCTGCCGCGTGACCCCGGGGAGGATGGAGTGGGCCAGGGAGGGTGTGTAGACGACCCCGTCCCGCACCACGAACACGTTCTCCCCGCTGCCCTCGCTCACGTGACCCTCCACGTCCAGGGCGATGGCCTCCGCAAACCCCCCGTCCCGCGCCTCCATGGTCATAAGCTGGGAGTTGATGTAGTTGCCCGCGATCTTGGCCATGGCCGGGTGGGTGGAGGGTGCCATCCGTCTCCACGTGGACACCACCACGTCCACCCCCTGCTCCAGCGCCTCCGGCCCCAGGTACGCACCCCACTCCAGGGTCAGGATGGCCACCTCCGCGGGCGCCTTCCGCGGGTCCAGGCCGAACGCCCCGGCCCCTCGGTAGACCAGGGGCCGGATGTAGCAGGCCCGGTGTTCGTTGTAGCCCACGGTCTCGAGGATGGCGTGCGAGATCTGCTCGGGCGTGTAGGGGACCTCCATGCGGAAGATCCGGCAGGAGTCAAACAGCCGCCGCACGTGGGCGGCCAGGCAGAACACCGCCGGCCCCTGCGGGGTGTCGTACGCCCGGATTCCCTCGAACACGCTGCTGCCGTAGTGCAGGGCGTGGGCGGCCACGTGGACCGTGGCCTGCTCCCACGGCACGAGCTTTCCGTTGTGCCAGACGTATCGCCCCGGCGTCATCCGTACCCTCCCTGCCGCCCAGCGGCCCGTGCGGGTTCAAAACCGCAAGCCTCCGCCCGGGTGGGCGGAGGCTTGCGATCTACTCTTTTCAAGCTTGGTGGAGCCAAGGGGACTCGAACCCCTGACCTCGTGCATGCCATGCACGCGCTCTCCCAGCTGAGCTATGGCCCCAGACCTACCTTACTCGAACTCCTTCCGGCGCACTTGCACCGCCGGCTCCCGGCCAGCGCTGTACCCGGGTGTGCCGCGCCGCGGCCCGCGAACGGCTCTGGGTGGGTCGGCGCGGCTCCCGCCCTCGTGCCCGACCAGAAGTATACGGAACGGGCCCGCGGCCCGTCAAAGCCGCCTACTGGGCCGGCCGGACCACGAAGGCGCCGGTCATGCCCTGGGCCGCGTGCTGGCCCACGCTGCAGATGAAGCTCACCTGGCC
>JANXBY010000066.1 GCA_025060455.1 Armatimonadota bacterium
GCTGCACTTCTACTTCTGGCCGGACGTGGCGCCGGACGGGTATGCGTGGGCGTTCCCGTGCGGGGATGTGGTGCGTTTCGGGGTGCTGTCGTACCGGGGCCGCACGCGTCTGCGGGCTCAGCTGGACCGGTTCGTGGCCCGATTCGGCCTGCGGCCACAGGGCTACCACGGGGGCTTCCTGGGGGTCGGGCTGGGGTGGACGGGAAGCGGGCGGCTGTTCGTGGTGGGCGACAGCGCGGGCTGCTGCCTTCCCCTCACGGGGGAAGGGATCCGGTGCGCCCTAAACGCGGGGTGGCTGGTGGGATCCCTGGTTCGCGAGGTGGTGGCAGGGCGGTGTACCCTGGACGAGGCGCACCGACGCTATGACGAGTACGTGAGGAAGCAGCGGCGGGCGGTGGTCTTCCTAGGGGCTGCCACAGGGTGTGCGCGGCGCCTGCGTGGAGCGTTCCTGGAGTTCGTGCTGACCGCCTGGTCGGCGCCCTTGCTGCGCCGCGCATTCCTGCGCCACTACCTGGCTGCCTTCCCCGCGCCTGCGGTTGGTGGGCCGGCGGGACGCGTGGGCTGGTAAACTACCTGCGGGGCCGGAGTGGCGGAACCGGCAGACGCGCCGGACTCAAAATCCGGTGGGCGCAAGCCCGTGTGGGTTCGACTCCCACCTCCGGCACCAGGGCGGATAGCTCAGCGGGAGAGCACGTCCCTTACAAGGACGGGGTCGCAGGTTCGATTCCTGCTCCGCCCACCACAGGGGTGCGGCGCGGTCTTGGTACGGGCTTCGTTTTGGTAGGACCCGCTACTCGCAGCTCGCGGCGTCCCGGAGCGGAGAGGGACTCCGGACTGGTTGAACCGTCGGGAGGATCGCGGGGATGCCGGAAGAAGTAGAGGTAGCGGCGTTGCATCCGGGAGGGTGATTTGCGTCGGAGGGATCCGTGCGGGTGACGCTCCCGTTGGAGGTGCGCTACGCGGAGACCGACCAGATGGGTGTGGCGCACCATGCGGCGTACGTGGTGTGGATGGAGGCCGCGCGTGTGGAGTTCCTCAAACGGGTCGGCAGCCCCTACCACGAACTGGAGCGGTCGGGCGTGCGGCTTCCGGTGGTGGAGCTGAGGGTGACGTACCGGGCGCCGGCGTCCTTCGGGCAGGTGGTGCAGGTGAGCTGCGAGGTGCAGGACGTGCGCAGCCGCGCCGCCACCTTCCGGTATGCGGTGGAGGCCGAGGGCCGGCGTCTGGCGGAGGGCTACACCCGGCACGTGTGCTGCGATGGGCAGGGCCGGGCAATCCCGCTGCCGGAAGCGCTGCGGAGGCTGCTGGAAGGAGCGTCGTCCGCAGACCGCTCGGGGCCGCCGGGGCACCAAGGCGAACTTCTCTACAATAGACCTAGCAGGCCTCGAACGACGGGACGAGGGAGGTGGTAACCGTGGCCGTACGGACAGCCGTTCGAGACGCTGCGCTGAACTGCTACCGGGAGCTCGTGCGCATCCAGAAAGAGCTGCAGGGCCTGGGAGAATACCCCAGCACCAAGGATGTCGTCAAGCAGGTGCAGGCGCTGGTGGAAGCGCTCCAGCGGTTCATGCGGGAGGCGGGAGACTAGGCCAGCACGGGTGCTCCTTCACGGACCCGCCCGAAAGGGCCTCGGCGGCTGACAGCTCACCGGCTGCGGCCGTCCGGGGTCCCCTTCGGACAGACGGTGAACGACCATAACTCCCAGCAGCTGGAGCCGGCAGAGGGGGTCCGAATCTCACCGGCCTCCAGGGAGCCGCGGAAGGCGGCCCACAGCAGCCTCGCGGCCTCGCCCCGCGTGAGGCTACGCCCTCCCGAGGGCTGGGACGCGGGAAAGCCCAGGGCCCGCAGGAGGGCGCCCGCGGAGGAGGCGGGCAGCGGGTAGCCCAGGGTGCTGTAGGAGGTCAGGCGGACCGCGTGGATGGTGTCCACCGCGGAGGAGGGCCCCCTGGCCCTGAAGAAGTGCTCGAGGTTTTCCAGCCACTCACGCACGGACATGAGTTGGCGCAGGTGCATCCCTCCCCGCAGCCAGTAGGAACCGTTGAACAGACCCCGGCGCAGCAGCTCCACCGCGTCCAGGTAGCCAGGGTCCAGTACGTCGCCCACCGCGACCTTCCTCGGTGCTTCCAGACGCACCCCGGCCAGGCGTAAGGCGCCGCGGAGCTGCTGCAGGGCGGCAGGGTTTTCCACGAAGACGGACGGCGGCCTGCCCAACGCGCGGGCCACCGCGCACGCGATGCCCGCGGCCTCCCCGAGCGCCATCTGAAGGGGCACCACGCGGGCGGAGAACGCCGCCACGGAGTCGAAGGACGCTGCCTGGGAGACCACCAGCAGGTTGTCGAGCCGCTCCGGCAGCAGCGCGCGCAACGGCACGCCGTACGGGGCGGGTACACCCGGCAGGTACGGGGGCTCCCCAGCGTAGTAGGCCTGCCCGTCGAGAGGGTAACCGCCCACGGCCACCGTGTCGGGGAAGTCGCGTCCGTACAAGACGTCGTCCGCCCGGAGCCGGTGCCGGCCCACCATGTGGCGGCTTTCCCGGATGTACAGGGCTGGAGCGGTGGCCACCAGCTCCGCGGTGCCGAACAGGTGTGGGGCTGCAAGCCGCAGGAACCGCACCGCCCGGACTGCCTCTGCCTGGGCCTGTCGGTATGCGGCGGTGGTGCCGTCGGGATCGGTGGCGTCCACTCCGAACACCTGCAGGCCCTTGACCAGCACGCTGCCGTCGCCCTGCAGGGCCAGCTCCAGGCCCCGGAGGGTGAAGCGGGACGGGTCGCTGGGCACGTACCGGCTCACCAGGCTGTTGAACCCCCAAACCAGCCCCGGCCGTCGGCCGTTGCCCTCCGGGCAGGGGCGGCTCGGGCAGGCGGCCGCGGACACCTCGGTCCACGAAACCCCGCGCAGCCGGAACACCAACCCCGCGGCCATGGACCGGCGGTCCAGGCCGGTGTCCTCCCGGCCTGTGGTGAAGCCCACGCCTGCCGCGGCCGCCAACTGGGCCAGGTCGGTGGCGTCCACGAACGCCTGCGCGGACACCACCACCGGGCCCTCAGGGGTCGCAAAGCTAACCGACGCCAGCCTGTCGCGGAAGACCTCGACGCCATCTGCTCGCCAGCCCAGTCTCAGCTGCACCCCCGCCGCGTGCAAGAGGTCGCGCAGGACCCGCTCCGCCCGCCGGACGTCCACCCCGTCGTAGGAACCCAGCCGGCGGACGAACTCCTGTGTGAGTCCCCCATACAGCAGCGCGCCGGAGGAGTCCCACGACAGGTCCAGGGTGTTCAGCCAGCTTTGAGCGAAGGCCCCGCCCACGAACGGGGTCGGCTCGGCCAGGAACACCCGGAGGCCGCGGAACGCAGCCGCCGCGGCCGCGGTGACGCCCTGCGGGGTGGCGCCGTACACCACCAAGTCGGCGGAGACGGACCTGGCCGGCGGCTGCGCGGAGGCCGGCCCCGCGGCGGTCAGCAGCAGCGTTACCAGCCAGGCCCACCTGCTCCGCGTCCGAAGAGACCTCACACACCCTCCCCGCGACGTACGTGGTGCATCAGATACGCAGTCGGCAGGCGTGGTTCCTGCCGGGTCCTTGACCGCCCGTCGGTGGTCGTGCGTACAATCCCCACACGAGGCGACGACGGGGACACGTCGCGCCGCAGGCAGGCCCTCAAGCGAGCCGCGTCGGTGCGAGGCGGCGGGACAGGCGGCGGCGACATCCCCCCGGAGCTTCCCGGCGAAACGAGCTCGGAGTAGCCGAGGACGGAGCCTCCACCGTGATCCGGAGGGCGGAATCGGAGGCGCACCTGCCTCCCGTTCCGGCAGAGGGCAGGCGTTTGCCTGAAGCGGGGTGGTACCGCGGGCCGAGGCCCGTCCCGGAGGGGACGGGCCTCGGCTTGTCCAGGAGGGCTGTATGGGATTTTCGCCGGCTTCGCCCCGGGTGAACTTCCCGGAGCTGGAGGAGCGCATCCTCGGCTTTTGGGCGGAGCAAGATGTGTTCCGCAAGACGCTGCAGGCCCGGGAAGGCCGCCCTCAGTTCACCTTCTACGAGGGACCGCCCACCGCCAACGGCCTGCCGGGGGTTCACCACGTTCTGGCCCGCGCCTACAAGGACGCCATCCCCCGCTATCGCACCATGCGCGGGTACTTCGTTCCCCGCAAGGCCGGCTGGGACACCCACGGGCTGCCCGTGGAGATCGAGGTGGAGAAGGAGCTGGGCCTGAACAGCAAGCGGGAGATCGAGGCGTACGGAGTGGCGGAGTTCAACCGCCGCTGCAAGGAGTCGGTGTTCCGTTACGAGCGGGAGTGGGTGCGGCTCAGCGAGCGCATCGGGTTCTGGCTGGATTACGACCGGCCCTACGTCACGTACTCAGACGAGTACATCGAGTCGGTGTGGTGGATCCTCCGGCAGCTGTGGGACCGGGGGCTGCTGTACCAGGGGTACAAGGTGGTGCCCTACTGTCCCCGCTGCGGCACGCCCCTGAGCAGCCACGAGGTGGCGCTGGGCTACCAGGAGACCGAGGACCCCTCGGTGTACGTGCGCATGCGGCTGCGGGGACAGCCCGACACCTCCCTCCTGGTGTGGACCACCACCCCGTGGACGCTGCCCGCCAACGTGGCGTGCGCGGTGCACCCGCAGGTCACCTATGTGAAGGCCCGCCAGGGGGGAGAGGTGCTGGTGGTGGCCCGGGACCTGGCGGAGAGGGTGCTGCAGGGTCCCTACCAGGTGGAGGAGGAAGTCCGGGGGCAGGCCCTGGTGGGGCTGTCCTACGAGCCCCTGTTCCGCTTCTACCCCGAGGACGACCGGTTGTGGCGGGTGTGGGCCGCGGACTTTGTGACCACCGAGGAGGGCACCGGGGTGGTGCACATCGCGCCCGCGTACGGCGAGGAGGACATGGAGCTGGCGCGCCGCCACGGGTTGCCCGTGTTCCACCCCGTGGGACCCGACGGCCGGTACACCGCGGAGGTGCCGCCGTGGGCGGGGCGGTTCGTCAAGGAGGCGGACCCGGAGATCGTGGAGGACCTCCAGGGCCGGGGCCTCCTGTACCGGTCGGGCACGTACCGCCACACTTACCCCTTCTGCTGGCGGTGCGACAGCCCGTTGCTGTACTACGCCCGCACCAGCTGGCACGTGGCGGTCACCCGGTGTAAGGAGCAGCTGCTGCGGGCCAACGAGGAGATCCGGTGGGTTCCGGAGCACATCCAGCACGGCCGGTTCGGCAACTGGCTGGAGAACGTGGTGGACTGGGCCCTGTCCCGGGAGCGGTACTGGGGCACGCCGTTGCCCGTGTGGGTGTGCGAGGGGTGCGGGGCGCAGCACTGCGTGGGCAGCCTGGCGGAGCTGCGGGAGATGGCCACGCACCTGCCCGATCCACTGGAGCTGCACCGGCCGTACGTGGACCAGGTGCTCCTGCGGTGCGCGCGGTGCGGGGGGACCATGCGCCGGGTCCCCGACCTCATCGACGTGTGGTTCGACTCCGGGGCCATGCCCGTGGCGCAGTGGCACTACCCCTTCGAGAACCGGGAGTGGTTCGAGCGGTCGTTCCCCGCGGACTACATCTGCGAGGGAATCGACCAGACCCGCGGGTGGTTCTACAGCCTTCACGCCATCTCCGTGCTCCTATTCGGCCGGCCCGCGTACCGGAACTGCGTGTGCCTGGAGCTGGTGCTGGACGAACGCGGGGAGAAGATGAGCAAAAGCCGCGGCAACGTCCTGGACCCGTGGGCCCTCATCCACCGGTTCGGGGCGGACGCCCTGCGGTGGTTTTTCTTCTCCGTGAGCCCTCCGGGGATTCCCAAGCGGCTGGGGCCTGCGGCGGTGGAGGAGGTGGTGCGGCGCTTCTTCCTGACGCTGTGGAACACCTACGTGTTCTTCACCACGTACGCCAGCCTCGACGGATTCGACCCCCTGCGCTGGCCGGCGCCGCCCGTGCGGGAGCGGCCGGCCCTGGACCGGTGGCTGCGCTCGCGGTTGGCCGCGGTGGTGGCCGACGTCACGGACCACATGGAGAACTACAACCCCACGGACGCGGCCCGGGCGGTGGAGGCCTTCGTGGAGGACCTGTCCACGTGGTACGTGCGCCGCGGACGCCGCCGGTACTGGAAGGCCAAAGATCCTCACGACCAGCGCAGCGCCTACCACACTCTGTACGAGGCGCTGGTGACCACCGCCAAGCTGATGGCTCCCCTGGCGCCGTTCCTGTCGGAGGAGCTGTACCAGGGCCTGGTGCGGGCGGTGGACCCGACGGCGCCCGTGAGCGTGCACCTGACGGACTGGCCGGAGGCTCGGGAGGAGGACCGGGACCCGGAGCTGGAACGGGCCATGGAGGAGGCGCGGTGGGTGGTGAGCCTGGGCCGCGCCGCGCGCTCCCGGGCACGCATCCGGGTGCGCCAGCCCCTGCCGGCGGCGGTGGTGGTGGCGCCCCGGTCCGCTCTGGAGCAATACCCGGAGCTGGTGGCGCACGTCTGCGACGAGCTGAACTGCAAGCGGGTGGACCTCGCGAGCCACGAGAGCGGGTTCGTGGACTACGAGGTCAGGCCGCGGTTTGACGTCCTGGGGCCGCGATACGGCGCCCGCGTGCAGGTCCTGGCGGCGGCTCTACAGGGGATGAGCCCGGAGCAGGCGCGGCAGGCGGCCGCGGAGGGGCGGGTGGTGTTGGAAGTCGACGGCGAGCGGGTGGAGTTGGGATCGCAGGAGCTGGAGGTGAGGGTGCGGGAGCGGGAAGGGTTCGTGGCGGAGGGGGGGCGCGGGTTCGTGGTGGTGCTGGACACGCAGCTCACCCCCGAGCTCCAGCGGGAGGGCCTGGTGCGGGAGTTGGTGCACCACGTGCAGCAGCTCCGCCGGGAGGCAGAGCTGCGGGTGGACCAGCGGGTGGTGCTGGGGGTGGAAGGGCCGCCGGAGGTGCTGGAGGCGGTGGAGGAGCACCGGGGGACCGTAGCGGAGGAAGTGCTGGCGATGGGGGTGCAAGTGGGAGCGAGCGTGGAGGGCTTCCGAAAGCAGGTGTCGGTGGTGGGCCATCCGGTGACCCTGACCCTCCAGCCTGTGGCGTGAGCAACCCGCCCCTGGGGTGGGTTGCGGCTTTGTGCTAAGATGAAACGCCAGGGCCGGCGGGCGCGCGCCTGTTGCGTCCCAACATCCGTCGGAGGGGCTGATGGCGCGGACGGTGGGTGTCCTCGGCGGCATGGGGCCGAGGGCGACGGTGGACTTCCTGCAGAAGCTGGTGGAGCTGACGCCCGCGGAGCGGGACCAGGATCACCTCCGGGTGGTGGTGGACAGCAATCCCAAGATCCCCGACCGGTCGCGTTGCATCCTCGAGGGCGGGGAGGACCCGACCCCGGCGCTGGTGGCCACCGCGCAGAACCTGGAGCGGGCAGGTGCTGACTTCTTGGTGATCCCATGCAACACCGCCCACCACTTCCTCGACAGCATCCGCCGGGCAGTAAAGATCCCGGTGCTGGACATCACCGAGGCGGTGGCGCGCAGCGCCGAGGGTCTTTCGGTGGTCGGGTTGCTGGCCACCCACGCCACGGTGGTGGCCGGGCTGTACCAGAGGGCCCTGGGAAGCCGGGGCTGCCGGGTGCTGGTGCCCACCCCGCAGCGGCAGGACCTGGTGGACCGTGCCATCCGGGCGGTAAAGGCGGGCCAGCTGGGAAGCCAGGTGCGGGCGTGGGTGCGGGAGGCCGGGCTGGAGCTGGTGGCCTCCGGAGCACAGGCGCTGGTGCTGGGCTGCACCGAGATCCCCCTGGTGGTGGACGCACGGGATTGGACGGTGCCGGTCCTGGACTCCACGGCCCTTCTGGCACAGGCGGCGGTGGAGGAGGCGCTGCGGGACGAGCGCGGGGCGGCAATGGCCGCGGTGGCGGCGGCGTTCGGCGACTGAAGAAACGAGATCGGGGCGGAGGCCCGGAGCAGCGGGGGCGAGGATGGCGAAGAAGAAGGAGTCTGGGGCGAAGCGCGCGGCGAAGAAGGCGCAGAAGGCTACGGCCAAGCCCGCGCGGAAGCGCGCAGCTGCGCAGCAGCCTGCGCGCAAGCAGAGGACTGCGGCGCAGCCGGCCAAGCAGCTAGCCAGCGAGCGGGTGACAGCGCAGACTTCCTTGAGCCGGCCCTCCGCCGGTACCCCTGCGGGCTCGGTCCTTCTCAAGCCCCCGCGGGTGGACTTACCCTCTCCCACCCCACCCCGGCCGGCGGCCAGGCCCAGCGCGGTGGCCGCGGCGGCCGCCGGGCAGGTCCAGCCGGTGACCCAGGCCGACTACCCCGAGTTCCGCCGGCTGCTGCTGGCGGAACGTGACCGGCTGCTGCAGGAGCTGGCGGCGTTGGGCGAGCGGCTGCAGCAGGTGGAGGAAATCGGGCTGGTGGAGGCCGCCAACGAGGACGACTACGGCGACGTGGCCAGCGAGGCGTTCGAGCGGGAGAAGGGGTTTGCCCTGGAGACGTCGGTGCAGGGGATGCTCCGCATGGTGGAGGATGCCCTACGGAAGCTAGACGCAGGGACCTACGGCACGTGCGAGCGCTGCGGGGGGGCCATCGACGTGGAGCGGCTGCGGGCGCTGCCGTTCGCGAGCCTATGCATCCGGTGCAAGGCCGAGCAGGAGCAGCAGAGCAACTCCGGCAACGGCTGGTCCAGCTGACCTCTAGCAGCCGGGAGGGTGTGCGGCGGGACCTGGTGGTCGCTGCCGTCTTGGTCCTGCTGGCAGACCAGGCGACCAAAGCCTGGGTTCTCGCCCGTATGGAGTTTGGGGCGTCGTTGCCGCTTGTGCCTCCGCTCGTGCGGATCACCCTGTGGCGCAACACCGGCATCGCCTTCGGGCTGCTGAGCGGGGCCAACGAGCTGGTGGCGCTGGCGGCCGTGGCGGCCGCGGTGTGGCTGGTCCTGTACCACCGGGACCGCTGGCAGCTTCGGGTGGTCCGGGTGGGCACGGGGATGGTGTTGGGCGGGGCTGTGGGGAACCTAGTGGACCGGGTCCGCTTCGGGTACGTGGTGGACTTCCTGGAGCTGCCGTACTGGCCCATTTTCAACGTGGCAGACGCCTGCATCGTCACGGGAGGAGTGCTCCTAATCCTGAGCAGCCTGCGGTCCGGCCGGCGCCCCTGAGGGCCTGGCGGTCGCGCGGGGAGGGTGGCATTTGGATCCCACCGTGCTGCAGGTCGGAAGCGTGCGGGTCACCGGGCACGGTGTGGTGTTGCTGTTGGCCTTCGCGGTAGGGCTGTGGCACTTCGTGCGAGGTGGCCGGCGAGCTGAGCTTGCCCCCCAGGACGCCCTGGACCTGGGCCTGTACCTCCTGGTCGCGGGTCTTGTGGGCGCGCGGTTGGGGCACGTGTTGGCGCATGCGGGCGCGTACGCGCACGACCCGCAGCGGGTATTTTGGGTCTGGCAGGACGGCGGGCTGGCCTTTTACGGAGGCGTGGCCGGCTGTGCGGTGGCGTGCCGGTGGCTGCGTCCGCGGGACTGGGCCGCCGTGTTGGATCACGCGGCGCCGGCTGCGGCGGTAGCGTACGCGGTCGGGGCTGTGGGAACCCTGTGGACCGGGCTGTTCTTGGGGAAGCCCACGGACGTGCCGTGGGCCGTGGATGCAGCCGGCACCCTGCGCCACCCGGTGGGCGCCTACCTGGCGTTGGCGTCCGTGGCCGCGTACCGCCTGTTGGAGCCCGCGGCTTCCCGCGAGCACCCACCGGGCCAGGTGGCCCTCACTTACCTTCTTCTTCAGTCCACCGCCCGTGCCGCCTCGGACGTGTTCGTGGACCCGCAGACCACCTCCCCTGTGCTCGGGCCGTTCACTGCCGGTCAGCTCAGCGCCGCAGCGGTCGCGTTGGGCTCGGCCTTGGGCCTTTGGGCCTCGGCAAAGGGCCGTGCAGGACACAGCGCACCTCCTCCCCCGTGAAGAAGTCCTCACCTTCACCGTGGAGCCGCAGCAGGCGGGCCGGCGCCTGGACGTGTACGTAGCCGCCGCGGCAGGCGTGAGCCGGTCGAGGGCAAAGGAGCTGGTGGCTTCCGGCCGGGTGACGGTGGACGGCCGGACCGCGAAGCCCAGCCAGGAGGTGCGGGCCGGGCAGCTGGTGTGCATCCACCTGCCCCCCCCGGAAGGACCCCCGGACCTGATCCCTGAGGAGCTGCCGGTCGACGTGGTGTACGAGGACGAGGACCTCGCGGTGGTGGACAAGCCCGCGGGGCTGCCGGTGCACCCGGGCGCCGGCCGTCCGCGGGGCACCCTGGTCAACGCGCTGCTGCGCCGGCTTGGGCGCCTGTCGCAGGTCGACCCCACACGCCCGGGGATCGTGCACCGCCTGGACAAGGACACCTCCGGGCTGCTGGTGGTGGCCAAGACCGAGGAGGCGCACCGGGCGTTGAGCGCGCAGATGGGCAAGCGCACCGCGCAGCGTTTTTACTTGGCCCTGCTCCGGGGCGAGTGCCCCTGGGAGGAGCACACCGTGACCGCGCCCATCGCACGCCACCCGGTGCACCGGCAACGGATGGCCGTGGTGCCGGGCGGCCGCGAGGCCACCACCTGCTTCCGGGTGGTGGAGCGCCTCCCGGGCTATACCCTGGTGGAGTGCCGCTTGGTCACCGGCCGCACCCACCAGATTCGCGTGCACGCCCGGCACATGCGCCACCCGGTGGCCGGCGACCCCACCTACGGCCGGCGCGGGGAGTTGGGCCTGCAGCGCCAGTTCCTGCACGCCTGGAAGCTGCGCTTTACCCACCCGCGAACCGGGCAGGTGCTGGAGTTCACCTCACCGCTTCCCGAAGACCTGCAGCAGGTGCTGACGGAGCTGCGGCGAACCCAGGGCACGGGGAGGGAGCGGCGGTGATGCGCCCCAAGGCCAAGGTGATGGACGCGCAGGCCATCGCGCGCGCGGTGGTCCGGATCGCCCACGAGATCGTGGAGCGCAACCGGGGAGTCGAGAACCTGGCGGTGGTGGGCATCCGCACCCGGGGCGACGTACTGGCCCGGCGGCTGGCCGCGGCCATCGAGCGGATCGAGGGGACGGCGGTGCCCGTGGGGGTGCTGGACATCACCCTGTACCGGGACGACCTGGATCTCCGGCCCGACCGGCCCACGGTGAACCGCACGGAGGTGCCCTTCGACGTGCGGGGAAAGACCGTGGTGCTGGTCGACGACGTCCTGTACACCGGCCGCACCGTGCGCGCGGCTTTGGACGCGGTCATGGACCTGGGCAGGCCTGCGGCCATCCAGCTGGCGGTGCTGGTGGACCGGGGGCACCGGGAGCTACCGATCCGGCCGGACTACGTGGGCAAGAACCTGCCCACCTCGTCCCGGGAACGGGTGGCCGTCCGGCTGGCGGAGACGGACGGGGTAGACGAGGTGGTGATCGAGGAGCCGGCGGTGCAGCCAGGCGCGTGACGGGGGAGCGGGGATCAGCGGTCTTCCGGCAGCTCGGGACGCACGCGCAGGGTGCGCTCCGCGCGGTAGGTGACGCGGCCCGGCGCAGCGCCCGCCAGCTTGCGCACCCACCGGCGCTCCGTGCAGTCCACGTCCACCGAGGTGGCGGTGCGCGCCGCGCTGTAGTACGCGGCCACCGCCGCCACCCGCTCCAGGGTCTGCTCGGACGGGGCCCGGCCTGCGGTCTTCAGCACCACGTGGGCTCCGGGGATCCCCCGGGCGTGGAACCACAGGTCTTGAGGGCCGGCCATCTCGAAGGTCACCCGCTCGTTTTCCCGGTTGGACCGACCCACGAGCACCGTAAAGCCGTCCACGGTGAAAGTGCGGGGGCCTGCTCGGGCCGGGGGTGCCCTGCGGGGCCGGCTACCCGCGAGCTCCGCCTCCACCTCGTCCAGCTCCTCGTGGGTCCGGGCGCACTCCGCCTGCACCTGCAGGTCCTCCAGGGCTTGTAGCTCCTGCTGCAGGGAGCGCAGCCGTTGGGGCAGGGTCTGGGAGGCGGCCTGCAGCTTGCGCGCCCGTCGGAACAACTCCTGCGCCTTCTCCACCGGTCCGCGCGCCGGGTCCAGGGGGATCTCCACCGTCTCGCCTTGGTAGCCCGCAAGCCGCGCGGAGGGCACGCCGCGCGGCACCTGGTGCGCGTAGGCCAATAGTAGCGTACCCCACTCCCGCAGGCGATCCGCCTGGCCGGCTTCTGCGAGCTCCGCCTGCACCTGCTCGACCGCCGTACTCTTGCGCTGCAGCATCGCCCGGATGCGTCCCAGCAGCGCCTGGCGCCGGGCTTCCAGGCGTGCGGCCTCAGACCGCGGGCCGGCTACCCGCTCCACCGCCTCGCTCATGGAAGCCGGCGCTGCGGGCAGGTGCTGGAGGCAGGCGTAGGGGAACGGGGCGAACGCCACCGGTGCCTGCTCCGGCCCGTATACGCGAGGGTCGAACCGCCCGGCGACCACCCGCTCCTGGAGCTCGTCCAGCAGCCGCGCGAGGGCTTCCGCGCGTTCCGGCTCGCACCGGCTAGCCTCCGGGTCTCCGGTGCGCCCGGCGAGCTCGTACGCTAGCAGCGGGCCCACACCGGCCACGCAGCCCAAGAGGCCCTTCCACACGGGCTGCGCCGCCCGCTGCAGGCAGTTCAGAAGGTCGCCCGCGCCGGCCTCTCCCGGCTTGGGCCTGGGGTCGGCGGGTGGCGGCTGGTATGGGCTCCCTGGCGCGAGGGGGCGTAGGCGCGACCGGGCTGCCGCCGCGGGCCGCGCCAGACCCACCACCCGTCCGTCGTGCACCAGGAGCAGGTTGGCGTGCTTGGGGATGGGCTCCGCCACGAGCCGGTAAGCACCGTCGGCGGCCTGCAGGTGGAGCTCCAGCACCCGCTCGAAGGGCGGCTGGTGCACGTCCACCAACCGTGCGCCCACTAGCCGCGCGCGCAACAGGTCCACCACAGGGCTGGGGGACGGGTGAGGGGGACGGTGGCGGACGAAGTGGACCCGGGCCCATGTGGGGTCCGCGCTGAGCAAAAGCACCCCTCGGTCGGTGTGCAGGACCACCTCGTGGGCTTCCCCCGGATCCACCCTCAGCACGCGGAGAGGAAGCCGCCGACAGATCTCCTGGGCGACGGCGGCCAGGACCACGCTGTCAAAGGTGGGCGGAGGGGCGGGTGGCATCCGGGGCTTATCATACTAGTGCCGGTGCCGGCGCAGGGAGGAATCGTGGTCCGCAGCATGACGGGGTACGGGGCCGCGGACGGGCAGCGGTGGCAGGTGGAGGTGAGATCCACGAACCACCGCTTCCTGGAGGTGGTGGTGCGGTTGCCGCGGGAGCTCGGCGCGCTGGAGGAACGCGTGCGGGCCGCGGTGGCGCAGCGGGTCCGGCGCGGCCGCGTGGAGGTGCTGGTGCGGGACGAAGGCGGGTCCCGGTGCCGCGAGGCGGTGGTGGACACCGAGCTGGCCCGGCGCTACGCACAGGCCCTGGACCGGCTGCGGCAGGAGCTGGGGCTGGAAGAACCGGTGAGCCTGCAGTCCCTGCTGTCCCTGCCGGAGGTGGTGCGGCTGGAGGAGGTGCGCGCGGACGCGGAGGCGGTGTGGGGGGACCTGAGGCCTGTGCTGGACCAGGCGCTGGAGGGCTTGGTGACGATGCGGACCGCCGAGGGGCAGCGCCTGGCTGAGGACCTGCGGAGGCGGTTGGTGCGGCTGGAGGCGTGGGTGGACCAGGTGGCCCGACGGGCGGAGGAACTACCGGCAGCGTACGGGGAGCGCCTGCGGCAGCGGGTGGCCGAGCTGCTGCGGGGGCTCCACCCGGACTATGCGCCCGACGAGGGTCGGCTGGCCATGGAGGTGGCCGCGTACGCGGACCGCTGCGACGTGCGGGAGGAGCTGGTGAGGCTGCGCAGCCACCTGCAGGAGGCCCGTACGCTGCTGGACGCAGACCAGGGAGCGGTAGGGCGGAAGCTGGAGTTCCTCCTGCAGGAGATGCAGCGGGAGGTGAACACCCTGGGGTCCAAGGCCGCGGACCTGGAGGTGAGCCGGGCGGTGGTGGAGATGAAGTCGGAGCTGGAGGCGATTCGGGAGCAGGTGCAGAACCTGGAGTGAGGCCGTGGAGCTCAAGCTCATCCACATCGGGTTCGGCAACGTGGTGGCCGCGCACCGGATCGTGGCCATCGTGAGCCCCGACAGCGCGCCGATCAAGCGGATCATCCAGGAGGCGCGGGAGAACGGGTCGCTCATCGATGCCACGTACGGCCGGCGCACGCGGGCGGTGGTGATCACCGACAGCGGCCACGTGGTCCTCTCCGCGGTGCAACCCGAGACCGTGGCGCACCGCTTCCTGTCCCGGGAGCCGGCGGAGGAGGCGGAGGAGGCGTAGCGGTCCCGGAGGCGCGGGTGATCGTCACCGTCAGCGGGCTGATCGCCAGCGGCAAGACCACGCAGGCCAGGGCCCTGGCCGCGCGGCTGGGGCTGCGGTACCTGTCCGCGGGCGAGGTCATGCGCCGGTGGGCTCAGGAGCGGGGCGTGAACCTCCTGCGGTTTTCGGAGATGGCCGAGCAGGACCACACCATCGACCGAGAGCTGGACCGGCTGCAGGTGGAGATGGCGCGGGAGGGCCACGCGGTGGTGGACTCCCGGCTGAGCGGCTGGTTCGTGCCCGCCACCATGAAGGTGTGGCTGCGGGCGCCGTTGGAGGTGCGGGCGCAGCGGGTGGCCGAGCGGGAGGGCGTGGAGTTCCACGTGGCCCTGGAGGCGCTGCAGCGGCGGGAGGCCAGCGAACGGCGCCGTTACAGGGCCATCTACGGAATCGACCTGGACGACCTGTCGCCCTACCACGTGGTGGTGGACACGCACCGGTGGGAGCGGGACGACGTCACGCAGGCCCTGGTGGACCTGGCGCGGGCGCTGATGGAGCGGGAGAGGTGACGGGCCGCACGGTGGTGGTGGGGGTGTGTGGCGGTGTGGCCGCGTTCAAGGCCGCGGCCCTCGTGAGCGCCCTGCGCCGCGAGGGGGCGGCGGTGTGGGTGGCGGTGACGCGGTCGGGCAGGCGGTTCGTGGGCGAGGCCACCTTCCGGGCCCTTTCGCACAACCCCGTGCTGGTGGACCTGTGGGACCCGCACGGACCGGACCCGGAGCCTCACGTCGCCCTGGGCGAGCGCGCGGACCTGGTGGTAGTGGCGCCGGCGACCGCCCACACCCTCGCAAAGCTGGCCGCAGGTCTGGCAGACGACCCCGTGTGCGCGGTGGTCCTGAGTACCCGGGCGCCGGTCCTACTGGCGCCGGCCATGGCGGAGAGCATGTGGCTGCACCCCGCCACGCGCCGCAACGTGCAGGCCCTGCGAGAGATGGGCTACCGGTTCGTAGGGCCCACGTACGGCCGCCTGGCCTCGGGTCAGGAGGGGTGGGGCAGGATGGCAGAGCCGGAAGAGATCCTGAAGGCCGCGAGGGAGCTGCTGCAGCCGCTCCCGCACGGCTGAGCGGCCTCGCGGTCCGACGGTAAGCGCCCCGTGTACGCGCTGGTCCTGCCGGATGTGCCCGGGCCGTTTCGGGCACCGCTGCACTACTCCGTCCCCGCGGAGCTGGAGCCCGTGGCCGTGGGCTTCCGGGTGCTGGTGCCCCTCGGAGGCCGCAAGGTCCCCGGGTTCGTGGTGGGTTTTGACCCGCAAGCTCCCGTAGATCACGTGCTGCCGGTTGACAGGGTTCTGTCCCGAACCCCGCTGTTTGACGGGGAGACGTGGGAGCTGGCGCGGTGGGTGGCAGAACGCTACCTGTGCCAGCTGCGGGAAGCGCTCAGGGCCGCCTTTCCGTCGGACGCCGTGTCCCGGGCGGTGCGCGTACTGCGGCTGGTGCGGGACCCCCGGGAGCAGGCCGCACAGGACCCCGCGGTGGTGGCGGTGGTGGAGCGGCTACGCGCAGGCCCCGTGCCGGAGCGGGAGCTGGTGAGCAGTGCAGAGGCCAGGCGGGCCGTGGAGCGGCTGAAGCGCGCGGGCTGTGTGGAGGCCGACGTAGAGGTCCTCCCTCCTGCGGTACGGCCGGCCCGCGGGGCGGTGGTGAGCCTGGCGGTGCCGCCGGAGCGGGCGTGGGAGCTGGTGCGGCGGTGGAGGCGGCGGGCTCCCAAAAAGGCCGCGGCGGTGGAGCGGCTGTTGCAGGCCGGGGAAGTGGCCAGATCAGACCTTTCGCGGGCGGTGGGGCAGGCGGCGGTGAAGGGGCTGGTGCAGGAGGGGGTGCTGGCAGAACGGGTGGTGGAGGTGGTGCGCGACCCCCTGCGGCATGCCCTCCGAGAGGCAGGCCCTGCCCCGCAGCCCACCGCGGAGCAGCAGGAGGCCTCCCGGGCCGTGCTGCAGGCCCTCGCAAACCGCGAGCACCGGGTGTTCCTGCTCCACGGGGTCACGGGCAGCGGCAAGACGGAGGTGTACCTGCGGTGCGCGGCGGAGGCGGTGGCCCGGGGAGGCCAGGTACTGGTGCTGGTCCCCGAGGTGGTACTGGCGCCGCAGACGGTGGCACGGTTCTTGGGCCGCTTCGGCGACCGCGTGGCGGTGCTCCACAGCCACCTCGGCGCGGGCGAGCGGTTCGACACCTGGCGGCGGCTGCGGGCGGGCCAGTTCGACGTGGTGGTGGGGACGCGGTCGGCAGCGTTCGCGCCCCTCCAGCGCCTGAGCCTGGTGGTGGTGGACGAGGAGCACGAGCCGGCGTACAAGCAGCCGCACGCGCCCCGCTACCACGCCCGGGAGGTGGCGGTGGAGCGGGCCCGCAGGGCAGGTGCACCGGTGATCCTTGGGAGCGCCACCCCGGCGGTGGAGTCCCTGTGGAAGGCGTGGTGCGGCCCGTGGGAGTACCTGCAACTTCCCCGCCGGGTGCTGGACCGGCCGCTGCCGGAGGTGCAGGTGGTGGACATGCGCGCCGAGCACCGGCGGGCGGTGTTCGCGCGGCCCCTGGTGGAGGCACTGCGCGCGCACCTCAGCCGCGGCGACCAGGTGCTGCTCTTCGTGAACCGCCGGGGCTACGCCGCGTGCCTGGTGTGCCGCGAGTGCGGGTTCGTGCCTCGCTGCCGCCGGTGCGCGGTGTCCCTCACCTTCCACCTGACCAGCCGGACCGTACGGTGCCACTACTGCGGCCAGGTGCTCCAGGCTCCCAGCACCTGTCATTCCTGCGGCGGGGTGGACCTGCGGCCGTACGGCCCCGGAACCCAGCGGGTGGAGGAGGCGGTGCGGGCGCTGTTCCCCGGGGTTACGGTGGCGCGCGCGGACCGGGACACGCTGTCCCGCCGCGGAGCGCACGACAGGCTGGTGGAAGCACTTCGGACGGGCGAGGTCCGGGTGGTGGTGGGGACCCAGGTGGTGGCCAAGGGGCTGGACCTCCCACAGGTCGGGCTGGTTGGGGTGGTGGCCGCGGACGTGGCGCTCTCGTTGCCGGACTTCCGGGCCGGGGAGCGGACGCTGCAGCAGCTGGTGCAGGTGGCGGGTCGTGCGGGGCGCGGGGATCGCCCAGGGCGCGTGGTGGTGCAGACGTACCAGCCGGACCACCCGGCGGTACGCGCGGCGGCGAGGCACGACGTCCTGGGTTTTTACGAGCGGGAGTGGGAGGACCGCCGCGCGCTGGGCTACCCTCCCTTCGCAAGCCTGGTGCACGTGGTCCTGGCCTCCCGCAGCGAGCCCGCGGCCGCGGAGGCCAGCCGTGTTCTGGCGGACCGCCTCAAGGGCGCGGAGGTGCTGGGGCCGTCGCCCGCGCCCCTGAGCCCACTGCGGGGCTGGTTCCGGTGGCGGCTGGTGGTGCGCGCAGGCGACGAACGGGCTGCCCTAGAGGCGGTGGGGGACGCCTTGGACGGCTGGCGCCGGCCCCCGCAGGTGCGGGTGGTAGTGGACGTGGATCCCATGGAGATGATGTAGACTCGCCTCAGGAAATGCGGATCCTCACCCTGGACGGACCCGGAGGCGCCATCCTGCGCAAGCGGGCGCGGCCCGTGGGCCGCGTCACAGAGGAGGTGGTGCGCCTCATGGACCAGATGGTGGAGGTGATGCGGCAGGCTCCGGGCGTGGGCCTGGCCGCACCGCAGGTGGGGCGCAGCCTGCGGGTGATCGTGGTGGAGTACGACGGCCAGCTGTACCAGCTGGCGGACCCGGAGATCACCCACCGGGAGGGCTCCGAGCTGGGTCAAGAGGGCTGTCTTTCCCTGCCGGGGATCCTGTGCGACATCTGGCGCAGCACCCGGGTGGTGGTGCGGGGGAAGAACCGCAGGGGGCGCACGGTCACGGTGCAGGCGGAGGGGTGGATGGCGCGCATCTTCCAGCACGAGGTCGACCACCTGGACGGCATCCTGATCACCGACCGGGTGGAAAGCCCGGCCCACATCCACTACACCGACCGCGAGAGGGTGGGCGAGGCAGTCTAGGGGCCGCATGCGGGTGCTGTTCTGCGGCACGCCCCGCTTCGCGGTCCCGTCCCTGGAGGCGGTGGCGCGTGCTCACCAGGTGGTGGCGGTGGTGACGCAGCCCGACCGGCCCGCGGGCCGCGGCCTCCGGCTCGTCTCTCCTCCCGTGGCGGTACGGGCCCGCGAGCTGGGGCTTCCTGTACTGCAGCCGGAGCGCCTGCGGGACGTGCGCGGCGCGCTGGAGGACGCCTGCCCGGAGGTGGGCGTGGTGGTCGCCTATGGCCGGATCCTCCCCGGGTGGCTTCTGCAGCTGCCGCCCCGGGGCTTCGTTAACCTCCACCCCTCCCTGCTCCCCAGGCACCGGGGCGCCTCCCCCGTCCAGGCGGCCATCCGGAGCGGAGACCCCACCACCGGGGTGTCGGTGATCCGGGTGACGGAAGAGCTGGACGCAGGCGACGTCCTGGCCCAGAAGGAGGTGCCCATCTACCCGGACGACACCGCGGGCACGCTCGAGTCCCGGCTCGCGGAGGAAGGCGCTCGCCTCCTCGTGGGGGTCCTGGACGCCATGGAACGGGGCGACCTACGGCCGACCCCCCAAGACCCTGCGCGCGCCACCTACTGCGGCAAGCTGTCCAAAGAGGCAGGCCAAATTTCGTGGGAGTGGCCCGCAGAGCTGGTGGAGCGGCACGTGCGAGCCATGGACCCCTGGCCGGCCGCCTACACCCTGCACCAGGGGCGGGCGCTGAAGGTCTGGCGGGTGCGTCTTACAGACGGAGACGGCGCGCCCGGGGAGGTCCTTCGGCTGACCCCTCAGGGCTTCGTGGTGGCCACCGGCCGGGGTGCGGTGGAGGTGCTAGAGGTGCAGCCTGCCTCGGGCCGCAGGATGACGGCCGCCGAGTATGCGCGGGGCTACCGGCTCAAAGCCGGGGATCGGCTGGGCTGAAAGGGAATTCCGGACGTGGGTCCGTTATAATGGGTCAGGAGGTGGTGCGATGCTGTTCTTCGGCGGTCCGCTGTTCTGGCTGGCGGTGGCGGCCTTCGGGTTCGCCCTGTGGGCGCAGTTCAAGGTGATGAGCGCCTTCCAGCGTTACAGCCGGGTTCCGGCGGGCGTGGGGCTGACGGGGGCGCAGGTGGCCGAGCGCATCCTGCACGTCGCGGGGCTGTACGACGTGCGGGTGGAGCCGGTCCGGGGCATGCTGTCGGACCACTACGACCCGCGGCACCGGGTGTTGAGGCTGTCCCCGGAGGTGTACGGCACGCCGTCGGTGGCGGCCCTGGGGGTGGCGGCACACGAGGCAGGCCACGCCCTGCAGCACCGGGAGAACTACGCGCCTTTGGCCCTGCGCAACGCCATCGTACCCGTGGCGGGGATCGGGTCGCAGCTGGGAATCTGGCTGTTCGTGATCGGGATGTTCCTGGGCCAGGCGGGCGGCTGGCTGATGGACGTGGGCATCCTGCTGTTCCTGGGCGTGGTGGCTTTCACCCTGGTGACCCTGCCGGTGGAGTTCGACGCTAGCCGCAGGGCGGTGGCGGCACTCCAGGCGCACGGGCTGGTGACCCCGAGGGAGCTGGACGGGGTCAAGGCGGTGTTGGGTGCGGCGGCCCTGACCTACGTGGCGGCCGCGGCCAGCGCCATCGTGGAGCTGTTGCGGCTGGTGGCCATCCGCAACATGTCCCGCGAGTGACCGCCAGGACGCCTGCGACGGGGTGGGCCGGGCCGCGCCCCCGCGCGGCCCGGCCCGTCTCTGAGCCCCCTCGCTCGGGACGGGAGGCGGCGTTGCGGCTGCTGCAGCGGGTGGAGCTGGAGGGGGCGTTCGCCAACGTGGCACTGCGGGCGGCCCTGTCCCAGGCGTCTTTGCCCCAGGGGGAGCAAGAACTGGCCACAGAGCTGGTGTTGGGCGTGCTGCGGTGGCAGGGCCGGCTGGACTGGAGCCTGCAGGCCAAGTGCGAGCGGGACCTGCACGACCTACCACCGGCCATCCGGCAGGTCCTCCGCCTCGGCGCTTACCAGCTGCTCTTCCTCCACCGGGTGCCGGCGGCGGTGGCGGTCAGCTCCAGCGTAGACCTCGCCCGCCGGTACGGGCACCCGGGGACTGCGGCGCTGGTGAACGCGGTCCTGCGGAGGCTCGCCCGGGAAGGCGAGCCTCCTCCCCCGCAGGCGCCGGACGAGCGGCTGGCGGTGATGACCAGCCACCCCCTGTGGCTCGTGCGGAGGTGGCTGGACCGCTTCCCCGAGCACGAGGTGCAGGCCCTGTGCGAGGCCAACAACACAGAAGCCCCCGCCCACCTGCGGGTGAACACCCTCAAGGCCCGGCCCGAAGACGTCGCCCGGAGGTTGCAGGAGGCGGGGGCGGAGGTCCGGGCAGGTTCGCTGCCGGAGTCCTTGCACGTACGGCGTGCGTTTGACGTGCGGGCGCGCCTGGCCCACGAGGGGATGGTGGTGCCGCAGGACGAAGCCGCCATGGCGGTGGCGTACGCGGTGGACCCTCAGCCGGGGGAGTTGGTGGTGGACGCCTGCGCGGCGCCGGGCGGGAAGGCCACGCACCTGGCGGCGCTCATGGGCGACCGAGGCAAGGTGCTGGCGTGCGACGTCCACCCGTGGAAGGTGGACAGTCTGGTCCGCCGGGCGCAGGCGTTGGGGGCCACGTGCTTGGAGGGCAGGGTGTGCGACGCGCGGAGCCTGGACGTGCGCGGGGCGGACCGGGTGCTGGTAGACGCTCTCTGCACCGGGCTGGGCGTGGTGCGCCGCAGGCCGGAGATCCGCTGGCGGGTCCAACCGGACCACCTGGCGCGCGCGGCGCAGCTGCAGAGGGCCATCCTGGAGGGTGCGGGCCGGGCGGTGAGGCCGGGCGGCGTGCTGGTGTACAGCGTGTGCAGCACGGAACCGGACGAGGGGGAGGCCGTCGTAGAATGGTTGCTGGCTTCAGGCGGGTTCGTGGCCGACCCGTTCGCGGTGCCGTGGAGGGGTGGTCAGCTGCAGGCGGAGGACGGGAGGCTGCGCCTGTGGCCGCACCACCACGGGACCGACGGCTACTTCGTGGCGAGGCTGCGCAGGAGATGAGCGGCCGTCCCGACCTGCGCGGCATGGACGTGGACGAGCTGGTGCGTTGGGCAGCCGAGCTCCGGCAGCCCCCGTACCGCGGCCGCCAGCTGGCCCGGTGGGTCCACGGCCACGGGGCCCGCGCCTTTGACGGGATGACCGACCTGCCTGCCTCCATGCGGCAGCAGCTGGCCCAGCGGGCGGCCCTGACCTGCCTGAGGGTGCTGCACCGGACCACTTCCGCGGACGGGTCCACCACCAAGTACCTCCTCCAATGTGAGGACGGTAGCACCGTGGAGAGCGTGTGGATGCGCTACGCGGACGGCCGGCGCAGCGCGTGCGTGTCCACCCAGGTGGGCTGCGCCATGGCGTGCACCTTCTGTGCCACGGGCCTGGCGGGGTTCGGCCGCAACCTCACCGCGGGCGAGATCACCGACCAGGTCCACGTGATGCGGCTGGACCAAGGCGAAGACCCTACCCACGTGGTGTTCATGGGGATGGGCGAACCCCTGGCCAACCTGGACGCCACCGTGCGAGCGGTGCGGTTGCTGAACGCGCCGTACGGGCTCGGGATTGGGATCCGCCGGATCACGGTGTCCACGGTGGGCCTGGCCCCCCAGATCCGGCGCCTCGCGAAGCTCCGGCTGGGCTGCAAGCTGGCGGTGTCGCTGCACGCCCCCGACGACGACCTGCGCAGCCAGCTGGTGCCCATCAACCGCCGTTACCCCATCGCGGAGCTGATGGACGCCTGCCGGGAGTACGTGGAGGCGGTGGGCCGGCGGCTGACGTTTGAGTACGTGCTGCTGGACGGGGTCAACGACAGCCCTGACCACGCGGCCCGGCTGGCGGCCCTCCTGCGCGGGATGCTGGCGCACGTGAACCTGATCCCGTGGAACCCCGTGCCCAACCTGCCCTACCGGAGGCCGCGGGCCGAGCGGGTGCGGCAGTTCGCGCGGGTGCTACGGTCCGCAGGGATCCCCGCCACGGTGCGGGTGGAGCGGGGGACGGACATCCTGGCCGCCTGCGGCCAGCTGCGGGAAGCCCACACACCGGGCCGCCGCCCCGTGCGCCTGGCGGCCGCAGGCGCTCGGTGAGGACGGGGTGGAAGCCGACACCCGTGTCTACCGTGTGGGCACCGCCCCGGTGCTCCGTGTAGTGCGGGGGCCGGGGGAGGGGAAGGCGGTGGTGCTGGGGGACGGTGGGGTGACCATCGGCCGCGGGCACGCCTGCGACCTCGTCCTGCCAGACCCCTTGGTGTCCCGAGTGCACGCGCGGGTAGAGCGTGGCCCCCGCGGTACCGAAGTGGTGGACCTGGGCTCCACCAACGGGACGTACGTGAACGGACGGCGGGTGACCCGCTGCCGGCTGGAACACGGGGACCGGCTCCAGCTGGGCGCGGTGGTGCTGGAGTACCGCGAGGTGCCGTGAACGAGGCCCTGCAGGCGCTGCGCTACGCGGTGCTGGCGGCGCTGCTGCTCTTCGTGTACCGGGCGGTGCGCGCGGTCCTGGACGATGTGCGCACCGCGGAGGCCGAAGCACCCTGGGCGGTGCTCGTGGTGGAGGAGGGTCCGGGGCTGAGCGCGGGCGAAGCGTTCGCGGTGCGCGGCCTAACGGTGGTGGGGCGCGCGGAGGCCAACCAGGTGGTGGTCCCAGACCCTGAAGTCGCGCTTCAGCACGCCCGGCTGGTGGCCCGGGGTGACAGCTTATGGCTGGAGGACCTGGGCTGTCCCGCGGGCACCTACCTGAACGGCCGCCGGCTGGAAGCCCCGGCCCCGGTCCGGCACGGAGACCGCGTGCGCGTGGGCTCGACGGTACTGCGGGTGGTGCAACCCGCACGTCCGCGAGAACGCCGCGGCGGACGAACGGGTCGTGACTAGGCTGCTGTTTGGCAGGTCGGCCCGAGACCCTGTGCCCCTCCTGCGTGCGGACAGCTGGCGGCGGAGCCTGCGGCTGTACGCGCCGGTGTTCGCGGTGGGAGTGGGAGGGTCGGCGCTGGTGCACTGGAACCGGACTCCCGACGACCCCCCGTGGGCAGTCCTGTACGTGGCCGCGGTGCTGCTGGGCTTCCTCGTGGCCCACCGCGTGCTGGACGGTGAAGACCCGATCCTACTGCCCACCACCGCTCTGTTGGTGGCCGTAGGGCTGGTGATGGTGTTCCGCCTGCAGCCCCACGGGTTGGCCTACCACGCCGCGTGGACGTGCGCGGGGCTTGGGGGGCTTGTGGCTGCTTGCCGGGTCCCATCCTGCTTCCGGTGGCCCCAGGCGGCCACGGCGGCCGCGCTGCTCCTGGGCTCCGTGGCGCCTTGGGCGTGGCAGGCGCTACCGGGCGGGTGGCAGCTCGCCGCAGGGGACCTGGTAACGCAGCTGGGGTCCGAGGTGGCCAAGGTGTGCGTGGTGGTCTGGGCAGCTTCGGAGCTCAAGCACGGACGGATCCGGGGCCCAGCTGTAGCGGTGTGGGCGACGGCGGTAGCTCTGTGGCTGGTGCGGGGCCAGGTGGCCACCGCGGCGGTGCTGGTGTGGGTGGGCCTGGCGGTGGCGTACTGCGCGGGCCCGCCGGTGCGGGCGCTTGCCCTCGTGGCCGGCGGGTTTGTCGTGCTGGCGGGGCTGGTGCACGCCAGCTTCCCTCACCTGGTGGATCGGGTGGCGGGGTGGGCCAACCCATGGGCCGACCCCATGGGCGCGGGCTACCCCTTGGTCCAGAGCCTGTTCGCGGTCGCTGCGGGCGGGCTAGTGGGTTCCGGGCCAGGCGCAGGCTACCCCGAGCTGGTCCCGGAGGCCCACACGAGCCAGACGCTGGCCGCGGTGGCGGAGGAGTGGGGGTTTGTGGGCGTGGTGGGGCTGGTGTGCGCATACGCCGTGTGGGTGGGAAGGATGCTGCGCCTAGCGGTCCGGGCTCGCCGGATCTGGTCGCGGTGGGCAGCGGTGGGGGCTGCTTCCCTAGTGGCTGGCCAGGTGTTCCTGTCCGGCGCTGGGTGTACGGGCCTCCTGCCGCACACCGAGGCCGCTCTCCCGTTCGTGAGCACAGTCGGTGTGTCCGTGGCCGGCTACCTGATCCTGCTGGGCGTGGTAGTCGGGAGCGGACAGGTGGAGGAGGGGGGCGGGTGAGCCGACGGGTTGTCCACCTGGCCCGTACGTACCTGACCCTCCTGGCCCTTCTGGCGGTGTGGGCGGGCTACTGGCAAGTGGTGCGGGATCCGGACCTGGCACGGCACCCGGCCAACCCACGGCTGGTCCTCGCGGAGGAGCGAATCCACCGCGGCCGCATCCTGGATCGCCACCTGGGCGTGCTCGCGGAGACCGTCCGCCGCGGTAGCCGCACCGTGCGGACCTACCCGGAGGGAGAGGTGTTCGCCCACCCGGTAGGGTACCGCAGCCTTTTGCTGGGCAAGGCGGGCCTGGAGGCGGGGGTGGACGCCCACCTGTTGGGAGTGGGCCAGCTCGGGCCGTGGCAGGGCTTGCGCGTGCGGGGGGACAGGCCGCGCAGGGGCTTCGACGTCGTGACGACGCTGGATCGCGAGGTGCAGCGGGCCGCCTGGTCCGCGCTGGGCGCACGGGCGGGCGCGGTGGTGGTGATGGAGGTCGGAGGGGCGATCCTGGCTTCCGCCAGCCGCCCCAGCTACAACCCCAACCGCCTCGAGGAGACCTGGGCCGAGCTGCGGTGGTCGACCGGCTCGCCCCTCTTGGACCGTGCTACAAACGGCCTCTACCCCCCCGGACGCCCGTTCGGCGTGGTGGTGCTGAGTGCGGCGCTCAGCCGCGGGCTGATCACCCTGGACAGCCCCTTGGACTGCCCGGGCTCTCAACGCGGCCGCCTTGCCAGGGAGATCCTGGCGGGAGCTTGCGACCACGCCCTCGCGAGCCTCGGCCGCCTCCTCGGCGGCCGGGTTCTGTGGGAGACCGCGCGGGCGTTCGGTTTCGGGAAAGCCCCCACATCCGAGTTGCCGGTCGCAGACGGCGAGCTGCCGGAGCCTGAGGCTGACCCGGCACAGCTGGACCGCGTCAGCTCCGGGAGAGGGGGGGTGCTGGCCTCGCCCCTGCAGATGGCTGCAGCGGCTGCCACCGTGGGCCGCGGAGGGGAGCGCGTGCAGCCGTACTTCGTGCTCGCGTTGCGGGACGAAGCCGGCGCGGTGGCTAAAAGACCCGCCCCGCCTGCGGCCCGGATCCTGGCCCCCGAGGTGGCGGCCGCGGTGCAGGAAGCTCTGCGGGCGTCTGGAACCCCACAGGTGGCGGCCGTGGCGGACACGGTGCGCGCCGGCGGCCTGCCCGTGGGTTGGTTTGTGGGCCTGGCACCCGCGCGGAGGCCCAAGGTGGTCGTGGCGGTGGTGGTGGAGGGGGAGGGCGAGGAGGTAGCCGCGGTGATGGCCCAGAAGGTGCTGCCGGTGGCCCTGCGCGTGATACCGTAGGCGCGGCGGAGGAGGACAGTCGGTGGCGGTGGCTTCCGGATCGGTGCTGGCAGGGCGGTACGAGCTGGTGGAGACCATCGGCCAGGGCGGAATGGCCGTGGTGTACCGGGCCCGCCGGCTTTCCGACGGCAAGGTGGTGGCGGTGAAGGTACTGCGGGAGCCGTACCGCCACGACCGGGAGTTCGTGGAGCGGTTCGAGCGGGAGGCACAGGCCGCCGCCTCCCTGGCGCACCCCAACGTGGTGGCGGTGCTAGACAGCGGAGAGGATGGCGGGGTGCGGTTCCTCGTGATGGAGTACGTGGAGGGAGAAGACCTCAAGACGCTGTTGCGGAAGTCAGGCCCGCTCCCTCCCGCCCGGGCCGCGGCGGTGGCCGCCGCGGTGTGTGACGCCCTGGAGTATGCCCACGCCCGGGGGATCGTCCACCGGGACATAAAGCCCCAGAACATCCTGCTGACCCCCACCGGCCAGGTGAAGGTCACAGACTTTGGCATCGCGCGGGCCCTCAGCTCGGCCACCATCACGGAGACGGGCACGGTGCTGGGCTCGGTCCACTACCTGGCTCCGGAGCAGGCAAAGGGGGAGCCGGCCACCGCCGCCTCCGACGTGTACGCCCTGGGCGTGGTGCTGTACGAGATGCTCACCGGCCGGCTGCCCTTCGACGGCGAGTCGCCCATTGCGGTGGTGCTCAAGCACCTGTACGAGGAGCCTCCGCCGGTGCGCCAGGTGAACCCCGCGGCGCCGGAGTGGCTGGAGGCCGTCGTGCACCGGGCGCTGGCGAAACGCCCCGAGGAGCGGTACCCGTCCGTGGCCCACATGCGCGCGGACCTCGAGGGCCGCGCCGAGTACTGGCGGCACGGCCCGACGGTGGTGTTGCCGCAGCCCGTGCCGCGGCGCCGGTGGCGGGCGCCGTCGGCGGCGGTGGTGGCCGCGGTGCTGCTGGTGGCGTTGGCCTCCGGCATGGTGGCGGCGTGGCGGGCCCTGCAGGCGTACGTCAACGTAGGGGAGGTGACCGTGCCGGACTTTCGAGGCCAGCCGTTCACCCAGGCTCAGGCGGCGGCCGCGGGGCTCCGGTTGCAACTGGTGGTGGCGGGCCGGCAGTACCACGACCGCTACCCGCCGGACGCGGTGGTGGACCAGGACCCGCCTCCGGGGCAGAAGGTGAGGGAAGGCCGGTGGGTGTCCGTGGTGCTCAGCCAGGGTGCCCAACGCGTGCTCGTTCCGGACGTGACCCGCAGGCCCCTGTCGGAGGTCACCCTCCTGCTGGAGCAGAACCGGCTGCGGGTGGGCACAGTGAAAGAAGACTTCGACGACGAGGTACCCCGCGGCGCCGTGGTCTCGCAGGAACCCGCGCCGGGTACGCAGGTGGCCCGGGGCACCCCGGTGCACCTGGTGGTGAGCAAGGGCCCGGAGCTGGTGACCGTACCGGGGCTGGTGGGCCTGAGCCTGGCGCAGGCCCGGGAGGTACTGCACCGCGTGGGGTTGAGCCTGGACCGGGTGGGCTACGTGGCGCGGGCGGACCTGCCCGAGGGAGTGGTGGTAGAGCAGTCCCCACCGGCGGGAACTCAGGTGCGCCGCACGCAAAAGCTCGGGCTGGTAGTGGCGGTGCGGCCTCAAACGCCACCCAGCCCTCCCGCCTGGGCGACCCCGTGGCCCGGCCCACAACCCGCCGCACCCCCTGCGCTGCCCTCTCCGCCGGCGGTCCAGGCCACCACGGAGCCCACAGGTGGCGCGGTGCGGCGCGTCCGACTGGATGTGACCTTGCCGCCCGGGGAGCCGGGGGAAGTCCGGATCGTGGTGATCGACAACCGGGGCGTGCGGGTGGTGTACCGCCAGGTGCACGACCCGGGCGAGCGCGTGGTGCAGACGGTGGACGTCGAAGGGTACGCCATCGTGCAGGTTTACTTCGGCGGCCGGTTCATCCAGGAGGTGCGGCCGTGATCCGGCTGGCGCCGTCGTTGCTGTCCGCGGACTTCGCGCGGCTCGGGGAGCAGGTGGCGGAGGCGGAACGGGCGGGCGCAGACTGGATCCACGTGGACGTGATGGACGGCCGTTTCGTCCCGAACCTCACCGTGGGACCGCTGGTGGTGGAGGCCCTCCGTCGGTGCACGCGGTTACCCCTGGACGTGCACCTCATGGTGGAGGACCCGGACGGGCTGCTGCCGGCGTTCCGCGCCGCGGGCGCGGACCGGATTTCCGTGCACGTGGAGGCGTGCCGGCACCTGCACCGGACACTGGCCCGGATCCGGGAGCTGGGGGCGGCCCCGGGGGTGGCCTTGAACCCGCACACGCCGCCGGAGGCGGTGGAGTGGGTGCTGGAGGAGGTGGACACCGTGGTGGTGATGACCGTGGACCCTGGCTTTGGAGGCCAGCAATTCCTGCCGTCGATGGTGCGCAAGGTGGAGCAGCTGGCGCACCTGCGGCGGGAGCGCGGCCTGGACTTCGAGCTGCAGGTGGACGGGGGCATCGACGCGGGCAACGCCGCGCAGGTGGTGCAGGCGGGGGCCACGGTCCTGGTGGCCGGACACTTCGTGTACCGTCACCCTGACGGCGTGGCCGCGGCGCTGCGGGCTCTGCGGGAGAGCTTGGGTCCGAGGGCGGCCCGCGCGTGAGCTGCCTGGTCCTCTACCACCCGGACTGCCTGCGGCACGTTCCACCCCGTCCGCACCCGGAGAAGCCCGAGCGGCTTGTGGCGGTGAGGGAGAGGCTGGAGCGGGGGGAGCTGTGGGATCAGGTGCCCAGAGAGGAGCCTGCGCCCGCGGAGCCAGAGCTGCTGGAGCTGGTGCACCCTCGCACCTACCTCGACCAGGTCCGCCGCGCGAGCCGCGACCCGGGTATGTGGCTGGACCCCGACACGTACGCGGTGGAGGGCACCTGGGCCGCGGTGCTGGCAGCCGCAGGGGGTGCCACCCATGCCGTGGACGCGGTGGTGCGGGGGCAGACTCCGTGTGCGTTTGCCCTCGTGAGGCCACCCGGGCACCACGCGGGACCCGCCAGGGCCATGGGGTTCTGCTTGGTCAACCACGTGGCGGTGGCGGTGCGCCACGCACGGGAGCGCCTGGGCTTGAAGCGGGTCATGGTGGTGGACTGGGACGTACACCACGGCAACGGCACCCAGGAGGTGTTCTACCGGGACGGTGGGGTGTTGTTCGCCTCCCTCCACCAGGAGGGGTGGTACCCGGGCACGGGTGCGCTGGAGGAGACCGGCGAAGGAGACGGGGAAGGGCTGACGGTGAACCTACCGCTCCCGCCCGGTGTGGGGGACGAGGGGTACCGGACGGTCTTCGAAGAGGTGCTCCTGCCCCTGGGGGACGCGTGGCACCCGGAGCTGGTGGTGGTGTCCGCGGGGTTCGACGCACACCACACGGATCCCCTGGGCCGAATGCAGCTGACCGAGGCAGGGTTTGCCCGGCTGGCGCTTCTGCTCCGGGAGGCCGCGGGGCGCTGGTGCGGCGGGCGCTTGGCGCTGGTGCTGGAGGGGGGATACGACCTCCAGGGGCTCCCGCGGTGCGTGGAGGCCACCCTGCAGGTCCTCGCGGGCCTCGCCGGGCCTCCGTCGGTGGCCGCGCAGCCCGAGGTGCCCTACGCGGTGGTGCGGGAGCGTGTGCGGGCCGCCCGGCGGGTGTTGGGCCAGTACTGGTCGCTGTAGGGTAAGAGCCTATCCTGGGAAGCTGGCCACGCCCGCAGGACCGGTGTCCCCCAGAAAGCTCCCCAGCGATTTTGGGGATGGTCGAGGGGCCCCGTTGCCCGCGGTCCGGGGGCGTGGGTATAATGGCGGAGCACCCGGGCGGAAACGCCCTTTTTTCGCGTGTGGGCTCGCGCAGGAGGCCGTATGTCTGAGGAAACCCGTACTCCCGCCGAGGACGTCAGCATGGAGAATGCGTTCCCGGAGCTGCAGGAACGCCAGATCGTCCGCGGAACGGTGGTCCGCGTGGACAGCGAGGGCGTCTTGGTGGACGTGGGCGCCAAGTCGGAGGGGCTGATCCCCGTCCGGGAGTTCCGGCCAGGTGAGTCTCCCACGGACCTGCGGGTGGGCGAGCAGATCGACGTGTACGTGATGCGGGTGGAGCAGGAGGAGGGTAACATCCTCCTCAGCAAGCGCCGCGCGGACGTGCAGCGGGCGTGGGAGCGGCTGGAGACCGCCCTGCGGGATGGCCAGATCCTGCACGCCATGGTGGTGGACCGCGTCAAAGGCGGGGTGGTGGTGGACGTGGGGCTGCGCGGGTTCGTGCCCGGCTCCCACATCGACCTCACCCGGGTCAAGGGGCGGCGGTTCGAGAACCTGGTGGGCGAGAGCGTACCCCTGAAGGTGATCGAGATCGACCGGGAGCGCAACCGGGTGATCCTGTCCCACAAGCAGGCGGTGGAGGAGGAGCGGGCCCGGAAGCGGGAGGAGCTGTTCAACACCCTCCGCGAGGGGGACGAGGTGGAGGGGGTGGTGCGCCGGATCACCGACTTCGGGGCCTTCGTGGACCTGGGCGGTGTGGACGCGCTACTGCCCATCAGCGAGATGGCGTGGACGTACATCAAGCACCCCTCGGAGGTGGTGCGCCGGGGCCAGACCCTGCGGCTGCGGGTGATCCGGGTGGACCCCACGGCGGGCAAGATCAGCCTGAGCTTGAAGCAGGTGCTCCCCGACCCCTGGGTGGACATCCGGTCGCGCTACCGCGAGGGGGACGTGGTGCGGGGCAAGGTGGTGCGTCTGGCGCCCTCGGGGGCCTTCGTGAGGCTGAAGGACGTGGACGCGTTCCTGCCCCTCAGCGAGCTGGCGGAGCGGCGGGGCCAGAAGGTGGAGGAGCTGGTGCAGGTGGGCGCCACCGTGGAGGCGCTGGTGTTGGAGATCAAGCCGGAGGACCGCCGCATGGTGGTCAGCGTGCGGCGGCTGAAGCAGCAGCGGGAGCGCGAGGAGCTGAGCCAGTACCAGCAGTCGCAGGAGCGCAGCGGGTTCACCATCGGCGCGGTGGCGGGTGACGTGCTCCGGCAGGCGGTGCAGGGGGTGGCACCTCCGGCGCCGGAGACGCCCTCCGGGGAGGAAGGGCCCCGCTCGTAGACCCCACGGCCGCGGGCGGTCCGTGGTACCTTAATGAAGTGCGGGGCGTGGCGCAGCTTGGCTAGCGCGCAGCGTTCGGGACGCTGAGGTCGGCGGTTCAAATCCGCCCGCCCCGACCAGAGTTCCAGCAGGAGCGGGTGTTTACCGGGGGGGCAGGTGGTTTCTCCGTTCGTGAACCGCCGACCTCGGGCCGGGGTTCCCAGCCGGTCGTGGGGAGCATGGAAGGGCAGGTGGGTGTGGGTTCGACCGGCTGGGATGGCTTCGGCGGTTCAAATCCGCCCGCCCCGACCAAGTAGGCGGGGTCCCCACGGATCGCGCCAGCGATCCGCGGGGTCGTAAATCCGCCCGCCCCACCCGGTCTCGGGCACCTCCTGAACAGAGCAGTTCCCCGCCTCCCGCATCTGCCGGAACTCCTTTGGGGTGTAGCCCACGGCCTGCAGAGGTAACCCGATGCCGTCGTTCAGGTCCAGAAGTCGGATCCGGTCGAGGAACGGCTTTCGGAAGTCTGCGTCCACCACCAGGTCCACGTCCGAACCCTCGTGGACGTCGTCGCGTGCGGAAGATCCGAACTGGATCACGCAATGCGGTCGAACCGTTCGACCACGCCCTCGGCGTAGGCTCTCACCTTCTCAAGTACTCCGCAATTTGTTCAGGATCGACGCGGTGTAGCTTGTGCACCGCTCCGAGACCTCCCCCGTGTAGTACTTGTCCAGCGGCCCGGCGAGGTGGAACTCTGGAGAACGGACTCCGATGTCGTGACGGTGGAGTTCCTTCCCGAGATCCTACAGGAGTGCAAGGCCGCTTTCGAAATTCGCGGCTTTCCAGCAACTCCACGAGCGAGTGAGTGATCAGCGCCCGGTATCCCGGCCGTACAGAACCCCTCCAGCACTTCCCCCCCCCAGCCTGTTGTGCATCCCACTGCACCCGCCCGGCGCCCTCCCGTCCAGCCCGTGCGAGCCACCGTGTACCCCACTTCAACCGCTAGACGGGTCGGCCGGGCCCGGCGTTGGCGGCAGGCATTGACACACCGGCGCGGTTGCCCTGACCATGGAGCTGGAAGCGCACGGGGTGGTCGGCTGGACAGCCGGCCTGAGAGTACACCCGTAGAACCTGATCCGGGTAATGCCGGCGGAGGGAATGCGCAGCACGTGTCCAACGGGATCCCCCAAGTTTGCCCCCTGACCCTCTGTGCTGCTGCCGGACGGGCCCGGCGACCGGAGGTGGGCCTGTGACCGCGGACGCGGTGGTGGTCGGCGCGGGCGTGGTGGGCCTGGCGGTGGCGGAAGAGCTGGCCAGGGCCGGGCACCGGGTGGTAGTGCTGGAGCGGGACCGGGTGGGGGAAACCTGCGCCGCCGCGGCGGCCGCGGGGATGCTGGCGCCGGCCGCGGAGGCGGACGCGACCCCTCAGGTTACCACCCAGCTGGCCCTGGAAAGCCACCGGATGTATCCGGACTGGGTGGCGCGGCTGGAGGATGTTTCGGGGACGCCGGTGGGGTTTGACCGTTCGGGCACCCTGGTGGTGGCGCTGGACGCGGACGACCTGCGCGAGCTGGTCCACCTGGAGCGGGCGCAGCAGAGGTTCGGGCTGCGCACCCAAAGGCTTTCCGCTTCCGAAGCCCGGGCGTTGCAACCCTCCCTGGGACCGTCGGTGGTGGGAGGGCTGCTGCTCGCGGACGACTGGCAGGTGGATCCCCGCCGGCTGCTGGAGGCGCTGCGGCGTTGTGTGGAACGGTCGGGCGGCCGCGTGGTGGAGGGCGCGCCTGTGGAGGCGCTGCGCCGGCAGAACGGGACGTGGCGTGTCCAGGTGAGGGGTGGCGAAGAGGCGGCGGCCCGCCTGGTGGTGGTGGCCGCGGGTGCGTGGTCGCCGTCGGTGCTGCCGCCGGGCGTGTTGCGCCCTCCTGTGCGGCCGGTACGGGGGGTGGTGCTGCGGCTGGGGGCGGGGCTGGAAGCTGGGTGCGTGGTGCGGACGCCAAGGGTGTACGTGGTGCCGCGAAGCTGGGGCGAGACCGTGGTGGGTGCCACGGTAGAAGAACGCGGCTGGGCTCGGGAAGCCCTGGCGGGTGGCGTGTACGAGCTGCTGCGGGAAAGCCGCAGGGCGTTGCCGTGCGTGGACGAGATGCCCTTGCGGGAGGTGGCGGTGGGATTCCGGCCCGCCATCCGCGACAACGTGCCCGCCGTCGGACCTGTGGACGGGGAGGGAACCCTGTTCGTGGCCACCGGACACTACCGAAAGGGCGTGGAGCTGGCGCCCCTCACCGCGGTCATGGTGCGGCAGCTGGTGGAGGGCGCCGGGCACCCCCTGGCGGGGTGCGTAGACCCGCGGAGGTTCGCGGAGGCGTGACGCGCGGAAGGGTCGAAGTCCAGCTGAACGGTGAGCCCCGGCAGCTGCCGGAGGGCGCCACGTTGGTGGACCTGTTGGGAGAGCCCGCCCCCGGGGTGGCCTGCGCGGTGAACGGACAGGTGGTGCCCAGGGAGCAGTGGTGGCACTACCGCCTGCGGGAAGGCGACCGGGTGGAGTTCGTTCGGGCCGTGCAGGGAGGGGCGTGATGGACCTACAGGCGCTGTGGGAGGGAGACCGGTGGGAGCTGGCGGGCCGCACCTGGCACTCGCGGCTGATCCTGGGTACCGCCCGCTACCCGAGCCACCAGGTGCTGTTGGACGCACTGCGGGCTGCGGGGGTGGAGATGGTCACCGTGGCGCTCCGCCGGGTGCGCCCGGGAACGGAGGGGGAGGACCTGTACGGGCTGCTGCGGGCCAACGGTTTTGAGGTGCTGCCCAACACCGCCGGCTGCTTCACCGCGCGGGAGGCGGTGATGGTGGCGGAGCTGGCCCGCGAGGCGTTGGGGACCAACTGGATCAAGCTGGAGGTCATCGCGGACGAGGACACCCTGCTACCGGAACCGGTGGAGTTGCTGTCCGCGGCGCGGGAGCTGGTGGGCCGAGGGTTTGTGGTGCTGCCGTACGCCAACGACGACCCCGTGCTGGCCAAGAAGCTGGAGGACGTGGGATGCGCTGCGGTGATGCCGCTGGGGGCACCCATCGGCAGCGGGCTTGGCATCCGGAACCCCCACAACATCGCGCTCATCGTGTCCCGGGCGCGGGTCCCAGTGATCGTGGACGCGGGGGTGGGGACCGCCTCCGACGTGGCCATTGCCATGGAGCTGGGCTGTGACGCGGTGCTGCTGAATACCGCGGTCGCACGGGCCCACGACCCCGTGACCATGGCGCGGGCCATGCGGCACGCGGCCATCGCGGGCCGGGCGGCCTACCTGGCCGGCCGCGTGCCCAAGCGCTTCTGGGCAGAAGCGTCGAGCCCCCTGGAAGGGCGCGTGGAGCTGCCGGCCTGGCCGTAGGCGCGTGGAGGGCTCCCGCGGGGTGTCGCCTGCACCCCTGGTGCTGCCGAGGGTGTTGGTGGTCGCGGACGTGGACGCCGCGGGTGGGGAAGAGGAGTGGCTGCGGGTGCTGCGCGGGCTGGGGCAGCTACCCCCGGGGTTGCCGGTGGCCGTGCAGGTGAGGGCGAAGGGGCGCCCTCCGGAAGAGCTTGGGCGGTTGGCGCGCCTGGCGCAGGCGGCCCTTGCGAGCCGTGTTCCTGTGGTGCTGAATGGACCGGCGGAGGTGGCGCGGGCGCTCGAGCTGGCGGGAGTTCACTGGCCGGAGTCCGGGATCCCACAACGGGTGCCGGAGACAGCACGGGCGCTGGTGCGGTCCGCCAGCGTGCACAGCCCGCAGGCTGCGCAGAGGGTACAGTCGCTGGTCCACTACCTGGTGTTCGGGCCCGTGTTCCCCCCGGGGTCCAAAGCCGCGCCCGCCGTGGGGCTTGGGGTGCTGCGGCAGGTCTGTGCCGCGGTCTGCCGTCCGGTGTTGGCCATTGGGGGTGTGACCCCAGAGCGGGTGGCGGACTGCCTGGCCTGCGGTGCCACGGGGGTGGCGGTGGTGTCGGCGGTCATGCGGGCACCGGACCCCGCGACGGCTACCGTTCGGCTGGTGGAGGCGGTACAGGCGCGCCCCTGAGCGGCCAGCAGGGGTCGGGGTCGCCCACGGGGAACACCCCTGGGGATGGATCCTCGGGAGGCGCTGTGGAACCTCCACCTCCTGGACGTGGCCATTGCGGAGCGGCAGGCCGCCGCGGATGCGCTGGCCGTGGACCCCACCACTGCCGCGCGGCTCGCGGACCTGCGGCAGCGTCTGGACTCCCTACGGTCGCGCGCGCGCCAGGTGCGCTCTGCGCAGCAGGCCGCGGAGCTGCAGCTGCAGTCCCTTCGGGACAAGCGCAGACGGCTGGAACAGGAGCTGTACAACGGCCGCCTGAACCCCAGGGAGCTGGTGAACCTGCAGCGGGAGCTGGACGCGCTAGCCCGTCAGCACGCGGAGCTGGAGAACTGGATCCTGGAGCAGATGGAAGAGGCGGAGTCGGTGGAACGGGAGCTGGAGCAGTTGGACTCGGAGCTCCGGGAGCTGGAGGCCGCCTACGAAGCCGCAGTCCAGGACCGTGCGGCCCGCTCCAGGGCCCTGGAAGCCGAGCTGGCGGTTCTCCGACAGCGCAGGGAAGCGCAGGCGGCGTGTGTGGATGCCGCCCTCCTGGAGCGGTACGAGCGGCTGCGGGGCCGGCTGCACCCGCCGGTGGCCAAGCTCCTGGGCGGGGTGTGTGGGGGGTGCCACGTGAGCCTGGCTCCGGCCTTCCAGGAGCGGTTGCGGTCCGCGGACGATGGGCAGCCCATGGCCTGCCCGGCCTGCGGCCGCCTGCTGGTGCCGTGAAGGTGGTGCTTCGGCCTGACGGTGCGTCGCGGGGCAACCCCGGGCCAGCGGCGGTTGGGGTGGTGGTGGAGGACGCGTCCGGGAGGGTGCTTCGAGAGGTGTCGGAGGCCATCGGACAGGCCACCAACAACGTGGCAGAATACCGGGCACTGCTGAGGGGGCTGGAAGAGGCCCGGAAGCTGGGTGCCCGGGAGGTGGAGATCCGCACCGACAGCGAGCTGGTCGCCAGGCAGCTCCTGGGCCAGTACCGGGTCCGGGACCCGGAACTGCGGCCGCTGTTTGAGTCCGCCCGCCGGCAGCTGGCAACCTTTGACCGCGTCAGCGTGCGGTCGGTGCCCAGGTCGGAAAACGCGCGCAGCGACTGGCTGGCTCGACAGGCCCTCCAGCACCCCGGGGACTCCGCGGACGCGGTGGTGGAGACGGCGCGGCGCGGGGAAGTGGGGCGAGCGCTGGGGGCCCTGCGGCGGATGTCCCCGGAGCAGGTGCAGGCTGTGGCGGAGCGGCTGGTGCGGGAGCTGGCCCGGAGCGCGCGGCAGCTGCAGGGTGGTCCCCTTTTCAGGCGTGCGAAAATGGAAGCGGGAGCGGGCCGGGCGGCCGCGCCGCCTGAGGGCGGTGAGGAAAGTCCGGGCTCCACAGGGCAGGGTGGTGGGTAACGCCCACCCGGGGTGACCCGAGGGAAAGTGCCACAGAAACATACCGCCGGCCGGTCGGCCGGTAAGGGTGAAAAGGTGCGGTAAGAGCGCACCGGCGGCGCGGTGACGCGCCGGCCAGGCAAACCCCACCCGGAGCAAGGCCGAGTAGGGGGAGATGAGGTGGCCCGCCGATCCCCGGGTAGGCCGCTAGAGGCCTCCGGCGACGGAGGTCCCAGAGAGATGGCCGCCGCACCGAGGGACGCCTCGGTGTACAGAACCCGGCTTACAGGCCCGCTCCCACTGCTGAGAAGGCCGCGCCCGCACGGCTGCGGCCGGGTGCGAGGATGACGTGCCCGTACTGCAACAGCGAGAACGTGGTGTGCAACGTCACGATCCGGTGGAACCAGGTCCGGGGGGTGTTCGTTCCCCGGCGCGGACACTACTGCACCACCTGTGGGAAGTCCTTCGACCCCTCCCCGGAGGACGGCCTCAGCCTTTCCGCGGTGGTGCTGGAGGAGATCACCCCGGCCATCCGCAAGCTGCAGGAGAGCGGCGACGTGATCGTGGTCCGGCACAGGGACGGCCTCCACGAGGTGGTGTACTGAACCCGCTCTCCAGAACCTGCACGAGGATCCAGCGGACCCGAACGTAGATACGGACCCAGACCAGGGCCCTGCGAACGATCCTCGGTCTAGCGCCTCCAGTTGCGAGATTTGCTTGCAAGCCGGCAGGATTCGTGCTCTCTATGGGCGTAGTGGGGAACAGTGGGGATTGTTGGGTTAACGTCCCAAGCCGTGGGGAACAATGCTCAAAGGGGAGTACGAGTACACCCTGGACGACAGGGGCCGGCTGGTGATGCCGCCCCGGTTCCGGGGGCCTATGGGAGAGCGGTTCGTGGCCACCCGGGGGTTCGACGGGTGCGTGGTTCTGTACCCTTTGCTGGAGTGGCAGCGGGTGGAAGCCAAGCTGGGCGCCGAGCCGTTGGAGAACCGCCGGCTGGTGCGTTACCTCCTGGGCTCCGCGGTGGAGTGCGAGCTGGACCGCCAGGGCCGGTTCCTGCTACCGCAGCCGTTGCGGGAGCACGCCGGGATCAGCCGGGAAGCGGTGGTGGTGGGGCTGGTGAACAAGGTGGAGGTGTGGAGCAAGGAGCGCTGGCAGGCTTACCTGCGGGCTACCGCAGAGGACGAGGCGGCCCTCCTGGAGGGCCTGCGTGGACTGAACCTGTAGTGCCGAGATGGCGGGAGGTTACGAACGCGCGGAGAGACCGGGGCCCGGGCTGTATAACGACCACGCGAGGACGCCGCGCTCACGCACCGTCGCTCGCTCCAACCCCCCTGCTCCACGCCCAGCCGACGCAGCGCGGACGCACCAACCCCGGGCCCCGATCCCTCCGCGCGCCAGAAGGCACAGCACCGCACGTGCCGGTCCTGGTGGACGCCGTCCTGCGCTGGCTGGAACCCCGGCCGGGCGGCGTGTACGTGGACGCCACGGTGGGGGCCGGTGGGCACGCGGAGCGGATCCTGGAGGCGTGCGCGCCCACAGGCCGCCTGGTGGGGATTGACCGGGACCCCCAGGCTCTGGAGGCGGCCCGGGAACGCCTGTCCCGCTTCCACGGGCGGGTGCAGCTGGTGCGCGGCAACTTCGCGGACCTCCAGGCGCTGCTGAGGGAGCTGGGCGTGCGGGTTGCAGACGGAGTGCTGTTCGACCTGGGCGTGTCCAGCCTGCAGCTGCAACATCCGGAGCGCGGCTTCAGCTTCCAGCTGGAAGGGCCTCTGGACATGCGCATGGACCCTGCGCAGCCCCAGACGGCGGCGGACCTGGTGAACCGCCTGTCCGAGCCGGAGCTGGCGGAGCTGCTGCGCCGCTATGGGGAGGAGCCCTTCGCGCGCCGCATCGCTCGCTCGATCGTGCGCCGGCGGCCCCTGAGGACCACCACGGAGCTGGTGGAAGCGGTGCAGGCAGCAGTCCCCCGGAGCCGCTGGCCCCGCCGCACACACGTGGCGACCCGGACCTTCCAGGCCCTCCGCATTGCCACCAACCGGGAGCTGGAGGCCCTCCAGACGGCTTTGGACGAGGTGCCGGAGGTGCTGCGCCCGGGCGGCCGCGTGGTGGTGATCGCCTTCCACTCCTTGGAGGACCGGCTGGTGAAGCAGGCGTTCAGGAGTGACCCCCGTCTGCGCCCCCTCCTGCGCAAGCCCGTGCGGCCAACGCCGGAAGAACTCTCCGCAAACCCGCGCGCCCGGAGCGCGCGGCTGAGAGCCGCCGAGCGGGTGGAGGCGGTGAGTTGATCGCGGCGCACCGCAGGCACCGCACCTACCCCGTCATCCTGCCGGAGGAGTCGGTTGTTGTTGCGCCACACCGCCGGCCCCGGCGCGCCCACCCGCTGGCGCGGGGCCTTGTGTTGCTGACCCTGTTCGGAGCTCCCCTGCTGGGCCATGTGTGGCTGGAAAGCCAGGCCGCCCAGGCGGGCTACCGGTTGCGGGCGCTGCGCCAGGAGGTCGCGCAGCTGGAACGGGAGCGGGAAGCCCTACGCAGCCAGGCCGCGGCCCTGCGTTCGCCCGACCGACTGGAACGCCTGGCTGCCCGCTGGGGCCTGAAGCCTCCGAGTCCGGACCAGCTGGCCGCCGTGGTAGTGCCCGGGGACCTAGTGAGCCGGCCTGCTGTAGCTTCCGCACCGCCCCCATGGTGGGAGCGGCTCGCACGGTTCCTGCACGACACCGCCGCCGTCGCCGCGGAGCGGCCGCGCCCATGAAGCGAGCCGCCTTGCCCCCGCGGGGACCGCGGAGCGGGGCCCCGCAGGTCCTGGCCCTTCCCCGGTGGAGGCTCAAGTGGCTGGCCGCCGGCTGGCTCGTGGCCCTGGCCACCGTCGCCGCAAGGGTGGCGTACCTGCAGACCCCCAGGTTCGACCACCTCCGGGAGCTGGGTCGCCGTCAGCAGGTGGAGACAGTGACGCTTTCAGGTTCCCGGGGCAGGATCTACGACCGCGCAGGCCGCGAGCTGGCGAGCAACGTGATCCGCGACTCTGTATACGCGGTGCCGCGTGCGATCCGGGACCCGGAGGGGTTCGCGCGGAAAGTGGGACCCCTGCTCGGGCTGGAGCCGTCCGCGGTGGTGGAGCGGGTGCGCCGGGGCGGCTACTTCGTGTGGCTGGCGCGCCAGGTGAGCCCTGAAGTGGCCGGCCGGCTGCGGCAGCTGGGCCTGGAGCAGGAGCTGGGCTTCGAGCCGGAGGAAAAACGGGTCTACCCCTTCGGGCGTCTTGCGGGCCCCGTGCTCGGGTTCACCGGGGTGGACAACCAGGGGCTCGCGGGCCTGGAGCTGCGCTACGAACAGGCCCTGCGGGGCCGGCCCGGGCGCGCCATCCGGGTGCGGGACGCGTTCGGTCGGGAGATCCTCGAGGGGCGGCAGGTACTTTTGCAGCCCCGCAGGGGCCAGGATTTGGTGCTGGCGCTGGACAGCGTGGTGCAGCACGTGGCGGAGCGGGAACTTGTGCGGACCGTGGAGCACTACCGCGCGCAGGGCGGAGCCGCGGTGGCCATGGACGTCCGCACGGGCGAGGTGCTGGCCCTAGCCAGCGTCCCGGGGTTCGATCCGAACTCCGTCCCCGACGGGACGGAGGCCTGGCGCAACCGAGCCCTGGAGGCGTACGAACCCGGATCCACCCTGAAGGCGGCGGTGCTGGCCGCGGCCCTGGAAGAAGGCGTGGTGGACGCGGGCTGGAAGGTCACCTGCCCGGGCTGGCTGCGGATCCCGGGCGGCTACACCGTGCGCGAGGCGCACGGGGAGGCCCACGGCCGCGTGGGGATCGCGGACGTGGTGCGGCTTTCGTGCAACGTGGCCGCCGCGCGGGTGGGTGCGGAGCTCGGACCGGCCCGCCTGCACCGCTACCTCCGGCAGTTCGGGTTCGGCGAGCCCACCGGGGTCGATCTGCCCGGTGAATCCGCGGGCATCCTGCGGGACCCGTCGCAGTGGTCCGGCAGCGACCCATACGTGCTGGCCATCGGTCAGGGTGTGGCCGTTACCCCTCTGCAGCTGGTGCGGTTTGTGGCCGCGGTGGCCAACGGTGGATGGTTGGTGAGGCCGCGCGTGGCGGTGGCCATGCGGGATCCCGAAGGAGGCCTGCGGCGCGTGGCCGCGGACGAGCGGGTCCGGGTGCTTTCGCCCCGGGTGGCCCATACGCTTTTGCTGGCCATGGAGCGGACGGTCGCCGACGGCACCGGGACCGCGGCAGCGGTCCAGGGCTACCGGGTGGCGGGTAAGACGGGCACCGCCCAGAAGCCCTCTCCCCACGGCGGCTACCAGCCCGGCCGGTACGTGGCCTCGTTCGTGGGCGTGGTGCCGGTAGACCAACCCCGGCTGGCCATCGCGGTGGTGGTGGACGAGCCGCAGGGGGCGTACTACGGCGGTGTGGTGGCCGCGCCCGCGTTCAGCCGGATTGCTTCTCAGGCCCTGTGGGTGCTGGGCGTGCCGCCGGGGGAGGTGGCCCCACAGGCGGTGCGGCGGCCCGGCGGGGACTGAGGCCGTGCCCCTATAATTGGGGAAGGTTGAGGCGGCGGTGCGTCTTCGCGAACTGATCCGTTGCCTGCCGAGCTACCACCTCCTCGGCGAAGACTCCGTGGACGTGTCCGGCATCGCGTACGACTCTCGGCGCGTGCGGGCCGGAGACCTGTTCTGCGCGGTAGTGGGCCGCCGGCACGACGGCCACGACTTCGTCCACGAGGCCTGCAGCAGGGGTGCAGCGGCGTTGCTGGTCCAGCGTCCGGTGCGCTCGTCTGTGCCGCAGGTGGTGGTGCCCTCCGTGCGGGAGGCCATGGGGCCGGTGGCGTCCGCGTTCTGGGGGTACCCCTCCCACCAGATGGAGGTGGTGGGAGTCACCGGCACCAACGGCAAGGGCACGGTGACCTGGCTGGTGCGCGCGGCCCTGGAGGCCGCCGGAGTTCGGTGCGGAGTGGTGGGCACCCTCGGCGCGTGGCTGGGCTCGGGGTGGGAGCCTCTCGAGCGTACCACCCCCGAAGCAGCCGACCTGCACGCCTTGCTGGCGCGCATGGTTCAGGGCGGGATGAGGGCTGCCGCGGTGGAGGTGGCCTCGCACGCCCTGGACCAGGAGAGGGTGGGGGGCGTGCGGTTCCGGGTGGCGGCGTTCACCAACCTGACCCAGGACCACCTGGACTTTCACGGCACCTGGGAGGCCTACCGGGAGGCGAAGGCCAAGCTGTTTCGCCGGGTGGAGCCGGACGGGTTGAGCGTGGTGAACCGAGACGACCCGCACGGGGCGTACATGGCCAGCTGCAGCCGCGCCGCGGTCCTCACCTACGGTGTGCGTGGGCAGGCGGACGTGAGGGCCCGGAGCGTGCGGGTGGGCCCGGAGGGGTGCACCTTCGAGGTGGTAGCGCCTGCAGGCCGCGCGGAGGTCCGGCTGCACCTGGTGGGCCGGTTCAACGTGTACAACGCCCTGTGCGCCCTGGCGGTGGCGTCGTACCTGGGCGTGCCCCTGCAGCAGGCCGCTTCCGGCCTGGCGTCGGTGCGCGGCATCCCGGGCCGGTTCGAGCGGGTGCACTGCGGCCAGCCCTTCACGGTGGTGGTGGACTACGCGCACACCCCGGACGGCCTGGCCAACGTACTGGCCGCCGCGAGGGAGATTACCCGGGGCAGGGTGATCGTGGTGTTCGGGTGCGGCGGAGAGCGGGACCGCGCCAAGCGGCCGCAGATGGGCCAGGTGGCTGCCCGGCTGGCGGACCACGTGGTGGTCACCAGCGACAACCCCCGCGGCGAGGATCCCCTGGCCATCGTGGAGGAGGTGGTGCAGGGGGTCCGCCGCGCAGGGGGGCTAAGCACGTACGAGGTGGAGCCCGACCGCCGGGAGGCCATCCGCAAGGCGGTGCGGGCCGCCCGGGCCGGGGACGCGGTGCTGATCTGCGGCAAGGGCCACGAGACCACGCAGGTGTTCAAAGACCGTGCGGTGCCCTTCGACGACCGAGAGGAAGCCCGGCGGGCCCTGCGGGAGCTGGGATGGGACTCGGAGGTATCCTGACCGCGGAGGAGATCGCCACGGTCACCGGAGGCCGGGTGGTTCGCGGGGACCCGGCTACGCGGGTGAGCTCCGTGAGCACCGACAGCCGCAGCTGCCAGCCGGGGGCGCTGTTCGTGGCCCTCCAGGGCGCGCGGCGGGACGGCCACGACTTCGTGGGAGAAGCCCAGCGCCGCGGCGCCGCGGCCGCGCTGGTCTGCCGTCCCGTAGACGCGGGATTGGCCCAGGTGCAGGTCTCCGACACCCGGAGGTCCCTGCTGCCCTTGGCGTCCGCCTGGAGGGCGCGGTTCGCGGCGGACGTGGTGGGGGTCACGGGCAGCGTGGGCAAGTCCACCACGGTGCAGATGGTCGCCGCGGTGCTGCGCGCGCGGTACCCCACCTGGGCTTCGAGGCCGGAGTGGAACGCCGAGCTGGGAGTGCCCCTCACGGTGTTCGGCCTCGCCCGGGAGCACCGCTACCTGGTGGTGGAGCTGGCCATGCGTGGACTGGGCCAGATCGCGGAGCTCTGCCGCGTGGTGCGTCCTTCCATCGGCGTGGTGACCCGCGTGGGCCCGGTGCACACCGAACAGCTGGGCTCCGTAGAGGCGGTGGCCAAGGCCAAGGCAGAGCTGGTGCAGGCGCTCCCAGCGGACGGCGTGGCGGTGCTCAACGGCGACGACCCGCGGGTGCGCGGCATGGCACCGCACACCGCCGCCCGGGTGGTGTTGTACGGGACCGCGGGGGACTGCGCGGTGCGGGCGGAAGGGGTGCAGGTGAGCCCGGACGGGGTGCGCTTTCTCGTGCGGGCTGGGAAGACCCGTGTCCAGGGGTTTCTGCCCGTGCCGTCCACGCAGCTGGTGGCCAACGCCCTGGCGGCCTTTGCGGTGGGGCTGGAAGCGGGAGTGCCTTTGGAGGAGGCGGCCGAGGCCCTGCGGGGGTTCCAGATGCCGCCCATGCGGCTTCAGGTGCTGCAGCTGCCCGGCGAGGTGGTGGTGGTGAACGACGCGTACAACGCAAGCCCGCTGTCGGTGGAGGCGGCTCTGGAGGCCGTCCGGCCCCTGCGGGCCGGGCGGCGGCTGGTGGCGGTGTTGGGCGAGATGCGGGAGCTGGGCCAGCTGCATGAGCTGGCGCACCGCGAGGTGGGCAGGCTGTGTGCCCGGGAGGGCGTGGACGTGCTGGTGGTGGTCGGCGAAGGCGCCAGGGAGCTGGCGGCCGCAGCCTTGGAGGCAGGGCTTCCGCCGCAGCAGGTCCGGTGGGTGGCGGACGCAGGGCAGGCGGCCCAGCAGGTGCTCCGACAGCTCCAGCCCGGGGATGTGGTCCTGGTGAAGGGGTCCCGGGCCGTGGCTCTTGAGCGCGTGGTGGAGAGTCTGTGGCCCCGGTGACGGACCGGGTGGTGTGGGCCGCGCTGGCGTCCGCCGCGGCCGCCGCCGGGCTGGTGGCGCTCCTGATCCCGTGGTTGCGGCGGGTGGCTCCCCAGCGGATCCGGGAGGACGCCCCACCCCGCCACCGCCAGAAGGAAGGCACGCCTACCCTCGGAGGGTTGGCCATCCTCGGGGGCGCGCTGGCGGGGCTGGCGGCTTCGGCCTCGTGGGGACCCAAGGTCCTGGTGGCCTGTGGTGCGGTGGCGCTGTACGCGGGAGTGGGCTTCGTGGACGACTGGCTGAGCGTGCGCCGTGGGCGCAACCTGGGGCTGCGGGCCCGGGAGAAGTTGGCGTTCCAGGTCCCGGTGGCGATCGGGGTGGGGTGGTACGCGGCGACGAGCCTGCCGCAGGGCACGGGGTTGTGGACGCCCTGGGGCGGCGTGTGGGAGCTCGGCTGGGGTTACGTGCCGTTCGCCGCCCTCCTGGTGGTGGGGTTCACCAACGGGACCAACCTCACGGACGGGTTGGATGGGCTCGCCGCAGGGTGCGGGGCGCTGGCCCTGGCGGCGTACGCGGTGGTGGCCCTGCGCACGGGCCAGCCCGAGCTGGCCGGGTTCGCGGCGGCCATGGCAGGCGGCTGTCTGGGCTTCCTGTGGTTCAACGCGCACCCGGCGCAGGTCATCATGGGCGACGTGGGCTCCCAGGCTTTGGGTGCTGCCCTGAGCTCGGTGGCGTTGCTGACCCGCACGGAGCTCCTGTTGTTCGTGGTAGGCGCGGTGTTCGCCGCGGAGGCCGCGTCCGTGGTGGTGCAAGTGGTCTACTTCCGGTTCACGAGAGGCCGGCGGGTGTTCCGCAGCTCACCCCTGCACCACCACTTCGAGCTGGTGGGCTGGGAGGAGCCGAAGATCGTGACGCGCTTTTGGGTGGCGGGAGCCCTGGCCGCCCTGGCGGGTCTGGGTTTGGTGTAGCCGTGGATGGGCGGGTCGGCTGGAGGCCGCGTCCGGTGCACCACCCCGCGGTGGAAGCCCTGCGCGGCCGTCGCGTGCACGTGCTGGGCATCAGCGGCACCGAGGGGTCCGCGGTGGCGGAGTTCCTCCTGGCGCAGGGCGTGGAGCCCACCTGCCACGACCTGCAGACCCCGGAGGAGTTCCCGGAGGTGTTCCACCGCACCCACCGCTGGATGCCCGCGGAGGAGCGGGAGGAGCGGGTGCGGTGGTGGCTAGAACAGCCCGTGCGCTGGGGGCCCCGCTACCTGGAGGGGATCGAGGACGCGGAGGTGGTGTTCCTACCGCAGGCGTGGTTCCGTAGGCCGGAGAACGCCCGCCTGAAAGAGCTGCTGGCCCGGGGACTGCAGGCCTCCAGCCTCACCCAGCTGGTGCTGGACCTGGCCCCCTGTCCCGTGGTGGGGGTGACGGGGACCAACGGCAAGTTCACCGTGGTCACCCTGGTGCAGCGCATCCTGGAGGTCTCGGGTCTGCGGGCGTATGCCAGCGGCAACGACCGTAGCCACGTCCCTGCTCTGTACTTCCTGCACGAGCTGCGGCCGGAGGACCGGCTGGTGCTGGAGGTCAGCAACCGGCAGCTGCTGGGCGTCCGGCGCAGCCCTTCTGTGGCGGTGCTCACCAACGTCACGCCCCACCACCTCGACGACCACGGCAGCTTCGAGGCGTACGCGGAGTGCAAGGCTCGGATCTTCCTCTACCAGGGGCCGGGCGACGTGCTGGTGGCCAACCAGGACGACCCGGTGGCGTGGCGGCTGGCCGCCCGCGCGCCCTCCCGGGTGGTGCCGTTCGGGCGGGCGGCGTATGGGGGCGCGTGGGTGGACGGGGCGTGGATCCGGTGGTCGGACGAGCGGGTGGTGTCCCGGTGGGAGCTAAAGGTGCCCGGTTCCCACGCGCTTCTGAACGCCCTGGCTGCGTGCGCGGCCGCCGGGGTGGCGGGCGGCTCGGTGCAGGCCATGGCCCAGGTGCTGCGGGAGTTCCGGGGCCTGCCGCACCGGCTGTGGCTGGTGGACGAGGTGCAGGGCGTGCGGTTTTTCGAGGACTCCCTGGCCACCAACCCCGCGGCTGCGGCGGCAGCGGTGGAGGCCATGGACCGGCCCTTCGTGCTCATCGCGGGGGGCCGCAGGCCCAACGCCACCCCCGAGGACTTCCGGCCCGTGCGCGAGGCGCTGGTCCGCAGCCCCGTGCGGGCGGTGTACCTCATCGGGGAGTGTGCGCCGGTCCTGTGGGACGCGCTGCGGGGCCTGCCCGCGGAGGTGGTGGAGGTCCGTACCCTGGCGCAGGCGTTCCGGCGCGCGGTGCAGCTCGCCAGGCCCGGGGAAGCGGTGTTGCTGTCGCCGGGGTGTGAGTCCTTCGACCAGTTCACGGACTATCGGGAGCGCGCGGAGGTTTTCACCGCCCTGGTAGCGCAACACAGGAGGCGGGCGGGATGACCCGGCCCAGCCCCCCGCAGGAGATCCGGCGTGGTCCAGTGGACGGGTGGCTGGTGGCCAGCGTGTTGGGGCTGTGCGGGGTCGGCCTGGTGATGGTCTACAGCGCCAGCTCCGTGGCGGGCTTTGAGCGCTTCGGGGACGCCAGCTACTTCCTCAAGCGGCAGCTGGCCTGGTTCACCCTCGGGTGCGGCTGCATGGTGCTCACCTCCCGGGTGCACTACACCGCGTGGCGCAGACTCGCGGCACCGCTCGTGGTGGCCTCCCTGCTGTTGTTGGGCGCGGTCCTGGTGCCCGGCATCGGAGACGTGGCCGGCGGGGCGCGGCGGTGGATCTCCGCAGGTCCGGTGAACTTCCAACCCGTGGAGGTGGCCAAGTTCAGCTTGGTGGCCTACCTCGCCCACTTCCTCGCCAACCGGCGCGACCAGGTCCGCTCCCTGACCAGGGGTGTGTTGCCGCCCCTGGGGTTCGCCGGGGCCATGGCCGTGTTGGTGCTGCGGCAGCCGGACATGGGCAGTGCGGTGGTGCTGGTAGGGATCGCGGCCGCGGTGCTGTTCTGCGCGGGCGCGCGCCTGCACCACCTGGGTGGGCTCGCGGTGGTGGCGGCTCCTGCCGCGGCGTGGGCCGCCCTGGCGGAACCGTACCGCAGGGAAAGGATCCTGGCGTTTTTGGACCCTTGGCGAGACGCCCAGGGCAGTGGCTTTCACGTGATCCAGTCCCTGGTGGCGGTGGCTTCCGGCGGCCTGGTGGGGGTCGGGCTGGGCCAAAGCCGCCAGAAGTTCTTCTACCTGCCGGAGCGCCACACGGACTTCATCTTCGCCATCCTGGCGGAGGAGCTGGGGTTGGCGGGGGTGGTGGTGGTAGTGGGCCTGTACGCGGTGTTGGTGGCCCGCATTTACCGAGCCGCCCTACGGGCCCCTGACCGCTACGGAGCCCTCCTGGCATCTGGTTTCGGAGCGTGGGTGGCGGGCCAGGCGGTCCTGAACCTGGGGGTGGCCACGGGGCTGCTGCCGGTCACCGGGGTCCCGCTGCCGTTCGTGAGCTTCGGCGGGTCCTCGCTGGTGTCGCTGATGGCGGCCGCGGGCGTGTGCATGAACCTTTCCCAGTACGCGCGGGCCGTGCGGGAGGCGGACGTGTTCAGCGCGTGGGCGTCTTCGCCCGCGAGGGAGAGAGCTCCTTGAGGTGGCGGGTGGTGCTGGCAGGAGGTGGAACCGGCGGGCACGTCTACCCGCTGCTGGCGGTGGCGGAGGCGGGCGCAGGGCAGGCGGCGTTCGAGTTCGTGGGGGGCGACGGCCTGGAGCGGCAGCTGGCCCCGCGGCACGGGATCCCCTTCCACCGCGTGCCGTCTGCGGCGGTGGTGGGCAAGGGGGCCTTGGGGGCGGCCCGAAGCCTCTTGCGGGTGGTGGGAGGGGTGCTGCGCGCCCGCCGGCTGCTGCGGCAGCTTCGGCCCCACGTGGTGGTGTCCACCGCGGGCTACGCGGGGTTCCCTGCGGCGCGGGCGGCTGCGGACCTAGGGATTCCGCTGGTGTTGGTGGAGCCCAACAGGGTGCCGGGCAGGGCGACTTGCGCCCTGGCGGCCCGAGCCCGGGCGGTGTGCGTGGGGTTCGCCGCCACCGCCTCTGCCTTCGGAGCGCGGGCGGTGTGGACAGGAGCGCCCGTGCGCCGCGCCGTGCTGCACGGGGACGCCGACCGGCTGCGGGCAGCCTACGGGCTGCGGCCCGACCGCCCCACGGTGCTGGTGGTGGGCGGTAGCCAAGGTGCGGCGGCGCTGAACCGTGCGGTCCGGGAGGCGCTGCGGCTTTTGGCCCACAGGGAGGATCTCCAGGTGCTGCACGTGACGGGGAAGGCGCGGGCCGGGCTGGAAGGGGAACTAGCGAGCGGAGCGGTGACGTACCGAGCCGTGGACTACCTGGAGGCCATCGGCGACGCTTACGCGGCGTGCGACCTGGTGGTGGCCCGTGCGGGGGCCCTCACGTGCGCGGAACTGCTGGCCACGGGCCGGCCGTCTGTGTTGGTGCCTCTGCGCCTGGCCTCCGGCCACCAGCGGCACAACGCCCGGGCCCTGGAGGAGTTCGGTGCCGCGGTGGTGGTGGAGGAGACGGAGCTTTCGGGTGCGCGTCTGGCGCAGGTGCTGGAGGACCTGGTGGACGACCGCCCGCGGCTAGAGGAGATGGGCCGGGCCGCCCGCGCTCTGGGTCGGCCGGAGGCGGCGGAAGCGGTGTGGGAGCAAGTGGTGCGGGCCGCGGAGGAGTCCGGCGTTGGGTGAGCTGCATTTCGTGGGCGCAGGGGGTTCCGGGATGAGCCCGCTGGCGGAGGTGTACGCCCGCCGCGGCGCGCACGTGTCGGGCTGTGACCTCCGCGACAGCCCGGCCCTCCGCCGCCTCGAGACCGTCGGGGTGCAGGTATACGTGGGGCACACTCCCGACCACCTGGAGGACGCACAGCGCGTGGTGGTGTCCCGGGCGGTCCCTCCGACCGAGCCGGAGCTCGCCGCGGCCCGGGCCCGCGGCCTTCCTGTCCTCCACCGGGCGGAGCTGCTGGCGGAGTTGGTGGCGGGCGGGGACTCCGTAGGGGTGGCGGGCACGCACGGCAAGACAACCACCACCGCCCTCGTGAGCGTGGCCCTAGAGGCTGCAGGGCTTGACCCCACGGCCGTGGTGGGCGGAGAGGTGCGCCCGTACGGCGGCGGGGCGAGGGTGGGAAGCGGACCCACGGTGGCGGAGGTGGACGAAAGCGACGGCTCCCTGGTCCGGGTGCGGGTGCACAGTGCGGTGGTCACCGGCCTGGACCTTACGGACCACGCGGACCACTACCGCGACCTGACCTCGCTGCTGAACACCTTCGCGCAGTTCGTGGCGGCCACGGATCCCGGTGGGTGGGTGGTGCTTTGCGCGGACTGCCCCAACGCGGGCCGCCTCGCCCCGCACGCGCGGGGCCGGGTGGTGACCTACGGCCTGCAGTCCGGTAGCTACCGCGGCCGGGTGTTGGAGGTGCAGGGGCGGTGGAGCCGGTTCGTCCTTCAGCAGCGGGGCCGGGAGGTCGGAGAGGTACTCCTGAGCCTACCTGGCCGCCACAACGTGCTGAACGCCACCGCGGCGCTGGCGGTGGGGCTGGAGCGGGGAGCTTCGTTCGAGGCCATGCGGGAAGCCCTGGCGCGTTTCGGGGGCGTGCGGCGGCGGTTCGAGGTGTACTGCGACGCCCCCTTGGTGGTGGACGACTACGCCCACAACCCGGTGAAGGTGCGGGCGTTTCTGCGGGCGGTGCGCGAGGCCTGGCCGGGCCGTCGGGTGGTGGCGGTGTTCCAGCCCCACCGCTACTCCCGGACCCGGACCACCTACCGGCAGTACGCGGAAGCCTTTGAGGACGCGGACGAGGTGGTGGTGACGGAGCTGTACCCCGCGGACGAGCCGCCAGAACCGGGGGTGAGCGGGAGGCTGATCGCCGACCACCTGCGCCACCCAAGGGTGCGGTGGGTCCCGGAGCTGGAGGACGTGGTGGGCGTGCTGTTGGGGTGCGTGCGGCCCGAGGACGTGGTAGCCACCCTGGGGGCGGGGGACGTGTGGCGGGTGGCGCAGCGGCTGGCTCAGGAGGTGAAGCGGTGACCGCCACCGCGCGGGCGGACCGGCTGGCGCAGCGGCTGCAGGAGCTGTGTCGGGACGTGCGGCGGGACGAACCCCTCCGCCGTCACACCACCTTCCGCATCGGAGGGCCTGCGGACGTGTTGGTGGTCCCGCGGAGCACGGAGGAGCTGCGCGCGGTGGCGCGCTGGCTGTACACCTCCGGGGAGCCGTTCGTGGTGCTGGGGCGAGGGTCCAACGTGCTGATCTCCGACCGCGGCGTGCGCGGGGTGGTGGTGAAGGTGGGGGGCGCGCTGGACCGGGTCCGGTGGGACGGCGCCCGGGTGGTGGCGGAGGCGGGGGCTGGACTACCGCGGTTGAGCCTGCGGGCCGGCCGGCGGGGCCTGGCGGGCCTCGAGTTCGCGGCGGGCATCCCCGGGTCCGTGGGAGGAGGTGTGGCCATGAACGCGGGAGCGCACGGCCACAGCCTGCAGGAGGTGGTGCGGCGGGTGCACGTGGTGACGCCCCATGGTGACCGCGCGTGGCGGGCCGACGAGATGGGCTTCGGCTACCGCACCAGCCGGCTGCACCACGAGGCGGCGGTGGTGGTGGAGGTGGAGATGGAGCTGGAGCCAGCTGCATCGGAGGAGGTGTTGGACCGCACCACCCGGTGGCTGCAGCACCGCGGCGCCACACAGCCCGTGCGGCTCCCCTCCTCCGGCTGCGTGTTCCGGAACCCTCCGGGAGACGCCGCAGGGAGGCTGGTGGAGCTGGCCGGTGCGAAGGGGTTGCGGGAAGGAGGGGTGGAGGTGTCCACCCTGCACGGGAACTACGTGGTGAACACCGGGGGAGGCCGCGCGGAGGACGTGCTGCGGCTGGTGGACCGGGTCCGCGAGCACGTGCGCCGGGCGTTCGGCGTGGAGCTGGAGCTGGAAGTCCAGCTGGTGGGGGAGTTCTGAGTGGGGGCTTGGCCGGATCCGGGCCCGTTCCCGTGGGCGCGGCTGCTGCGCCTGTGGGCCGCGGTGGCCGGCACGTGCGCGGTGCTGAGCTTTCCGAGTTCGGCCGCGTTTTCCCTGCAGGAGGTGGAAGTGCACGGGGCCCGGCGGCTGGACGCGCGGGAGCTGGCACGGGCCGGGGGGCTGGAGGTGGGAATGCCGCTGGCCTCCGTGGACCCGGACCGGGTCCGGCGGCGCCTGCTGCGCCTTCCCCGGGTCCGTGACGCCTGGGTCCAGGCGCGGTGGCCCTCGCGGGTGCGGGTGTGGGTGGACGAACGCACGCCGCAGGCGGTGCTGCGGCTTCCCGACGGCACGGAGGTGTTGGTGGACGAGGACGGCGTGGTGTTGGACGGGGCCGCGCAGGGGCTTCCGGTGGTGCTGGGCCCGAAGGTCCGGTGGCTGCAGCCCGGCGAGGCGGTGCCCGCGCCGGAGGTGGTCCGGCTGGTGCGGGAACTGGCAGCTCTGCCCGATCCGGACCGGCAGCAGGTGGCCTGGGCGCGGCCGCTCGCCACCGGGGACGTCACCGTGGGCACGCGGGACGGACTGGTCGTGCGCGCGGCGGCCGGGCGGCTCGGTAAAGGGCTGCGGACCGCGCGAGAGGTGGCACAGGCGCTCTGGGCCCGGGGCGTGCGCGCCGGGGTGGTGGACGTGCGGTACGCGGACCGCGCGGTGGTCCAGCCGGCACCCTAGACCACTCCGAAAATCGCCGGCGCGATTTTGGGGATCCCGGTCTACCCCGCACGCTCCGTAGCTTGTCACCGGCGCGGGAACGTCCGGGCGTTGCAGGTTGCCGGCAGGAGTCAGGCCGGGGCCGCAGAAGACCTTCGGAGAAGCAAAAGCCCATTTCCTTGCGCGAAGTTGCACGGAGGAGGTCGGCGGTGCCGAAGAAGGGTTCCCTGGTGGGGCTGGACATCGGCACCACGAAGGTGTGCGCGCTCGTGGGAGAGGTGGACGAGGACGGCGAGGTGCACGTGGCCGGCGTGGGGACCGTGCCGTGCACCGGGCTGCGCCGGGGCGTGGTGACGGACCTGGAGGCCACCACCCAGGCCCTGGCGGAGGCGGTGGAGCGCGCGGAGCGGATGTCGGGTCAGACCATCCGCTCTGCATACCTGTCCGTCTCCGGTGAGCACATCGCGTCGCAGAACAGCCGCGGAGTGGTGGCGGTTTCCCGCAGCGACCGGGAGATCAGCCCGCAGGACGTGGAGCGGGTGGTGGAGGCGGCGCGCATGGCCGCCATCCCCGCGCCCGACCGGGAGATCATCCACCTGCTGCCTCGGGGGTTTGTGGTGGACGGCCAGGAGGGCGTGCGGGACCCGGTGGGCATGTACGGCACCCGGCTGGAGGTGGAAGCGCACATCGTCACCGGCACGAGCACGCTGCTGGCCAACCTGGTGAAGTGCGTGCACCGGGCAGGCCTGGAGGTGGAGGAGATGGTGCTGGAGCCCCTGGCCTCCGCGGAGGCGGTGCTGTCCCCCGCGGAGCGGGAGCTGGGGGTGGTGGTGTGTGACGTGGGCGGCGGGACCACCAGCCTCGGCGTGTTCCACACAGGCGGGCTGGTGCACACCGCGGTGCTGCCCGTGGGGGGCAACCACATCACCCACGACATCGCCTTCGGGCTGCGGACGCCCCTGCCGGAGGCGGAGAAGCTGAAGGTCCGGTACGGGGCCGCGTCGGTGCATGCGGTGCAGGAAGGAGAGCTGGTGGAAGTGGTGGGCGTGGGCGAACAGGAGCCTCGGGTCCTGCCCCGGCGCCACCTGTGCGAGATCATCCAGCCCCGGGTGGAGGAGATCCTGAGTCTGGTGGCCTCGCACCTGCACCGGCCGGAGTTGGCCCGGCGGGTGCCCGCGGGCGTGGTGCTCACGGGCGGGACCGCCCTGCTGCGGGGGTTTGCGGAGCTGGCGAGCGAACGGCTGGGGCTGCCCGCGCGGGTGGGCTACCCGACGGGCGTGGTGGGGCTGGCGGACGCGGTCAGCAGCCCGGCCTTCGCCACCGCCGTGGGGCTGGTACTGTACGGGGTGCGGCAAGACCGCCACCGGACGCGGCGCGCGGAGCGCAACGGCGCGGTGTGGGGGCGCCTGCGGGCGTGGGTGCGCGGCGTGTTGCACGGAGAGTAGGTGTGGAACGGCGTGGCAGCGCGAGCAAACCGGGGTGACGAGGAGGGGACCATGGCGCACCTGGACCGAGACCTGCGGCGGTTCGCCTCCATCAAGGTGGTGGGGGTCGGCGGGGCGGGCAGCAACGCGGTGAACCGCATGATCGCCGCGGGCCTGCGCGGGGTGGAGTTCATCGCCATCAACACCGACGTGCAGGCCCTGGCCCTTTCCCAGGCGGAGCGGAAGATCCACATCGGGGCGAAGCTCACCCGGGGCCTGGGGGCCGGCGGCAACCCGGAGGTGGGCCGCCAGGCGGCGGAGGAGACCAAGGACGAGCTGTACGACGCCCTGGAAGGCGCGGACATGGTGTTCGTGACCGCGGGGATGGGCGGCGGCACCGGCACGGGCGGTGCGCCGGTGGTGGCCCGCATCGCGCGGGAGCAGGGCGCGCTCACCATCGGGGTGGTCACCAAACCCTTCTCCTTTGAGGGGCGCCGGCGGGCCGCGGCGGCAGAGGAGGGCATCCGGAACCTCAAGGAGCAGGTGAACACCCTCATCACCATCCCCAACGACCGGCTCCTGCAGCTGGTGGACCGGAGCGTGAGCATGATCGAGGCCTTCCGGGTGGCGGACGACGTTCTCCGCCAGGGGGTCCAGGGCATCGCAGACCTCATCACCGTGCCGGGCCTCATCAACCTGGACTTCGCGGACGTGCGGACGGTGATGGCGGAGGCCGGAAGCGCCCTCATCGGCATCGGCGTGGCCTCCGGCGAGGACCGGGCGGTGCGGGCTGCCCGCACCGCCATCAGCAGCCCCCTGCTGGAGACGTCCATGGACGGTGCCCGGGGCGTGCTGCTGAACGTCACCGGCGGCCTGGACCTGGGCCTGGTGGAGGTGAACGAGGCCGCCCAGATCATCGCGGACGCCGCGGACCCCGACGCCAACATCATCTTCGGGGCGGTGATCGACGAGGGGCTCCGGGACGAGGTGCGCATCACCGTGATCGCCACCGGCTTCGACGCCGCGCGGACGAAGCAGGCTGCGACGGCCCCGGAACGGGCGGCGGCCCCGGCATCCGTGGACCGCGAGGTGCCCGTGAAGATGTTCATCGACGACCTGGACGTGCCGGCGTTCCTGCGGAAGCGCTGACCGACCGCACTCCGGAAAGCGCCGGCGCGGCGCGCCGCGCCGGAGGAGGGTCATGACCGACCTGGGCGATCCCCTGGAGCGGGCTGTCCGACGCCACGTTCCGGTGCTGGAGGTGCACCGGGCGGACGGGGCGCTGGGGTTCGTGGTGGCGGACAGTCCCCACCTGACCCCTGCCTTCCGCAGCCTCCGGCGGGAGCTGGCCGCCCTGGGCTACACGCCGTTGCTGCGCAGGCGCCACGGCCGCGTGTGGCTGCACCTGGTGCCGAAGCCCCCGCGCGGGGGCAGCAACCGCTGGCTGGTGGTGGCGCTGTTCCTGGCCACCTTGGCGACCACCTTCGCCACGGGTTTCCTGGCCTCCCAGCGGTTCGCGCAGGTGCTGCAGCAGGTCCCGCACGCGGTGCTGCGGGCCGGCTACTGGCCCAACCCGTGGCTGGACGGGCTCACCTTCAGCGCGGCCCTCATGAGCATCCTCCTGGTGCACGAGCTGGGCCACAAGCTGGCCGCCCGGGTGCACGGGATCGAGGCCAGCGGCCCGTACTTCATACCGTTCCCGCCCCTGCTGGTGGGCAGCGAGATGTCCCTGGGGACCATGGGCGCGGTGATCTTCTCCAAGGAGCCGGCCCCGGACCGGGACGGGCTGTTCGACCTGGGCGCATCCGGCCCCGTGGCGGGCCTGGTGGTGGCCGCGGTGGTACTGTGGGTGGGACTGGAGCGTACGGTGCTGCTGGACCTGCACGCCCTGTGTCCCGGCCTGCAGCCGGAGAACTGCGGCCCGCTGCTGGCCCTGCCAAGGTTCCCCTTCGGGCTGCCGTGGGTGGTGGACCAGGTGGTGCGGTGGCGGTTCGGGGCGTCTGCCGACGTGGTGCCGTACCTGGACCCGCTCCTGGACGCCGCGGTGATCGGCCTGTTTGTCACCGCGGTGAACCTGTTGCCCGCGAGCTCCCTGGACGGCGGCCACGTCACCCGGGCTCTGCTGGGCGAGCGGTGGCACCGGTGGGGATCGTACCTGGCCGTGGGTTTGCTGTTCCTGATGGGCCTGTGGCTGATGGCGGTCCTGTTGCTGTTCCTGCTCTCCCGGGGCCACCCTGGCCCCATGGACGACCTCACCCCGCCCTCTGCAGGCCGGCTTTGGGCCGGGCTCGGGCTGCTGGCGGTGTTCCTGGCCTCCCTGCCGTGGACCACCTTCCTCCTGCTGTTCCGGCTCCTGGGGGAGCTGGTGGGGCGCTGGCTGTGAGCGTGGAGCTCGAAGGAGTCCGCAAGCGCTACGGCCCCCTGGAGGTGCTGCGGGGTGTGACCCTGCGGGCTGCACCGGGGGAGGCGGTAGGGTTGGTGGGCCCCAACGGCGCGGGGAAGACCACCACCCTGCGTGTACTGGCAGCCCTGGCCCGGCCCACGGGGGGAGTCGCGAGGGTGTGCGGGTGGGACGTGGCCCGCCACCCCGACCAGGTGCGCCGGCGCGTGGGGTTTGTGGCCGAGCAGTCCGGGGTGTACGGGAGACTTTCCGGGCTGGAGATCCTGGAGTACTTCGGTGTGCTATACGGCCTCGCGCGCAGCGAAGCACGGCGGAGGGCGGAGCAGCTGGTGAGCTGGCTCGGCATGGAGAAGTTCTGCGGTCGGCCCGCGTCCACCTACTCCCGCGGCATGCGCCAGCGGCTGCACGTGGCGAGGGCGCTGCTGCACGACCCCGAGGTGCTGTTGCTGGACGAGCCCACGACCGGACTGGACGCGTCCACCTGCCGCCTCGTCCGGGAGGCGGTGCGTTCCCTCGCCCGCCAGGGACGCTGTGTGGTACTGGCCACCCACTCCGCGGAGGAAGCCTCGCACGTCTGCTCCCGCGTGGTGCACCTGGCAGAAGGGACCGTTCAGCACGAGGAGGCTGCCCATTATCCCCTGCGCGCCACGGTCGAAGGCCACCCGGTCCCGTGAGACGCGCGTGGGCCGTAGCGGCCAAGGAACTGCTGGACCTGAGCCGGGACCGACGGGCCCTGTTGCTGGGCCTGTTGGTGCCCGCCCTAAGCGTGCCCCTGCTGTCGCTGCTGGTCGAGGCGGACACTTCCCGGCGCCTCAGCTCCCCTGCCCGTGTGGCGGTGGTGCGGTCTGCGGGGGCTGAGGAGCTGCTGCGGTTCGCACAGGGCTTGGTGGAGGCCGTGCCTGTGGCAGACGCGCAGGAGGCGCTGCGCACAGGCCAGGTGTCCGCGGTGGTGGAGGTGCGCCAGGCCGACAAGGGCGGTGCGCTACAGGAGGTGGTGGTGCGGTACCGGGCCCGCGACCCGGAGGGGCTGGTGGCCCGGGAGCGGGTGGCGCAGGTGGTGGCCCGCTATTCCCTGCCCTTGGTGGACCGCGCCCTGCGCGCCCACGGGCTAGATCGGGAGGCGCTGACACCCGTCCGCCTCCGGGACGAGCCGGTGCCGGGAGGTGCCGGGTGGGCCGGAAGTCTGGTCCCCCTGGTGGTGGTGGTGTGGAGCTTCGCGGGCGCGTCCCTGGTGGCCGCAGATCTCACCGCCGGAGAGAAGGAACGCGGCGCGTGGGACATCCTGCGGTGCGCCCCCGTCAGCCGCTGGTCCCTGGTGGCCGGCAAATTCGTGGCCTGCTGGTGGGCGGGGACCGCCCTGGCCGCGGTGGCCACTGCCGCCCAGCTGGCCGCCTCCGCCGCGGGTTTTCCCGGGATCCCGCAGGCTGTGGTGCTGCTCCTGGCCGCCGCCTGCGCCAGCGCCCTGGCGGGGGGAGCGTCCCTGGCCGTGGGGATGGTGAGCCGCAGCGCGCGGGAGGCCCACCAGTGGACGTTTCCCCTCTACCTCCTGGCCATGGCCGGCGCCACAGGTTCCGGTTCGTTGGCGGGCTGGCCGCCCGCGGCCGCAGTACCGGTGCTGAACGCCTTCCTCCTCGCGCAGCGGGCCGCCGCCGGGGGCCTGCCGGAAGCCAGCCAGCTTGCCTGGGCCGTTGCGACCTCCGCGGCAGCATGTGCCCTCCTTCTGGCCACCTGCACGCGCCTCGTGGACAGGGAGTGAGCTGAGAATTCCGGGGCCTGGGGGAGCTTGGTGGCAAAACACGGCGCCCGGGGCTGCCAGCTGGACTTCAGCGCAGTCCAGCGGGCTTGCCCGCTAGGCGCAGCGTCGCTACAATATGTGGCACCGGTTCCGCCTCGAACCTCAACATCTAGGGGAGCTTGGGGGAAAGCCAGGAAGGATGCGCTGTCCCTACTGCGGCCACCACGACAGTCGGGTCCTGGACTCCCGTCCCGCGGAGGGCGGGGCTGCGGTGCGCCGGCGGCGGGAGTGCCCCCGTTGCGAGCGGCGGTTTACCACCTTCGAGCGGCCGGACCTGGCCCCGGTGGTGGTCGTCAAGCGCGACGGCCGGCGCGAGCCCTTTGACCGGGCCAAGGTCCTGGGAGGGCTGCTGAAGGCCAGGGGCAAGCGTCCCATCCCCACGGAGGTCCTGGAGGAGGTGGCCGCGGAAGTGGAGCGGCAGGTGCGGAACCTGGGAGAGCCGGAGGTGCCCAGCAGCCGCATCGGAGAGCTGGTGATGGAGCGCCTGCGGCGGGTGGACGAGGTGGCGTTCGTACGGTTCGCCTCCGAGTACCGCCGGTTCCAGGACGTGCAGAGCATCGTGGAGGAGGTGGAGCGGCTGCGGGCGCACAAGGAGCGGGAAGAACAGCTGCGGCGCCAGGTGTTGCTGCTGCCCCTGGCGGAGGGCCCTACGAACGGCAAAAACGAGCCAGGAAGGTGAGCCCATGAGCACCACGCGCGAGGCCACGGACCTGTTCCAACAGACCCTGCGCTACTTCCGCGGCGACGAGCTCCGCGCTCGGGTGTTCTTCGACAAGTACGCCCTGCGGGACGCCCGCGGTCGGGTGGTGGAGGCCACCCCGCCCGAGATGTGGGCCCGGGTGGCGCGGGAGATCGCGTCCGTGGAGGCCACGGAGGCCAAGCGGCGGGAGTGGGAGGAGAAGTTCTACTGGCTGCTGGAGGACTTCCGGTTCGTCCCGGGCGGCCGCATCATGTTCGGCGCGGGCAACCCCCGCCGGGCCACCCTTCTGAACTGCTACGTGATCCCCATCCAGGGCGACTCCCTGGAGGACATCTTCGAGTGGTGCAAGCAGGCGGCCCGGACCTATTCCTTCGGCGGCGGGGTGGGAACGGACATCAGCGTGCTGCGGCCCCGGGGCACGCCGGTGAACAACGCGGCCATCACCAGCTCCGGGGCGGTGTCCTTCATGGAGCTGCTGTCCACCACCACCGGCACCATCGGCCAGGCGGGCCGTCGGGGCGCCCTCATGATCACCCTCCGCAGCGACCACCCAGACGTGCTGGAGTTCACCCGCGTCAAGCGCAACCTCGACAAGGTCCGGTACGCCAACATCAGCGTCCGGGTGGACGACGCGTTCATGCGGGCGGTGGAACGGGACGGGGAGTACACCCTGCGCTTTTCCAACGACAAGGTCCGGGCGGAGCGGACCATCCGGGCCCGGGAGCTGTGGGACGAGCTGGTCCGCGGGGCCCGGGACTACGCGGAGCCGGGGGTGATCTTCTGGGACACGGTCCAGTGGTGGTCCACCTCCGAGTACAACGGGATGCACGTGATCACCACCAACCCGTGCTCCGAGATCCCGCTGGAGCCGTACGGTGCCTGCTGCCTGGGGAACGTGAACCTGAGCGCGTTCGTGCGCGAGGCGTTCACGGAGCGGGCGCACCTGGACTGGGAGGCCCTGGAACGGGCCCTGCGGTACGCGGTGCGGTTTTTGGACGACGTGCTGGACTACAACGCGGACAAACACCCCCTGCCGGAGCAGCGGGAGGCCAGCCTGCGCAGCCGGAGGATCGGGGTGGGTTTCACGGGCCTGGGAGACATGCTGGCGAAGCTGTGCCGGAGGTACGACTCGGAGGAGGCCATCGCCTTCGTGGACCGCACCTTCGAGCGGATCAAGAACGTGGTGTACGAGGAGAGCGCCCACCTGGCCGCAGAAAAGGGGCCCTTCCCGGCCTTCGACCGGGAGCAGCACTTCCGAGGGGCGTTCCTGCAGACGTTGGATCCCGCGGTGCGGGACAAGGCGTACGCCCTTGGCCTGCGCAACGTGGCGCTCCTCACCGTGCCCCCGGTGGGCAGCGGTGCCGCCCTGGCGGGGACCACCAGCGGCATCGAGCCCATCTTCGACCTGTACTACCTGCGCCGCAGCGAGTCCCTGAGCCAGGAGCAGTTCAAGGTGTACCACCCGCTGGTGCGGGAGTACATGGACGAGTTCGGGGTGGACGAAGAGCACCTGCCGGAGTTCTTCGTCACCGCGCACCGGATCGCACCCGAGATGCGGGTGCGCATGCAGGCGGCCGTTCAGAAGCACGTGGACCACAGCATCAGCAGCACCGTGAACCTGCCAGAGACCGCCAGCGTGGAGGACGTGGAGCGGGTGTACTTCCTGGCGTGGAAGCTGGGGTGCAAGGGGATTACGGTGTACCGAGAGGGTTCCCGCGAGGGGGTCTTGATCACCGAGGCGAAGGCGCAGCAGCAGACACCCCCGGAGCCCATCCGGGTGCCCGCCGAGCCGGCGCGGGACCGGGCGGTCACGCGCCCCAGGCCGAAGGTGACGCAGGGACGGACGGAGCGGATCGAGACCCCCCGCGGGCGGGTGTACGTGACGGTGAACGAGGACGAGTACGGCCCCTGCGAGGTGTTCGTGGAGTCCCTGGACGAGGAGGCAGAGGCCACAGGCCGGCTGGTGTCCCTGTGCCTGCGCAGCGGCGTGGACCCCCGGGAGGTGATCGAGCAGCTGTGGCGGGTCCAGTCCCGGGAGGTGGCGTTGGACCGGTCCGCGGACGGCACGGTGGTCCGCGTGAGCACCATCGCGCAGGCGGTGGCCCTGGCCCTGGGGCGCGTCCTGTACGGAGACAGCTTCCGGCCGGACCGGGAGTTCCCGCGCGCGGCGGCGTTGCCCGAGCCGGCGCCGCGCGCCCGACAGGAACGCCTCCGGTTTGCGGTCCTGGAGCCCTCGCCCCCAGAGGCCGACGGCATGCGCGGGAACGGGGCTGCGGCGGTGCCGTTTGCGGGGGTGTGCCCGGACTGCGGGGACAGGCTGGTGCACGAGAACGGCTGCGCCCACTGCCGGTCCTGCGGCTACTCCCGTTGCTGACGGAGGGCTACGAGGAGGCGGCGCAGGGGAGCGGGTAGCGGCACGGTTTCCGCGTCGGGGCGCACGAACCGGCCCACGCGGGGCGGCTCGGGGGTTCTGGCGCCCACCACCTGGAAGTGGGCGTGGAAGTGCGTGAAGGTGTGGCGGAAGGCCAGCCGGAGGCCGTCTGCCTCAAGGGGCACGCCCAGCTGACGCCGGAGGAGGCGGCCGGCGCGTTCCCAGGAAGGCGCCTCCACGTACGGCAGCGTCCACAGCCCGCCCCAAAGACCCTGTGAAGGCTGGCGGACCAGTAGCACGCGCCCCCACCGGTCCCGTACCACAGCCGCCACGAACCGCCGGCGGGGCTTAGGGTACCTGGGAGGCCGAGCGGGGATCTGGTGGACGCGGCCCGTGCCGCGGGCGCGGCAGAAGGTCTGCACGGGGCAAGCGGTGCACCGCGGCCGAGTGGGAAGGCAGACGGTAGCGCCCAGGTCCATGAGGGCCTGGTTGAGCTCGCCCGCACGGCCCGGAGGCAGGACGGCTGCCAGCGCGGCCTGCACGGCCCTGCGGGCTGTGGTGTCGCGGGGGGAACGTCGCAGGCCCAACAGCCGCAAGCCCACCCGGGCCACGTTGCCGTCCACCGCCACCACGTCTTCACCGAACGCGATGCTGGCTACCGCGGCCGCGGTGTACGCTCCCACCCCCGGAAGCTTCCGCCAGCCTGCGGCAGTGGTGGGGAAGCTGCCCCGCTGTACCACCTCGCGGGCCGCCCGGAGAAGGTGGCGGGCGCGAGCGTAGTAGCCCAGCCCCGCCCACACCCGGAGGACGTCCTCCTCCTGTGCCGCGGCCAGGGCGCGCACGTCGGGGAAGGCGCGCAAGAACGCCCGGTAGTACGGCACGACGGCGTCCACCCGGGTCTGCTGCAGCATCACCTCGGACACCCACACCCGGTAGGGGTCCCGGGTGCGCCGCCACGGGAGGTCCCGGCGGTTCTGTGCGTACCAGCGCAGCAGCCTGCGTGCGAAGCGGACGTCCAGGCCCATCCCGCAGGCGTGATCTACGATGCCGTGTCCGGCCGCCGGCGGCCGCGTTCCCACAGCCCTACAGCCAGCCGCACGAGGAGGAGGACGGCTCCGCAGGTGGCGGTCCCTACCAGCAGGAACGCCAAAGTGCCCTGGCTCAGCAGCCGGCCTACCAGCAGCTGCCGCAGCAGGATGCCCGCGGGCACCGCGACCGCCCACGTGAGGGCAAAGCTCCGCCACCCGGGCGTGCGGTACGTGCCCACGACGGCCGCCACCGCAAGCCACGGGAACACCAGGGGGAGGAAGGTGCGCAGCAGGAGCTGCGCGTCGGGAACGGTGCCGTGGAACGCCGCGCCCACCGCAGAGAACAGCAGTAGCCCGGCGAGGTCTGCCACCAGGTAGCGCACTACTTCCCTCCCGCGGTGAGCATCTCCGTGCGCTGCGGACGGGCTGTCGGCAGCCACGCGGCCAGCACCGCGCCTACTACGGCCAAGGCGGACGCCACCCGCAGCACCGCGGGCACTCCCCACGCGTCCGCCACCAGGCCAAAGGGGGTCGCGGTGAGTGCTGCCACGGAGCTGGCGGCCACCTGCATCCCGCCGCCCAAGGCGGTGTGGCCGGGCAACAACTCCTGGGACAGGACCAAGGTGATGGGTAACACGCCCTGGGAGCACGCGCCCAGGACCAGCACCGCGGGGTACGTCCACGGCGGGCGCAAAAGCGGCAGCAGCAACACCACGGCAGCCAGCACCGCCATGGTGCCCCCGAGCACGCCCCGCCGGCTCCACCGGTCCGCCAGCCGGCCCAGCACGGGCGCGGCCACCACCCCGCCCGCCAGCAGCAGGGACAGGGATGCAGAGGCGGCTTCGCGGGTCTGCCCCAGGTGGTCGATGAGGTAGCCGGGGTAGAACACCGTCACGCCCACGTGCACCCCGCCGCGCAGCAGCGCGATGGCCAGCAGCACGCCGTACGCCACCCACAGGTCTTGGCCACCGCGGGAGTCGGCCTCCCCCTGCCGGAAGGCCTGCGGGCGGCTTCCGAACGCCAACAGGAGCGCGGCCACGGGCAGCCCCACCAGAAGCCACAGGCTGAGCCCCCGCAGGCCAAACGCACCCGCCAGCACCGCCACCACCGTGGGGCCCAAGGCCCAACCCACGCTCCCGCCCACGGTGAAGTAGCCCATCATGGTGGCGCGGCGTTCGCCCGCGGCCTGGTAGGCGGTGCGCACCGCCTCGGGGTGGAACAGCGCGGGGCCCAACGCCAGCACCGCCAGGGCCGCCGCGGCCGACAGCGGGCCCGTGGCGAACCCCGCCAGCGCCAGTCCGGCCGAGGTCAACGCCACCCCTGCGGGGACCATCCACAGGCTGGGACGCCGGTCCGCGGCCCAGCCCGCGGTGACCTGGACCAGCGCCCCGCACAGGGACGCCGCGGTCACCATGGCGCCCGTGAGGGTGTAGGTCAGGCGCAGCTCCGTGCGCAGGTACTGCGCCAGGGCAGGCAACGCACCGGCCCCCACGTCCACCGCGGCGTGCCCGACGATGAGGAGCACGAGGACGGCGGTCGGCGAAGGGTGCACGGATCCAGTTTACTGTAGGTGCCCCGCGCTCAGACGCGCAGTTTGGGGTCCAGGGCGTCCCGCAGAGCGTCGCCCAGGACGTTGAACGCCAGCACCGTGAGGGTGATGGCCAGCCCGGGGAAGACTGCCATCCACGGCGCCTTCTGCACGAAGTCCACCGCCGCCCCGCTCAGCATGAGGCCCCACGCGGGGGTCGGCTCGGCCACCCCCAGCCCCAAGAAGCTCAGGGAGGCCTCCAGAAGAATGGCTTGGCCGAGGAAGGCGGTGAGCATCACCAGGTAGGGGGCCATCACGTTGGGGAGCATGTGGCGCAGGATGATCCTCCAGGGACCCGCGCCGACGGCCCGGGCCGCTTCCACGTAGGTGGTATGGCGGACCTGCAGGGCGCTGCTGCGCACCACCAGCTCCGCCCGAGGCGCGAAGGACAGGGCGATGGCCGCCACCAGGTTCGCGGTGCCGCTGCCCAGGATGGCCACCATGGCCATGGCCAGCACGATGAGGGGGAAGGACACGAGGATGTCCGTGACGCGCTGGATCACCAGGTCCACGGTCCCGCCGAAGTACGCGGAGGCGACCCCCACCACCGCGCCCACGGTGGCGCCGATCACGGAGGAGGACAGCCCCACCAGCAGCGCGGTGCGGGAACCGAAGATCAGGCGGCTCAGAATGTCACGGCCGAAGCTGTCCGTGCCCAGCCAGTGTTTGGGGCCGGGCGGGCTGAACATGGACAGGTAGTCGTTGGCCAGCGGGTCGTACGGCGCGATCCACGGCGCGAACAGGGCGGCGACGCCCAGGAGGGCTAGGAAGGCAGCCGCGGCCACCGCCACCGGGTAGCGCCGGGCGAACCGACTCAGGCGTCCTCGGGGCCGGGGTCGCGAGAGGGCGACCCACACGCGGGCGGCGACAGCGTCCGAAGGTCCCGTCACGGCCTCACGCGTACCGGATCCGCGGGTCCAGGCGGGCGTACAGCAGGTCCAGCAGGACGTTGACCAGCACGTACGCCGACGCCACCAGGAGCATGAGCCCCTGGATGAGGGTGTAGTCGCGACGGCTGATGGCGTCCACGAACAGCTTACCGATCCCGTTCAGGTTGAACACCTGCTCGGTCACCACCAGCCCGCCGATGAGGAACGCAAACTCCAGCCCGATCACGGTGACCACGGGCAGCAGTGCGTTTCGGAGGGCGTGCCGCAGCACCACCGCCCGCTCCGCCAGCCCCTTGGCCCACGCGGTGCGCACGTAGTCCTCCCGCAGCACCTCCAGCATGGCCGACCGGGTCATACGGGTGGCCACCGCGGAGTACCGGTAGCCCACCGCCAGCGCGGGCCACACCAGCTGGCTCAGGTTGGCCACAGGATTCACCCACAGAGGGGTGAAGGTCATGGGCGGAAGCCACCGGAAGGCGTACAGGAGGAACAGCAGGAGCAGGATGCCCAACCAGAAAGACGGCGTCGCCAGGCCGGCCACGCTGAACACCTGGACCAGGTGGTCCGCCCACGTGCCCCGCCGCACCGCGGCCCACACCCCGAGGGGCAGGGCGAGGCTGACAGCCACCACCGTGGCCATCACCGCCAGCTGCAGGCTGAGCTCCAGCCGCAGGGCGATCTCCTTGGACACGGGGGCCCCCGTCCACATGGACGTCCCCAGGTCCAGCCGCGCCAGACCCACGATCCAGTCCGCGTACTGCGCCCACAGGGGCTTGTCCAGGCCCAGGCGGCCCCGCTCCTGCTGGATCACCTCCGGGGTCACGTACGAACCCCCGCTCACCAGGCGCAGCTCCACGATGTCGCCGGGGATGACCCGCACCAGGAGGAAGATGAGGGTCGCGACCGCCCACAGGGTGGGGACCACCAGCACCAAACGTGCCAGCACGTAGCGCAGCATCCTACTCGCTCAGCCAGACCTCCTCCAGGTCCTCCAGGTAGTGGGACGGGCTGACCTTGTAGCCCTGCAGCCGCTTCCAGTGGGGGACGATCCGCTGCCACCACAGGAGGTGGAACTGGTAGGCTCGGTCGCTCAGGACCCGGCGCTCGAACTGCCGGACGACCTGCAGGCGGCGCTGCAGGTTGCGCTCGCGGCTCTGCTGACGGTACAGGCCGTCCAGGAGGCGGTCGGTGTACCGGGCGTAGTTCAGCGGGCTCCGGTCGCTGGAGACGAACTTCGCGAGCTGGACGTCCGGGTCGTCGAAGAAGTCGCAGGTGAAGTCCACGCCCACGTCAAAGTTGCCCGCCCGCAAGTCCGCCAGGTAGGGCCCCGTCTCCTGGATCACGTGGCGGGCGTTCAGCCCGATCTGCCGCCACTGGTCCACCAGGAACACCCCGCCGGGGATGTACGGCATGGGGACGTTGCGGTTCTTCACGGTGAACTCGAACCCCTCCGGCACCCCGGCCTCCCGCAGCAGCCGGCGCGCCTCCTGGCGGGCCGCCTCCATGTCCCGGCCGAACCCCGCGAGCTTGGTGAGCTCCGCCTCCGGAGTGGCGAAGGGCCCACCCGGTCTCATCACGCCGCCTACGGGGCCCATGAAGGTGATCTGGGACAGGGCCCGGGAGCCACCCCAGCGGTCGATGGCCAGGGTGAGGGCGCGGCGCACCCGAAAGTCGTCGAAGGGCTTGCGCTGGTTGTTGGGCACCACCAGGAGGTTGCACAGCCAGCCAGACTCCTGCACGGTGACACGGTCGCCCAGGAACTGCACGACCTCGTCCCGCTGGGCGGGGGCGAACCCGCGGAACTCCACCAGGGCCTGTCCGAACTTGATGGCTGCGGTCTGGGCCGCGGGGCTGCTGATGAACAGCGCCCGGTAGCCGTCCAGGTACGGGCGGCCGGGCTTCCAGTAGTTCTCGAACCGCACGCCCTCCCAGTGGGAGCCCCGCACGTACTCCTTGAACCGGAAGGGGCCGGTGCCCATGACGTTGCGCTCGTACCACCGCGGGTCCCGCTCCAGGATGTCCGCCTTGTAGATCCAGTTGAAGGGGGAGGCGAGTTTCTCCAGGAAGGTGGCCGACGGCCACTTCAGCCGGATCACCACGGTGTTGGGGCTGGGGGCGCTGACGCTCTCCACCATCTCGTACATGGCTTGCCGGGCGCTTACCACCCCCTGCGGCGGGAAGATGATCTTGTCCAGGCTAGCCTTCACGTCCCGGGAGGTCAGGAGGCTGCCGTCGTGGAAGCGAACCCCGCTGCGGATCCGGAAGGTGTAGGTCAGGCCGTCCTCGGACACCGTCCAGCTCTCTGCCAGGTCCGGGACCACCTTCGGGTAGTTGAACGGGTCGAACTTGACCAGCAGGTTGTAGTGCGGCCGGATGGGGTGGATCACCGCGAAGGTGGTCTCCCGGTGGCCGTCGAAGGACGGCGGCTCCGCGGACACGATGAAGTTCAGCGACCCGCCCCGTCTGGGCTGCGGGGCGGGCGCGGAGTTGCCCACGGTTCCGGAAGCCGCGACGAGCACCGCCAGCGCTAGGGCAAAAGCCCCCGCGGTTCTTGCCCAAGGCCGTGCGTACACTGCCGTCACCCCCTCAACCGGGATGGTCTAGCCGCTGGATTACGCGGGCCGGTGCAGGCGCTCCTGCCGCCGCCTGCGGGATCGTTCGGAGGCGGGCGGCCAACAGCTGCGCGGGGTGTAGGGCGGTGCGTCCGGCTCCGTGCGCGATCTGCTGGCGGCAGCTGAACCCCGCGGCCACCACGGGCACCTCAGGGGGCAGCTGCCGGATGGCCGGCAGCAGCCGGCGCTCCCCGACGGCCATGGAGACGTCGTAGTGCTCGTAGCCGAAGGAGCCGGCCATGCCGCAGCAGCCCGAGTCCACCTCCCGCGGCCGGAACCCTGCCGCCTGTAGCACGCGCAGCAGCGGCCCCGTGCCCACCAGGGCCCGCTGGTGGCAGTGGCCGTGTACGACCACCGTCCCGTCTCCCTCCACGGGCGCCAGGCTCACCGCGCCCTCCCGGTCCAGGAACTCCTCCAGCAGCAGGGTACGGCAGGCCACCTGGCGGGCGGCCTCACCAGGCACCAGGTCTACGACCTCGTCGCGAAACGTGAGCACGCAGCTGGGCTCCACGCCCACCACGGGAATTCCCTCCCCGACCAGGGGAGCCAAACGGTCCACCGCGCGGCGGGCCGTCCGGCGGGCGGCCTCCAGGAACCCTTTGCTGATCAGGGTCCTGCCGCAGCACACCGCGGGTGCCAGGACCACCTGGTAGCCTAGGCCCTCCAGCAGCTCCACCGCCGAGATGCCGGGCGCGGGGTCGTGGTACAGGGTGAAGGTGTCGGCAAAGAACGCCACCACGCCGCGCTGGCTGCCCCCTGCGGGGGCCCGGCGGCGCCACCAGCCCAGGAAGGTCGGGTTCGCAAAGCGTGGGAGCGGCCTGCGGCGGTCCACGCCGGCCGCATGGAGCAAGGCGCGTGCCAGCGGGCGCTCCGACAGCCAGTTGGACAGAGGCGCGGCCGCGGACGCCAGGCGGCTGATGAGCCGCGCGCGGGCGAACAGCCACTCCCGCAGGGAGCTGCCGTGCAGCCGGTGGTGGGCGTGCAGGACTTCCGCCTTGATCTTGCTCAGGTCCACGCTGGCGGGGCACTCGGCCTTGCACGCCTTGCACTCCAGACACAGCTCCAGGGCCTGCAGCATCCGGTGGCTCGCCAGCTCGTGAGGGGGGAGGAGGCCTGCTAGGGCCGCGCGCAGCAGGTTGGCCCGGCCCCGCGTGGAGTGTTCCTCCTCCCGGGTGACCATGTAGGACGGGCACATCACACCGTCGAGCTTCTTGCGGCAGGCGCCGACGCCGCTGCACTGCTCCACCGCGGCAGCAAACCCGCCCTCCCGCGACCAGTCGAAGGCCGTGCGCACCGGCAGGGTGTGGTAGCCGGGGCCGTACCGCAGGGAGGCGTCCATGGCGGGGCCGTCCACGATCTTGCCGGGGTTCATGAGGTTGTGGGGGTCGAACAGACGCTTGACGGCCCGGAACGCCCCGTAGATCTGGGGGCCGAAGTACCGCTCCACGAACCACGAACGGACCATGCCGTCGCCGTGCTCCCCGCTCATGGCCCCGCCGAACTCCAGCACCAGCTCGCCCACCTCGTGGGCAATCCGCACCATCCGCCGGAGGTCCTCCCGGTCCTTGGGGTTCAGCAGCGGACGCACGTGGATACAGCCCACGCTGGCGTGCGCGTAGAAGGCCGCCTGCACTCCTTCCCTCGCCAGCACCTCGTGGAAGCGCCGCATGTACTCGCCCAGCCGCTCCGGCGGGACGGCGGTGTCCTCCACGAAGGCCAGGGGCTTGCGGTCTCCCCGGATGCCCTGCAGGAGGCCCTGGCCGGCTTTGCGCACCCTCCACACGTTGTCCTGCCCGGCGGGGTCGGTGACCTGCACGCAGGCGTACGCCGCCCCCGAGGCCACGAGCTCCCGCTCCACGGCAGCGGCGCGCTGCGCGGGTTCGTCCGCAGAGTCTCCGGAGAACTCCACCACCAGCAGCGCCCCGGGGTCGCCCCGGACGAAGGTCATGCGCCGGGCGTACTCCAGCTGCTGGCGGGTCATGTCGAGGATCATCCGGTCGATGAGCTCCACCGCGGTGGGGCCGTGCCGGAGGATGGCCGGGGTGCTGTCCAGGGCCGTGAACACGTCGGGGAAGTGCAGCACCGCGAGCGCGGTGTGGCGGGGCCTGGGGACCAGCCGGACCCGGGCTTCCACCACCACCGCCAGGGTGCCCTCCGACCCCGCGATGAGCTGGGTGAGGTCGGAGGGGTCGCGCAGCAGGCTGTCCAGGTTGTACCCGCTCACGCGGCGGAGGAGCTTGGGAAACCGCCGATGGATCTCCTCCGAGTGGTGGGTTACCAGGTCCCGCAGGGTTCGGTAGATCTCACCCTCCCGGCCGCGGTCGGCCAGCTTGGCCTCGTAGCTGCGGGGATCCAGGCGTTGCAGGGTCATCTCGGTGCCGTCCGCCAACAGCACCCGCAGCTGGAGCAGGTGGTCCATGGTCTTGCCGTACACGATGGACCGAGAGCCGCAGGAGTTGTTGCCGATCATGCCGCCCAGGGTGGCCCGGTTGCTGGTGGAGGTGTCGGGTCCCAGGCGCAGGCCGTGGGGCTGGGCCGCGCGGTTCAGTTCGTCCTGCACCACCCCGGGCTGGACCAGGGCCCACATCCCGTCTGGGTCCAGCCGCACGATCCGGTCCATGTACTTGGAGAAGTCCAGCACGATGGCGGCACCGATGGACTGGCCCGCCAGGCTGGTTCCTCCGCCCCGGGGGACGACAGGGGTGCCGGTCTCCGCGGCCACCCGGAGGGTGTTGACCACGTCCTCCTCGTCTTTGGGGATCACCACCCCCACGGGCATGACCTGGTACAGGCTGGCATCGGTGCTGTACAGGACCCGGGAGAACGGGTCGAAGCGCACCTCCCCGCGGACCACGGACCTGAGCGCACGTTCGAGGGTGGATCCTGCCGGCATGGTGGGGAGTATTCCACGGTGTGCACCATCCCACCTGCCCCGTTCCGAACGTGGAACGAAAGTTGCCTTGCAAGCGGGCTAAGACGCGGCTACATTGGGGGAGGTGTTGCAGGGTGGGAACAGCTTCTGAGCCCAGAGAGGACGCACGGGCGTTCGGAAACTACATCCGATCCCTGCGTCAGAACTTCTACGGCCGGGGCAAGGGCAAGAGCCTGCGGCAGGTGGCCGCGGAGGCGGGTATTCCGCCCAGCGTACTGTCCCGGGGCGAGCGGGGGCTGCTGGACCTGCGGCGGCCTGGGTACATCGAGCGGCTGGCGCCTGCTCTGGGGGTTCCGACCACTGTCATGAAGCGGGTGGCGCACCTGGTGACCCACGAGGACGTGGTGTACTTCCGGACCCTGCGGGGGGCTGGGGGGCCGTGGGCGCGCCTGCAGCAGGCGGCCGACCGGCTGCGGGGGGCTCCGTCGGAGGTGGTGGAGGCTCTGGCCGCGTACGCGGAGTTCCTGGCGTGGAGGTGGGAGCAGCAGCGCGCACAAAAACGCACAGGTTAGCGCCAAACCACAAGAACAAGACAAGAAAGGAGGCACGAGATGACGTACGTGATCGCGGAACCCTGCATCGGCACCAAGGACCGGGCCTGCGTGGAGGTGTGTCCGGTGGACTGCATCCACCCGCGGGCGGAGGAAGACCAGGGCGAGCTCATGCTGTACATCAACCCGGACGAGTGCATCGACTGCGGAGCCTGTGAGCCGGTCTGCCCGGTGCAGGCCATCTTCGCGGAAGGCGACGTACCCGAGCAGTGGAAGGACTACAAGGAGATGAACGCGGACTACTACAAGCTGAGCCGCGAGGCGTTCGCGGAGAAGTGGGGCCGCGAGCCGTAGGTGCCCGTCTATGAAACACGGCGCGTGCGGAGGGGGACCGGGGTTCCCAAAAATCGCGGCAGCGATTGTCGGAGTAGTTTAGGCGGCCGGTTGCTCGCCGCGCGCGCACCGCGTAACGTGGGGACGGGAGGACCTGTGGGTTCTCCCGTCCCCTTTTGGCGTCCGGAGAGGAGGGCGGAGAATGAGGAGCCTGCGGTGGGCGGTGTGGCTGGCCCTCGTGTTGGTGGCAGCCCTGGCGGGGGCGGTAGCCCCCCAGCCGCGGCGGCCGTGGGTGCTGGCGTTTGTGCCGTCCCTGGACGCCCAGCGGGTGTTGGCCACGGGCCGGACCCTGGAGCGCATGCTGGAGGTGGCCACCGGGCTGGAGTTCGAGTCCACCGTGCCCACCTCGTACGCGGCCACCATCGAGGCCATGTGCGCGGGCCGCGCGGACGTGGTGTTCCTGGCTCCCCTGTCGTACGTGCTGGCCCACCAGCGCTGCGGGGCGGAGGTGAAGCTCATCGCCATCCGGTTCGACCGGCCGTACTACGGCGCGCAGATCCTGGTGTCCGCGGACGCAGGGATCCGGCGGCTGGCGGACCTGCGGGGCAAGCGGTTCGCGTACGTGGACCCTGCTTCCACCTCCGGGTACCTGTACCCCGCGGTGCACCTCAAGCGCGCAGGGTTCGACCCGAACCGCTTCTTCAGCCAGACCATCTTCGCCGGTGGCCACGACAAGGTGGTGCTGGCCATCTACCAGGGGCAGGTGGAGGGGGGTGCCACCTTCGGCGACGAGTTCGGCAACGACGCCCGGGACCGCGTGGAGCGGCAGTTCCCCGACGTCAAGCGCAAGGTGGCGGTGCTGGAGTACGTGAAGCCGTACATCCCCAACGACACCGTGTCCTTCCGGAAGGGGTTGGACCCGGAGCTGGTGGACAAGGTGGTCAAGGCGATGTTCCGGATCGCCCAGACCTCCTCGGGCCGCCAGGTCATCCACGAGCTGTACCAGCACGAGGGGTACGCCACCTACGAGGACCTGGTGACCAAGTACAGGGTGGACCGCCGGGAGTTCCCCAGCCTGGACGCGTACTTCAACCCCATCCGGGAGGCGGTGCGGACCCTGGGGATTGACCTGACGAAGCTGGTGCGGTGAGGGATCCCCGCGCGCGCAGAGCCTGGCCGGGGGCTCCCGCGGAGCCCCCGTTCGGTTTGGGGAGGCTACGTTGGGCAAGCCGTTCCTAGAGGTGGAGCACCTGACCAAGGTGTACCCGGGCGGTGTGCGGGCGCTGGAGGACGTGTCGTTCGAGGTGGCCCGCGGAGAGTTCGTAGTGGTGATCGGGCTTTCGGGCTCCGGAAAGTCCACCCTGCTGCGGTGCATCAACCGCCTGGTGGAACCCACCTCCGGTCGGGTGTGGGTGGACGGGGTGGAGATCACCGCCCTGGACCGGGAAGGGGTCCGGCGGGTGCGCCGGGAGATCGGGATGATCTTCCAGCAGTTCAACCTGGTCAAGCGGCTGCCGGTGGTCACCAACGTGCTCACCGGCCGCCTGGGCTACGTGCCCGGTTGGTGGTCGCTGGTGAACTACTGGCCCCCGGGGCTGGTGCAGCAGGCCCTGGACGCCCTGGAGCGGGTGGGGATCCGGGACAAGGCATACGTGCGCGCGGACCAGCTGTCGGGCGGTCAGCAGCAGCGGGTGGGCATCGCGCGGGCCCTGATGCAGGAGCCCAAGCTGATCCTGGCGGACGAGCCCGTGGCCAGCCTGGACCCCGCCACCAGCCACTCCGTCCTGCGCTACGTGGAGGAGCTCAACCGCCGGGAGGGGATCACGGTGCTGTGCAGCCTGCACTTTTTGAGCCTGGCGCGGCGGTACGGGACCCGGGTGCTCGCCCTGAAGGAGGGACGGCTGGTGTTCGACGGACACCCCTCGGAGATCGACGGGCGCCGGTTCCGGGAGATCTACGGGGAGGACGCGGTGGAGGTGGAGATCGCGTGAGGGAGCGGGCGTGGCGGGCGGTGATGCTGGTGCTTGCCGCCGCAGCGTTCGCGTACGGCTGGCGGGTGACCCGCATCGACCTCGGCGAGCTGGCCACCAAAGCCCACTTGGTTCGCCCGCTGGTGAGGGACCTGCTGCGGCCCGAGCTGCTGGAGCGCGTCCCCCGCGTGCAGGAAGTGGCGGTCCCCGTGTCCCTGGGAGGAGGTGAGCCGCCGCTTCCGCCCTCTCGGGGTCCCCAGGTGCAGGTGAGCAGCCGGGCTGTGCGGGTGGGGCAGGAGGTGGTGGTGCGCGGGGAGGAGTTCGAGCCGGGCCGGCCGGGCAGGCTGGTGTGGCGGGACGCGACCGGCGCGCCCGCGCCGCTGGCGGAGTTCTCCACGGACGCACGGGGCGGTTTCCAGCTGCGGGTGCGGATCCCGGATACCCTCGGGGACCGGGGCGAGGTGGTGGCGGTGGTGGAACTTGCCCAGACCGTCTGGCGCCCCAGCGAGACCCTGCGCCTGGTGGCCGAGCGCATGGTGGAGACGGTGTTCCTGGCCCTCATGGGTACTGCCATGGGCGTGGTGTTCGCCGTTCCCCTGAGCTTCCTCGGCGCCCGCAACCTGGCGTACGGGCCGGTGGGGCTGGCGGTGTACGGGGTCAGCCGCACCGTGCTCAACGTGTTCCGGTCCGTAGAGCCGCTGATTCTGGCCACGGTGTTCGCGGTGTGGGTGGGCATCGGCCCCTTTGCGGGCGTGCTGGCCTTGGGGGTGCACTCCGTGGCATCTTTGGGCAAGCTGTACTCCGAGGCCATCGAGGCCATCGATCCGGGGCCCATCGAGGCCGTGGAGGCCACGGGCGCCAGCCGGCTGCAGGTGGTACGCTACGCCGTGATCCCCCAGATCGTCCCGCAGTTCATCGCCTTCACCATCTACCGGTGGGACATCAACGTGCGCATGTCCACGGTGATCGGCTTCGTGGGGGGTGGCGGGATCGGGTTTTTGCTCATGCAGTACATCAACCTCCTGCTGTGGCAGAAGGCCGCCACCGCGGTGTGGGCCATCACCGTGGTCGTGGCCCTGATGGACTACCTCAGCGCGCGGGTACGGGAGCGGGTGACGTGACGGGGACGCTGCGGGCGGGGCCGGACTTCCGGGTGGAGCAGGCGGGCGGGTTCTTCGTGCTACGGGCCCGGCTGCTGGACCTGCCCGGCTTCCGCCACGCGTTCACCACCCGCCAGTACCCCGACGGGGACCCAGGGGCGCTGCGGGCACTGGGCTTCGACCCTCTCCGCGTGGTGGAGGCCGAGCAGGTACACGGCGCCCGGGTGGTGGCGGTGCGCGGCAACTGCGGGCAGAGGGTGGCGGGTGCGGACGGCCTGTGGACGGACCGGGCCGGGCTGGTGCTGAAGGTCCGGTCCGCGGACTGCCTAGCGGTACTTGTGGTGGACCCTCAGAAGAGCCGTGTGGCGGCGGTGCACGCGGGGTGGCGGGGCCTCGCCGCGGGCGTCCTGTCCCGCACCGTGCGGGCCCTGCGGGGAGCCGGCAGCCGGCCGGAGGAGCTGCGCTGCGCCGTCGGGCCGGCCATCGGGGCGTGCTGTTACGAGGTGGACGAGCCCGTGCGGGAGGCGCTGGGGCGGTGGCCGCAGGCGTTTCGCCCGGGCCGGCCGGGCCACTGGCAGCTGGACCTGCGGGAGGTCGGTCGGGCGCAGCTCCTGGCAGAGGGCGTGCGGCCCGAGCACCTCGCCAGCTGCGAGGCCTGCACCGCCTGCGAGCCCGAGTGGTTCTACTCTTACCGCAGGGAGGGCCGCTCAGGGACGCTGTGGGCTCTGGTGAGCCGGGAGGATGGCAGGTGACGCCTGCGGGACTGGTGGAACAGGCGGTCCGGGAGAGGCTGGGGCGCGTGCGGGAGCGCATCCGCGCCGCCTGCGAGCGGGCCGGCCGCGACCCCCAAGAGGTACGGGTGGTGGCGGTCACCAAGGGCTTCGGCGCGGAGGTGGCCGCGGCGGCGGTTCGCGCGGGGCTGCGGGAGCTGGGCGAAAACCGCGTGCAGGAGGCCCGGGAGAAAGTCCCCCGGGTGCAGGAACTGGTGGGCCCGGAGCAAGTCACCTGGCACCTGGTGGGGCACCTGCAGCGGAACAAGGCCCGGTGGGCTGCCGAGCTGTTCGCGTGGGTGCACTCCGTGGACTCCCCCGAGCTGGCCCACGAACTTAGCCGGCGCGCCACCGCGGCGGGCAGGACGGTACAGGTCCTGGTGGAGGTGAACGTGGCGGGGGAGGCCACAAAACACGGGACCACCCCCGAGCGCGCGCGGGCCATGGCGGAGCTGGTGGCCTGCCTCCCACACCTGCGCCTGGTGGGCCTGATGACGGTGGCCCCGCAGGCCCAGGATCCGGAGCAAGTCCGATGGGTGTTCCGCGCCCTGCGGGAGCTGCGTGATAGAATACGCACGGACTGCGGTCTGGAGCTGGCCGAGCTGTCCATGGGCATGACGGACGACTTCGAGGTGGCGGTCGAGGAGGGCGCGACCCTGGTGCGGCTGGGGCGCGCCCTATTTGGTGACCGGCCGACGGTAGCACTCGCGCGTACGGACCTTCCGGGAGGGTTCCCGGGCCCCGCGGGGCGGGGCACGACACAGCAGCGGGGGTGAACGCCGTGGGAGCAATCCGGCGGTTGATGGGGTTCTTGGGGTTCGACGAGGAGGTAGAGGACGAGCCGGTGGAGGAGGCCGGCGAGCGCCGGACGCCCGTCCTGCGGCTGCACGCCGCGCGCCAGATGGAGATCGTGGTGCTGCAGCCGCGCAGCTTCGACGACGCCCGGACGGCCGCGGAGTACCTCAAGGGGCGTCGGCCCATCGTGGTGAACCTGCGGGAGGCGGACCGGGAGGTCGCGCAGCGCATCGTGGACTTCCTCTGCGGGGTGGACTACGCCCTGGACGGTCACCTGCAGCGGGTGGCGGAAGACATCTTCCTGTTCACCCCCAGCCACGTGGTGATCAGCGCGGAGCGGTCGCGCTCCTTCACGGACTCGCCCACCTTCCCCGTGTCCTGAGCTACCCGCCTTGGGAGGTTTTTGACGGCCGTTCCGCCGCGGCCGGGAGGGATCCATGAGGTGGCGATCGCTGTTCTGGGACGGTGACGCCCTGTGCGTCCTGGATCAGACGCGGCTACCACACCACGCGCACACCCTGCGGCTTGCGGACTGGCAGAGTGTGGTGCAGGCCATCCGGGACCTGCGGGTCCGGGGAGCGCCGGCCATCGGCGCCGCCGGGGCGTACGCCCTGGCCCTGGCCGCCCGGGAGTTCAGCGCCGACCCGGACCGCTTCTGGCCGCGGCTGCGGGAGGCGGCGGCGGTGATCCGGTCCGCACGGCCCACCGCGGTGAATCTGAGCTGGGCCACGGATCGCGCCCTGCGGGCCGCGGAGGTCGCCACGGACCCGCAACAGGCGGCGGTGCGGGTGCTGGAGGAGGCGCACCGCATCGTGGAGGAGGACGAACGGACCTGCCGCGCCCTGGCGGAAGCGGGGGCGCGGGAGATGCGGGACGGCGAGCGCGTGCTGACCCTGTGCAACACGGGAAGCCTGGCGACTCTCGGGGTCGGCACCGCTCTGGGCATCGTGCGGGTGGCGTGGGAACTGGGCAAGCGGGTGCACGTGTACGTATGCGAAACGCGTCCCCTCCTGCAGGGCTCCCGCCTCACCGCGTGGGAGCTGCTGCAGGCCGGCATCCCCTTCCACGTGGTGGTGGACTCCGCGGCAGGCTGGCTCATGGCGCGGGGCCTCGTGGACCGGGTGGTGGTGGGCGCGGACCGCGTGGCCGCCAACGGGGACGTGGCCAACAAGATCGGCACGTACACCCTGGCGGTGCTGGCGCGGCGGCACGACATCCCCTTCTGGGTGGCAGCACCGCTGTCCACGGTGGACCTGGATACGCCCGCGGGCTCCGCCATCCGGGTGGAACAGCGGGCGCCGGAGGAGGTCACCCACCTGGGTGGGGTGCCGGTGGCCCCTGAGGGCACTCCCGCCCTCAACGACGCCTTCGACGTCGCGCCCGCGGAGCTGGTGGACGCCCTGGTGACAGAGGCAGGGCTGGTGCGGCCGCCCTTCGGGCCGGCCCTGCGCGCCCTCAAGCAGGGGGTGCCCGCGTGAGACGGCGCAGGGTCTGGGCCCTGGCGGCTTTGGCGCTGGCGCTGGTTGTGTGGGGCGCGGCGGTGGCGTATACCGTCCGGAGCCGGGATTTGGTGGGCCTGCAGGCTGCCCTGGTGGCCTACTCCCTGTACGGGGCCGCCATGCATCTGCTGGGCGCCGCCCGGCGCAGGCGCAGCGCGCCCGTGGAGCCGCGGCAGCTGCCCTTCGTCTCGGTGTTGGTGCCCGCACGGGACGAGGTGTCGGTGATCCAGGAGACCCTGCGCTGCCTCGGCCAGCTCCGTTACCACGACGCGCGCGGGCCGCGGTTCGAGGTGGTGGTCCTGGACGACCGCTCCAGGGACGGGACCGGCAGCCGGGCGGCGCAGGTGGAGCTAGCGGTCCCCCTGCGGGTGGTGCGGGTTCCTGAGGAGGCTCCCCGGGGCAAGGCTGCCGTGCTGAACGTGGGCACGCAGGCCGCCTGTGGGCAGCTGTTGGCGGTGTTTGACGCGGACGCGCGGCCGGAACCGGACTTCCTCCTGCGTGCGGTTCCACTCCTCCTGGAGCCAGGTGTGGCCGCGGTGCAGGGCCGCCGGCGGCTGTACCACCGTTCCGGGGGAGTGGTGGCGCGCGGGCAGGAGCACGAGTTCGACGTGTACCAGACGGTGATGCAGAGGGCGCGGGAGCAGTTCGGGGCACACGTGCTGCTGGGCGGCAACGGTATGGTGGTGAACCGGTGGGCCCTGGAACGGGTGGGTGGGTGGAACCCTGACGCCCTCACGGAGGACATCGACCTCGCCATCCGGTTCCACGCCGCGGGCTGGCGGGTGCGGTACTGCGAGGAGGCGGTGGTGTGGGAGGAGTCGGTTGCTAGCTGGCCCGCCCTGGTCCGGCAGCGGGCGCGGTGGACCGAGGGCGTCCTGAGGGCCCTGGTCCAGCATGCGGCGCGAGTGGTGCGGGGCCACATGTCCGTCGCGCAGAAGTTGGACCTGCTCTTCTTCCTCACCGGTTCGGTGGTGATCCCCGCGGCCGTGTTTGCCAGCTACGCGTACGGGGTGGTGGCCTTCGTGCGTGGGGTGCTGCTGCCGTACTACCTGCTGCCGCTGCCGCGGGCGCTGCCGGAGCTTCTCACCGCTGGGGCGTTCGCGGCCCTCACGCTGGGGCTGGTGCTGTCTTCTGCCGTGGAACTGCGGACGGCTCGGCGGGTGTTGGTGGGGCTTGCCGCGTACGGTGCATTCACCGTACACCCGCTGCTGTCTACCCCGCTGGCACTGGTGAACTACGGGTGGTCTGTCGCCACCGGGCAGAACCATTGGTGGAAGACCGACCACGGCGCGGCCCCAGCACCGGCGGCCCCACAGCCCGCGTGGGCGCGGGACGGGCGGGTGGCGGAGTGGCTGGCGCTGGGCGTGTACCGCCGCGCCATCCCGTAGCCCGCTGGAGCGGGCGGGCGTGCACCGACGGAGTCGTGTGCCGCAGAAGCTTCCGCAAGGGTTGGCCGGCTCGTAGCCGGGCGACTCGAAGTTGCGCGGTGACGCAGCACTGGCAGGCAACCGCGCTGGGGACGACTGCGCGGTCCACGCGCGCTCGGCATGAAGGGCGAGGGGGTGGGTCCGGTAGGCGCTTACGCGCGGGCCGGGGCCGCCGGGAAGACGGTCTCGGCCCCCGCCAGGGCTTCCTGCACGAGGCTGTCCACCGCGAGGCCGACTTCCGCGCGTTCTGCTTCTTCTAGGGTGGGCCGGGTGCGGGGCCGGCGCGGCACGAACAGGGTACAGCAGTCCTCGTAAGGGAGCACGGAGATCTCGTAGGTGCCGATGCGCTGCGCCAGGGCGGTGATCTCCAGCTTGTCCATGCCCACCAGCGGCCGGAGCACCGGCAGGCGGGTGGCGGCCTCGATGGCCGCGAGGGCCTCCAGGGTCTGGCTAGCCACCTGGCCGAGGCTTTCGCCCGTGACGAGGGCCGCAGCACCGACCCGCTCCGCCACCCGCTCCGCCACCCGCATCATGATCCGGCGCATGGCCACGGTCCACAGGGGTTCTTCCACCTGCTGTCGGATGGCGCGCTGCACGTGGGCGAACGGGACCACCCACAGCTCCATGGGCCCGCACCACTGCGAAAGCACCTCCACCAGCCGTACCACCTTCTCCTTCGCGCGCTCGCTGGTGAACGGCGGGGCGTGGAAGTGCACGGGGGTCACCTCCACACCTCGCTTGGCCACCATCCAGATGGCCACGGGGCTGTCGATCCCCCCGGACAGCAGCGCCACCGCGCGCCCGCCAGTCCCCACGGGCAACCCTCCGGGGCCCGGGCGCACCTGCGTGTAGACGTACGCCCGCTGGCGGATGTCCACCCACACGCACACCTGCGGGTCCTTCATGCGGGCCACCAGTCCCGGGAAGTGCGTCTGCAGTCGTCGGCCCAGCTCACGGTCCACCTCGGGCGAGGTGAGCGGAAAGGACTTGTCGCGACGGTGGGTCTCCACCCGGAAGGTGGTGCCAGGCTGGGGGGCCAGCTCGGCCACCAGAGCCCGCGCCGCCTGCTCGATGGCGTCGAGCTCCGCAGCCACCTCCAGGGCGGGGCTGCTGGACACCACGCCGAAGGTGCGGGCCAACCGTTCCAGGACCCAGGGCTGCTGGGCGTCCCGTAGCAGCAGGTGGTCGAACCGGTTCTCCACCCGCACGCATGGCAGGGCGGCCTGCAGGTTGCGGGCCAACTGGGCCACAAAGGCGGGGCGGTTGGCCCCCTTGAGCCCGATCTCTCCGTACCGGACGAGGACGACCCGTTCCACGGCAACCGTCAGGAACGCACCAGAAAGCGCAGGTCTTCCAGGGCCGCCCGGAACGCGGCCACCGCGTGGTCCACGTCGTCCTCCGTGGTCTCAGGCCCCAGGCTCAAACGGACCGCGGACACCGCCTCGGCCTTGGACCGGCCCATGGCCAGCAGGACGTGGCTGGGGTGCGCCCGGCGGGAGTGGCACGCAGAGCCGGTGGACGCGTACACGCCCTCCTGCTCCAGCCGGTGGACCAGCACCTCCCCGCGCAGCCCGGGGACCGACACGTTCAGGATGTGGGGAGCGGTGCGGTCCACGTCCGACGGGGTGTTCCACCGAAGCCCCCCAAGCGCCTGCAGCCCTGCCCGCAGCCGGCCGGACAGCTGCCGGAGCCGGTCCCTGAGGTGGTCGCCTTCCCGGTCCCAGAACCGCACGGCCGCCGCGAACCCCGCGATCCCGGGCAGGTTGGGCGTGCCTGCCCGGAGGCCGCGCTCCTGGTCACCGCCCAGCACCAGGGGCCGCAGCCGTACGCCCCTCCGCACGAACAGGGCTCCGACCCCCTTCGGCCCGCCCAGCTTGTGGGCGGAAACCGTGACCAGGTCGGCGCCCAGGTCGCGCACGCGGAAGAGCACGTGCCCCAGGGCCTGCACTGCGTCCGTGTGAAGGAGCGGCCGACGTCCCCAGCGGGCCTGGGCGCGGTCCAGCAGCCGCGCCACCTCCGCCACGGGCTGCAGGGTTCCGACCTCGTTGTTGACCAGCACCACGCTCACCAGGGCGGTGTTGGGCCGCAGCAGGTCTTCCAGGGCGTCCAGCCGGACGAACCCCTCCCCGTCCACCGGGCAGAAGTCCACCGCCACGCCGGACTCCTTCAGGCGGCGAGCCGGCTCCAGGACGGAGGAGTGCTCGAAGGCGGAGACCACCACGTGTGGGTCCTGGCGGGCCCACGCGGCGCCGAAGACGGCCAGGTTGTTGGCCTCCGTGCCACCGGAGGTGAACACCACCTCCGACGGTTCCGCGCCCAGGCTCAGCGCCACCGCCTCCCGGCTGCGTTCCAACAGCCCCTCCGCCTCCACGCCCAGACCGTGGAGGGAGGCGGGGTTGCCGGGAAAGCGCTCCAGGGCGTCCCGCACCGCCTCTACCACCTCGGGCAGCGGAGGGCTGGTGGCGCTGTGGTCGAGGTACACGCGGCGCATGGCACGACGATGGTACCGCGCAGCCGCGCAGCCCGCCACCGGCCACGCCGCGCAGGAGTCCGGCGGCGATGGCTCGAAAACTTGCACAGACTTACTGCCAAAAAGCCGTCAAACTCTCAGGGCGATGGACCGGCGTTCAGGGAAGGACGGTGGGCCGCAGACGCCCCGGGACCGGAGGGACGCCCAGGCGCGGCTGGCGAGGCTGGTGCGTCAGGAGGCGCTGCCGATGGAGCTGCCCCACCCACGGCCCCCGCGGGGAGGTCGCCGTCCCTTCTCCGAGAGCCGGGAGGAGCTCATCCGCCGGCTGCTGGACCCTGAGCTGACCCTGCACGAGGCTTCCCTGATCCTGAACGTGAGCAAGGCCACCCTGCGGCGGTACACGGACCAGGGCAAGCTGCGTTGCACGCGAACCCCAGGCGGTCACCGACGGTTCCGGCTTTCCGACCTGCTGGAGCTGGTGGAGGGGGGGCCGTGACGGGAGGGGCCGGCGGCGGCCCGTGGCCCTGACGGTGGGGATGTTCACGGACTCCTACCGGCCACGGTTGAGTGGGGTGGTGCACTCGGTGGCCGGGTTCGTGGCCGCCCTGCGGCAGCAGGGACACCGGGTGGTGGTGTTCGCGCCCGACTACCCAGGCTACCGGGACGCGGAGCCCGACGTGGTCCGCCTGCCCTCGGTGGTGACGCGCCGGCACCCTGACTTCCCCCTGTTGATCCCCGTGTCGCGGGACCTGGAGCGGCGGGTGCGGGAGCTGGGAGTGCAGGTGGTCCACGCCCACTCGCCGTTTGCGGCGGGGCGGCTGGCCGCAGCCTGCCGCGGCGGGCGGCCCCTGGTCTTCACCCACCACACGCTGTACGAGGACTACGTCCACTACGCGGCCGTGATTCCCGCGCCCGTGGCCCGGTGGTGGGTGCGGCGGCACGTGGTGAACTTCTGCAACCGGTGCGACCTGGTGGTGGCGCCCACCGGGGCGGTGCAGCAGTTCCTGCGTGCCCGGGGCGTGCGGTCCCGGGTGGAGGTGGTACCCACCGCGGCCCTGGACCTGGAGGCGGTGGACCGCGTCCCACCGGTGGATCCCGCGGCGTGGGGAATTCCCCCCGGCGCGCCCTTGGTGGTGTGTGTGGGGCGTATGGCGCCGGAAAAGAGCATGCAGGTGGTGGTGGAGGCGTTCGCGGGCTCCCCGAGACTACAGGGGGCGTACCTGGTGATGGTGGGCGGCGGGCCCAGCCTAGACGCCCTGCGGCGCCTGGCCTGCCAGTCGGGCGCCCAGGACCGGATCCGGTTCGTGGGCCCTCAGCCGTGGGAGGACGTGGTGGCGTGGATGAAGGCGGCAAAGGTGTTCGCGTTTGCCTCCCGCACGGAGACGCAGGGGCTGGTGGTGGTGGAGGCATTGGCGTGTGGCACCCCGGTGGTGGCGGTACGGGCGGGCGCTGTAGCGGAAGTGGTGCAGCACGGCCAGACGGGGTTGCTGGTGGACCCCTCCCCTCAGTCCCTCCGCGAGGGCCTGGAGCGCCTTCTGGGGGACGAGCCGCTGCGGCGGCAGATGGCGGATCGCGCCAGGAAGCAGGCGCGGAAGTTCGACAGCCGGGTCGTGGCAGAGCAGCTGGCGGCGCTGTACCGGTCGTTGGTGGAGGCAGGGTGACCGTCTGACACACACCCGCACGGACGAGGCGCGAACGGAGGCAACCATGTACCTGAAGCGGCTGGAGCTCAGCGGGTTCAAGACCTTCGCAGATCGCACGGAGCTGGTGTTCGGCCCCGGGATCACCGCCATCGTGGGGCCCAACGGGTCCGGGAAGAGCAACCTGGCGGACGCCATCCGGTGGGTCCTGGGGGAGACCTCCTGGAGGGCGCTGCGCAGCCACCGCACCGAGGACGTGATCTTCGCGGGCACCCACAGCCGGCGTGCCCACGGGCTCGCGGAGGTGCACCTCACGATGGACAACGAGGACGGCGTCCTGCCGGTGGAGTTCGCGGAAGTCACGGTGACGCGGCGGGCCACCCGGGCGGGGGACAGCGAGTTCCTCATCAACCGCACTCCCTGCCGGCTGCGGGACGTGCAGAACCTGTTCCTGGGGACCGGTCTGGGGGGCCGGGCCTACGCCATGATCGGGCAGGGCGAGGTGGATGCCATCCTGGACGCGTCCCCGCAGGAGCGGAGGGACCTCCTGGAGGAGGCGGCGGGGCTTTCCCGGTACAAGCGGCGGCACGCGGAGGCGGCCCGGCGGCTGGAGCACGCCCGGCAGAACCTGGCCCGAGGGCTGGATCGGCTTGCGGAGCTGGGGGAGCGGGCCAGGGAGCTGAGCAGCGAGGCGGAACGGGCGCGCCTGCACCACGAGTACCGGCAGCGGCTGCGGCAGGCAGAGCTCCACCTTCAGGTGGCGGAGTACCGCCGCGTCCGAGCGCAGCTCAGGCGGGTCTCCGCACAGGTGGAGGCCGGGCGCCTGCGGCACGCGGAGTTGCAGGCTTCGGTGGAGCAGGTGGAGCGGGAGCTGGCCGCCGCCCGGGCCCGCGCCCGGCAGGCGGAGGAAGCCCTGCAGGATCTGCAGGCCCAGGTCGTGCGGTCGGTGGAGGAGGCAGGGCGAGTCGAGCAGGACGCGCGGGTCGCCGAACAGCAGGCGATGGCCGCAGGACAGATGCGGGAGCGTGTGGCGCAGGAGCTGGACCGGGTTTCCCGCGAACGCCAGGAGGCCGCGGCCGCCCTGGAGAGGGCGGAACAGGACCTGGCCTGCCGGCAGGACGCGGCCCAGCAGTGCGCCCTGAACCTGCAGCGGTTGGAGGCGGAGCTGGCGGCCGCCGAACAGCAACTGCAGGCGGCGGCTTCCGCGGTGGAGTCTACCCGGGCGGACCTCGTGGAGCTGGAGCACGCGCGGACCCACGCCCTGTCCGCCCGCAACGCCGCCCGGGCTCGGTGGGAAGCCCTGTCAGGCCGGGAGCGCGCCCTCCTGGCGCAGCTGGGCCGGCTGGGGAGCGAGCGGCGTGAGCTGGAAAGCCGGCGGGCGTCCCTGAAAGAGCGAGAGGCCACGCTGGGTGAGCAGCTGCAAACGGTGGCGCACGAGGTGGCCGCCGCGCAGGCGGACCTAGACAGGCTAATGGCCCGAAGGGCGCAGCTGGAGCAAGAGCAGCGGGACCTTCAGCTGCGGCGGGAGCGGGACCGGGCGAGGCTTTCGGTCCTGGAGGAGGCCCACGCAGGGCTTGTGGGCTACGAGCCCGCGGCCCGGCGCGTGTTGCTGGCGCGGCGGGACGAACCGGGGCGGTTCGGAGGCGTCCGGGGCGCCCTGGTGGACTTCCTGGACGCGGACCCCGAACACCGGCAGGCCGTGGAGGCCGCGCTGTCGGACCGGCTGTTTGCGTTAGTGGTGGACGACTGGGAAACTGCCCGCCGGACCCTGGAGGAGCTGGGGCCGGAGTCCTGCTGCTTCCTCGCGGTGGAGGCGGCTTCGGACGGAGCTCCTCTACGACCTACGCCAGGACCGGAAGAGGGGGGGGTGGCGTGGGCGTGGCAGCTGGTCCGCTGCGCGCCCCTGGTGCAGCGGCTGGTCAGGGCCGGTCTGGACGGGACCCTTGTGGTACAGGACCTGGAGGCAGCGCTGCGGCTGTGGTCCGGTGGGTGGCGCGGCCGGCTGGTGACGCTCGCGGGGGAGGTATTGACCGCGGACGGCCTGCTGGCCGTACGGCGCAACGGGTCGGCGACTCCGCTGGGGCGGGTGCAGGAGATCGCGTCCCTGCGCCAGCGGGTGGAGGAGCTGGACCGGGCCGAGGAGGACCTGGTGGCACAGCTGGCCGCGCTGAACACGGAGGAGGCGGCCTTGCGTGACCGGATGGCGGACCGGCACGTCAAGGCGGAGCGGGTGCAGGCAGAACTCCGCGCGGTACGCGAGGAGCTGGCCCGGGTGGAGGCCCGGCTGGCGGGGCTGCCCAGGATGGAGCAGGAAGCCCAGCTGGAGCGGTCCCAGGTGCTCGAGCAGTTGCGGGAAGCCGAGGAGGAGGAGCACAGCTGCGCGGCGGACCTGGAGCGGCTCGGCGCAGAGGTGGCGGAGGCCCGCGCGCGCCTGGACGCCGCCCGGGCACGGCAACAGGACGCCGAAACGGCGGTGGGTGCCGCCTCCGCGCGGCTGGGAGCGCTGAGGGTGCAGCACGCGGAGTTGGTGGCCCTGTGCCGGGGGTTGCAGGCACGGACGGAAGATCTGCGGCGACAGCGGGCCTTTCTGGAGGCGGAGGAGGACAGGTTGCGGGCCGAGCTGAGGGCTGTGGAAGCGGAAGCTGGCCGCCTGCGGGACCTGGCCGCGGAGCTGGCGCGGCGGGCCGCGGAGGCGCGCCGGCGGCACGAGGAGCTCCGCGCGCAGGCCGAGGTGACGGCGCGCGCCTGGGAGGAGCACGGGCAGGCCTGCACAGATTTGGAGGGAAAGCTTGCCGCGGCCCGCGAAGCCGCGAGGGCCGCCCAGGAGGAGGCCCACCGGGCGGAGGTCCGCGCCGCGCAGGTGGCAGCGGAGCTCGCGGCTGCGGAGCGCCGCCTGCGGGAGGCCTTCGGCGAGGAGCCGGAGGTCCTGGAAGCCCAAACGCCGGAGCGGGTGGACCGGGAGGCGGTGCTGGCGGAGGCGGAGTCGTTCCGCGCGCGGCTGGCGGAACTGGGTCCCGTCAACCCGCGGGCGGTGGAGGAGTACCAGGAGGTGCAGGCGCGGTACGAGGCGCTGGCGGCCGAGGCGCGGGACGTGGAACAGGCCGCGGCCCTGGTGTCGGAGCTGGCAGAGCGGCTTCAGTGGGTGTTGCGGCACAGGTTCTCCGAGACGTTCGAGGAAGTCAACCGACACTTCCAGGACTGCTTCCGCCGGCTGTTCGGAGGCGGCCGGGCGTCCCTGGAGCGGGTCCCGGTGGAGGGTGGGGAAGAAGGGGTGGAGGTAACCGCACAGCCTCCGGGCAAGAAGGTGCGGTCGCTTGAGGCGCTGTCAGGTGGTGAGCGGGTGCTGGTGTCCCTTGCCCTGGTGTTCGCCCTCCTGCGGGCGCACCCGAGCCCCTTCTGCGTGTTCGACGAGATCGAAGCCGCCCTGGACGACGCCAACACCCGGAGGGTGGTGGAGCTGCTCCGGGAGCTGGCTCGGCGCAGCCAGGTGGTGATCATCACCCACAACAAGGCCACCATGGAGGCGGCGGACGTGCTGTACGGCGTCACCACCCAGGAGCCCGGAGTTTCCTCGGTGGTGTCCGTACGCATGAGCAGGGCTCGGGTGGAGCCGGCGGCGGTGGGCTGAGGGGGTGGTGGGGCTGCGGCGCCTGGTGAGCTTCCTGTACTGGCTGGCCAGGGTGCTGCGGGACGTGGAGGTTCTCGCCTCGGGCGACCCGCGGAAGATCGTCCGGCGGGCGCGGAACAAGGTGCTGGGCAGGTGGATGGGCCGCCTGTTCCGGCTGTGAGCCCTGGATAGGGCGTACGTCCGTTCGCTAGAATATCGGTAGCAAACGGCGGGAGGTGTCGGGGTGCTGGCCACCCAGATCCGCCAGAAGGACGGGGTGTTCTACTTCGTGGCCTACCGGGCCGAGGACCTGCTGGCGAAGGTCCGGTTCATGAGCCGGTTTTACGGTGAAGGGGAGACCATCGCCCCCGAGCCCGCGCCGGAAGGGGACGAGATCGCCCAGTTCATCGCCCGCATCGAGCGCAGCGACCGGGCGTTCCAGCGCCAGCTGTCGCGGCGCAAGGTCCGCGAGATCATGAACTTCTACGAGACCGCGGGCGAGCAACCGCCCGTCCCCGGTACCGTGCTGCTGTTCACCCCGGAGCGGCTACGGTTCGAACCGTTGCACCGGTACGAGAGCGTGGGAGACCTGCAGGAGCCCGACGGCAAGTACCTGATCATCGACGGCCAGCACCGCCTCGCGGCCCTGGAGTTTTACCGGCGACAGCGCCCCGAAGAAGCCGCCTCCATCCAGGTCCCCTGCGTGATCTTCGACGGCCGCAGCGAGGACTTCGCCGCGGAGATGTTCGTGATCATCAACGCCACCCCGACCCGGATCAACAAGAGCCACCTGGTGGAGCTGTACGAGCGGGTGACGTGGTGGCAGGCCACGCCGGACAAGAAGTTCGCGGCCCGCATCGCCCGCATGCTGTACGAGGAGCCCGACAGCCCCCTACGCTACAAGATCAACCGGCCGGGCGGGCGGAGCCGGCAGGAGAAGTGGATCCTGCAGGCGGAGCTGTTCAACGAGCTGCACCGGTGGGCCCGGGCGGCGTGGCCCCGGATCGAGCGGCAGGGCGATCGGCCGGAAGACTTCTACGCGCTGCTTCGGGACTTCCTGCGGGCCGCGGAACGGGTGTGGGGCGAGGCCTGGGGCAACCCGAACTACATGGTGACCCGGCCGGTGACCCTCAAGGCCATGATCCGGGTGTGCGCGAACCTGTCCGCCGTGGACGCCCAGCCGGAGGAGGGACGGCTCTTGCGGTGGGAGCAGCGGTTGCAGCCGTGGGCGGAGCTGCGCAGGGCCTTCCGGGCGGACGGGTTTTACGAGCGGTTCCCCGCCAAAGGGCAGGTAGAGCGCACCGCGCGCATCCACCGGGAGCTGGCGCGCGCCGCGGGGATCCCTGTGGGGGAGCAGGGCGGGAAGGAGTCCGGTGGGCCACGAGCAACTTGAGCTCGGCTCCCGGAGGGCAGGTTCACCCCGTTGCACCTGGCCTTGCACGGAGAACTGCTGGCCGGTCAGCCCTCCCCAAGTTCCGCCGTCCCCCTCGTGGAGGCCGTGTGGGCGGCGCCGTCCTAAGGGGGCGGGAAGCTCTCACCCTCCTCGAGGACGACCACCTTCGCGGGCTCTGCGCGTAGCCTTTCCACGAACCATTCCGGGTCCTCCGTGTGGACGGGGATCACGTAGCGGGGCTTCAGCTCCCGAATGAGGTCCAGGAGGGCGTCGGGGTGGATGTGGCCGCTGGCGTGGAACTCCCCTGTGAACACCGGTTGGCCTCGCTCGTCGGTGCCCTCCCACAGGAACCCGTGCGGCTCCATGCGGAGCCGGCGGAGCCAGTTCCACAGCCGCCAGTAGTCCACCCGGCTGTCCTCGCCGTACGCCTCTGAGGACGAGTACACGTACACGCCGTCCTGGGGGTCCACGTCTAGCAGGTCCACCAGGTCGAAGAAGCTGAACGCCAGGAGGTAAGCGCCCGGGTCGCGCCGCACCTCCTCCCCTTGCACCAGCCGGCGGACGTGGCGGTTGGTGAACTGCCGCAGCCAGTGCTCTTGGGTCAGGCGCGGCCGGGAGAAGAAGGCCAGGGCGGGGTGCTGGAGCACTCCCGCGAAGGCGGGATCCGCGGCGGCCAGAGCTTCCAGCAGGTAGCCGTCCTTGGGGAGCACCACCAGCCGGCGGCCGGTGTCGTGCGCTACCTGCAGGAAGGTCTGCAGCCGCTCCACCTGCCGCGGGCCGAAGTCGGCCACCACCAGACGCCCGGCGCTTCGGGCCACCACCTCCCGCGCCCGGTCCAGTACCTGGGCCTCCGTGACGTGATCTGTGCGCTCCCGGCTCACCCGGGTCCCCTCCACCACCAACACCGAGACCCGCTCCCGCTGCAGCTCCGACACCATGGCGTCCACCAGCGGTGCCCCCTGGCCGTGGCGCCGCAGGTCGCCCGTGTAGACCACGAGGCCGTCGGAACACTCGACGGCGAAGGCCACCGCTCCGGGGATGGAGTGGTCCACGGGGTAGGTCCGCACCCGCAGACCCCCGTAGCTCGGTGCGGGAGGCCCGATCGGCTGGGGTTGAAGAGCCTTTCGGGCTTTGGGAAGGGTCGTCCACAGACGCAGCAGGTCCCGGGAAGGCGGGCCGTCCGCGGCGTACGCGGGCCGGCCGGCGCACGCACCGCTCCGGTCCGCCTCCAGCTCGCCCGACGCGTTGGGCCCACGCGGCCGGCAGTATGCCAGTTCGCCGTAGAAGTCTGCGGGCCCGGTGTCCTGCAAGGCCTTGAGGACCGCCAGGGTCAGGCGGGAGGCCACCAGGGGCAGGTCGCAGCGCAGCACGCCCGCAAGCCCGCAGTGGTCCAGGTGCGCGTGGGTGAGCAGCACCGCGTGCACCTCGAGGGGCCGAGCGTCCTGCGGGGCGCGGAAGCCCGGCGGCACCAGGTCGTCCCGGTAAATCCCCCCGACCGGCGGGATGAGCCCCAGCTGCCACAGGTCGAACAGCCCGCGGGCTGTGCGGGGTCGGAGGAACTCTTCGAAGTACTGCCCCCAGCGGCGGTAGTTCAGGCCGAAGTCCAAAAGGAAGCCCGCCCCGCCCTCCCACAGGTGGAGCTTGGTGCCGCCGATGGTCCGCGCGCCGTCGAGAACCTGCAGCCGCACGGGACCGCCCCCGTTCAGGGTAGCGCGGGGTGGCGGTGCGGGAGGAGGGGGCGTGCGGGGCCGAATTGGGGGGTGTGATGCGGATCCTGGTGGACCACCGGGAGGCCCGGTCCGGAGTTCCGGGGCGGCTGCAGGCGCCGGGGGCGGAAGTGGGGGAGACTGTGCTGCCCGTGGCCGCACGTGCTCAGCCCCGGGTCGGGGTCGAGCGCAAGACCGCGGAGGACTTCGTGTTCGAGTGAGAGGGAGCTGGTCAGCGCACCAGGGTGATGCGACCCTCGACCTGCGGCCGGATGGTCCTCATCCTCTGAATGGCCTCCATCACCGCGTTGGCCAGCACGGGGCCGTCGACGGGTGAGACCAGCACCTGGCCCGTGGCCAGCATGCTGTAGCCGTCGCCTCCCCGCAGCAGGAAGTCGTTGGTGGCCACGGTGTAGGTGGCCGCGGGGTCCAGCGGGCGGTCCCCCACCTGTACCTCCAGGATGCGGGAGCCCACAGGCCGCGAGGGGCTGAAGGTGTACCGTAGCCCCGAGACCTGCGGGAAGCGCCCGGCCACCTGCTCCCACTGGCTTACCCCGTTCTCCAAGGCCTGACGGATCACCGCGCCTGTGACCGCCACCTTCACCACCACGTTGCCAAAGGGCAGCCACGCCAGCACGTCCTTCCGCGTAATACGGCCGGCGGGAAAGAGGGCATTGGTGCGGATCCCCCCGCCGTTGGTGATGGCCACGTCGGCGCCCACCGCGCCGCGCATCACGTCCGCGATAAAGTTGCCCAGGTTGGACTCCTGCTGGCGGACCGTGGTGTTGCGGGCGTCCAGGGGGACCGCGGTCTCCCCGATGGGCACCTCCAGCTCACGGCTCAGTTGCTCGGCGTACCGCTGGACCAACCTGGCCATCTCCGGGTCCGGCGGGACGCGCTCGTCCACGTCCACCAGCTGGTGGTGGGCGGCGCCCGATCCATCCAGCCGCAGCCGCGTCACCCCCAGCCACCGGGCGTCGGAGCCGGCCTTCGCCACCAGCCGGCCGGCTACGGTGGCCACCAGAGGGTCGTGGTCGTGCCCTCCGATCACCAGGTCTACCCCCGGCACCCGCCGGAGGAGCTCCTGGTCCTGCGCCATGCTCAGGTGGGTGAGGGCGATCACCACGCGCGCACCCCGGGCCCGGAGGATCCGCACCACCTCCCGGGCCACGGCGAACACGTCGCCGAAGGTGGTATTGCCGGGCGAGGACAGCACCGCGGTGTCCTCCGTGAGCAGCCCCACGATGCCCACAGGGACCCCGCCCGGGGTGAGCACCAGCCAGGGCCGCACGCCCGGGAAGGGCCTTAGTCCCGGCGCGAACACGTTGCTCACCACCCACGGGAACCGGGACTCCCGCACGCGGCGGACGAGCTCCTCGGGCCCGTAGTCGAACTCGTGGTTCCCGAAGGTGGCTGCGTCCACCCCCAGTTGGTTCATCGCGTCGATGAGCTGTGCTCCCTTGAACACGGAGGACTCCACGGACGGCGAGATCAGGTCCCCTGCGAACAACAGCAGGCTGGTGCGCTCCTGGGCGCGGTGGCGCCTGACCACCGTGGCCAGCCGGTCGAAGCCGCCCCGCCGACCCCCCTCCACCGCGCCCAGCTGGTAGACGTCGTTGAAGTGCAGCACGGTGAGTACAGGAGGCTGCGTGGGGGCAGGCAGCGCCAGGGTCAGCGTCAGGAGTAGGGCCAGAAGGAGCACGCGGACCCCTTGCGGTGTCATGGGCATCCCTCCCCCAGCAGCATACGGCGCCGCGTGGGCAGCGAGAAGGTGCGGCGTGGCGTTCCTACGGGACCAGGACCAGCCGTCCCAGCACCCGGCCTCGCCGCACGCGGCCCAGGGCCTCGTTGGCGCGCTCCAGCGGGACGGCCTCCACGTGCCAGCGCAGCCGCCCGGACCGGGCCAGCTGCACGACCTCGTGCAGCTCCTGCAGCGAGCCCCACACGGAGTTCGTGAGGTGGACTTCGGGTGGCACCCGGTCGAAGTCGAAGGGCACCGACCCACCACCGGCACCCACCTGCACCAGCAGGCCGCCGGGCTGGACCGCCCGCAACGCCAGGGCGAGGGTGGAAGCAGAACCCACGAAGTCGAGGACGACCTCTGCTGCAGGCACCCGTTCCCGGGGTGACACCACCGCGTCCGCGCCCAGCTCCAGGGCCCACGGGAACTTGCCGCGGTCCCGCTCCACCACCACCACGCGGGCCGGCGAGAGGAGCTTCAGGTACTGGATCGCGAACTGGCCGAGGCCGCCGGCACCCACCACCACCGCGGTGCCGCCCTCCCTCAGCCACGGCAGGCTCCGGCGCACCGCCCGGTACGGCGTCAGGCCAGCGTCCGCCAGGGGTGCTGCGTGAACCGGGTCCAGGTCCTCCAGGGGCACCAGGTACCGGATCGAGGGGACGCGCACCCACTCCGCGTAGCCCCCGTCGCAGGTCCAGCCCGCCTGCTGGGCCTTCGGGCAGAGCTGCTCGTCGCCTCGTCGGCACGGCTCGCACCGGCCGCACCCCCAGCTGGCGTAGACCAACACGTTCCCCAGTCCCTCGACCCGCCCCGCGATCTCATGTCCCAACACCAGGGGGGTTGAAGCCTCGAACAGGCCGTCCGCGAGGGACACATCGCTGTGGCACACCCCGCACCCGCGGACGCGCACCAGGACTTGGGGGCCGCGGACCCTGGGACGCGGCCGCTCTTCCATCCGCAGGGGCCAGCCGGCCCGGTACAGCACGGCAGCCTTCACACTGGTCGGCTTCTCCACCCACCCTCCGCACGCCTGCGCCTGCTCGCAGGGGCAGCCGGACCGTGGTTCCCTTCTTGCCCGCCGGCCGAACTTGGCAGCCGGGGCGGGACATCCGACCATGGTGGGGGGGCCGTCGCGCAGGCAGGGACCTCGGTGGAAGGAGGGCGATCTTGTGGAACGGGCACGGTGGCGGCAGGCGAACCACGCGGTCCGGGTGGCGGCGGTGGCCGCTGCCCTGGTGCTGGCGCTACCGGCCTCCGCACAGGTCGCCATCCCCGAGGATCAGGAGATGGCCGTGGGCCGCGCGGTGGCGGCCCGGCTGATGGCCCAGTACGGCGTGGTGGCCGACCCGGACTGGCTGGCGTTCCTGTCCGCCCTGCGGGACCGCCTGGTGCCGTTTTCCGGAAGGCCTCAGGTCCCGTACCGGATCGCCATCCTGGACCACAGGGAGCCGAACGCGGTGAGCACGCCCGGGTGGGTATTCGTGACCACCGGGCTGGTGCAGCTGAACCCGGACGTGGACGCGTGGGCGTTCGTGGTGGCGCACGAGGTGGCTCACACCGCCCGCCGGCACGTGGCCCAGCACGTGGCGCGGGCGCAGGTGGGCCAGATCGCGAGCATCCTGGTGGCCATCCTCACCGGCAGCTCCGCGGCCGGCGACCTGGTGCAGGTGCTGCTGCGCGTCTCCACCCTGGGGTTTTCTCGCGAGCTGGAGGTGGAAGCGGACCGTGAGGCCCTCCGGATGCTGGTGGAGGCTGGGTTCGACCCACGGGCGGCTGCGCGTACCCTTCAGTGGTTCAACCAGGTCACGGGCCGACGCCAGGAGAACACCCACTGGGCGGGCACCCACCCGGGGTTTGCGGACCGGGTGCGGGCGGTGGAGCGGGCGTACGAGGAATTCCCTTCTCGCAACCTGCCCCTGCGGGTGCGCCACTTCCGGTCGGCCCAGCCCGCGGGCCCGCTGGTGCTGCGGCCGCAGCGGCTGTCCGAACACCCGCAAGCTTGGGTGCTGGCGCTGGCTGCGGACAACTCGTCCGACCGGGCGGTGCAGGTGGGCGTCATGGAAGCCAGCCTGGCGGGACCCGACGGGGAGCTACCGGTCCGGTTTCTGCGGTCCACCTTTCCGGGAGAAGTCGGTCCCAGGGGCCGGGCGGAGGGGCTGCTGGTGTTCGAGCGGCGCACCTCCGCGTGGCCGACAGCTTTGGTGTTGCCGGTGGGCACGGGGCCGGAACGTGTCGAGGCCCGCGTGGACCTGAGCTCGGGCGGGCCCTTCGCACCGCCCCCGCAACCGGCCGTTCTCCCGAGGCCGCCGAGCCTCCCCTGAGGTGCGGCCACGGGAGGGGGGAGCTCCGACCGGTTGGCGCGTGCTCCTGCAAGGTCCGGGCCGGCGGTGCCTGGACCGCGAAGGGGGTGTTCGCTTGGCCACTCGAGACGTCCGGCAGCAGTTCGGCCGTAGCGCGGAGCTGTACGCCACCAGCGCGGTGCACGCTCGCGGCGCCGACCTGGAGGTGGTGGTGCGGTTCGCCCGTCCTGGTCTGGAGGACGTGGTCCTGGACGTCTCCACGGGGGCGGGTCACACCGCCCTGGCGCTGGCACCGCTTGTGGCGCGGGTGGTGGCCACGGACCTGACCCCGGAGATGCTGGCGGTGGCGCGCAGGCTCGCGGCAGAGCGGGGAGTTGCCAACGTGGAGTTCCAGGAGGCAGACGTGCGAGCCCTGCCGTTCCCGGACGCCTGCTTCGACGTGGTCACGTGCCGCACCGCGGCGCACCACTACCCGGAGCTCGTCCCCGCGGTCCGGGAGATGGCGCGGGTGCTGAGGCCTGGGGGCCGGCTGGTGGTCTCCGACACCGTGTCGCCCCCAGACGAGGTGGCGGACCGGTTCATCAACGCCGTGGAAGTCCTGCGGGACGCCACGCACATACGGGACTGGAGCGTGGAAGAGTGGCACGCGGCGTTCCAGACCGCGGGGCTTTCCCTGGAGGCGTCCGAAGAGGTCCCCGTGGAGATCGGGTTCGACTCCTGGGTAGAGCGGTCTGCGACCCCACCGGAGCTGCGCGAGGTGCTGGTGACGATGCTGACCCAGGCACCCGAGCGGCTGCGCGAGGTGTTCGCGGTGCGGACCGAACCCCTGCGGTTCCGCTTGCCGAAGGCGGTGTTCGTGGCCGTGCGCCCGTAGCCGGGCACACGTCCCCGCGGCGAGGGGTCCCTACGCGGATCCCTTGAGCCGGTGCCGGTACCGCCGGCGGAACTTCTCCAGCTTGGGGGCGATCACCGCGGCGCAGTATGCCTGGTCGGGGTGGCGGCGGTAGTAGTCCCGGTGATACTCCTCCGCGGGGTAGAAGTTGGTGAAGGGCACCACCTCGGTGACGATGGGGTCGGGCCATACCCGCTGCGCTTCCAGCTCCGCGATGACGGCTCGGGCCACCCGTTCCTGCTCCTCGCTGTGGGTGAAGATGGCGGACCGGTACTGGTGGCCCACGTCGGGCCCCTGCCGGTTCGGAGTGGTGGGGTCGTGGACGGAGAAGAACACCTCCAGCAGCTCCCGGTAGGTGATGCGGTCGGGGTCGAACACGATGCGGACCGCCTCCGCGTGACCGGTCGTTCCGGTGCACACCTGCTCATAGCTCGGGTGGGGGACGTGGCCACCGGCGTACCCGGGGACCACCTCCAGCACGCCCTCCAGCTCGTCGAACACCGCCTCCGTGCACCAGAAGCAGCCGCCCGCGAGCGTGGCCACGTCCAACCGCCGGTCCTGCATCCCGTCCTCCGCCCCGATTCTATCCCAGCCGTCGGCGCACCGCCCGGGCCAACTCCACAGTGCCGCAGGACCCGCCCAGGTCCGGCGTGCGGACGCCGTCTTGGAGTACGGCGCAGACCGCCCCTTCCACCCGGGCGGCGGCCTCTGCGGCCGCCCCGTCGCCGTGGCGGCGGCTCAGCCAGCCCAGCAGCATGGCCAGGGAGAGGATCTCCGCGGCGGGGTTGGCCACCCCGCGCCCCGCGATGTCCGGAGCCGAGCCGTGCACCGCCTGCGCCATGGCGTACCGGTCGCCCGCGTTCAGCGAGGGAGCCAGCCCCAGGCTGCCCACAAGCCCCGCGGCCTCGTCGCTGAGGATGTCGCCGAACAGGTTGGTGGTGACGAGGACGTCAAAGCGCTCCGGTTCCCGCACGAGGAAGTACGCCGCAGCGTCCACGTGCAGGTCGTCGAAGCCCACGGATGGGAACTGCGCGGCCACCTCACGGCAGCATTCCAGGAACAGCCCGTCGCCCCTGCGCAGGACGTTGGCCTTGTGGACTGCTGTGACCCGTCCGGGCCGGCCGCGGAGGTCGGCGCGTCGGAGCGCCAGCTCGAAGGCGTAGCGGGCGATGCGAAGGCACGCGTTGCGCGTGACCACCCGCAGGCTGACGACCACGTCCGGGGTCAGGCGCAGCTCCGCGTCGCCCTCCAGGACGTTGCGGTCCGGGTAGAATCCCTCGGTGTTCTCCCGGACCACCACGAGGTCGACCCCCGCGTAGCGGCTGGGCACGCCGGGCAGGCTGCGGGCGGGCCGTTCGTTGGCGTACAGGTCAAACAGCTTGCGCAGGGTGCCGCTGGGGTTGCGCATCCCCCGGCCCGGGTCGTACCGGTGGTGCTCCACGGGCCCCAGCACCCACCCGTGGCAGGTGCTCAACGCGTCCACGGTGTACTGGGGGAGGGTGTCGCCCAGCTGGGCGTAGGCGGCGATCCCCACGGGAAGGTCCACCCACTCCACGGAAAGCCCCGCGGCGCGCACGGCGGCGTCGGCCACCTCCACGGCCACGGGTACCACCTCGGGCCCGATACCGTCCCCCTGCAGGACCCCGATCCGGTACGTGGCCACGCGGCTTTACCCTCCGTCCACCCGGGGCGGAAGCGGCTCTGCAAAGCCGAGCCCATCTGCGGCACGCCGGACCTGCACCACGACCTCCTCCGGGAGATCCACCACGTCTTTCTGCTCCGCCGCCCGGCGGGCCTCCCGCTCCCCCGGGAGGAGGATTTCGCCGAACCCCGGCGCGAGGGCGGTGTGCTTGACCATGTGCACGAGCCGCTCCACGTCCGCCAGAAAGCTGGCCCTGGGGCGTAGCTGGCCGACGTCTACCGCGAAGAAGGCGTGGCTGGCCGCGAACCGGCTGCCGCGGCGCGGGGACACCTCCCGCCCGAAGGCGCCGCCGGCCAGGACCCCCGTGAGGACGTCCACCACCAGGGCCAGCCCGGACCCCTTGTAGCCGCCGACGGGCAGAAGAGTTCCCGCGAGCGCTTGATGAGGGTCGTCGGTAGGATTCCCGTCCGGGGCCAGGGCCCAGCCCGCGGGAAGCCGGTCGCCCCGCTCCGCGGCGAGCCGGATCCGGCCTTGGGCGGCCACGGACAGGGCCATGTCCAGCACCACGGGGGAAGCGTCCTGCCGCGGGATGGCCACCGCCACCGGGTTGTTCCCGAGGGTGCGTTCGCGCCCGCCCCACGGGGCGAGACTGGGTGCGGCGTTGGCCAGCGCAACGCCGACCATCCCCTCCGCGGCCGCGATTTGCGCGTAGTAGCCCGCGCGGCCGAAGTGCCCCGCGCTGCGGACCCACACGCCCGCGAGGCCGCTTGTCCTCGCCTTGTCCACACAACGGCGCATGGCGTCTGCGGCAGCCACCGGTCCGGGGCAGCCCTCCGCGTCCAGCAGGAGGAAAGCCCCTCCCTCCCGGACTAGGCGGGGCCGGACCCCGGAACGCCAGGCTCCGGATCGAATCAGCTCCGCGTACGCCCCCACCCGCACCACCCCGTGGGAGTGGACGCCCGCGCGGTCCGCGCTCACGAGGACGTCCGCCACCAGGTGGGCGTCGGATGGGTCGAGCCCTGCCACCTGGAACAGTCGCGTCACCCAGGCCTGCAGCTCCGCCACCGGGAAGCGCGGCAACGCTACAGCTCCAGACCGCCCACCGCGGGCACGGGCACCCCGGGATGAGCCAGCGTGTGCCCGGCCGCGAGGCGCATGCGGATCATCTGGGCCCTCGCCATGTGCTGACGGGCCAACTGCTCGGCGCGGTCCGCGTCACCCCCTTTGATAGCGTCCAGCAGATGGCGGTGTTCTTCCAGCGCCTCCCGGGCCCGGCCCGGGTAGCTGAGGGTGGTGACGGGCTGCCGGGTGATCAGCAGCCAGATGCGCTGCAGCTCCCGGGCCAGGAACCGGTTGCGCGCGGCCCGCCAGATCACCGCGTGGAACTCCGCGTTCAGCCGGGCCAGCTCCTGCAGGTCGTCCCGCTCCAGGGCCCGCTCCATGTCGCGGCACAGCTCTTCGAGGAAGTACACCTCGCTGGTGGTGATCCCACGGGCTGCGAGCCGAGCTGCCAGGCCCTCCAGGGTTTCCCGGACCACGCACAGGTCCAGAAGTTCCTCCTGGGTCGGCTGTGCCACCGCCAGGCCGCGGCGGCGGCCCCGTTCCAGGTAACCGTCCAGCCGCAGGCGCTGCAGTGCTTCCCGTACGGGCGTGCGGCTGCACCGCAGCTGTCGGGCCAGCTCCTCCTCCCGCACGGGATCCCCCGGGCGCAGCCGGCCACTCCGGATGGCTCCCAACACCCACTCGTACACCACGTGCGAGGTCGCCCCACGTTGCCCAACCACCGTTCTGCCCGGCATCGGGCGGAATTGTATACAAGTGCATGCTTCTTGACAACACTTCTGCGCAATGGTATGCGTTTTCGCGGTTCAGCCCCTGGAGGATGCGGGAGGGCGGTGTGGAAGCCTTCCCGCGGGGAGGGAGGTCCGTGGGCAACCAGCGCAGGATCCGGGCGGTGCTGATGCGGGGAGGGACCAGCCGAGGGGTGTTTTTCCTGCAGCCCGACCTCCCGCAGGACCCGGAGCTGCGGGACCGGGTCATCCTGAAGGTGTTCGGAGGCGGGGACCCCTACGGGCGGCAGGTGGACGGCCTGGGGGGCGCGGTGTCCACCACCAGCAAGGTGGTGATCGTGGGGCCCGCGTCCGTGCCCGAGGCGGACGTGGAGTTCACGTTCGGTCAGGTGTCTGTCACCGAGCCTCTGGTGGACTACGGGGGCACGTGCGGCAACCTCACCGCCGCGGTGGGGCCCTTTGCCATGGAGGAGGGGCTGGTACGCGGCACCGACCCGGTGACCATCGTGCGGATCTGGCAGGTGAACACCCGCAAGCGCATCCACGCCCACGTCCCGACCCGCAACGGCCTGCCGCAGGTGGAGGGCGACTACACCATCGACGGGGTGCCTGGTACGGGCGCCCGCATTGCGTTGGACTTCCTGGACCCCGCGGGCTCCGTCACCGGCCGGCTCCTGCCCACGGGCCGGGCGTCCGACGTCCTGCAGGTTCCCGGGGTGGGCGAGGTCACCGTTTCCATGGTGGACGCGGTCAACCCCGTGGTGTTCGTGCGGCCCGCGGACGTGGGCTTGAAGGGGACAGAAGGGCCCGACGAGGTGGACGGTGACCCGGAGCTGCTCGCGCGCCTGGAGCGAGTGAGGGCGCAGGCGGCGGTGCGGATGGGTATTGCCGCCACGTCGGAGGAGGCAACACGCCGCAGCCCGGGAATCCCCAAGCTGGCGTGGGTGTCGCCGCCCGCGACCTACCGGTCCACTCGGGGAGCGGTGGTGGAGGCGCAGGCCGTGGACCTGGTGGCCAGGATCCTGTCCATGGGGAGGCTGCACCGGGCGTACGCGCTGAGTGGCGCCGCGTGCACCGCGGTCGCCGCGCAGGTGGAGGGGACGGTGGTGCACGAGGCCGTCCGCGGCGGGGTCCAGGACGGCCTCGTGCGCCTGGGCCACCCCGCGGGGGTGCTGGAGGTGGGGGCCTCGGTGGCCTGCCGCGGCGGACAGTGGGTGGTGGAGAAGGTGACCACGTACCGGACCGCGCGCCGGCTGATGGAGGGCTACGCCCTCGTCCCGTGGTCCGTGTGGCCGGCGTAGCAACCGAAGGGGGTGCAGGCATGACGAAGAGAGGGCTGTGTGCAGTCGTGCTGGCGGTGCTGCTGGTGGCGCTGCCCGCGGCGGGCCAGCAGCCGTACTACGCGGGCAAGACCATCGAGATCATCGTGCCGTTCGCCCCCGGGGGCGGCAGCGACATCGACGCCCGGTTCTTCGCCCCGTTCCTGGAGAAGTACGTGCCTGGTAACCCTAGGGTGCTGGTGCGCAACATGCCGGGAGGCGGCAGCATCCTCGGTGCGAACTTCTTCGCGGAGAACGCGCGGGCGGACGGCACGCAGCTGCTCGTGACCTCCGGCTCCACCATGATCCCGTACATCCTGGGCGTCCCCCAGGTCCGTTACGATCCCGCCAAGTGGGAGCTCATCAAGGTGAACGGGGTGGGCGGGGTGCTGTACGTCTCGCCGCGTACCGGGGTGCGCAGACCGGAGGACCTGGCCCGGCCCGCAGAGCGGCTGGTCTACGGCGGCATCAGCGCCACGGGACTGGACCTGGTGACCCTGCTGCTGTTCGAGGTGCTCGGCCTGGACGTGCGGGTGGTGATGGGGTTTGAGGGGCGCGGGCCCGCGCGACTGGCCTTCGAGCGTGGGGAGACCAACATCGACTACCAGACCACGCCCGCCTACCTGTCCCAGGTGGTGCCCTTGGTGCGGGAGGGGAAGGCGGTCCCTGTCCTGTCCATGGGGTTCGTGAACGAGAAGGGGGTGATGGTGCGCGACCCCAGCGCGCCGGACCTGCCGAGCGCGTACGAGGCGTACCAGGTCCTCTTCAAGCGGAAGCCGGACGGCCTGCTGCGGTGGAAGGCCTACCAGAGTATGGTCGCCGCGGCGTTCACCTTCCAGAAGGCCATGTGGGCGCCCGGCGGGACGCCTCCGGAGGCCCTGCAGGCTCTGCGGAGTGCCATCGACCGGATGAAGCTAGACCCGCAGTTCCGGGAGCAAGGCCGGCAGGTGCTGGAAGGCTACGAGGTGCTGCGGGGGGACACGGCCAAGGCCGCGGTCCTGCGGGCCACCCGGGTTACCTTGGACGTGAAGAAGTACATCACGGACCTGTTGCGCAGCAAGTACCAGGTGCGGCTGTAGTCCGCGCGGAGGCCTCTCCCGCCGGGGCCGGGGAGGGCCCGGCGGGAGAGCGTGTTTCGGGAGGCACCCCGTGACGGAAGCAGTCAGGGCGGCGGTGGAGCTGTTCGTCAACCCCTCCCGGCTGGGCATGCTGGCCGTGGGCAGCGGGGTTGGGCTGCTGATCGGGATGCTGCCCGGCATGGGGGGGATCGTGGCCGCGGCCATCCTGCTGCCCTTCATGCTGAAGCTGGAGCCCGCCGCGGCCCTGGCCATGGTCACCGGCGCCCTGGCGGTGGTCCACACCTCGGACACCATCACCTCCGTGCTCATCGGCGCGCCGGGCTCTGCGGCCGCGGTGCCCACCATGATGGAGGGCCACCCGATGGCACGCCGGGGCGAGGCAGCGCGGGCTTTGGCCGCGGCGTACCTGTCCAGCCTGGTGGGCGGGCTGATCGGCGCCCTGGGCCTCACCCTTTCCATCCCCATCGCCCGCCCCCTGGTGCTGTCCTTCGGATCTCCCGAGCTGTTCATGCTGACAGTACTGGGGGTGTCGTTTGCGGGCAGCCTGTTGGGCAAGCAACCCGTCAAGGGGCTGAGCGCGGGGCTGCTGGGCCTCTTGCTGGGAACGGTGGGACCCGCCCCGGCGGCGGCGGAGGTGCGCTTTGCCTTCGGACAGGTGTACCTCACGGACGGCATCGACCTGGCGCTGGTGGCCCTGGGCCTGTTCGGCGTGGCGGAGGTAGTGTCCCTCATGGCTCGCGGCGGAGCCGTGGCGCAGCGCACGGAGCTGGGCCACGGCTGGTGGGAGGGCGTGCGGGACGTGTGGCGGCACCGGTGGCTGGTGCTCCGAGGCGCGCTCATCGGCATGTGGGCCGGGGTGCTGCCCGCCATCGGCGCCACCGCGGGCACGCTCATGGCTTACGGGCACGCGGTGGCCACCAGCCGCGACCGCTCGCGCTTTGGCAAGGGCGACGTGCGCGGGATCATTGCCCCGGAGGCGGCCAACAACGCCGTGGAGGCTGGAGACCTGGTGCCCACGCTGCTGTTCGGGGTGCCGGGCGGGGCGCCGTCTGCCATGATCCTCGGCGCCCTGCTGGCGTACGGGATCCTGCCGGGGCCACGCATCGTCACCCAGCACCTGGACCTCATCTACACGGTGGTGTGGTCGTTTGCCCTGGCCAACGTGTTCGGCGCGGGGGTGATGTTCGCGGCCAGCCCCCTGCTGGCCCGCCTCACCTCCGTGCCCTTCCACCGGATCGCGCCGCCCATCGTGCTGGCCATGGTCCTCGCCGCCTACCAGGAGACCCAGCACTTCGGGGACCTGGTGGCCCTGGTGGCGCTGGGGGTCGTTGGCTACGCGCTCAAGGTGACGGGCTGGCCGAGGGGTCCGTTGCTGATCGGGTTCGTCCTCAGCAACCCCCTGGAGCGCTACTACTTCCTCACCGTGAGGCTGCACCCGGACCCGGTGGACTGGTTGCTGCGGCCGGGGGTAATGGTGATCGGCCTCCTGGTGGTGGCGCCGTTTGCGTGGAGCGCGGTGCGGTGGGTCCGGGCGCGGTCGCAGGGAGCGGCACCGGTGGCCCGGCAGCCGGCAGGACCGGCTACGGTGGCCACCGCGGCGGTGCTGGCGGTGTTCGCGTACGCGTGGTGGGAAAGCCGCGGGTTTCTGCCTGACGCGGCCCTCATGCCGGTATCCGTGGCCGCCGCGGGCACCGTGTTGACCGCGCTCCAGCTGGTGCGGGAGCTCGGGGGCTACGGCGGGCCGGTGGAGGAGGAGGACGAGTTGGCAGCGCAGGACGGCGGGGCGGGCCGCCGCGTGCGTCGGGCTGCGGGCTACCTGTTGAGCCTGGTGGTGTACGTGGCCGCCACGTACTTCTTGGGGCTGCGGTGGGCCTCCGCCCTGTGGAGCCTGTGGATGTTGCGGGCGGTTGCCCGCCTCGGTTGGCCCGGGTCGGTCGCGTACACCGCTGCCATGGTGCTGGGCCTGGAGCTGTTGGCGTCCGTGCTCGGCGTGCACCTGCCACGCGGCCGCCTGGGTCTGTAGCATTCCCCCGCGGGTCTGTCCGGAGGTGGTGATGGACCTCACGTGGCACGAGTTTGACGGGGTGGTGGTGGGCGCAGGGGGCGCGGGCCTGTACGCGGCCCTGGAGCTTTCCGCGCACCCCGACCTGCGGGTGGCGGTGTTCAGCAAGCTCCACCCCCTGCGGTCCCACACGGGCGCCGCGCAGGGTGGCATGGGCGCCGCCCTCGGGCACGCGGAGGAGGACCACCCGGAGTGGCACATGTTCGACACCGTCAAGGGCGGGGACTACCTGGCGGACCAGGACGCGGTGGAGATCCTGTGCCACGAGGCGGTACAGGTGGTGTTCGAGCTGGAGCACATGGGGTTCCCCTTCGACCGGGCCCCGGACGGCCGGATCGAGCAGCGGGTGCGGGCAGGCGGGCACACCCGCAACTTCGGGGAGCGGCCCCTGGCCCGTTCGGTGTACGCCGCGGACCGCACGGGGCAGATGATCCTCCACACCCTCTATCAGCAGTGCCTGCGCCGGGGCGTTCGGTTCTTCGACGAGTTCCTGGTGGTGGACGTGTGGGTGCAGGACGGGGTGTGCTCGGGCCTTCTGGCCTGGGACGTGCGCCGCGGCGGCCTACACGCGGTGCGCGCGAAGGCGGTGCTGCTGGCCACGGGCGGTTGGGGGCAGATCTACCGGACCACCACCAACGCGGTGACCCTGACCGGGGACGGCCCCGCCCTGGTGTGGCGGCGCGGAGTCCCCCTGGAGGACATGGAGTTCTACCAGTTCCACCCCACGGGCGTGTACGGCCGGGGGATCCTGCTCTCGGAAGCCTCGCGGGGAGAGGGTGCCTTCCTGGTGAACGGCCTGGGGGAACGATTCATGGAGCGGTACGCGCCCCGCCTCATGGAGCTGGCGCCGCGGGACGTGGTGAGCCGGTCCATCTTCCGGGAGATCCAGGCAGGCCGCGGCGGCGGGCCGCGGGGGGACTGTGTGTTCCTGGACTTCCGCCACCTGCCGGAGGAGGTGCGACGGACCAAGCTGCCCGAGGTGACCACTCTCATCCGCACGTACCTGGGCCTGGATCCCGGCCGCGACCTCGTCCCCGTCCGGCCCACCGCGCACTACGCGGTGGGCGGCATCCCCACGGACAGCTGGGGCCGCGTGCTCCAAGACGGCCGGCGGCAGGTGGTACAAGGGCTGTACGCGGCGGGCGAGTGCGCGTGCGTGTCCGTCCACGGCGCCAACCGCCTGGGCACCAACTCCTTGGTGGACATCCTGGTCTTCGGGCGCCGCGCGGCGCAGGACATGGCGCGGCTGGCCCGGGCCACAGGGCTGCCCGACCCTCCCCCTTCGCCCCTGGAGGATCCCGCGGAGCACTTCCTGCGGCTGGTGGGCGCGCAAGGCCCGGAGGCAGCTGCCCGGCTGCGGCTGGAACTTCAGGAGCTGATGGAGCGCCACGCCTCGGTGTTCCGCACGGAAGCTAGCCTACAGGAGGCGCTGCGGGGCGTGTGGGAGCTGCAGGACCGCTACCGCCGGATCGGGTTGGCGGACCGGGGCCGCGTGTACAACCAGGAGCTGGTGGAGGCGTTCGAGACCGGCTGCCTGCTGGACGTGGCGGAGGCCACCGTGGCCAGCGCCCTGCACCGCACGGAAAGCCGCGGCACCCACTTCCGGGAGGACTACCCGCAGCGGGACGACGCTCGCTGGCTGCGCCACACCCTGGTCTGGCGGCTGGCCCCGCGGCAGCACCGGCTGGAGGACAAGCCCGTGGTGGTGACGCACTTTGCACCGAAGGAGCGGACGTACTGAGGAGGTGAGACGGTGTTCGTGGTGATGAACCGGATCCCGGTGGCGGGTCCGTTCCGGGGGGCCTTCGAGGCCCGTTTCCGCGCCCGCGCCCGGGAGGTCGACCGGATGCCGGGCTTCGTCCGCAACTGGGTGCTGCGTCCCGTGGACCCGGAGGATCCCTACGTGGTGCTGACGGTTTGGGAGTCTCCGGAGGCCTTTGAAGCGTGGACGCATTCAGAGGCGTTCCAGCGGGGCCACGCCCGTTCCGGCACCCTGCCGCGGGAGGCGTTTCGGGGTCCGTCCAAGCTGGAGTGCTACGAGCTGATCCTGGACTCGCAGTACGAAGGAGCACACGGCCCCTGAGGGGTGGGATTCCCGTGGGCCGGCTGGCCAGGAGCCTGTCGACGAAACACCGAACCTTTGCGGAGGAGGACCGGGGTCCCGGGAAATCGCGCCACTGATTTTTCCAGTGGTTTAGGGTTGCACGGCTCCCGTATCCTGGGGCTACCAAGCGGGGGAGGGAGGACGCGGTGGGCGAACCGGTGATCGTGGACGCGGTGCGGACCCCCATCGGCAAGCGGGACGGGCTGCTGCGCGGGCTGCGGCCCGAGGTGTTGTACGCGAAGGTACTGGACGCCTTGTTGGAGCGCAACGGGCTTGCGCCGGAGATGGTGGACGACGTGATCACGGGCTGCGTGACGCAGGCGGGCGAACAAGGGATGAACGTGGGGCGGCTGGCGGTGCTGTGCTCCCGTCTGGGTCACCGGGTCCCCGCGGTCACCCTGAACCGCATGTGCGGCAGCAGTCAGCAGGCGGTGCACTTCGCGGCGCAGGCCATCGCCGCGGGAGACGCCCGGGTGGTGGTGGCAGGTGGGGTGGAGTCCATGACCCGGGTGCCCATGTTCCTGGACATCGGGGACCTCCGGAACATCAGCCCGCCCGCGCGGGAGAAGTACGAGCTCATCCACCAGGGCGAGTCCGCGGAGCGGATCGCGGAGCGCTACGGCCTTTCGCGGCGGGAGCTGGACGAGTTCAGCTACCAGAGCCACGTGCGCGCGGCCCGGGCCACCCGGGAAGGCCGGTTCTCTGGGCACCTGGTGCCGGTGGAAGGGCTGGACCCGCAGGGACGGCCGGCGGTGGTGGAGCACGACGAGGGGATCCGGTTCGAGCCGTCCCTGGA
>JANXBY010000006.1 GCA_025060455.1 Armatimonadota bacterium
CCTCTGCCTGCACGGTACCTTCCAGCTGCACGGCGACGACCACCCAGCGGGGATCCGGGACCGCGGTGGCGGCCAGCGCGGAGCCCGTCAACAGGAGCACAGCGGGCAAGATGGCGCTCCGCACCGGGACCTCCCCACACCAACGTCAGACCGCCGGTATTCTACCAGAACGGACGGTCGCGGACGGCTAAGGGTTCACGGTGTCCCGGGCCGGGGCCCACACGCGGGCGCGGACGAAGGCGTAGCCCTCCATGAGGCGGCGGGCGGTGCGGGAGTAGCTGGCGCGTTCCACCCTCCAGGCCCCGGGCCCGCCGGACACCTTGACCCGCACGGGGAACGTCCCGCTGGGGTGGCCCAACACCACCTGGTCCTCCGCCCGTGGCCGGGCCGCCTCGCAGGCCACGGTGCCCGGGATCCGGGACGCCACCGCGGTGGCCGCAGCCGCCGTGGCCGCAAATGCCTTGTGCAGGCTCGCCGGGCGGCCTCCCAGCAGCCGCACCAGCAGGTCGACCTCGCCCTCGCCCACCCACTGGCCCTGCAGGGTTCGGTACTCCGCGGGCGGGGCCACGGCCACGGGAATCGGCACCAGCCCGTCCGGGCGAAGGCCGAGGAGCTGTGCGACCTCCCGCTTGATGGCGTCGGCGGCCCGCAGGTGCTCTTGGCTCACCTCCGTGGGGCCCTCCGTACCACGCCACCCGAGCACGTCCGCGGGGAAGAAGGCGCACGCGTTGGCCACGTCCACCACGCTCACGGGCACGGTGCAGGCCAGCTCCCGCACGAACACCTCGTCCCGTTCCCGCCCCGTGGGCAGGAGCCGGTCGGTGGTCGCGCCGACGCTCTGCGCGTAGTCCAGCACCACCTCCGCGCCCGTCGCCGGCACTCCGTCGATGCGGCAGTCGCCCTCCACCCGCCGGACGCCCTCTTTGACCGGTACCTCCGTGCCTCGGGTTCGCCGCACTGCGCTTTTTACGGGTCTTGCCTGCGTACGCGGCCGCGTTGTGCGCGCCGTCCAGTAGGGGGTAGAAGGGAGGCCCCAGCTGCCTTACACAGTCTCCCTCCGGCGGCTCCACCTTCACCACGTAAGCCCCGAAGTCACCCAGCAGCTGGGTGCACACCGGACCTGCGGCACCCTGGTTCGGGTCCACCGCCCGCACGCCCTCACGAGGGAGGCCCATCGCGGGGCACCTCCCCCGGCCGGTCCGTTGGCCACGGGAGCGGGTACCCGCGGCTCAACGCCCGCACCGCAAACTCCCCGAAGTGGGTGGCGATCTCCTGCGCGGTGTACGGGCCGTCCCGCCGGTACCACTTGGCCACCCAGTTGCACATGCCGAGGATGGCCCAGCCCGCCAGGCGGACGTCCGTGAGCCGGAACTCGCCCGCCTGGATGCCCTCCTGCACGATGTCGCGGAAGAAGCGCTCGTAACGATCCCGCTGCTGCACATAGGCCCGCATGCGGTCGGCGCCCAGGTTCTTGCCCTCCTCGATGAAGCAAACCACTTTGTCCAGGTCCTCGATGAGGTGCACGATGTGGTTTTCCACAGCCAGGCGCAGCCGTTCGGACGGCGACAGGCTGCTGCGGGCGATCCGCTCCAGCCGGCGGATGGCCCGGTCCACCGTGTGGCGGAGGATCTCCAGCAGCAGGTCCTGCTTTCCCCGGATGTGGTGGTACAGGCTGCTCTTGGTGAGTCCCACCACCTCCGCGATGTCCCGCATGCTGGTCCCCTTGTAGCCCTTGGTCCGGAACAGGTGAGCGGCCACCCGCAGGATGTGTTCCCTCCGCCTCTCGCCGTCCAGGCGCGCCAGCTCCGTGGAAACGGACCGCTGGGCCACACGGGCCCGGTTCCGCGGTGCCGCTTTCAAGGCGAACCCTCCTCCCGAAGCGCCTGGCCCAGGCGCAGCCCGACCTGTAAAGCTTTCAGGTTCTGCGCCACCCCGTCCCGCCGGAATCGGTCCCGCATCGCCTCAGCCAGCGCCTCCGCGCTCACCGGCTGCGCCAACGCCACCAGCACCCCCGAGGGCCGCCACGTTGCTGAGCGCCTCCGTGCCCAGGGCTTCCGGGACGGCCCGGTAGATGGGCAGCCGCCGCACAGCGTAGGAGCCGGGTGGGATCTCCTCGACCCGGCCGGCGTCGGCCACCACCGCCCCGCCCGGACGCACCGCGGCCGCGTGGCGGCGGGCTGCTTCCTGCGTGAGGGCCACCAGCACGTCCACCTCCTGGGTTACAGGGTAGTCCAGGGGCTCGTCCGCGATCACCACGTCGCCCCCCGGGCCGCACCGCCACGGGCCTCGGGCGCGAAGGCCTGGAAGCAGGCCGCCCACCGGCCCTGGCGGAGGGACGCCTCGGCCAGCAACACGCTGCGCAGCACCACCCCGCGGGCTGCTGCACCCGCCAGCCGCACGCTGATGTGGGGTCACTTACCAGCCTCCCGCACGCGGCTCTAGCACACCTCGGAAAACTCCGGCCGCTGCACCCGGTGCAGCACCCCAAACCGCAGGCCGTCCACGTGACCCGCGGGGGCTGCCCCCTCGACCACGAACCTCTTTGCGGCCCGCATCTCGCCACCCGGGTTGGGTAGTAGGGGCCTTACGCGGCCACTACCTCCGCGTCGTCCGCGGCCCACAGCTCGGGCTGCAGCCCCTCTGCGGGCAGCTCCGGCACTTTGCCGTTAAGCCGCCGCGACATCTCCCCCACCTTGCCCGGTTCCTAGGTGGGGAAGCCGGACTCCTCGTGCACGAGCCCGGTCACGTGGTAGCGCACCCTGTCCCCAAAGCTCACCATCGGTCGCCGCGGTCGTACGCGTACGGCAGGTACGCGCCGTACACCAGGGGGCTTGGGTCGCCGCCACGTGCCCACCGCGGCCAGGTCGGAAAGGTCCGGCAACGTGTCAGGCTCGATCACGTGGCCGACGACCTCGCCGTACAAGACCACCACGGGCACCCGCAGCCGGTCAGCCACCTCGAAGACGCAAGCGGTGAGGTCGAACACCTCCTGCACCCCGGCAGGGCTCAACACCACCACCGGCTAGTCCCCGTGGCTGCCCCACCGGGCCTGCAGCACGTCGCCCTGCGCGGGGGCGGTGAGAAAGCGGGTGCTGGGGCGAAGCCGCATCACGTCCACCACCACGCACGGAATCTCCGCCAGCGCGGCGTACCCGAGGTGCTCCTGCATAAGGGTGAACCCGGGCCCGCTGGTGGCCGTCATGGACCGCAGTCCGCCCAACGACGCCCCGATGCAGGCGGCTAGGCTGGCCATCTCGTCCTCCATGTGCACGAACACCCCGCCCACCCGGGGCAGCAGCCGCGCCATGTCCTCCGCGACCTCGGGGGACGGCGTGATGGGGTAACCCGCGTAAGACCGACAGCCCGCGCTTACGGCGCCGTACGCGCACGCGATGTTTCCACGGACCAGCCTTACCCTAGCCAGCCGCCAGGTCCGCCCGCACCACCACCGCGAAGTCCGGGCACAGCAGCTGGCAGCCGGTGCACTGGTCCCCATCCACCGCCGCGGCTCGGTCGTCCTGCCCGAGCCGCAACACGTCCTCGGGACACACCCGCGCACAGATCCCGCAGCTGCGCCCCTTGCACTACGCGGGGTTGACTTCCACCCCGAAGCGGCGCGAAGCCGGGGCAGCGGCCCCCCGGCGCAAAGGTGGACGCAACGGCCAGCTCCCGGCCCACGTGGAAGTCCCGGACGTCGGCCTCGAGCACCTCCCGGGGCGCCACCTCCCGCAACGCCTGCTCCCACTCCTGCGCGGCGAAGTCCAGCTCCCGGTTGACGCCGCCCAGCAGCACTACGTTGGCCATCCGCACATCCACCTACGGCGCCGTGGGCGCGGCGGGCACAGGGGTCGGCACCCCGGAGATGGCCTACGCGGCGGCCACCGGGACCCTTTGAGTCCCCCTGTCCGGTGTCGAAGAAGTGGCGGATGCCGAACCGACGGACACCTTCGCGGATTCGGCGGTGCAGGCTGGCCACCGCACCGCTGGGCGGAGGCGAGAAGTGATCCAGAACCACTGCCACCCGCTCCCGGTCCCACAGCTGGCGCAGGGTCCACCACCGGCTCGCGGACCTGGGCGGAATCGAAACTGCCACCCGCTCCGGGTCCCACAGCTGGCGCAGGCCCAGCCGCTCGAGGGCGTCAAACAGGCTGCCTGCGAAAATGTCGTGGACCAGGCAGAAGTCCACCGCGCAGGTCACGAACCGCCTGGCCCGCAACGTCTGCTGCCCGCAGGCCCGGCCCAGGATAGCTTCTGCGACTGTGAACCCATGGGCTCCCGACCGTTCGGTCGAATCCACGCTGGGTCCGTGGTGGGCGGCGGTTCAGCGGTTCAATGGGTCGCCTGGGGTTTCCTCTGGTGCGTCCGCACCGAACGCCCGCGTGCCATCGGGTTGCCGTCGCAGCCACAATAGGCCAGCTGTCCCATTGGCAGGTCGGCGGCCGTGGGCAACCAATAGGTCAGGCCCGACCAGGAGGTCGGTCGGCACCCTGCGGCGTATGATGGAATCACCGGGACGGTGGCACCGGGGGTGGGGCGGCGGCTTCCCCAGGTGTTTTCCACTCACGTCCCGGCGGCCCGTGTGCGCCGCGGCAATCCCGAGGGAGGTGGGTGTATGAGCAGGAAGGGAACCAATCGGCGTGTGTGGGTGGCCTTGTGTACCGGTGTGGCCCTGGTTCTCGCGGCCACCTTGGTCTACCCGCTGCTCGCGGCCCCGGCAAGGGTGGGGACTCCGTACCGGATCGGGTTCATCAGCTCGGTGACCGGACCAGGCTCCAGCCTGGGGACTCCGGAGCGCGACGTGGCCCGGCTTGTGCAGGAACGGCTGAACCGGGAGGGTGGTATCACGGGCCCCGACGGGGTCCGGCACGAGGTGCAGATCCTCATCACCGACGACCAGAGCCGGGCGGACGTGGCCGCCAGCCTCGCCCGGCGCCTCATCGAGCAGGACCAGGTGCACGTGCTGGTGGGCACCACCCTCAGTGGCCCGAGCCTGGCC
>JANXBY010000073.1 GCA_025060455.1 Armatimonadota bacterium
AGGGTGGGGACCTGCAGGAAGGGATCCACGAAGGCGGTGTTCGGGTCGGGCACCAGGAGCATGTCGCTCTCCTGGATGGCCTGGAAGCCCCGGATGCTGCTGCCGTCGAACCCGACCCCTTTGGTGAAGGTGGACAGATCCAGCTGGGAGGCCGGGATCGAGGCGTGCTGCCAGGTACCCGGCAGGTCGGTGAATCGCAGATCCACTATCTGGATGTCCTTCTCCTTGATGAGGGCCAGCACGTCGCTGGGCGTCCTCGGAATCATGGCTTGCACCTCCGTCCGTTGAGTTTGCTGCGCCGCCGACAACCGGCAAAAGCAAAAACGCCCCGGCGCCGCGGTGGGCGCGGGGCGTCGTGGCCCCCACGTGGTGTTGGGTTTTCGACGTCCTTATAACACAGGGTCGGCCCGGCTGTCAAACCTCGTCTTCCACCCGCTGCGCTCGACGGAGCAAGCGGCTGGGCAGCACCACCCACGCACAGAACAGCGCCACGAACGACGCCAGGGCGATCCATGCTTCCACAGCCTCGACCTCCTTTCGCTCCAAGTGTTTTCGTCCACGCTCAAGACGCCGCGCCAACCAGGGCCGGCTCGGGCGCGTAGGCGGGCACCCCGTGCTCGGGGATGTCCAGCCCTTGCAGCTCCTCCTCCCGGGAAGCCCGCAAGCCGATGGTGGCCCGGATGAGGGCGAACATCGCGTACCCGGTGAGGAGGGTCCACGCGGTCACCACGCCCATGCTGATGAGCTGGGCCACCAGCTGGCCTATTTCGCCGACGATGAGCCCGCGCACGCCGCCGTAGGTCCCGTCCGCGAAGATGCCCACGGCGAGCAGCCCCCATAGCCCGCCTGCGGCGTGCACGGAAACCGCCCCCACGGGGTCGTCGACCCTCAGCACCCGCTCCACGAAGCTCAGGCTCCACATCATAACCAGCGCCGCCACCGCGCCAATGACCACTGCTGCCCAGGTGGGCACATACGCGCACGGCGCGGTGATCCCCACCAGCCCCGCCAGGGCGCCGTTACAGGCCATGGCGATGTCCGCCTTACCGGTCCGGGCCAGGGTGGCGTACAGAGCTACCACGCCCCCCGCGGCGCCCGCGAGCAAGGTGTTCACCGCTACCACGGAGATCCGTAGGTCGGTGGCCGCGAGTGTGCTGCCGGCGTTGAAGCCGAACCAGCCGAAGAAGAGGATGAACGTTCCTGTTACCACGTAGGCCATGTTGTGGCCGGGGATGGGGTTGGGTGAGCCGTCGGGGTTGAACTTGCCGAGGCGGGGGCCGACCATGGCCGCACCCACCAGGCCCAACAGGCCTCCCACGGCGTGCACTACGCCGGAGCCCGCGAAGTCGCGGGCCCCCACACCGAAGGGCAGGGTGGCGAGCCAGCCGCCGCCCCACACCCAGTGTCCGTAGATGGGGTAGATGAGGGCGCTCACCAGGAAGCTGTACGCCAGGTACGCCTGGATCTTGGTGCGCTCCGCCATGGCCCCGGCCACGATGGTGGCCGCGGTGGCCGCGAACACCATCTGGAAGAACCAGTACAGGGCGGTGGTCACGTCGTAGGCCTGGCCGCTCAGGAAGAACCCCGAAAGGCCGACCCACGGCGTGCCATGCTCCAGGCCGCTGGCGAGTTTGCTGCCCCCGAACATGAGGGCGAACCCGAAGGCCCAGTAGCTGAGGGCGGCGATGCTGAAGTCCATGTAGCTCTTGGTGAGGTAGTTGACGGTGTTCTTAGACCGGATGAGCCCCGCGCCCAGGAGCGCGAACCCCGCCTGCATGAAGAAC
>JANXBY010000010.1 GCA_025060455.1 Armatimonadota bacterium
AGCTCCGCGGGGTAGATGGCCAGGCGGCAACCCGCGCGCTCCAGCTCCTCCGGCCGCCACCGGACATCCGGAGGCACGTTCACCACCAGCGGTCTTGGAATCCGACGCGCGGCCTCGGCCACCTCTTCCACGCTGCGCAGGCCCTGCACGAACAACGCCTCCGCCCCGGCTTCCGCGTAGGCGGTGGCGCGGCGCACCGCGGCCTCGAACCCCTCCGCCACCCGGGCGTCGGTCCTGGCGATCACCACCACTCCGTCGGAAGCATCCACCGCGGCACGCACCCGCGCGGCCATCTCCTGCACAGGCACCAGGGAGACCCCCGCGTACTGGCCACACCGCTTGGGCATCGTCTGGTCCTCCAGATGAAGGGCGGCCACCCCTGCATCCTCCCACTCCTGCACCGTGCGGCGAACGTTGAGGGGACCTCCGTAGCCGGTGTCCGCGTCCGCCACCACGGGCAAGGAAGTAGCCCGGCAGATGCGGCGCAGGACCTCCGCCACCTCCGACAGGGTCACGAGGCCCAGGTCCGGAAAGCCCACGCTGCGGGCGATGGCACCACCACTGGCGTAGGCCGCTTCGAACCCGGTCCGCTCCGCCAGTCGGGCGGACAGGGGGTCAAACACACCCGGCGCCACCAGCAAGGGGCCCTGCTGCAGGCGTGAGCGAAACCACTGCCGCCGTTGGTGTGGGTTCATCCGCCCTGCGTGGGCACGCCTCCGGCCTGCGCGACCGGGACGGTCGACCGCAAACGCTGCAGGGCCAGAGCCAGCAACAGCAGCCCGAAGCCCGCGGTGTCCGTGACCAAGCCGGGTTTGATCAGCAGCAGCGCGGCCCCGAACAGGACCAGCCGCTCCGCCACGTTGGCAGGCCGCAACAGGTAGCCCACCACGGCACCGGCAAGGCACAGGGTACCCACAGAGCCCGTGGTGAGCGCCCACGCGACCTCGTACCAGTGGCCCTGCATCAGCAGGGCGGGTCCGAACACGAACATGTACGGGACGATGAACCCCGCCAGGGCGAACCGCACCGACTGCCAGCCTGTCTCCCACAGGGGAGCCCGGGCCAGGCTCGCGGCCGCGTAGCTGGCCAGCGCCACGGGTGGCGTGAGGGCCGACAGGCAGGCGAAGTAAAACAGGAACAGGTGCGCGGCGAGGGGCGGGATTCCCGCCTGGACCAGGGCGGGGGCCAGGGTGCTGGCCATGATGGCGTACGCCGCGGTGGTAGGTAGGCCCATCCCCAGCAGCAGGGCCACGAACATGGCCACCACCAGTAACGGCAGCACGTTCCCTCCCGCCAGGGCGAGCAGGGCGAGCGACAGCTTGCCGCCCAGCCCCGTGAGGGACAGGATGCCCACCACCATCCCCGCGGCGGCGGTGGTGGCGGCGATCTCCACGGACCGCCACGAGCCGTCGTAGAGGGCGTCCACCATCCGGCGGATCCCCTCCCGGGCCTCCCGCCTCCACAGGTACACCACTCCCACCACCGCGCAGCTCAACAGGAACCCCCACAGGGAGGGGACCCCAAACCGGCTTGCCACCACGTACGCCACCGCGGCGAGCAGCACCCACGGGTGGGCGACCCGCTCGCCGCGGCCCGCCCAGGAGGCCACCACAGCGGCGGCAAGCCCCCACAGGGCCGCGCGGAAGGGCGACTGGTCGAACCCCATGATGAGGACCAGGATCAGGGCCAGCGGGCCCAGCAGGTAGCCCTGCCGCGCCAGCACCACGCCCAGCTTCGGCAGTTGGTCCCGCTCGAGTCCCCTTAGCCCGTTGCGCGCCGCGTAGAAGTCGATCATCCAGTAGGCGGCCACGTAGTACAGGAGGGCGGGGATCAAGGCTGCCAGGGCCACCCGGGAGTAGGGCACCCCCAGGATGTCCGCCATCAGGAAGGCTGCGGCACCCATCACCGGCGGCACCAGCTGTCCCCCGGTCGAGTTCATGGCCTCGATGGCGCCCGCCACCGTGGGCCGGAAGCCCGTGGACTTCATGAGGGGCACGTTGATGACCCCGTCCACCATCACGTTGGCCGCGGAAGAGCCTGAGGCGGTCCCGAACAGGGCGCTGGTCAGGATGGACACTTTTGCCGGCCCTCCCCGGCGGTGTCCGGCCACGCTCAGCCCCAGGTCCACGATCAACTTCCCGATCCCTGACGCCTCCAGGAAGGCTCCGAAGAGGATGAACAGGTACACGTACCGGGCCGAGGCGGCGATGGGCGCGCTGTAGATCCCGTTGTCGCTGAAGAGGAACGAGATGGTGGTGGCGAAGGGGAATCCGTTGTGGCGGAACAGACTCGGGAGATACGGCCCTACGAACGCGTACAGGACGAACAACCCTCCAAGTACCGGCAGCGCCCACCCGGAGGTGCGGCGCGCGGTCTCCACCACCAGCAGCACCAGAACCAGACCCACCACCACGTCCCCGGTGGTGGGGACGACCCCCGCCCGGTTCGTGAGTTCGGAGAAGAAGAGGAGCTGGTAGACCACCACCCCCACGCTGGCTATGGCCAGGAGGAGGTCCCAGGCGGTCGGCGTCGGTGACGGTCGCCCCTTTCGGGCCGGCAGGAGGAGGAACACCAACAGGGAAGCGAACATGAAGTGGAAGGCGTACATCTTCTGCGGGTCGGTGGAGTAGAAGCCCAAGACGGCGATGTGGTAGAGGGCCATGGCGACTCCCACACCCCGCGCCAGGAGCCGCCACGCCCCAGACAGGGCTCTTCCCCGCAACTCCTCGGCCGGCCCGACCTCTCCCCGGAGGAGATCCTCCATTCCGCCTTCCGGCGCCCGCTGCCCCACCGCCGCCCTCCCCTGACCTACGCTCAGGCGTCGCCGCCTACCGCGGAGGCTGGTGCGCTGGCCGCAGCTGCACTCCCCGCTCGCGGTAGTAGCGGAGCGCCCCCGGGTGCAGGGGACCGTTGATGTAGTAGATGTGGACGGGTACAGTCTCCGCGCCGGTGGGGTG
>JANXBY010000030.1 GCA_025060455.1 Armatimonadota bacterium
CTTGGAAGAGAGCCGCAGCCGTCTGGCTTGGAGCGGTGCTCTGCGGGCTTTCCGTCGGAACGGCCGGGAGGACCGGCACTGCCGAGGTGGCGCCTCCTGAGTACTTCGGCTACAACAGTGCGAGGGCCGAGGGCGAGCGTCCCCTGTTGGTGGTCCTGGTGGAGTACGAGGACGTGCGGTTCCAGGTGCCGCGAGACGAACTGGAGCGCCTCGTCTTCGGCCCGGGGTATCCCAACATCGTCGATTACTACCGGAGCATGTCCGCAGGCCTCTTCACGTGGGCGCGGGCAGGTGGAGGGGTCGTCGGCCCCTTACGGCTCCGGGATCTTCCGGGGACCCGGTGGAACGAGGCGCTGTTCGCGTGCTGGTGGGGGATCGTCAACGCGTGCCCAGAGCGGCCGGCGGACCAGCGGGAGCTGGAGGAGTTGTTCGTGGAGGAGGCTGTTGCGGCGGCCTTCAGCGCAGGGTTCGACTTCCACGCCTTCGACCGGAATCGGGACCGCAGGCTGACCATCGACGAGCTGGGAGTCCTCGTCGTGGGGGCGGCACCGGAGCGCCGGATCACCCCGGGCCCGAACGGCAGGCTGGAGACCCGTCCGGTGGGAGACGACGTGGTCGTCGGAGCGGAGGTGTTGCCCGGCCCGAACGGACGGTTGGACACACCGCCCCCGGAGCCCCGGCGGGAGTCGCGACGCGGTGCGGGGGATCAGGTCGACGATCAGGTCGTGTGGGGAGACGGAGCGGCCGCGCGGAGGACGTGTGACCGGCGCACCCTGGCCGGAAGGACGGGTACGCTGCGGCTCTGCCTGCGCATCGCATCCGTCACGGAATGGGCTTCTGTGAGTTCAGTGGCCCACGAACTGTACCACGTCCTGTCCGACCGGAACTGGGACCTCTATGGAGCACTGGCACGCCTGAATACGAGGATGACATTGATGGCGGCCACCATCTTCGGCAGGACCGGCGACCGGAGAACGTTCCAACTGGACCCCTTCCACAAGATGCAGTCCGGCTGGGTGCGGCCGAGAGTGTTGAGAATGCCTCGGCGGACTGCGCAGTGTGAGCCGCTCGACCTGCGGAACAGGCTGATCGTGTACGACCCCGAGCGGTCCAGCTCGGCGATGGAAATGGACAGCCAAGGCCTGAACCTGGGCACGGTGACGAGGACGAAGGAGTACTTCATCTTCGAGCTGCGCGTGCGGGCGCCGGGAGCATACGACGGGGACATTCCCGAGGAGGGCGTGGCCGTCTGGTACGTGCAGACCACGGCGGACAACCGGCCGCTGGTGATCCCGGGTGCGATTGTGATGGGCCCGAACATGCAGCTTGACAGCCGGCCAGCCGGGGACGACGTGGTAGACCCGCCCTCTCCCGGTCCGGGCACGGCGGTGCGGATCGGGCGCAACCAGCGGCTGGAGACGGTGCGTGGGGGAGACGACCGGTACCAGGGAGACCACGCGGTGTGGCTGATCAGCGCGAGAGAGGACCCGCTTGACGGACGCCGGGGCGGAACCGCGCTGTGGACACTCGCGCACGAGGAGTTCGAGCTCCGGTGGCTGGACGGGACGTCGACAGGCCTGCGCTTCCTGGTCGGGCCGGCTCTCGCGGGCGGCGTGGTGCGCGAGGTGGAGTTCAACCCGGGGGCGCTGCGGATCGACCGAATTGCTCCCAGCAGTGGGGAGCCGGGAAGTGAGGTGACGCTGGAGGGGCACTTCGGTGCGCGGAGGGCTGCAAAGGTCGTCGGGATGAACCACGTAGGTGGGGGCAGCTACACGATGGAGGTCGTGTCCTGGTCTTGTAGCCAGATCCGCGCCCGGGTCCCCCGGAACGCACCTCTCGGAGAATACCGGGTCGTGGTCTATCAGGACGGGACGAGGGCTGTGGGGAGTCTGCCGGTGGCTTTCTGGGTTCGGAGCGCGGTCCGGGTCGAGCCACCCAGCCTGCCCGCGACGCCGACGGTGCCGGGGACCATTCCGACGCCTGCAGGTCCGCCTTCGCCGGGCCGGTAGGGACTGCGCCGGACCGAAGAAGCGACGGCTCAGGCGAGCAGGTCTGAGTCGGACGGTGCCTAGTGATGAGGTAGGGCAGGTGTCCGCACAAGCGAGGAGCTGAGAAGCGGTGCGGTTGACTGGTCTCGCGGTGACGGTCCTCCTGCTCGGGGTTGCGGGCGCCGGGGCGGCAACTGTGCCGACGCAGGGGCTGGGCTTCGAGGTGCGGCTAGAGCAGTTCCAGGTGTGGCGCCCCGACGAGGAGGCGGGCGGCGACGAGCCATACCTGTGGGTCCTGTTCTTCCAGGTGGACGGCAGCACGCTACACCCCGGACGCCCGTCCGAAGTGTCGGCCGCCTTCTCCTCGCCGCATGGCCGTCACGGGATCGGCAGCCACCGCAACCTTGGGGGCAGGAGCCTGCGCAGAGGTGCGTCGGTGTCTGTCCCGGACCGGCTGGGCCTGCACACCGGCCGTCTGGTGCGGATCGGTGAGCTGCCGGAGGACATCACGCGCTTTGCGACCCTTGCGGGTGTGATAGTCGTCGCCCTGGAGGAAGACGACTCACCAGAAAGCGCGGTGGAGGCGGGCCGGCGGGAGTTCGAGCGGGCGATCACCGACGAGGTGAACGCGTCGGTGCGCGGTTCCAGGACCTTTGTAGACTTCGGCCAGATGGGCAGGCCGATCCGGGACCGAGTGGTGCGCGGGGTTATGGATCGCACGCTGCGCGGTTGGAGGCGTGTGTTCCGGTTCCTCACCGCAGGCAGGGACCCTGACGACCTCGTCGGTGTGGACGTGGGGATCGCTCGGTACGGGGAGCTGTTCGTCCGAGGCCGGGTCGGGCCGTTCACCATGAGCTTCGGGAACCGAGGGGTTCGCTACCTGGTTACTTGGGCCCGCGCGACGGCGGTAGAGGAGACGGCGGTAGAGGACCTCATGCTTGCTGCAGCCCTCGCCCGCGCAGGGGCGAAGTGGTGGACGGCCAGCCGGTGAAGAGGGGAAGGCTCGTGGTCATACGGCCGAGCGCGGGCAGGCGATCCCATGACGGGACGGGTGGAGCACGGCCAGACCGGAGAACCCGGGAGGTTCGGCAGCCCGGAGCAGGCGACAGTCCCTCGGCAGGGGGGGCCGGGCTTCTTGGCGGGCTTCAGCCGCCGATCTGGATCATCACCCGCTTGTGGGGGATCCGCTGCTCCGCGAGGGCATGGCCGAACGGACGTCGGTAGGCGGCGGCCCGGAAGACCTCCCGCAGCTCCTCGTACGAGGCGCCCCGCCGCAGAGGGGTCAGGAGGTCTTCTTCCTCGTCCCGAAGCAGGCACAAACGTAGCTTGCCGTCCGCGGTGAGCCGCAGCCGGCCGCACCGGGCGCAGAACGGCTCACTGATGGGGCTGATAAACCCCACGGTCCCCACGGCGCCGCGGATCCGGTAGGTGCGAGCCGGTTCTTCGCCGGAGAGGTCCAGGGGCTCCAGGCGCCCGAAGGCTTCCTCCACCCGGCGCAGGGTCTCCTCGGTGCGGACCACGCTGCCCTGTGCGAAGTCCGCCACCTCCCCGAAGGGCATCACCTCGATGAACCGGACCTCCCACGGCCGCTGGAGCGTGAGGGACGCGAGGGGCACCACCGCGTCCTCGTTGAACCCGCGCACCACCACGGTGTTCAGCTTCACGGGCCTTAGCCCCGCCTCCTCCGCGGCGCGGATCCCGTCCAGGACGTCCTGCAGCCGGCCGCCCCGGGTGATGCGCCGGAACTGCTCGGGGTCCAGGGTGTCTAGGCTGACGTTCACCCGGCGCAGGCCTGCTTGTGCGAGCGGCCCCGCAAGCTCCTTCAACCGCACCCCGTTGGTGGTGAGGGCCACGTCCCGGATCCCCGGGATGGCTGCGATCCCCCGCACCAATTCCACCAAGCCCGGCCGCACGGTGGGCTCTCCTCCCGTGAGCCGGACCTTGCTGACCCCGAGTTCCGCGGCGATCCGGGTCAGCAGGAGCACCTCGTGGTCCTGAAGGAGCTCCGCCGGGGGTCGGAACGCGATGCCGTGTTCGGGCATGCAGTACACGCAACGGAGGTTGCAGCGGTCGGTGAGGGAGATCCGCAGGTCTCGGATGGGACGGCCGTACTGGTCCAGCAAGATGGCCTCCGACGGTCCGTCAGAGGGCATTATAGCAAGGGAGCACGCATCCGGAGGGGGACATGGGAGGGGTCGTACTGGAAGTCGCCGGCAGGGTGGCCCTGGTGACTGGCGCGGGCAGCGGGATCGGGCGCGCGGTGGCGCACACCCTGGCCGCGGCCGGGGCGGCGGTGTGCGTGGCGGACGTGGACGGCGGTGCCGCAAGCCGGGTGGCAGAGGAGCTGCGGTCCGCGGGCGGCCGGGCGTGGCGGTGGTTGCGGACGTCCGGGATCCCCAGGCGGTACGGGCCATGGTGGACGAGACGGTGGGGTCTTTCGGCCGCCTGGACATCCTGGTGAACAACGCGGGGCTGCAGTACGTGTGTCCGGTGCACGAGTTCCCGGAGGAGAAGTGGGACCTGTTGGTGGGGGTCATGCTGACGGGCACTTTCCTGTGCACCAAGTACGCCCTGCCGCACATGATGGCGCAGGGCTGGGGCCGGGTGGTGAACGTCAGCTCGGCGCATGGCCTGGTGGCCTCCCCGTACAAGAGCGCCTACGTGGCCGCCAAGCACGGCGTGGTGGGGTTCACCAAGTCGGTGGCGCTGGAAGTGGCCCCGTACGGGGTCACGGTGAACGCGGTGTGTCCCGCCTACGTGCGGACGCCCTTGGTGGAGGGCCAGGTGGCTGACCAGGCCAGGATCCACGGCATCCCCGAAGCCCAGGTTGTGGAGCGCATCCTGCTGGAGCCCGCCGCCGTCAAACGCCTCCTGGAGCCGGAGGAAGTCGCCCGCTTCGTGCTGTACCTCTGCACCGACCTTGGCGGGGGGATGACCGGGGCCGCGTATCCCCTGGATCTGGGCTGGACGGCCCGATGAGCGCGCTCCCCTTCCACCCCGGACAACGGGCGGAGATCCGGCGGACGGTGACGGAGGCGGACCTGGTGGCCTTCGCGGGCCTCTCAGGCGACCTCAACCCCCTGCACACCGACGCGGTGTACGCGGCACGGACCCGCTTCCGACAGCGCATCGCGCACGGTGCCCTGCTGGCCGGCTGGATCTCCGCGGTCCTGGGGACCCGGCTGCCGGGGCCGGGCGGGATCCTCATGTCCTTCCGTCTGCGTTTCCTCCGCCCCACCTGCGTGGGGGACACGGTGACCGCGTGGGCGGAGGTGGCCGCGGTGCGGGCCGACAAGCCGGTGGTGACCCTCCGAGTGGGGTGCGACAACCAGCGGGGCGAGACCGTGGTGGAAGGAGAGGCGGTGTGCTACTGGGAACCGGTGCAAGAAGGATGATCCGTGGCACGGTGCTGGTGGCCTGCGCGCTGCTGCTGGCGGCGTCCGCTACCTCGGCCGGTGGGCTCCAGCCGCTCCTGCTGGAGGAGGTCCTCCCGAACGGGCTGCGGGTGGTGGTGGCGCCCCAGCCGGCTTCTCCTGCAGTGACCGTGGACGTGTGGGTCCAGGTGGGTTCCCGGGACGAGACCGACGAACTGAACGGGGCAGCCCACTTCGTGGAGCACATGCTATTCAAGGGCACCCGCCGCCGCCCGGTGGGCCAGGCGGCGCGCGAGGTGGAAGGGTTGGGGGGCCGGATCAACGCTTCCACGGGCTACGACTACACCCACTACTACGCGGTGGCGCCTGCCGGGGCCTGGGAGAGGGTGTTGGAGGTTCAGGCCGACGTTCTCACGGACCCTCTGTTCGACCCGCAGGAGGTGGAGCGGGAGCGGGAGGTGGTCCTGCAGGAGCTGAGTCTGATCTACGACACGCCCAGCCGGTACGCGTTTTTCAAACTGTTCGGCACCGCCTTCACCGTCCACCCCTATCGCCGGCCGGTGGGCGGATCCCCGGAAGCGGTCCGCCGGATGTCGCGAGCCCAGCTGGTGGAGTTCTACCGGTCTCACTACGGGCCCGCGCGCGCGACGGTGGTGGTGGCCGGCGGGATGCCGGCACGTCCTGTCCTGGAGCGCGCCCGCGCGCTGTTCGGGCGGTGGAGGCGGGAGGTCCGCAGGCGCGAGAGGGCTCCCCGGGAGCCTGTGTGGGAGGGTGTGCGGCGCGCGGTGGAGGTGCGGGACGTCCAGGTCACCACCGTGGCCGTGGGCTGGCTTGGGCCCGGGGTGGACGACCCGGACCACTACGCGGTGGACGTGCTGGTGTATGCCTTGGGGCAGGGGAGGTCGGGCCGGTGGGTGCGGGAGCTGCGGGACCGGCGGCGGGTGGTTCAGGCGGTGTCCGTCGGTTACCCCACGCTCAAGGACCCGTCCCTGGTGTACGTGGTGGCCACCACCACGGACGCGGACGAAACCCGCGCCGAGAGCGCCGTCCTGGAGGAGGTGCGCCGGCTGCGGCGGGAGGGAGTTACCGAGGAAGAGCTGGAGCGCGCCAAGGTGCTGCTGGAATCTGACGTCCGACGGGAGCAGCACACCAGCCGCGGCCTCGCGGCGAGCCTGGGGTTCGCGGCCACCGTGGCAGACCTCGACTACCACCGGACCTACCTGGACAACGTGCGGAGGGTGACCCGCGAGGAGGTCCTGGAGGTGGCACGCCGATACCTGGATCCGGACCGCTACGCCGTGGTGGCCATCCGGCCGAGGAGGAGCCCGTGAGGCTCGCAGCGGCGGCGCTGGTGGCGTGCGCGGCGTTGGCCGCCTTAGAGCCTGCCCACCCGCAGCCGGCTGGGCCGGCCTTCTGGGTCCTTTCCACGGGCCTGCGGGCGTTGGCGCAGGAAGTGCCCGCCAACGGACTGGTGGCGGTGTCCGTGGTGGTGGGAGCCGGCCCGCGGGTGGAGGAGCCCGGGCAGGCGGGCATCTCCGTCCTCGTGCGGGAGGTGATGCTGCGCGGGACCGTGCGACGGTCAGGCAACCAGGTGGCGGACGCCCTGGACTCCCTCGGAGCCAGCCTGCGGGCTTTGACCGGCCCCGACCACACGGAGTGGACCCTGCTGGTCCCTGCGGAAAACCTGGACCCCGCGTTGGAGTTGATGGCGGAGCTGCTGATCCAGCCGCGTTTCGCGCCGGAGGAGGTGGAAGCGCAGCGGCGGGTGAGCCTGGTGCGGCTGCGGCAGCAGCAGGACCAGCCGCAGTCCCGGGCTGTGGAGCTGGTCGCTAGCCACCTTTACCGCTGGCACCCGTACGGCAACCCGCTGCTGGGCACCCCCGAAAGCCTGGGCCGGATCGGCCGGGACGACCTCGTGCGCTACCACCGCACGTTTTACACCGCGCCGAACGTGGTGATCTCGGTAGCCGGTGAGGTGCCGGCGCCCGTGGCGGTAGCGAAGGTGCAGAGGGTGTTCAGAAGTCTGCCGGCCACACCACTGCCCGCCCGGGTGCGCCTGCTGGACGTGCACGAGCGAGCTCTGGCCGAACGGCCCTCCTCGCGGCGGGACGTGCGGGAGGCTAAGGACACCGCGTCCACCTGGATCGCGGTGGGCTACCTAGCCGTCGGGGTCGGCCACCCCGACTGGCCCGCCCTGCGGGTGGCGGCCGGCCTGTTGGGCGGAGGGATGGCCTCGCGGCTGTTCCAGTCCGTGCGGGAGCGCGCGGGGCTGGCGTACGCGGTGGGCGCAAGCTTGCCTGCTTCCAAGGGTCCAGCAGCGCTCACCCTGACCGCCGGCGTCCACCCGGCGAACGTGGACCGGGCGCTGGCGGCGATGTTACGGGAGGTAGACCACGTGAGGTCCCGCGGCCCGGAGGAGGAAGAGGTGGCGCTTGCCCGCAGCCGGGTGGTGGGGCTACACCTGTTGGACCACGAAGACCTGCGCCGGCGCGCCTTCTACCCCGCGTGGTACGAGCTGCTGGGCGTGGGCCACCGGTTCGACAGGCGGGTGGTGGAGCTGGCCTCCCGGGTCACCCCCGCGGACGTGCAGCGGGTAGCCCGGCGGTACCTGGAGCACCCCGTGGTGGCCGTGGTGGGGCCGGCCCGGTAGGCTGGTCCTGTGTCCTCCAAGGCGCAAGGCCGCCCCACCCGTGCGGAGCTGGTCCGCCTGCTGCGCACCATCGAACGGGAGCTACCGGAAGCTGCGCGTCTTTACCGGAGGCTACGGGCCCGCAGGAGGGCACCCCTGCTGTGGGTGCTCGTGCACACGGTGCTGTCGCACCAGAGCACCGGCCGGCAAACTTTCCAGGCCAGCCGGCGGGTGTGGACCCGCTACCGGCGGTTGGAGGAGCTTGCCCGTGCGCGCGCTGGGGAGGTGGAGCCGCTGGTGCGGGAGGTAGGTCTGGGCCGGCTGAAGGCGCGTCGGTTGGTGGGCCTGGCGCGGACCGTGCAGGCGCGGTGGGGCAGCCTGCGCAGGTTTTCTGCGGTCCTGCGGACCGCCCCGCTGGAGGAGGCGTGGCAGGCGTTGCAGAGCCTCCCGGGACTGGGGCCGAAGTCCGCGGCGGTGGTGCTGCTGTTTCGCTACGGGCGGCCGAAGTTCCCGGTGGACACCAACATCCTCCGGGTGGCGCGGGAGCTGGGTTGGGTGAGGCACGCGGACCCCGAGGAGGTGCGAAATCGGGTAGAGCGAGCCTTGGGTGCAGACCCCGAGGCGTTGCTGCGTGCCCACGCGTACCTTCTGGCCTTGGGCCGGGCCACGCAGCGCGGCCGCGGGCACCACCTGTGGCGGCGGTTGAAGGTCGGCAGGCCGCCGGATAGGATTTAAGCGGACTTCGAACGGGTGACGGCGGTGGATCGTCAGGCCGTGCGCGTGTTCCGGGCCCTCGGGGACCCGACCCGGTACCGCATCGTCCAGTTGCTGGCCGCGCGGGAGGAGGTGGCGTGCCGAGAGCTGGCCAGGCGGTTCCGCCTCAGCGCCCCGGCCCTGTCGCACCACTTCCGGGTACTGCAGGAGTGCGGGCTGCTGCGGGTTCGCAAGGAGGGCCCTTACCACTACTTCCGGCTCAACCGGGCCTTGCTCGGGCGGGTGCTGAGCCGGTGGGGGAGGTGGGAGCGCGGCTGACCCGACGTCCGACCTTAGCGGCTTGATTTTCGTCATTTCGGAATTGTAGAAACTGAAAACGGAGGGAGGGGTTGAGGTGGAGACGCTCTTCCTGATCGGCCGTATCGTGGTGGGGGCCTTCTACCTGTTCAACGCGTTCAACCACTTCAGCCGCACGGAGATGCTGACGGGGTACGCGGCCAGCAAGGGTGTGCCGGCCCCCCGGGCCATGGTCCTGCTCACGGGCGTGCTGCTGCTCGTGGGAGGGCTTTCCGTGCTGCTGGGAGCGTACCCGAGGCTAGGGGTTGCCGCCCTCGTGGTGTTCCTGGTGGTGGCCGCCTTCTGGATGCACAACTTCTGGGCGGTCACAGACCCCATGCAGAAGACGGGGGAGATGGTGAACTTCACCAAGAACCTGGCCCTGGCAGGCAGCGCCCTCATGTTCCTGGCCATCCCCGAGCCCTGGCCGCTGGGCGTGGGGTGGTGACCGTGGCCGCGGGGCTGTCCGCAGGAGGGCTGGTGCGGGCCTGGGCCGCGGCCTTGGTGGGCTCGGTGGTGGTGAACGAGCTGCTCCGGCACGCCCTGGTGGGCCTTCTGGCCGTTCCCGCCACGTTCGCACCGTTCACCCGGCCCGCGGTGTTGTTCTGGACCACAGTGGGGGTGACGGGGGCAGCAGGAGCCTTCGCATTGGTGGCGCGGTGGGCCGCAGACCCCGCGAGGGCGTACCGCAGGCTCGCGGCGGTGGTCCTGGTGCTGTCGTGGGTGCCGGACCTGCTGCTGCCCGGCTCCCCACGGTTCCCGGAGGCCACCTGGCCCCTGGCGGCGGGCTTGGCCCTACTGCACGTACCCCCTGCCCTGCTGTGCGTGTGGCTGCTGCCCCGGTGGGGCCTGCGGAGCCATTCGGCCGCGTGGTAAGCTCCGGGCGGGAGCCGGCGTAGCTCAGCGGCAGAGCAGCTGACTTGTAATCAGCAGGTCAGGGGTTCGAATCCCCTCGCCGGCTCCAGATGGAAGGCGCTCCCTACGAGGATTTGAGCCGATCCCGCGATCCACCCGGTAGGGTGGCACGGAGGGCCTGTGCGTCTATAGTGCGCCTGTCTTCCTCGGAGTCAGTCTGGAGCAAGGGGAGTCGGTCCACGTGGCAGGACAGGTCCGCAAGCGCGGGGAGCGGAAGTGGCTGGTCCGAGTGTACCTGGGGAGGGACCCGGCGACGGGGTCGCGGAAGTGGCTGTCGCGGACGGTCTACGGCACCCGGAGGGAGGCGGAGGCGGTGCTGCACGGGCTACTGCGGGACCGGTCGTTGGGGCAGCTGACGGTGCCTTCGGAGGTGCGGCTGTCGGAGTTCGTGGGACGCTGGCTGGAGGACGCGCGGCAGCGGGTGAGGCCGAGGACGCTGGAGTGGTATGAGAAGACGCTACGGCGGTGGGTCCTGCCCGGGCTTGGGGGCCTCCGGCTGCGGGAGATCACGCCGCTGCACGTCCACCGGCTGTACCAGGGCCTGCAGGAGCGGGGTCTTGGGCGGAGCCTGCCGGCGGTCCACGCGTGCCTGCGGGCGGTGCTGCGGCAGGCGGTGAAGTGGTCGATGCTGGCATTAGACCCGACGTCCAGGGTCAGGCCTCCGCGGCCCGGTCGTCGCCCGTTCCGTGTGCTGACGCCGGAGGAGGCGAGGAGGTTCCTGGAGGCGGCGCGGGAGGACAGTGCGTGGCCGCTGTGGTGGCTGTTGCTGGAGACTGGGATGCGGCCGTCGGAGGCGCTGGCCCTGCGGTGGGAGGACGTGGACCTGGAGCGGAGGGTGATACGGGTCCGGCGGTCGCTGGTGTACGTGGGAGGGGAGT
>JANXBY010000016.1 GCA_025060455.1 Armatimonadota bacterium
GAAGACCCGGGCTACCCGGCTGCCAGGAGGACGTTGGGAGACCGGGGAGCGGTGCCCGTCCCGGTGTCCGTGGACGACGACGGCCTGCGGGTGGCCGAGCTGGGCCACAGGGCCCTGGTGGTGTACGTGACCCCGTCCCACCAGTACCCCCTGGGCGTGCGCATGTCGGTGGCGCGGCGGGCGGCGCTGCTGGACTGGGTAGCCCGCCACGATGGCCTCGTGGTGGAGGACGACTACGACAGCGAGCTGCGGTTTGACGGCCCTCCCCTGCCGGCCCTCGCAGGTATGGACCGGTCCGGCCGGGTGGTGTACGTGGGGACCTTCTCCAAGGTGCTGGCGCCTGGGCTGCGTCTGGGCTACGTGGTGGCCCCGCGGTGGCTTCGGGACCGGCTCGTGGGGCTTCGGGAACGCTCGGGGGACCGGGTCCCGTGGCCCGTCCAGCGTGCCCTGGCCGCGTTTCTGGCCAGCGGGGACTTCGACCGGCACGTGCGCCGCGTGAGGCGTCAGTACGCGGAACGGCGCAGTGCCCTGCGGGCCGGTCTGCAGAGGGCTTCACCCGTGGCGCGCCTGCGGGGCATGGAGGCAGGGCTGCACGCGTTCCTGGAACTCCAGCCGGACCTGGACGAGCTGCGCCTGTCCAAGGTAGCGCTCGACCGCGGGGTGCGGGTGAGTCCCCTGCGGCCTTTCTACCTAGGGACCCCAGACCGGCGCGGCTGGCTGGTGGCCTACGGCGGGCTTTCCACCGAGCAGGTGTGGTGGGGGGCGCGGGTGCTGGCGGAAGTCCTGGTGGAAGCGGCCGATCCGCGGGCGGCGGCCGGGAGCCTGCGGTGAACGTGGCCTTCCTCCTGCTCACCCTCGACGGCAACACGCCTGCCCGGGTGGCGCGGGAGGCTCGCGCGATCCCCGGCGTGCGGGAGGTGTATGCGACCCTCGGCCCGTACGACGTGGTGGTGGTCGTGCGGTCGGAAACCACCCGGGGCATCCCCCCTCCTGGTGGAGCGCCTGCGGAGGATCCACGGGGTGGCGCAGGTCGTGACGTGTGTGGCGGTGTGAGCTCACGGGCCGGACACCGGCAGCCGAGGAGTCACCACCGTCATCTCGTCGAGGATGCGTTGCGCCACTTCCAGGGCTTCCAGCCCTGCCTCGCCCGGCACCCGCGGACGGTCCTCTCCGCGTACGCACGCCAGGAAGTGCCGCAGCTCCAGCCGTAGCGGCTCCTCGTGACGGACCGGGAGTTCTCGGCGGCCGCCCGGTCCCCGCACCACCATGATCTCCCTGAGGTAGTTCAGGTACACCGAACCCTCCGCGGTGGTGACCTCGATCTCCGCGGCCTTGAGGGGGGCCACCCGGCTCGCCACCAGGCTGGCCACGCATCCATCGTCCAGAACCAGGTGGGCCACCGCCAGGTCCTCATCGCCGTCGTGCAACCGCGCGCCGATCCCGGTAACCCGCACCACGTGGGCCCGGGTCAGGGACAGAACGATGTCGATGTCGTGGATCATGAGGTCCATCACCACGCCCACGTCCGTGGCGCGGCCCGGCTGGTACGGCCGCACGCGGCGCGCTTGCACGAACAGGGGATCCCGAGCCCGTCCCAGCAGCTCCTCCACGGACGGCTTGAAGCGCTCCACGTGGCCCACCAGGAGCACCCGATCCCGGGCCCGGGCCAGTTCCACCAGCTCCCTGGCCTCCTCCACCCGTGCGGTGATGGGCTTTTCCACCAGCACGTGCACGCCTGCCTGCAGCAGGTCCCGGGCGATCGCGTAGTGGTGGACCGTGGGAGTCACCACGCTGACCGCGTCCACCTTCCCCACCAGCTCGCGGTGGTCCAAAAACCCGGGGACGCGGTACCGGGCGCTGAACTCCGCCACCTCCTCGGGGTTGGGGGACGCCACCGCCACCAGCTCCGCCTCGGGCAGCTGGTGGTAGATGCGCACGTGGTGGCGACCCCACTTGCCCAGCCCGACCACACCCACGCGCACCCGTTCCGGCTTCACAGCGCCCCCACCACCTGCTCGGCGAACTCCCGCACAGCACCTGCCACCCGTGCCACCTCGTCGTCGCCCAGCGCCGGGTGCACGGGCAGGGACAGCACCTCCCGGCTCGCCCTCTCCGCCTCCGGCCACTGGCCCGCCGGGTAACCCAGCCGCCGGTAGGGGTCGGTGTCCGGGACTGGCTCTGGGTAGTACACGCGGCTGTCCACGCCGCGGCGGCGCAGGTGCTGCGCCAACGCGTCCCGGTGCCGGGTCCGTAGCGTGTACTGGTGGTACACGTGGAAGTAGCCTTCCGGCTCGCTGGGCGGCACCACGGTGGGCAGGCCGCGGAGCGCGGAGGTGAGGATTTGCGCGTTCCGCCGGCGTGCGGCGTTGCGCTCGTCCAGGTGCTCCAGCTGCCCCAGGCCCAGGGCGGCCGCCAGGTCAGTCATGCGGTAGTTGTGGCCCACCACCTCGTACCGATAGGGCTCCAGCTGGCCCTGGTGCACGAGGAGCCGCACCCGACGCGCCAGCCGGGGGTCCTGGGTGACCACCATCCCGCCCTCTCCCGTGGTCATGTTCTTCGTGGGGTAGAAGCTGAATACGCCCGCCAGCCCGAACCCGCCCACGCGGCGGCCCCGCATCGCGGCGCCGTGGGCCTGCGCCGCGTCTTCCACCAACCACACTCCGTACCGATCCGTGAGCTCCGCCAGGGACTCCACGTCCGCGGGGAGCCCGTACAGGTGCACCGCCACCACTCCCCGCACCCGTGGGTGGCGCTTCAGGGCATCCTCTACCCTCCCGGGGTCCACGTTGAAGGTGACGGGGTCGATGTCTACGAACACCGGGCGCGCACCCCGGTGCACCACCGCGTTGGCGGTGGCCGCGAAGGTGAAGGCGGGCACCACCACCTCGTCGTCTGGACCCACCCCCAGGGCCTCCAGGACCGCCTCCAGGGCGGTGGTGCCCGACGAGGTGGCCACCGCGTGGGGGACTCCCACGTACGCGGCGAACGCCGCCTCGAAGCGCTCCACCCACTCGCCGGAGCTGAGCCTGCCCGAGGAGAGCACCTCCAGCACACGCCGACGGTCTTCCTCCGTCACGAGCGGCCGCGCGATGGGGACGACGTCCACCTGCACCTCCGCGAACACGAAACGGCCCCTCCGGGTTTCACCCGAGGGGCCTATATCCCTCCGGAACCAGGGCGGCGGGCGCGCCGTTTGGCCGGCTCCCAGCCGCCTCCGTGCACACCATCCGCGCGCCTTCCGCGGTCACCCTCTGCGGTTCCGGAAGGTGCCCGCGCCGCTACTGAATCACGACCCGGCGGTTGGTGGCCAGGACCCAGATGAGGAACGCCAGCAGCAGCACCACCAGCAGCTCGGCCTGACCGGACCGGTCGCCCAGCCAGCGCCGCAACCACGCTCGGACCTGTGCGTAGAGCAAGTCGGCCATGGCTCACCTCCGCGCTGTCTCTCTCTAGGATCCGCCCGAAGCCCCCGCGGTCTCCTCCGCGCGCCTGCGCAGGGCTTCCAGCATCCCCTCCGCGTTCTTCCGCACCAGCTGCCGCACCAGGTTCGTAAGGAGCGGGCCCACGAGGGGGATGTTCAGCTCGTAGTCCAGCACCAGCCGCACGGAGCAGCCGCCCGGTACCGGCTCGAAGCTCCACATCCCCTCGAACCGGTCGAAGTCGCCTTCCTTCTGCCGAAAGGTGCACACCCGACGCGCGTCGTCCCACTCGTCTTCCTCTGTCCACGCCACCCGCCGGCCCTGGATCCGGCCCACCCACGCGGTGACGGTGCGGTTTCCCTCCCGCTGTACCACCCGTAGGCTTTCCACGTCGGGCATGAACTCCGGGAACTGCTCTACATCCTTGGCCACCGCGTACACGTGGTCCGCGGGCGCCCGCACGAAGGTCCGCACCTCCACCTGCGGCATGGTCCCTCCGGAAGGATACGCCGCGCCCGGCCGGAGTCCTACGTGCCGGGGGCCGCCCAGGGCTGCAGGCGGCTCAGCAGGGCGCGCGGGAGTTCCACCTCCACGTCCACCGCGTCCGGCAGGTACTCCTCCCGCAGCACGTGGCCGCCCTGCCGCAGTTCCGCCAGCAGTCCCGCCTGGGCGTACGGGATGCGCAGCCGCGCCCGCGGCCAGGCGGGAAGGGCCTGGGCCACCCCCGCCATGAGGTCTTCCAGCCCCGTGCGCCGCAGGGCGCTGATGGGCACGCCCCCGGTCCGGGCGGCCAGTTCGGCCGCACGGTCAGGCGACAGCCGGTCGGTTTTGTTGAGCGCCAGCACCGTGGGCTTGCCGTCCGCCCCCAGCTCCTCCAGGAGCTCCTCCACCGCCTGCCGCTGGCGCTCCCACGCAGGGTGGGACACGTCCACCACGTGGACCAGCACGTCCGCCTCGGTGACCTCCTCCAGGGTGGCCCGGAAGGCGGCCACCAGCTGGGTCGGCAGCTTGCGCAGGAAGCCCACCGTGTCCACCAGCACCACGGGCCGACCGTCGGGCAGGTAGGCGCGGCGCGCGGTGGGGTCCAGGGTGGCGAACAGCTTGTCCTCCACGAACACCTGGGCGCCGGACAGGGCGTTCAGCAGAGTGGATTTGCCCGCGTTGGTGTAGCCCACCAGGGCCACCACGGGGACTTCCGCCTGCTGCCGGGCCCGGCGCTGGGTCCGGCGCGCCCGGGCCACCTCCTCGATGCGGTCCTGTAGCTCGTCGATCCTCCTGCGGACACGTCGGCGGTCGGTCTCCAGCTGGGTCTCCCCGGGACCCCGGGTCCCGATCCCACCTCCCAGCCGGGACAGCAACACGCCCTTTCCCGTCAGCCGGGGCAGGAGGTACGTCATCTGGGCCAGCTCCACCTGCAGCCGTCCCTCGCGGGTGCGGGCGCGGCGTGCAAAGATGTCCAGCACCAGGGCGGTGCGGTCCAGCACCTTCACGCCCAGCTCCTCCTCCAGGTTCCGCTGCTGCGCGGGCGACAGCTCCTCGTCGAACACCACCAAATCCGCCGCCTCCCGCTCCACCAGAGCCCGCAGCTCCGCCACCTTGCCGCTGCCGACGAGCGTGGCAGGGTCCGGGCGCGGCCGTTCCTGCGTCAGGATGTCCACCACCTCGGCTCCCGCGGTCTCTGCCAGGCGACGCAGCTCCTCCAAGGACTCCGGGTCCGAGTAGCCCGGCCTGCCCGGCACCACCAGGCCCACCAGCACCGCCCGCTCCGGCCGCTCCCCACCGGCGGGTGCGGACTGCCACGCCTCCTCCGCGGCGCGGATGCGGTCCGCGGCCCGCAGGTGGCCCAGGGTCTCCAGGTCGAACGGACCTTCAAGCTGGCAGGAGGCCCGGGCCGCACTGGCCACCCACGCTTCCGTTACCTGACCCCGGCGGTGGCCCAGGGTCACCAGGAAGTCCAGACGGGCGCTTTCCAGCAGGTCCAGGTCTGCCTCCGCGGGGTAGCCCTCCGGCTGGTCGTACACCAGCACCAGGCGCAGGCCGCACGGCCGCCCCTCCCGGCGCCGCTGTAGGGTGGGCTCGAGGCCAGGCCAGTGGCGCCCCAGGAGCACGTGCGCACAGCCGCCGTTCCGGGAGACCAGCGCGCCCACCTCACGCCGCGCCGCGTGCGCCAGCTGGGAGAGCCGGGCGGCGAGCTCCGGGTCGCAGACCGCCTCAGCGGCAAACGACCGCTCCCGCAGGCTGGCGGCCAGGTGCCGCGCCGCCTTCGACAGCCGGTGGGTGTTCCCGATCAGGAAGGGCAGCCGCACCGCTCACCGAACCCGCCGCAGGCGGTCCACCGCCTCCCGCAGCCGGTGGTCCGGGGTGGTGAAGGACAGCCGCACGTACCGGTCCCCGACCTCTCCGTATCCCACGCCCGGGGTCACCACCACCGCCGCACGGTCCAGCACGTGCTGTGCGAACGTCACCGAGTCAAACCCGTCCGGCACTTCCGCCCACACGTAAAACGTGGCGCGGGGGTTGGTGACTTTCCAACCCGCCTCCCGCAGCCCCGCCACCAGCAGGTCGCGGCGCGCCTGGAAAGTGGCCACGCGGTCCCGGACCGGTTCATCCGGCCCGCGAAGCGCAGCCTCCCCCGCCCTCTGTACCGCCACGAACACCCCGCTGTCCAGGTTGGTCTTGAGCTTGGCGAGCGCCGCCACCACCTCCGCCTGGCCGCACACCCAGCCCAGCCGCCAGCCCGTCATGCAGTAGGTCTTGGAAAGGGAGTGGTACTCCACGCCCACCTCCAGGGCGCCGGGCGCTTGCAGGAACGACGGCGGCCGGTAGCCGTCGTACGCGATCTCCGAGTAGGAGTTGTCGTGCACCACCACGACGTCGAACTCGCGCGCGAACCGCACCACCTCGGCGAAGAAATCTACCTCCGCAGTGGCCGCGGTGGGGTTGTTGGGGTAGTTGAGGAAAAGCAGCCGGGCGCGGCGCGCCACCTCGGTGGGTACTTCCGTCAGGTCTGGGAGGAACCCAAGGGCCGGCCGCAAAGGCAGCGGGCGCGGGACGCCGTCGGCCAGCAGGGTGGCCACCCGGTACACGGGGTAGCCGGGGTCCGGCACCAGGGCCACGTCCCCCGGGTTCAGCAGCGCCCACGGCAGGTGTGCCAGCCCTTCCTTGGAGCCGATCAGGGCCAGCACCTGGCGCTCTGGGTCCAGGCGCACGCCGAAACGCCGGAGGTACCACTCCGCCACCGCTGTGCGGAACCCCGAGGTGCCCGCGTACGGCGGGTAGCGGTGGGTCGCGGGATCTTCCACCGCTTTCCGCATGGCCTCCACTACGTGGTCGGGGGTCGGTAGGTCGGGGTCGCCCACCGCAAGGCTGATCACGTCCACCCCTTTGCGCTGCAGCTCCTCCGTACGGCGGTCCAGGTCCGCGAACAGATAGGGTGGCACCCTCTGCAGCCGGGCTGACTCCACCTGCCGTGTTTTCGGTTCCATCGTCCCTCCTCGCGTTCGACCTTCTCGGGGCGCCCGTGGTGCGCGCTCTTAGGATACCGAAACCCGCACCCCTTCTGTCTGTAGGACCTCCAGGACGCGCTCCGCCACCGCCTGCGGTGGCAGGTCGTCCACGTCCACCCAACGCACCCGCCGGTCCGCCCGGAACCACGTCCACTGCCGCTTGGCGTAGCGGCGGGTGTTGCGCTCCAGAGCGCGCACCGCCTCCTCCAGGGTAGTTTGGCCTAGCACGTAGGGCACCAGCTCCTTGTACCCCAAGCCCTGCATGGCAGGAAGGGCAGGGTTCACCCCCCGGCGCAGGAGGGCCCGCACTTCCTCCACCAATCCCGCGCGCAGCTGGTCCTGGATGCGGGCGCGGATGCGCTCGTACAATCGCGCGCGGTCCACGGTGAGGCCCACCTGCACTGCCTCCCCCGTGGGCTGCCGGCGGGCCAGAGCGCTAAAGGTTTGACCGGTCCGCACGCACACCTCTAAGGCGCGGATCACCCGCCGAAGATTCTGAGGGGGGATGCGGGAAGCGGCCTCCGGGTCCAGCTCCCGCAGGCGGCGGTAGAGGACTCCTGGCTGCTGGCGCTCCTCCTCCTCCCACGCGCGGCGCACATCCCAGTCCGGCGGCACCTGGGGGATCAGCAGCCCGTCCACCACGGCTTTCACGTATAGCCCCGTGCCGCCCACCAAGATGGGCACTTTCCCCCTGGCCCGGATGTCCGCAATGGCCTGGCGGGCCAGGCGCTGGAAGTCCCAGACGGTGAACACCTCCCACGGGTCCACCACGTCCAGGAGGTGGTGGAGGACCCGCGCCCGCATGGCCTCCGTGGGCTTTGCGGTGCCGATGTCCATCCCGCGGTAGACCGTGCGGGAGTCCGCACACACCACCTCGCCCTGCACCCGTTCGGCCAGCTCCACCGCGCAGGCGGACTTCCCCACCGCGGTGGGGCCCACCACCACCAGCAGGGGGATTCCACGGCCGCCAGGAGTCCGGTCCACGTCCCAAGAACACGGTACACCGTGGACACCCCCATGATGCGGCAGTACCACGCCCTCAAGCGGGCGTACCCGGGGGCCCTGCTCCTGTTCCGGCTGGGAGACTTCTACGAGCTGTTCGGCGAGGACGCGGAGGTGGCGTCCCGGGTCCTGGACCTCACCCTCACCTCCCGGCCCGTGGCCAAGGGCAAGCGGGTGCCCATGTGCGGCATCCCCCACCAGACCCTGGAGTCGTACCTGAGCCGCCTGCTGGAGCGGGGCTTCCGCGTTGCCATCTGCGAGCAGGTGGAGGACCCCAGGAAGGCCAAGGGGCTGGTGCGCCGCGAGGTGGTGCGGGTGGTGACCCCGGGCACCGTGACCTCAGAAGCCCTGTTGCCACCCAGGGAGAACGTGTGGCTGGCCGCCGTCAACCCCGCACCGGACCGCTGGGGCCTGGCCGTGGCAGACCTGTCCACCGGGGAGTTCCGCGCCACGGAGCTCGCGCCGGATGACGCGGTGGCGGAGCTCGTACGGCTTTCCGTCCGGGAGGTGCTGCACCCGGAGGGCGTGCCGCTGCCGGAGGCGGTGGCCGGGGCCCACACGCCGTACGAGGCGTGGCGGTTCGAGCTGGAGGAGGCCACCCGGGTGTTGTGCGACCAGTTCGGGGTGGTGTCCCTGGACGGGTTCGGCTGCCGAGAAACCCCCCTGGCCACCGGCGCCGCGGGCGCGCTGGTGCAGTACCTGCGGGAGACACAGCGCAGCGGGCTCCGGCACATCCACCGCCTTCAGGTGTACCGGCCCCACGACGCCATGTACCTGGACCCGGGAGCCGTGCGCAGCTTAGAGCTGCTCCAGCCAATGGTGGGCACGGACCGCAGGGCCACCCTGGTGGGGGTTGTGGACCGCACGCGCACCAGCATGGGCGGCCGGCTGCTGCGGCGGTGGTTGCTGGCCCCGCTCCTGGACCGGCAGCGCATCGAGGCGCGGCTGGACGCGGTGCAGGAGCTCATCGCCTCCGCGGACCGCCCGCGGCTGCAGCAGCGGCTGTCCGAGGTGGCAGACCTGGAGCGGCTGGTGGGGCGCTGCGGCCACGGATCCGCCACGCCCCGGGATCTTGTGGCCCTGGCACGCAGCTTGAGCTCGGTGGCGGAGCTCCGAGCCGCGGCTTCCCGGTTCCAGGCGGCGCTGCTGCGGGAACTGGCCGAGCAGCTGGACCCTCACCCCGAGCTGCGGGACGAGCTGCTCCGGGCCCTGGTGGACGACCCGCCCGCCAACCCGCGGGACGGGGGGCTTGTGCGCGAGGGCTACGACCCCGAGCTGGACGAGTTGCGCCGCGCCGCGGCAGAGGCCAAGCGGTGGGTCCGGGACCTGGAAGCCCGGGAGCGGGAGCGCACGGGAATCCGCAGCCTGCGGGTGGGCTTCAACAAGGTCTTCGGCTACTACATCGAGGTCACCCGCCCCCACCGGGACCGTGTCCCGCCGGACTACGAGCGCCGGCAGACGTTGGTGGGTGCGGAGCGCTACGTCACGCCCGAGATGAAGGAGCGCGAGGCTTTGATCCTGCACGCGGAGGAGCGGCAGAAGGAGCGGGAGTACGAGCTGTTCTGCCGCCTGCGGGAGCGCGTGGCCGCCTGTGGCCCCTCCCTGCTCGCCACCGCCTCCGCGGTGGCCACCCTGGACGTGCTGTGTGCCTTCGCGGAGGCGTCCGAGGCCTACGGCTACACCCGCCCGCAGCTGGTGGACGAGCCCGTGCTGGAGGTGGAGGCGGGGCGGCACCCGGTGGTGGAGCGGCTCCTGCAAGACCCCTTCGTGCCCAACGACCTCCGGATGGACCGCCGGCGCCGCATCGCGCTCGTCACCGGCCCCAACTTCGCGGGCAAATCCACCTACCTCAGGCAGAACGCCCTGCTGGTCATCCTGGCGCAGGCAGGGTGTTTCGTGCCCGCCCGGGCCGCGCGGGTGGGCCTGGTGGACCGGGTGTTCACCCGGGTCGGGGCCGCGGACGACCTGGCAGGGGGCCGCAGCACCTTCCTGGTGGAGATGCAGGAGGTCGCCAACATCCTGCACCACGCCACCGAGCGGAGCCTGGTGATCCTGGACGAGGTGGGCCGCGGGACCGCCACTTACGACGGCCTCAGCATCGCGTGGGCGGTGGTGGAGTACCTGTGGGCTCACGCCCGCCCGCGTACCCTGTTCGCCACCCACTACCACGAGCTCACCGAGCTGGCGGGCCGGTTGGAGGGCGTGTTCAACCTGAACGTCCTGGTGCGGGAGGAAGGTGACAGGGTGGTGTTCCTGCGCCGGGTGACGGACGGCGCCTCCGACCGGGCGTACGGGATCCACGTGGCGCGGCTGGCGGGCGTCCCGCGGGAGGTCAGCGCGCGGGCCGCGGAGCTTCTGGAAGAGCTGCAGGGCCTCGCGCGGCCCGGAGGGGCCCTGGCGCGGCGGGGCCGGGCGGTGCAGATGGCGTTGCCCCTCTGGCAGCCCTCTGAGGTGGAAGCAGAGCTGGCCTCCCTGGACCTGGCGTCCATCACGCCCCTGGAGGCCCTGAACAAGCTCTACGAGCTACAGCAGCGGGTGCGCGAGCGGGCCGCCGCGGAGGGGCCCAAGGTGGTCCGCCTGCGCCCCGGGAAGCCCTGAGGTGGGCCGCATCCGCGTGCTGGAGTCGTGGTTGGCCGACCGCATCGCCGCGGGAGAGGTGGTGGAGCGGCCCGCCTCGGTGGTCAAGGAGCTGGTGGAAAACGCCCTCGACGCGGGCGCCCGGCGGGTGACGGTGGAGTTCTCCGGCGGCGGCTTCGACCTGGTGCGGGTGTCCGATGACGGAGAGGGCATGGACCCTGAGGACGCGGGGCTGTGCCTGCGCCGGTTCGCCACCAGCAAGCTGTCGGGGCCGGAGGACCTGCGGCGTGTGCGCACCCTGGGCTTCCGCGGGGAGGCGCTTCCGAGCATCGCCGCGGTGTCCTACGTGGAGGTCCTCACGTGCGACGGGCAGCAGGCCACCCGGGTGCGGGTGGAAGGGGGTTCCGAACCCCGAGCGGAGCCCGCCAGCGCGCCCAGGGGCACCGTGGTCACCGTGCGGCGGCTGTTCTACAACACGCCCGCCCGCCGGGCGTTTCTGCGGTCCCAAGCCCGTGAGGCCGCCCTGTGTCTGGACGTGGTGGAACGGCACGCCCTGGCGCGTCCGGACGTGGCGTTCCGGGTGGCCCGGGACGGCCGCGAGGTGGCCTCTTGGCCCGCGGAGCCGCCCGCGCAGCGGGCTGCCCGCGTCCTGGGTGTCTCCGCGGAGGAGCTGCTGCCCGTGGAGGCGTCCGCTGGCGCCGTGCGGGTGTGGGGGTTTCTGGCCCCGCCCGCCCTAGCCCGGCGCAGTCGTTCCGGACAGTACTTCTTCGTGAACCGGCGTCCCGTCACCAGCGCCCTGCTGAGCCGCGCGGTGGAGCAGGGCTCCCGCACCCTGGTGTTCACCGGACACTACCCTGTCTGCGTGTTGCACCTGGACATGCCGCCCGAGCAGGTGGACCCCAACGTGCACCCGCGCAAGCTGGAGGTGCGGTTTTCGGAGGAGAGCCGTGTGTTCGCCCTCGTGGAGCGGGTAGTGCGGGAAGGATACCGATCCAGGCCTGCGGTCCGCGTGGTGGCGACCTCCTCCGTGGCGGCGCCGGCGCCGCCGGAGGGCGGGTGGGCGGTGCGGGAAGCCTTCCAGCTGGCGGTGCTTCCAGAACATCCCCGCCGCAAGCTCCCGCGGCTACGCCTGCTGGGCCAGCTGCGCAACACCTACCTGCTCGCGGACTCCACGGAGGGCCTGGTGGTGGTGGACCAGCATGCGGCTCACGAGCGGGTGCTGTACGAGCGGCTGATGAGGGAACGCCAGGCGGGGCGGTGCGCCCAGCTCCTGGCCACCCCCGCCGCGGTGGAACTGAGTCCGTCCGAGGCCGCGGTGGCCCTGGCGGTGGCGCCCGTCCTGAAGGAACTCGGGCTGGAGGTGGAGCCGTTCGGCGGCACCACGGTCCTCGTGCGGTCGGTGCCCGTGGTGGCCGGGCGGCTGCATCCGGAGGCGGTCCTCCGGGCGTGCCTCCGGGAAGGCCTGTGGGACGGCGTACCCACCGCCGGGCAGCGGGCCGTGGAACGCGCCGCCAGCGTGGTGGCCTGCCACAGCGCGGTGCGCGCTGGCGACCCGCTTTCACCCGAGGAGATGTCCGCGTTGCTGGACCAGCTGGCCGACTGCGACGACCCTTACACCTGCTTTCACGGCAGGCCCACCCTGGTGGTGGTACGCGTGGACCAGCTGGACGGTTGGTTCTTGCGCCGCTGAAGGGCCGACGGTGAGCCGGCGGCCCAGGAGCCCTCCCCTCACCCCACCGCCGTTTGGACCAAGGCCTCACCCCGGAGGACCCACGACCCGGCTTCCGTCACGCGGACCGCCACCACCCGCCCCACCCACTCCGGAGGGCCGTCCAGGGTAACCACCTTGTTGGTCCGCGTCCGGCCCACCACCCCGCCGTGCCGGCCGGCCTCCTCCACCAGCACCTCCTGGGTGGTGCCCACCAGGGGCCGGTTCCGCGCGTACGCCACCCGCTCTGCCAGCTGGTTGAGGGCCCACAGCCGCCGCTGCTTCGTGGCCTCGTCCACCTGGTCAGGGAAGGTGGCCGCCTTGGTACCCGGGCGGGGCGAGTAGGCGGCGGTGTTGCAGGCGTCGAAGCCCACCCGCTCCACCAGCCGCAGGGTGTTCTCAAACTGTTCTTCCGTCTCTCCGGGAAAGCCCACGATGAGGTCCGTGGTGATGCTGGCCTGCGGCATGTGGTGCCGGATCCGGTCCACGGTGCGCAGGTAGTCGGACACCGTGTACGTGCGGTGCATGCGCCGGAGGACTTCGTCGTCCCCGGACTGCACGGGCAGGTGGATGTGTTCGCAGACCTTGGGCAGCTCCGCCACGGTGCGGATCAGCTTCTCCGTCATATCCCGGGGGTGGCTGGTGGTGAACCGGATCCGCTGGATCCCGTCCACCTCGTGCACCCGCCGGAGCAGGTCCGCCAGGTCCGTACGGGGCCGCAGGTCGTGGCCGTAGGAGTCCACGTTCTGGCCCAGGAGGGTGACCTCCACGAACCCCTGGGCGGCCAGCTCCCGCACCTCTGCCACCACCTGGTCCGGCGGCACGCTCCGCTCCCGGCCCCGAACGAACGGCACGATGCAGAAGGTGCAGAACTTGTTGCACCCGTGGATAACGTTCACGTACGCGCGCACCCGGCCCCGCCGGGCCGCGGGCAGCACGGGCAGGGGCTCGTCCTTGGGCCGGCGGTCCCACACCTCGTACACCCGCTGGCAGCCCTCCTGCACCTGGCGCAGCAGGTCCGGGAGCCGGTGCAGGTTGTGCACGCCGAACACCAGGTCCACGTGGGGCGCCCGCCGGAGCACCTCCTCCCGGTCCTTCTGCACCAAGCACCCCGCCACCCCCAGGACCAGCCCGGGCTTCTGCTGCTTGAGCCGCCGCAGCTCCCCGAGCCGCCCGTATGCGCGCTCGTCCGCCCCTTCCCGCACCGTGCAGGTGTTGACCAGAACCACGTCCGCGTCCTCCGGGCGGTCTGCGGGCTCGTAGCCCATGGACTCTAGCAGCCCCGCCAGGGTTTCGGAGTCCCGGACGTTCATCTGGCAGCCGTAGGTGATGACGTGGTAGCGCGCCACCTCGGGAGTCCCTCAGGCTCCTCCTGCGCCCTGCGGCCGCAACACCGGCAGCACCAGCCGGAACACCGCCAGGCTGATGCCGCTGTCCACCAGGTGGTGTAGGACGGTGCCCGCGGCCACGAACAACCCGGCCTGGAAGCCCGTGCCCAGCCACCACACCGCCAGCCCTTCGCCCACCGCGTGCACGGGGAGGGCTGCCGCCAGCGCCGCCCAGAACGGCCACCCGCGGCGGAGTAGCAGCGCTCCCAGGCCCCCCCACACCGCGTGGGTGAAAGCCCGCGCACCGATCACGGGGTTCAGGGTAATGGTGAACCCCACCGCGGACCCCAGCCCCACCAGCGCCGCCACCGCGGGGCTGACCAGCATGCTCAGCATGGACGGCACGTGGGACGCGAAGGTGGCGGAGTACTGGAAGGCGGGGATGAACAGCTGAAGGGGCGTCCCGCGGAACGCGAAGGGGATCAGCAGCGCGATAGCGGTGAGCAGTCCGCCCACGGTGATCTCACGGGTGTTCACGGCATCCTCCTGCTAAATCATACGACGGGCGCAGGTGGCGCGCTTCCCGACCGGGGTCAGCCCAGGGCCGCGGGCCCCGCGGTGGGCTGCGGGACCGGCTGGGTGCTTGCGAACTCCACGGCGTCCAGCAGCGCCCACGCCGTCTCCAGGGAGGTCAGGCACGGTACCCGGGCCTCCGAGGCCGCCCGCCGCAGGCGGAACCCGGGCCGCGTGGGGTCGTAGCCGGACGTGGGCACGCACACCACCGTCCCAACCCTCCGGCCCCGCACCGCGGCGAGCAACTCCTCGTACTCCACCCGACGGTGGGGTACCCCTGCCCGCTGCAGGGCCTCCGCGGTGCCGGGTGTTGCCCAAACCGCCAGCCCGCCTGCCACCGCCCGGCGGGCCAGCCGGACCGCCTCCCCGCGTTCCCTCCGGGCCACGGAAAGGACCACAGGTCCCTGCAGGGGCAGCCGCACCCCGGCGGCCACGAAGGCCTTGTACAGCGCTCCCGCCACGTGTCGGTCCAGGCCAATCACCTCGCCCGTGGACCGCATCTCCGGACCCACCGCGACCTCCGCACCCGGCAACTTCTCGCTGCTGAACACCGGTGCCTTCACGCCCACCTGCCGGGGCCTCGGGAGGTGGTAGACCCCTGGGAAGCCCAGCTCGGCCAGAGAAGCTCCGAGCATGACCCGCGTGGCCACCTGCACGAGCGGCACTCCCAGCACCTTGCTCACGAAGGGCACCGTGCGGCTGGCCCTCAGGTTCACCTCCAGGAGGTAGACGCGGTAGTGGTGGACCACGAACTGGGCGTTCAAAAACCCCCGCACCCCCAGGGCGCGGTTTAACGCCTGCAGGATCTCCACCACTCGGGATGCCACCTCGGGCGGCTGGGCCGGAGCCGGGAAGATCGTCATGCTATCCCCGGAGTGCACCCCCGCACGCTCCACGTGCTGCATCAGCCCGGGCAGGAGCAGGTTGGTCCCGTCGCCGATGGCGTCCACCTCCAGCTCCACCCCCGGAAGGTACCGGTCCACCAGCACCGGACGGTCCGGGTCCACCTCCAGGGCGGCGGCCACCACCCGGTCCAGCTCTTCTCTCGAGTACACCACCCGCATGGCGCGGCCGCCCAGGACGTACGAGGGCCGCACCAACACGGGAAGCCCTACCCGCTCCACCAGCTCCCGTGCCTGCTGCACCGACCGCACCGCTCCCCCAGGCGGGCGGGGGATCCCCAGCTCGGCCAGCAGAGCGTCAAACTTCTCCCGGTCCTCGGAGACGTCCAGGCTGTCCACGGACGTCCCCAGCACGCGCACGCCCGCCCGGTGCAGAGGCCCTGCCAGGTTCAACGCGGTCTGGCCTCCGAACTGCACCAACACGCCCAGCGGCTTTTCCTTTTCCACCACGTGCAGCACGTCTTCCACCGAGAGGGGCTCGAAGTACAACCGGTCGGAGGTGTCGAAGTCGGTGCTGACGGTCTCCGGGTTGCAGTTCACTACCACCGCCCGCACCCCCGCCTCCCGCAGGGACCGCACCGCGTGCACCGTGCTGTAGTCGAACTCGATGCCCTGAGCGATGCGGATGGGTCCGGAACCCAGCACCACCGCGCACGGCCGCGGGTCCTCCGGGGCCTCGTCCTCGTCCTCGTACGTGCTGTAGTAGTACGGGGTGGCCGCGGGGAACTCGCCCGCGCACGTGTCCACCAGCTTGTAGGTGGGCCGCAGCCCCGCGCCCCGGCGCCGCTCCCGTACCGCCTCTTCGGTGGTCCCCCACACTCGGGCCACCTCCGCGTCCGAGAGCCCCACCTGCTTGGCCTCTGCCAGGGCCTCGTCGGACCGGTCGTGGGCCAGGCGGCGCTCCACGTCCACCACCCGCTTCAGCTCCCACACGAAAAAGGGATCCACCAGGCTCCGGCGGCTCAGATCTTCAGGGCTGCAACCCCGGCGCAGGAGCTCCGCCATCGCCCACAGACGCTCGTCGCACGGGGTCTGGGCGCGGGCCCACAGGGCGTCGTCGGGAAGCCCCGCAAGACGCGGGTGGTACAGCCCCACCACGCCCGCTTCCACGGACCGGGCCGCCTTCAGGACCGCCTCGGTGAAGGTCCGGCCGATGGCCATGACCTCCCCCGTGGACTTCATCTGGGTGCCCAGGCGGCGGTCCGAGTCCGCGAACTTGTCAAACGGCCACCGGGGGATCTTCACCACCACGTAGTCCAGTGCCGGCTCGAAGCACGCGGTGCCGCGGGTGATGGGATTCTGGATTTCCCACAGGCGGTAGCCCAGCGCGATCTTCGCCGCCACCCGCGCGATGGGGTAGCCCGTGGCCTTGCTGGCCAGGGCGCTGCTGCGGGACAGCCGCGGGTTCACCTCGATCACGTAGTACCGTTCGGAGGTAGGATCCAGGGCGAACTGCACGTTGCATGCCCCCCGCACGTCCAGCGCCCGGACGATGCGCAGCGCCGCGCTGCGCAGCATCTGGTGCTCCCGGTCGCTGAGGGTCAGGCTGGGCGCCACCACGATGCTGTCGCCCGTGTGCACGCCCATGGGGTCCACGTTCTCCATGTTGCACACGGTGATGGCGTTGTCGTCCGCGTCGCGCACCACCTCGTACTCGATCTCCTTCCAGCCGCGCACGCTGCGCTCCACCAGCACCTGGCCGATGGGGCTGGCAGAGATTCCCCGGGCGGCGGCCTCGTACACCGCCTTGCGGCCGGACGCCAGCCCTCCACCGGTGCCGCCCAAGGTGAAGGCTGGCCGGATCACCACCTCGCCTCCGATGGCCTCGGCGAACGCCACCGCCTCCTCCGGCGTGCAGGCCACGGTGCTCTCCGGCACCGGCTCGCCGATGCGGACCATCAGGTCCCTGAACCGCTCCCGGTCCTCCGCGTTGTGGATGGCGTGCAGGGGCGTGCCCAGCAGCTCCACTTCCAAACGTTCCAGGACCCCTGTGCGGGCCAGCTCCGCGGCCAGGTTCAGGGCGGTCTGTCCACCCAGGGTGGCCAGCAGGCCCTGGGGGCGCTCCACCTCCAGCACCCGGGCCACGGAGGCCGCGGTGAGGGGCTCCAGGTACACGCGGTCTGCGGTCTCCGGGTCGGTCATGATGGTGGCGGGGTTGCTGTTGACCAGCACCACCTCCACCCCCTCTTCGGCCAGCGCGCGGCAGGCCTGCGTCCCCGAGTAGTCGAACTCCGCGGCCTGCCCGATCACGATGGGACCGGAGCCAATCACCGCCACCTTCTGTAGATCTGTGCGCCTGGGCACGTCAGACCTTCCCGGCCGCCCCAGCGGCGGCCTGCTGTGCGCCCCGAACCCGCTGCAGAAAGCGGTCGAACAGGTCCCGGCTGTCCTGGGGCCCCGGCCGCGCCTCCGGGTGGAACTGCACCGCAAACACCGGTAGGTGCTCGTGCTCCAGCCCCTCCACGGTGCCGTCGTGCAGGTTGCGGTGGGTCACCCGCAGCCCGGTTCCCCGCAGGCTTGCCTCGTCCACCGCATACCCGTGGTTCTGGGTGGTGATGCGCACGCGCCCGGAGCTGACCTCCAGCACGGGGTGGTTGGATCCCCGGTGGCCGAAGGGCAGCTTGAAGGTCCTCGCGCCTGCTGCGAGGGCCAGCAGCTGGTTGCCCAGGCACACGCCGAACACCGGCACCCGCCCCCACAGGGCGCGCACCTCGCGGGCGGCGGCCTGCAGCCGAGCGGGGTCGCCCGGCCCGTTGCTGAGTACCACGCCCTGCGGGCTCAGCGCCAGGATCTCCGCGGCGGTGGCCCGGTGGGGCACCACCACCACCTCACAGCCCCTGGCAGCAAGCTCCCGCGCGATCCCGAGCTTCAGCCCGCAGTCCAGCACCGCCACCCTGGGTCCGTCTCCCGGGAGGGTGAAGGGGGCAGGAGGCGAAACCTCCTCCACCACGTCCACGCACGACAGGTCGGGCACCGCCCGCGCTTGCTGCACCAGCTGGTCGGGGTCGCGGGCGCCGGTGGCGAGTACCCCGCGCTTGAGCCCCCCGGACCGCAGGTGCCGCACCAGCCTGCGGGTGTCCACTCCTTCCAACGCCACCACCCCCCATCGGCGCAGGTAATCCGCCAGAGGGGTTCGGCCTGCCCAGTGGTACGTGTACGGGCTGCAGTGGCGCACCACGAACCCGCGCAGGAACGGGCGCCGGGACTCCGCCCAGCCTGGGTCCACTCCGTAGGTGCCCATCATGGGGAACGCCATCACCACGATCTGCCCCGCGTACGAGGGGTCGGTGAGCACCTCCGGGTAGCCGGTCATGCTGGTGGTGAACACCACCTCGCCCGCGGCCTCACCGTCCGCCCCCACACTCCGGCCCCGTAGCACCAAGCCATCCTCTAGCGCCAGGTACGCCTCCGTCACGCGGCACCTCCGTGGCATGAGTATGCATCTAGTTGCATGTCTATGCAAGGCCACGAAAGGGCGCCGGTTTGTCGCGCTACCGGAGACCCCTTGGAGGGTTTGGGCGGGCTGCCCTCGAGACTCTTCGGGTCAGAAGGGGTTTCCCAGCCATAGCTCCCTCCCGGAGAGCCTTCATGGCCTCTGGCCCAATGTAGCAGCGGCGCGGGGTGAAGTAAAGCCCCGTAGGGCCAGGACCACCGCTGCGGCGGCCACCGCCGCGGTCTCCGTGCGCAGGACCAAAGGCCCCAGGGTGCACAGCACTCCCACCCGTTCCAGGGACGCCACTTCCTGAGGGTCGAACCCGCCCTCCGGGCCCACGAAGATCCCCAGGTCGTCCCCCCTCGACTCGTACAGCACCGAGGCCAGGGGGCGCCCCCCACCTTCCCACAGCGCCAACCGCACCTCATGCTGTCGGAACCTGTCCACCGCCTGGCCGAACTCCACTACGGGGGCTACCTCCGGGACGGTGGACCTCCCACACTGCTTGGCGGCCTCCGCGGCCACCCGCCGCCACCGGTACTGCCGGTCGCCTGTGGCCACCGTCCGCCGCGTTCGCACCGGCACGAACTCCGATACCCCGAGCTCGGTGCCCATCCGCACCACCAGGTCCATGCGGTCTCCCTTGGGAATCGCCTGGTAGACCGTCAGCCGGTAGGGCACCGCGGCAGGTGGCAGCTCCCGCAGCACCCGAGCACGCCCCGGAACCCTTGTCTCCACCAGCTCGGCCTCCCACTGGTGGCCCAGTCCGTCAAAGGCCACGAAGCGGTCGCCCGGCCGCATGCGCAGCACCCGAACCGCGTGGCGGAGCTGCCTGGCGTCCAGCAGCAGCACCGACCGGTCTTGGGGGTCTGGGCTTGCGAGGAGGCGCCTCACCCTACACCAGCGGCTCGCTGTCCGTCACGCCCGACGCAGCCTGTCCCCCCCCGGAAGCCGGAACACCGCGGCCCGCCACTCGCCCTGGCGCATCATCCGCCGCACCTCCAGACCGTGCTCCCGTGCAGCCTGCAGAACGGAGGTCGCGTTGGACGCCACCATCCCGGAGGCCACCCACGTCCCGCCGGGCCGCAGGTGTCGGACTACCTCCGGGACGGCCCGCAGCAGCACTTCTGCGGTGATGTTCATCAGTACCACATCGGCCCGCCCCCGGACGGGTCCCAGCAGGTCCCCGCACCGGACCGACACGCGTTGGGACACCCTGTTGGCGCGGACGTTTTCCTGGGCGATCTGGCAGGCCAGCCGGTCGCAGTCCACCGCTACCACCCGTGCCCCCAACTTCGCCGCCGCAATGGCGAGGATTCCGGAACCTGTGCCCACGTCCACCACCCGCACCCCCGGCCGAACGAGGGCCGGAAGCGCCTGCAGGCACAGGCGC
>JANXBY010000014.1 GCA_025060455.1 Armatimonadota bacterium
TCTGCGATGTACGCCTTCCTCCGCGTGCCCAGGTACGACGGGAGCGCCAGGGCCAGCAGGATGCCGAGGATTACGAGTACCATGATCAGCTCGATGAGGGTGAAGCCCCTCTGGTCACGCCGCACCTTCCAGATCCGTTCCAGCATCTCCTCCCTCCTTCACACCGTTACTCGTGAGAAGTCCTCGCGCCCTTCCGGGCGCCAGCTCGGAGCAACCTCCGTGCCACCACCTCCTTCCACAACCCAGTTCTGCTCAAGTTCTTACCCAAAACGCCCCGCATCCCAGACCACCCGACCGGGCATTTTCCCGGTCCCCAGCGGAGAGTTGCCGCCGCACCCCGGACACAGGTCCTCCGCCCGTTTGGTCGCCGTAGTATTTGTGCCCACCTCGCCCGCGAGTTAGACCTCCTTCCGCGACAAACCTGAACCTCCCCGCCGACTTTGCGAACGTGTGATTGCCTGTTTCGCCCAGCCGCTTCGACGCAAGGTCCTGGTCGGTCTCCTGGCAGGCCGGCCCGTGAGGCGATCTTCCGCGTCCACCTGCGGCCGAACCCCTGGCGGACGACGGTCCGGCCCGGAGCGGGGCCCGTCAACGCCTCAGCGGACCACCACCTGCGACATCACCCCCACCTGCCCGGCCATGGCCACCACGAGGGTCCCCACCAGCCACCGCATCCACGCCCCCGTCCTCCCCTCCAGAGCTGCCCCCTGGCGACCCTGCCTGTCGTCTACGGCCGCGATCTTCACGCTAGCTCCTCCCGCACCCGGTCCAGCTTCCGGTCCCAGGGCGCCCATCGGGGTGCTCAGGCGGTCGCCCAACAGGTCAAGCCGGCTCGTAAGCCGCACTTCCATCACCTCCACCCGCGACACAAGAGCCCGGACGTCCTCCCGCAGCTGCCCTTGCCCGCCCGAAAGCTCCTGCACCCGCCCCTCCACAAACGCCAGCCGTTCCTCCACCGACCGTCGCCATCCCGCTTCCCTCCTAACCTACCCCCGGACCCTTGACCCCGCAACCGGCCCTCCAGCCCGGTACCTCCAACCGGACAAACGCACGATTCCGAGCGTTTCGACGCACCCGGTAACTCCTCCGGTACCGTCGGGGGCAGTGGCAGCCCGGCGGTGCCGCCGGCCGTCCTGTGCCTTGAGTGCGCGGGATCCTCCCGCACCGGCGAGGCCACGCTCGGACACTACCTCCGGAACTCTGGTTTTGCGGAGGCGGCCCTCGTGCCATTGGCCAAGGACGTGGCCTGTGCGGGTTGGCGGAACGGGGTCAAAGGCTGTACGTCCGGCTCCGGCCGCGCACCTGGCACCCCGCCAGGCGGCCCTGCGAGACCCGCTGGGACGCGGTGGGTCCCGATCACCCTAACTCGGAGGTGACACCCGGCCGTCCAGTACCTGCCAGACCGTTGCCGCTTCCTTGCGGGTCTCCGGGTCCTCCGAAAGCTGCTGCCCGGCCACCGCCGCGAGAACCCGGCGGCCGGTGGCCTTCTCCAGGACCGCGGCACGCTCCCGCGCCCGGCGCACGTCGTCCGCGGTGACGGTACCCGACACCTCGGCCAGCAGGTACACCTCCCGATCCTCAAAAGTCCCCGCCACCACGACGTCGGCGTCCAGCACCCTGGCGCGTTCTTCTGGGGTGATGCGCCTCTGGTCCAGGGCGTCGTCCAGGAGCAGCCCCAGCTGCTGGTGGTCTACCAGGCGGACCCGGCGCAGGATGCGCTGGAAGTAGGAGGCCGCCCTCTCGCGGTACCGCCGCTCCAGGTTCTCGCCCTTCAAGGTGGCCACGGTGTCCACCAAGGCCTTCAGCGTCTTCTCGGTCTCGGTCTGGGCCCGGGCCAGAATCCGTATCTCCTCCTGCATGTTGGCCTGGGCCTGGACAAGGGCTCGGAGTTCCTGCTCCGTCCGGGCCTGGGCTTCGGTCAGCCGGGCCACAGCCTCCTCAAGACGCCCGACCCGCTCGTCTGTCCTGGCCTGTGCCTCGACCAGACGCGCCACAGCCTCCTCAAGACGCCCGACCCGCTCGTCTGTCCTGGCCTGTGCCTCGACCAGACGCGCCACAGCCTCCTCAAGACGTCCGACCCGCTCGCCCGTCCCAGCCTGCACCTGCGCGAGGACCCGTAGTTCCTCTGCCGTCCGGGCCTGGGCCTCGGCGAGCCGGCGGACTTCCTGCGCGAGCTCCTGAAGCGTCCCAGCCAGCCCGTCTGCGAGCAATACCTGGCGCAGCTGGTCCTTCCACTCGGGGTGCTCCCGGAGCAGCCGGAGGAGGTCCTGGAAGTCTTCTACGGTGAACGCCATGGCCGGACGCATTGTAACGCGCCGCCGGCAGCGGTGGCGAGCGACCACGGGCCTGCCGCGCGGCGGGTTCTGCGGCTCCTTCACCCGCCCCTGCCGAGCGGTTCCGCGCCGTCTCAAAGATTCGGCGCCCCGCGACGCCGCCCGGGACGTGAACCGAGAGCCGGCCTGGCACCCAAAGCGGTCACGCGGAGGGCGCCTTGCGGGAGGGCGGTCAACTGTTCCCCATTGCGCGTCCGTGACAGTCCTGGGTATAATAACGCCGTCAACGGGAGCGAGGTCCCGAGAGGTCGAACCGGCGCAAGCCGGGCAGGTCACTCGGGGCGGCTCCCGTTGACGTTTTCCGGCAGGGCCTCAGGGACGGCGCTGGCGGCGCAGCCACCCGCGCACGGCGTCCCGGGTGACGTCCCAGGCGTGCCAGGCCGCGTTCCGGGCGATCCCGTAAGCTGCCTCCTCGAGCCCCGGCGGGAGCTTGCGGGCCCTCAGAGCTCCCCGCACGTCCAGGGGTAGCTTTGGGAGCACGTCCTGCTCGAAGTCCATGGAGTCGAGGAAACGGATCACCTCGTCGGGGGGCACGCACCCGCTGACCTCCGCGGGCAGCTGTTCCAGGCGGTGCAGAAGCTCCAGGTGGCGCTGCTGCATCCGCTGCTCCAGCCGTTCGATGGCCTGGAGGGGGTCGTCGCGGCTAGGGGGTTCGGCGTAACCCTCCAGGAAGAAAGCCGGCGGCTGGTTGAGGACCTCGCACAGCCGCAGGAAGGTCTCGAACCTGGGGAAGCCCTTGCCCCGCTCCCAGTCGCCGACCGCCACGGCGCTGCGCAACCCCAGGGCTCGCGCCAGCTCCCGCTGCGACAGCCCCGCGGCAGTCCGCGCCTCGTGTACGCGCAGCCCGAAGCTCTTCCTGACCTCCCCCACCAGCCGGCCCATGTTCGCTTCATTCTACCACGTTGCTTGGCATTAGCGAGCATTTGGGTCGGTCTATTCGACCAATCCGTCCTGACATTTCTACTGTCTATCGCTCAAGCGTTTGCGTTTCGCCTCTTGAGGTACTTTTGGATCACGGCCTTGGATCCTCCGGTCGAAAACACCGGTCCGCGTCGTTTGTTCAGGTAGGATGGAGGCGAGGAACCATGGACCCAGACGAAGCGCTCGACCGCGCACTCACCAGGCAGCTCTACCGGTTCGCCTGCCCGGAACCTCACGTTCTGGGAGAGCTCCACCTGGGCGTCCTGGAAGAGGGCAGGGAACAGGTGGAAGCGCACGTGCGGAACTGCCCGCGGTGCCAGGAGGAACTCGCCGCGCTCGAGCGCTTCCTAAGGACGCGGGACCAGCCGGACCTGCGGGTTCTGGTGGCCCAGTGGGTGCCGCAGCTCCAGGTGGCGGAGCCCGCACCCGCCTACGCCGTGCGCGGCACCGTGCAGCTGGCCTCGGCCACGTACCAGGCTGGCGAGTTCACCCTGTCGGTGTCCATCACGGAAGACCCGCAGAACCCCTCCTTGCGCACGGTGGCCGGAATCGTGTCGGGCGAGGCTGAGCCGGGTGGGCAGGCCCGAGCCCGCCTCGTCGGCCCCACCTACCACGAGGAGGAAGCAGTGGACACGGTGGGGCAGTTCGCGTTCGACCGCGTGCCCGCAGGACGGTACACGCTGGAGGTGGAACTCGAGGACGCCCTCGTCCAGGTCTCCCCTCTCGAGGTCGCCTGACCCCGGAAGCTCGCAGCCGCGGCTGCGGAGGGGCACAGCCTACCGGTGTCTGCGCCGGCGCACCCTCAACCGGCAGGCCCGCTGGCTCACCGAGGGCGTCTGTCCGCCCCGTGGTGGGGGGGGGCGTGCTGAACCGCGCGCCGCTGTCCTCAGGCCCGTGACGCCGGCACCCGTAGGTCCGGCTGCAGGGCCACCACGGTCTCTGCGATCTGCACCGCGTTCAGCGCCGCGCCCTTGCGGAGGTTGTCCGCCACGACGAAGAAGGCGAGGTTACCCGCCCCGTCGAAGCGGACGCGGCCCACGTACGCCGGGTCGCGGCCTGCGGCCTGCAGGGGTGTCGGGTAGCGGCCCGCCTGCGGGTCGTCCACCACCTCCACCCCGGGCGCGGAGTGCAACAGCTCGCGGACTTCGTCCAGGTCGGGCTTGCGGTCGAAGGCAGCGTGCACGGCCACGCCGTGGCCCACCAGGGTCGGCACCCGCACGCAGGTGATCCCCACCTCCAGGGTGGGGTGCTCGAGGATCTTGCGGCTTTCCGCCTGCGCCTTCATCTCCTCGCTGGTGTGGCCGCCGTCCCGGACCGAACCGATGGCGGGGATCACGTTGAACACGATGGGGTGGCTGAAGGCGCTGCCCAGGGACTCTTCCAGGGGCTCGCCGCGCTCCGCGGCCACCCGGACCTCCCGCCACAGTTGGTCCACCCCCGCCTGCCCGGCGCCGGAGACGGACTGGTAAGAGCACGCCACGACCCGCCGCAGGCCGTAGCGCCGGTGCAGGGGCGCCAACGGCATCAGGAAGGTGGCGGTGGTACAGTTGGGGTTCGCGATGATGCCCTTGGGCCGGTCCACCACCCGCCGGCCGTTGATCTCAGGGATCACGAGCGGAACTTCCGGGTCCAGGCGGAAGGTGGCGGCGTTGTCGATCACCACCGCGCCCCTGGCCGCGGCCCTGGGCGCCCACTCCCGGGAGACCTCGTCGGGGACGTCGAAGATGGCGATGTCACACCCGTCGAACACCTCGTCGGACAGGGCCACCACGCGGTGTCCGTCCAGCCGCTTGCCCGCCGAGCGCGGAGAGGCGGCCAGGCGCAGCTCCCGCACCGGGAAACGACGCGCCTCCAGCAACGCCACCGCCTGCCGGCCCACCGCCCCAGTGGCTCCCACCACCGCGACCACGTACCCGTCCCGCACGCGGCTCACCTCGCTCCGTTGGAGTGTGCGCACCTCACCCGTCCAGAAGGTGATCCAGGCCCACCACGAGTTCCGACAGGCCCGCCACGCGACGCACTGCCAGCAGCACGCCCGGCAGGAAGCAGTCCTCGCTGTACGCGTCGTGCCGCAGGGTGAGCAGCTGGCCGGGCCCGCCAAACAGGACCTCCTGGTGGGCCACCAGGCCCGGCAGGCGCACACTGTGCACCCGCACCCCGTGGTGCACGCCGCCCCGGGCGCCGGCTACCTTTTCCTCCTCTGCCACCTTGGGCTGCGGAGCCTCGCCGCGGGCGCGGGCGATGAGCTCCGCGGTGCGCAGGGCGGTGCCGCTGGGAGCGTCGCGCTTGTGGTCGTGGTGCAGCTCCACCACCTCCACGTGGGGGAAGTGGCGGGCCGCCTGCTCGCAGAACCGCATCAGCAGCACCGCGCCCAGGGCGAAGTTGGGAGCCACCACGCCGCCCACCTGTCCCCGCGCGCACGCCTCCCGCAGCGTCTCCAGGCAGGCCGGCGCGTAACCGGTGGCCCCCACCACGGGGCGCACGCCGACCTCCGCGGCCCGGGCGGCGTTCTGCATCGCCCCGTCACCCACGCTGAACTCCACCAGCACGTCCGCCTTGCCTGCAAGCCCGGGGATGGCGTCCGCGGGCTGGATGGGCACACCGACCGCGCCGGCTCCCGCCACCTTTCCTGCGTCCTCGCCCAGGTGGCGCTGCCGGCCGAACGCGGCCACCAGCAGCAGGTCCGGCTGCTGGCACACCGCCCGCACCACCGCGCGCCCCATGCGGCCCGCGGCCCCGCTCACGGCCACCCGCAGGGGTGCGGTCACCTCAAACCACCGCCTCCAGGGCTGCGCGGGTGGTGGCCTCCGCGTCCGCAGGGCCCACCGCGGCCAGGGCAGGCCGGTCGTGCAGCAGGCGCTGGGCCAGCGCCTGCACGCGGTCCGAACTGACCGCCTCCAGCTCCGCGAGCACCTCGTCGGGGGTGACGCGCCGCCCGAAGTACAGCTCCGCCCTGGACAGGAAGAACATGCGGCTTGCGGTGCCCTCCAGGGACAGCATGAGGCTGGCCTTCAGAGACTCCTTGGCCCGGCGCAGCTCCTCTTCCGGCACCGGCTCCTCCCGCAGCCGCTCCAGCTCGCGCAGGGACACCTCCAGCACCTCCCGGGCGCGCTCGGGGCTGGTGCCCGCGTACACGGCAAACGCACCCGCGTCCCGGTACATCACCAGGAAGGTGCCCACGCTGTACACCAGGCCTCGCTTTTCCCGCACCTCCTGGAACAAGCGGGAGGACATTCCGCCTCCCGCCACGTGGTCCAGCACCGCCAGCACGTAGCGGTCCGGGTGCCCCTGCGGGAGGCCCGGGTACCCGAAGCACAGGTGCACCTGCTCGGTGTCCTTGACCCGGTAGGTGGACTCCGCGGACACCGAGGGCGGGGACGCGCCCCGCGGCAGCGCCTCCGCGGCCAGGGGCTGCAGGAGCTGGCCTGCCTGCTCCACCACCTGGTCGTGGTCCACGTCTCCCGCGGCCGCCACCAGCAGGCGCGGGGACCGGTACTCCCTGGACACGAACTCCAGAAAGTCCGGACGCCGCAGCGCCTCCACGGTTTTCCGGAACCCGATCACTGGCCGGCCCAGCGGGTCGCCCGCCCACACCGTCTCCAGGAACAGGTCCTGGACCAGGTCGTCTGGGCTGTCCTCGTACATCTTGATCTCCTCGAGGATCACCTGCCGCTCCCGCTCCACCGCTTCCTCCTCGAAGAGGGAGCCGGTGAGCATGTCCGCCAGCAGGTCGGTGACCTTCGGCAGGTGTTTAGACAGCACCCGGACGTAGTAGCAGGTGTGCTCCCGGTCGGTGAAGGCGTTCAGCTGCGCGCCCACCGCGTCCGCCTCCTCCGCGATGCGCTGGGCGGTGCGGCGGCGGGTGCCCTTGAACATCATGTGCTCGGTGAAGTGGGCGATGCCGCTCCAGCCCGGCGGCTCGAACCGGGAGCCGGTCTCCACCCAGATGCCCAGAGCCACGGTGCGGACCCCCGGGAGGGCCTCGGTGACCACCCGGATCCCCGAGGGCAGCACCGTCTTGCGGTAGTCGGTGTCGCGCACGTGCACGGAACGCTCCAACGCACCACCACAGGAAGCGTGATTTCTGCGGTCGGCGCCCGACCGGTGCCCCGGTTACCGCTCCAGGCGTGGGCCGGGCCTGCGCGGCGGCCTCCGCGGCGGCCGGTCCTGGCGCGGCCGGTCGGAGGCAGGGCCCGCGGCCACGGGCGCGCGGGCCTCCCCGCCGTCCTCGGAGCCCAACCCGCGCCGGGTCAGGTTGATGCGGCCCAAGGAGTCGATCTCCTTGACCCGGACCAGGATCTCGTCCCCCACCTTCACCACGTCCTCCACCTTGTCCACCCGGCGGTCCGCCAGCTCGGAGATGTGCACCAGGCCCTCTTTGCCCGGCAGGACCTCCACGAAGGCACCGAAGTTCACCAGCCGGGTGACCCGGCCCAGGTACGTCTGCCCCACCTCCACCTCCCGCACGATGTCCTGGATCATCCGCACCGCCTTCTGGGCAGCCTCGGGGTCGGTGGACGCGATGATCACACGGCCGTCCTGCTCGATGTCGATCTTCACCCCGGTTTCCGACGTGATCTTGTTGATCACCTTCCCGCCGGGGCCGATCACCTCCCGGATCTTCTCCGGGTTGATGTGGATGGTCAGCAGGCGTGGCGCGTACGGCGACAGGTCGGCCCGCGGGGCGGGCAGCACCCCTAGCATGATGTCCAGGATCGCCAGCCGCGCCTGCCGGGCCTGCTCCAACGCCTGCCGCATGACCTCCCGGGTGAGGCCCGGGATCTTGATGTCCATCTGCAGCGCGGTGATCCCCTCCCGGGTCCCCGCCACCTTGAAGTCCATGTCGCCCATGGCATCCTCGATGCCCTGGATGTCCGTGAGGATGGCCATGCGGCCGTCCTCGCCGGTGATCAGACCCATGGCGATGCCTGCCACCGGCGCCTTGATGGGCACCCCCGCGTCCATCAGGGCGAGCGTGCTCCCGCACACGGACGCCATGGAGGTGGAGCCGTTGGACTCCAGGACCTCCGACACCAGGCGGATGGTGTAGGGGAACACTTCCTCCGGCGGGATCATGCGGACCAGGGCCCGTTCCGCCAGCGCCCCGTGCCCGATCTCCCGGCGCCCGGGGCCCCGCAGGGGCCTGACCTCGCCCACGCTGTAGGGCGGGAACACGTAGTGGTGCATGAACCGCTTGCTCTCCACGATCCCGAGGTCGTCCAGGATCTGTTCGTCCTCGCCGGTGCCGAGGGTGCACAGGGTGAGGACCTGGGTCTGGCCGCGCTGGAACAGGGCGCTGCCGTGGGTGCGGGGCATGAGCCCCACCTCGATGTACAGGGGCCGGATCTGGGTCGGGGTCCGGCCGTCGGGCCGTACCCCTTCCCGCAGGATCATGCGCCGCACCAGCTCCTTCTGCAGGTCCAGGAGCAGGTTGGAGACCTCCTGGACCCGGTCCGGGTAGCGCTCGGCGAACTGCTGGGCCACCTCCTCGATGACCCTCTGGGTCTGTTCCTCGCGGCTGAGCTTGTCGGGGTGCCGCAGGGCGGCGTCCAGCCTGGCCTCCGCGGCTTCCCGGACCTCCCGGGCCAGTTCAGGATCGGGGCTAGCGAGAGGAACTTCCCGCTTGGGCTTGCCCGCCTGGGCCACCAGCTCCCGGATGGCGGCGGTGATCCTGCGGCACTCCGCGTGGGCCAGCTCTAGGGCCTCCAGCACCCGTTCTTCCGGGACCTCGTCCGCGCCGCACTCCACCATGATGATGGCGTCGTCGCTGGCGGCCACCACCAGGTCCAGCTGGCTTTCGTTCTCGATCTGCTGCAACGTCGGGTTCACCACCAGCTGGCCGTCCACCAGGCCGATCCGGACGCACCCGATGGGCCCTGCCCACGGGATGTCGGACAGGCTCAGCGCCGCGGACGCGCCCACCACCGCCGCCACGTCCGGCGGGTGGATCTGGTCCGCGGACAGGGTGGTGGCGATCACCTGCACGTCGTTGCGGAACCCCTTGGGGAACAGGGGCCGGATGGGCCGGTCCATCAGCCGGGCGGTCAGGATGGCCTTCTCGCCCGGGCGGCCCTCCCGCTTGAAGAACCCACCGGGGATTTTGCCCGCCGCGTACAGCCGCTCCTCGAAGTCGCACGTGAGGGGGAAGAAGTCGATGCCTTCCCGGGGCTGGTGCGACGCGGTGGCGGTGACCAGCACCACCGTCTCACCGTACCGGACGGTGACCGCGCCGTTGGCCTGTTTGGCCAGCTTGCCGGTCTCGATGACCCATTCCTTGCCCCCGACCTCGAAGCGCACGCTCCGGGCGTCGGGTACACTCCAATCAACCTGCATGGTTCCCCTCTCCCTCCTGGTTCTGCGCCGGCGCCACCTGCTCCCGGGCCAGGAGGGAGGGGCCGATCACCGGGAACCACACTCCCGCGGGAGTGTGCATCTCGATGATCGAAGGACCCCCGCTGCCTGGCCGGGCCACGGGTCGCCGGTTACTTCCGCAGTCCGAGCCGCTCCACAACCTCCCGGTAGCGCTGCGGGTTCTCCCGCTGCAGGTACCGCAGCAGCCGTCGCCGCTGGCCCACCATCTTGAGCAGGCCGCGCTGGGAGTGCAGGTCCTTGCGATGCACCTTGAGGTGCTCCGACAGGCTGTTGATCCGGTCGGTGAGCATGGCGATCTGCACCTCCGGGGAGCCCGTGTCCTGTGGGGACCTCTGGAACTCCGCGATCCGCTGCTGCTTGGCCTCCTTCGAGAGCGCCACCGTCGTCCTCCAAGCAAGAAAGTCGCCCGCGGCCGAGGGGCATTGCCTCCCAGCCATGGGCCATCCCGATGGTAGCACGCCCGTTCGGCGCGGGCAAACCACCCGCCTGCGCCGGCCCGCAGGCGGGCGTCACGGACCCGCCTCCCCGACCGCCTCCAGGGCTTTCAGGAGCACGCGCCGGAAGGGTTCTTCCAGCTGCACCCGGTCGGCCGGCTCCCAGCGCCCGGTTTCCGCCGGCAGGGGGTTGGAGCCGTGCGAAAGGCGGTAGGGGTGCCACACCTCGAGGAACTCAGGGATCGCTAGGCGCCCCAGGGATTCGGCGCGCCACGTGCCCACTCCCGACGTGCCCACCGCGCGCCGTGCGGCCTGCTCCGGCGGCTCGCCCGGCAGCACCGGCGCTTTGGGGAGGCGGCTACCATCCGCCAGCAGGACCCGGCCCTCGTGCACCGCGCACGCCACGGCCTCGTGGTGGGCCAGCAGCTCGCACGCTTCCTCCGCCCGCCCCTCCCGCAGCAGCGCCCGGATCCGGGAGCTGCTCACCCGTTGCCCGCCCACCTCCACGGGCGGGCACACCTCCACCGAAAACCCCAGCTCTGAGCCCAGCTGCCGGAGCAGCTCCGCGTCCCCCCGTCGGTCGCGGCCGAACCGGAAGTCCGGGCCGCACACCGCGGCCTTTGCACCCAGGCCGTCCACCAGCACCGCCCGCACGAACTCCTCCGGCTCGGTCCGGCGCAGCGCCTTGTCGAACCGCAGCACCAGGGCCGCGTCCAACCCCAGGGTGGCGATCCGCCGGAGCCGCTCTTCCAGGGGGAGGATGAGGAACGGGTCTGGAACGCGAGCCACCACCTGCTGCGGGTGTGGGTGAAACGTGAGCGCCACGCTCCTCCAGCCAGCCTGCCGGGCCTGCCGTACCGCCGCCTGCAGCACCGCCCGGTGCCCCAGGTGAACCCCGTCGAACACTCCCAGGGCCACGCAGCTCCCCGCGGGGTGCGGGGGGACGTCTTCGAGCCGGTGGTAGACGTTCATGTGGAGGCGGGCGAGCGGAACACCTTGACGGGCTTCAGCTTGCCGCCCTCCGCGCGGCCCAGGGCCAGCAGCCGGCCGTCCTCGTCCAGCACCTTCACCAGAGACCGGGGCGGCACCTGGAGGTGCGGCGCCACCTTCCACAGAGGCACCGGCTGGCCGTGCACGATGGCGGCCCGCAGGGTCCCGGTGACCTCCACGTCGGGCACGCCGGGTAGGGCCTCGGCACCGGGCGTGAGCACCCGATCCAGCCGGCCCGCGGCCACCTCCTCCTGCAGCTCCTCTAGGGTGACGCTTTCCTCGAGGGTGTACGCGCCGACCCGCGTGCGCACCATGAACGCCGCGTGGGCCCCGCAGCCCAGCTTCTCCCCCACGTCGTGACACAGCTGCCGGACGTACGTCCCCTTGGAGCAGGTGATGTCGAACAGCACCCGGGGAGGCTGGCACCGCAACACCCGCAGCTCGTACACGGTGACCTCCCGGGGCGTGCGGGGGACTTCCACCCCCTTGCGGGCCAGCTCGTACAGCCGCCGGCCCTCGTGGTGCACCGCGGACACCATGGGGGGCAGCTGCTGGATGCGGCCTGTGAAGCTGCGCAGGGCCTCTTCCACCCGCGCGCAGTCCCGTTCCGGCTCGCGGGTCTCCAGCACCTCGCCGTACGCGTCGCCCGTGTGGGTGCTGACACCGAGGAACAGCTCCACGCGGTAGCTCTTGTCGGACTCCACGAGGAACTCGCTGAGCCGGGTGGCGGAGCCGACGCACAGCACCAGCACGCCCGCGGCGCCGGGGTCCAGGGTCCCCGTGTGGCCCACGCGCCGGGTGCGCAGGATCCGCCGGACCGCGTCCACGCAGTCGTGGGAGGTCATCCCGGGCGGCTTCAGCAGGTTGATGACACCGTCCAACGCACCCTCCTCACGCGGTCGAGGCCCGGACCTCCGCGGCCGCGGCCTCCAGGGTGTCTCGCACGACCTGCTCCAGCGACCCGAGCGACACGAACCCCGCAGCTCCCAGGTGGCCTCCGCCGCCGAAGCGGACCGCCACCCGGTTCGCCTGCGCTCCCTCCCGCGCCCGCAGGCTCACCTTGACGCGCCGGGACTCCACCTTGAACAGCACCGCCAGCCGCACCCCCGCGATGGATCGCAGCGTCTCCACGATGTTCTCGGTGTCCTCCCACCGCGCACCCGCCCGCGCCAGCATGTCCTCGTCCACCACGCTCCACGCCACCTGGCCGTCCGCGGCCAGCTGCAGCCGCTCCAGGGCCATCCCCAGCAGCCGCACCGCAGCCACCGGACGCCACTCGTACACCCGCTCGTAGATTCGGTCCGGCCGGGCCCCGCGCCGCACCAGCTCCGCCGCCAGCTCGAACGTCTGCGCCCGCACGGAGCTGTACCGGAAGGACCCCGTGTCCGTCAGCAGGCCGGCCATCAAACACGTGGCCACCGGCTCGTCCACCTCCGCGCCAAGCTCCTGCAGCGCCTGGTAGACCATCTCGCACACCGAGGCCGCCTCCGGGTCCTGCCACACGACGTGCCCGTAGCCGGCGTTGTCCCGATGGTGGTCCAAGTTCACCAGCACCGGGCAGGCCGCCAGGGCCTCCGCGAACCGGCCCGCCCGCTGCAGGTCCGGACACTCGAGGGCCACCGCCACGTCGAAGCGGCCCAGGCCCTCCGGCTGGTGGACGACCGTTTCCCAGCCCGGCAGGAACCGGTACACCTCCGGCACCCCGTCCGTACTCGCCACCACCGCCTGCTTGCCCGCGCGCTCCAAGCTCAGGCGCAGGGCCAGCCCCCCGCCCAGGCAGTCGCCGTCCGGGCTTTCGTGGCAGGCGACCAGCACCCGGCGCGCGGCGCGCAGGGCGCTAGCCACCTGTTCCTTCACCCTGTCCTCCTCCCTGTCCGTGGATCTCCCGCAGCAGCTGCAGCACCCGGGTGCCGCGCTCGATGGAGGTGTCCAGCCGGAACTGGATCTCAGGGGTGTGGTAGGTGCGCAGCCGCTTGGCCAGCTCCGTCCGCACGAAGCCCGCCGCGTGCTGGAGGGCTTCCATGGTCTTCGCGCGTTCCTCCTCGGAGCCCAGCACGCTCACATACACCTTCGCGTGCCGCAGGTCGTTGCTGAGCTCCACGTCCGTGACCGACACAAACCCGATGCGGGGGTCCTTGGCCCCCCGGTGGAGGATGTCGCTCACTTCCTCCCGGATGAACTCCCGGAGCTTCTGCACCCGCTGCGGGGACGCCACGGCCGCCACCTACCTCACCGGATCTCCACCTCGTAGTCCACCAGGTACGCCTCCCGCTCCCGTTCCAGGTACCGCACCACCTGCGCCAGCACCCGATCCGCGTGCCGCCCGTCGTTGCTCACGTACGCCACCCCCAGGGTGACGCGGGTCCACACGTCGTGGTCGTCCACCTCGGACACGGACACGGGGAACTCGTTGTGCAGCCGCTGGACCAGGCTCTGGACGATCCGGCGCTTCTCCTTGAGGCTGTGCGCGCCGTCCAGGCTCAGGGTGACCCGCAGTGTGCCCACCACCATGGCCCGCTTCTCCATCCGGCCGGCGCACCGCGGTCCGGGACCGGGCCGCGCGGACCGCCGCGGCCACGCGGGTGCAGGCGCCGTCCACGGGCCCGCTACCCCGCCGCGGGCGCCTGCTCCTGCAGGGTGTACGCCTCGACCACGTCCCCTTCCTTGATGTCCTGGAAGTTCTCCAGCACCATGCCGCACTCGAACCCCGCGGCCACCTCCCGCACGTCGTCCTTGAACCGGCGCAGGGACGCCAGCCGTCCCTCGTACACCACCGCGCCGTCCCGGATCAGGCGCACCTGCGCGGAGCGCGGGATGCGGCCGTCCAGCACGTAGCAGCCGGCCACCGTGCCCACCCGCGAGATGTGGAAGATGCGGCGCACCTCCGCCCGCCCCAGGACCACCTCCGTGACCTTGGGGGCGGCGAGCCCCTTCACCAGGGCCTGCACGTCGTCCAGGGCCTCGTAGATGATCCGGTACAGCCGGACGTCCACGCCCTCCTGCTCCGCCAGCTTTCGGGCCGCAGGGTCGGGCCGCACGTTGAAGCCCAGCACCACCGCCCGGCTGGCGGCGGCCAGCATCACGTCCGATTCCGTGACCGCGCCCACCGCGGCGTGCAGGACGTTGATCTTCACCTCCTCCGTCTGCAGCCGCTGCAGGGCCCCCAGGATGGCCTCCAAGGAGCCGTGCACGTCCGCCTTCACAACCAGCCGCAGCTCCCGGACCTCCACCAGCTCTTCCAGGCTGCCCTTGCGGGCCTGTGCCAGCTCCGAGGCCCTACGACGCTCGCGACGCTCCTCCGCGATGGCCTTGGCCCGTCGCTCGTCGGCCACCACCTCCAGCAGGTCGCCGGCGGTGGGCACGTCCGAGAGCCCCACCACCTCCACGGGCGTGGACGGGCCAGCTTCCTGCAGCCTCCGGCCGCGGTCGTCGGTCATGGCGCGCACCTTGCCGTGCACCTCGCCCACCACCACCGCGTCCCCCACCCGGAGCGTCCCCTCCTGCACCAGCACCGTGGCCACGGGGCCCCGGCCGCGGTCCACCTTGGCCTCCAGGACCGTACCCCGCGCGGGCTTGGTGGGGTCCGCCCGCAGGTCATGCAGCTCCGCCACCAGGAGGATCATCTCCAGCAGGTCGTCGATCCCCTGGCCCGTGCGGGCGGACACGGGCACCATCACGGTGTCGCCGCCCCAGTCCTCCGGTACCAGCCCGAGTTCTGCGAGCTGCTGCTTCACCCGGTCCGGGTTGGCCTGCGGCAGGTCCACCTTGTTGATGGCCACCACGATGGGGACTCCTGCCGCCTTCGCGTGGTTGATGGCCTCCACGGTCTGGGGCATCACCCCGTCGTCTGCGGCCACCACCAGCACCGCGATGTCGGTCACCTGGGCGCCCCGGGCCCGCAGGGCGGTGAACGCCTCGTGGCCCGGGGTGTCGATGAATGTGACGCGCCGGCCGTCCCGCTCCACCTGGTAGGCGCCGATGTGCTGGGTGATGCCCCCGAACTCGCCCGCGGCCACCTTGGTGTGCCGGATGGTGTCCAGCAAGGTGGTCTTGCCGTGGTCCACGTGTCCCAGCACGGTGACCACGGGCGGACGCACCTCCCCCTCCTGGGCCACCTGCAGCCGCTGGACCGCCACCTTCGGCTTGGGGGCCTCGGCGATCACCCGCGCGCCCATGGCCTCGGCCACCGCCTTCGCGGTCTCCAGGGGGATCTGCTGGTTGACCCCGGCCAGCACGCCCACCTCGATGAGCCGCTTCACCACCTCCGCGGCCGGAACGCCCAGCCGCTGGGCCAGCTCACCAACGGTCAAGGAGCCCTCCAGCCGCACCTCGGCGGCCACGGTGGGGGCGGCCTGGGGCTCAGGGGCCACCGGCTGGCGCACCCTGGGCGCAGGCGGAGGAGGCGGGGGCTTGCGCGGCTGCCGCAGGGAGGGCGGGGGCGGAGGCGGCTTGCGGACCTCCGGCTTGGGCTGGCTGACCTTCTTCAGCACCTCGGGAGAGATGGTCACCACCGGCTCCGCGTGCCGCTCGGGCAGCGGGACGGTGCTGGGCCTGGGCGGCTCTGGGGGCGGTGCCGGGGGCGCTTCCACAGGCTCCGGGGCGGCGGCGGGCTCCGGGGCCGGAGCGGGCGCGGCTGCGGCCTGACGCGCCTGCTCCTCCGCCAGTCGGGCGGCCTCCTCCGCGGCCCGCCGTGCGGCCTCCGCGGCCAGCCGCTCCTGCTCTTCCCGCTCCCGGGCGACTTCCTCCGCCCGCTTGATGATCCGGCGCCTGGGACCTGCGGGCTCGGGCGGAGGCGGCGGTACGGCTGGTTTCTTGGCCTTCGGGGCCGCCTTGAGGGTGGCCTTACCGCCGTCCAGCCGCAGCTCCGGGTGCTGCTCCCGGAGGGCGCGCAGGGCAGACTCCGGCACCGCGGCCTGCGGGTTGGCCTTCACCTCGTGGCCCAGCGCCGCCAGCCGGTCGGCGGCCTCCTTGGTCGTCACACCCAGCGCCTTTGCCAGTTCGTGCAGTCGCATGCAAGCCTCCGCCTTCTTACGGACGGGCAGCCTGCGCCGCCCGGCGCCTCACTTCCTGCTCCAGCTCCGCCAGCACTGTCTCCGGCACCTCGCACTCCAGGGCGCGGTCCAACTTGCGTCCCTTGCGCGCCGCCTGCAGGCACTCCTCGTTCGGCTCCACGTACGCCCCGCGGCCGCTCATCTTGGCGCTGCGGGTGGTGTCCACCTTCACCTCGCCCTGGGGCGTCCGTACCACCCGCACCATCTCCATCTTGGGCCGCATGGCGCCGCAGCCCACGCACATGCGCATGGGGACCTTGCGCACCTTCGCCACGCGCGGCCCTCCTCAGCCCTGGCCCGTGCCCTCGGCCGAAGGCTCCGCCACCGGCGAGGGCTTCGGCTCCCCGTCCACGGGGCTCTGGTACTGGGCCAGCTCCTCGGGTGACAGATCCACGAACAGCTTGGCCGCCTCCTGCTCCCGTACCTGACTTTCGCTCTTGATGTCGATGCGCCAGCCGGTGAGCTTGGCCGCCAGCCGCGCGTTCTGTCCCTCCCGTCCGATGGCCAGCGACAGCTGGTTGTCCGGCACCGTGACCCGGGCGGTCTTGGTGTCCTCGTCGATCTCCACCCGCGTCACCTTCGCCGGCTGGAGGGCAGAGGCCACGAATTGCGCGGGGTCCGGGCTCCAGGGCACGATGTCCACCTTCTCGCCCCGCAGCTCGTCCACCACCGCCTGCACCCGGCTGCCCTTCGGCCCCACGCACGCACCCACGGGGTCCACGTTGCGGTCGCGGGAGTACACCGCGATCTTGGTCCGCGCCCCGGGCTCCCGCGCCACGTTCTGGATCACCACGATCCCCTCCCGGATCTCCGGCACCTCCTGCTCGAACAGGGCCCGCACCAGGCCTGGGTGCGCCCGGGACACGTGGATCTGCGGCCCCCGAGGGGTGTCTCGCACCTCCATGACGTACACCTTGATGCGCTCCCCCTGCCGGTACGACTCCCGGGGGATCTGCTCGGTCTTGCTGAGCACCCCTTCGATCCGGCCCAGATCCACGTACACGTTGCCCTTCTCCACCCGGTGGACGGTTCCGGTCACCACCTGCTTTTCCCGCTCCTCGAACTCCCGCTTGATCATCTCCCGCTCGGCCTCCCGGATCCGCTGCACCACCACCTGCTTGGCGGCCTGCGCGGCGATCCGGCCGAAGTCCCGCGGGGTGATCTCCTCCTCCACCACGTCGCCCACCTCTGCGGTGGGGTCCTCCCTGCGCATCTCCTCCAGGGACACCTCCGTGGCGGGGTCCTGCACCTTCTCCACCACCGTCTTGACGCTGAACACCCGGATCTCTCCGGTCTTGGGGTCTACCTCCACCCGGACGTTCTGGCCCGTGCCGCCGAAGTTCTTCTTGTACGCGGACAGCAGGGCGGACTCCACCGCTTCCAGCAGCACCGCCTTGGAGATGCCGCGCTCCTCCTCCAGCTGTTCAAGAGCCCGAATGAGCTCGCCGTTCATGGTCCACCTCTAACGCCGCTTCCTCCTCAGGTCCCGGAGGATCTCCTCCGGGTCCACCCGCAACCGTGCCTCCGCCACCTCTCCCAAGGGCACCCGCAGCTCCCGGCCGTCCGGCAGGCGCAGGACCACCCGCCCCGCCACAAGCCCGCCCAGCCGGCCCACGAACTTCCGTTGCCCCTCCACGGGCTGGTTGGTGACCACCTCGGCCAGCCGGCCCGCGAACCGGTCAAAGTCCCCGGCCCTCCGCAGGGGCCGGTCAAGGCCCGGGGAAGCCACCTCCAGCGTGTACCGGTGCTGGATGGGGTCCTCCAGATCCAGCTGGCGGGAGAGCATCTCGCTCACCCGGGCGCACTCCTCCACGCTCACCCCGCCCTCGCGATCCACCAGCACCCGCACCACGGTGCGCACGCCCTCCCCGGTGACCTCCACGTCCACCAGCTCCACACCCAGCCGGTCGGTGATGGCCTGGGCCAGCTCGTGGACCCGCCGGGCCACGTCCTCTCGCCGCACATCCAGCTCCCCTGGACCCTGGCCGCAAAACGAAGGAGTGGGCAGTCCACCCACTCCTCTCCGCCGCGGTAGGTTCCAGCAAAAATGGGCCTTACGGCCCCGCAAACCGAGTATATACCCCGCTGCCGGGGCACGCAATAGCGCCCCCAACGGCCGGGGACCTGCTACCCTCTTGAACTGTAGGCGGGCACTCGGAGGTGCCACATGGCGGACGACCTCGGGATCCTGGTGGGCGGCGGACCGGCACCCGGCATCAACGGGGTCATCAGCGCGGTCACCATCGAGGCCCGCAACCGGGGCCTGCGGGTATGGGGGATCTACGACGGGTGGCAGTGGCTGATGCGGGAGGACGCTGGTCGGCTGCGGGAACAGGGCCTGGTGCGGGAGCTGCGGATTGAGGACGTCTCCCGCATCCACTTCGACGGTGGGTCCATCCTGCGGACCTCCCGCGCCAACCCCACGCGCAAGCCGGAGGACCTGGACCGGGTGGTCCGCAACCTGCGCGACCTGGGTATCGGCTACCTGGTGACCATCGGAGGGGACGACACCGCGTTCGCCGCGGGCCGGGTCGCAGAACGCGCCGGGGGTGCGGTGCGGTTCGCCCACGTGCCCAAGACCATCGACAACGACCTTCCACTGCCCGGCGGGGCCCCCACCTTCGGGTTCAACACGGCGCGGCACCTGGGCTTCCAGCTGCTGCAGAACATCATGGAGGACTCCCGCAGCATGAACCGGTGGTACTTCGTGGCCGTCATGGGCCGGTCCGCGGGCCACCTGGCTCTGGGGATCGGCAAAGCCGCGGGCGCCACCCTGGTCCTGATCCCCGAGGAGTTCGGGCGGCGGGTGTCCCTGGAGACGGTGTGCGACGTGCTGGAAGGCGCCATGCTGAAGCGCCGGGTCATGGGCCGGGAGGACGGGGTGGCGGTGATCGCGGAAGGCATCCTGGAGCGAGTGCCCGAGGAAGAGCTGGCCAGGCTCGAGGGCGTGCGGATCGTGCGCGACCCCTACGGCCACATCCGCCTGGCGGAGCTAGACTTGGCCTACATTCTCAAGACCATGGTGGAGGCCCGGTTCGCCGCGCGGGGAGACCCCGTGACGGTGGTGCATAAGAGCCTGGGCTACGAGCTGCGCTGTGCTCCCCCGGTAGCCTCCGACTCAGAGTACGTGCGGGACCTGGGCTTCGGGGCGGTGGAGTTCTTGTTGGGCGACCACCCGGGGCCGGGGGCCCTCATCTGCCTGGAGGGCGGGCGGCTGCGCTTTCTGGACTTCCGGGAGCTACTGGACCCGCAGAGCGGCCGGCCCCGCACGCGGATGGTGGACGTGAACTCCACCAGCTACCGGGTAGCCCGGAAGTACATGATCCGGCTGGAGCCCCAGGACTTCGAGGACCCCGACCAGCTCCGCCGGCTTGCCGAGGCCGCCAGGACGACGCCCGAGGAGTTCCGCCGGCGCTTCGGGCACGTGGTGGAGCTGCCGGCTACCACAGGTACTTGAAGCGGGCCGCAAACCGCCTCTCCAGCTCCTCCCGGTGCAGGTGGTAGACAGGACAGGCCCGCAGCATGCACACGTGTAGGGCGTGGTTGCAGTAGGCGTCTGGGACCTCCCAGCAGCGCCGGTTCACAAAGTACGCCTGGCAGACGCCCTTGCGGGGGTCGTAGCGCGCCAGCTCGGACCAGCGCGGCTCCTGTACCTCCGCCTCCGGCCGGATGTAGCGCACCGTGGCCCGGCGCACCTCCTCTGCCTCCGGCGGGGCCTCCACCTCCGCGGGCGGTGTCTGCGCCTTAAGGTCCTCCGGCCGCGGCAGCAGGGGCCGGCCGGGGGTCGCCGGGACCCCGGACTCCAGCTCCTCCATCCGGCGGCGGGTGTCCTGGATCAGGGCCCTAATTCCGCGCCGCAGCTCTTCCCGCGACCTGCTCACGGGCGATCACCTCTTTCGCCAACGCCATGTACTCCTGCGCCCCCCGAGACTGAGGCTGGTGCAGAAAAATGGGCACGCCCACCATGGCCGACTCCACCAGCTTGATGCTGAAGTGGATGGTGGTGTCGAACACCCGGTCCCCGAAGAACTCGTAAATCCCCCGCACGATCTCCTTGCTGAGGTTGTTGCGGGCGTCGTACATGGTGGCCACCACACCCAGGATCTCCACCGCGTGGCCCACCTCATCCCGGACCATCTGCAGGGTGCGCATGAGCTGCCGCATCCCCAACAGGGCGTAGTAGTGGGTCTGGATGGGGATGATCACCTGGTCGCAGGCCACCAGGGCGTTCAGGGTCAACAGGCCTAGGGAGGGCGGGGTGTCGATGAGCACGAAGTGGTAGCGGTCCCGCACGGGCTGCAGCTTCCGGCGCAGGGCGTGCTCCCTGCCGATGCGGGCCACCAGCTCCAGCTCCGCCCCCGCGAGGTCGATGGAGGAGGGCGCCACCAACAGGCGGTCCACGCTGCTGGGCCGGAGGATGTCCTGCAGGTGGACCGCCCCGTTGGCGTCCACCAGCACGTGGTACATGGTGCACGCGAGCTCCGCGGGGTCCAGGCCCAAGCTCACGGTGGCGTTGGCCTGCGGGTCCAGGTCCACCAGCAACACCTCGTGGTTCAGGGCGGCCAGGCAGGCGGCCAGGTTCACCGCGGTGGTGGTCTTCCCGCACCCGCCCTTCTGGTTCACGAGGGCGATGACCCGCGAGGACCTGGGCTCGTGCATCAACCCTGGGGTTCGACCCGCGCGGAGTCTTCTCCTCCGGCCTGGCGCCGTGCTTCGCGGGCGGCCAGCTCCAGCGCCTCCTCCCGGGTCCGGACGTGGCCTTCCAGCTGGGCGGTGTACACCGCATCCAGGATCTCGCGGAAGGCAGGGCCGGGCTGCAGCCCCAGCGCGATGAGGTCGTGGCCCGTCACCAGCCTGGGAGGCCGTAGGGGCTCGCCGGCCCGCTCCGCGAGCCAGCCCTGGATCCACTCGTACACGGTCAGGTCCCCGTGGGAGGCCAGGCAGTCCGCCCGCAGCAGCTCCACCAGCTCGGGGAACTCCGGCGAACTCGCCAGCCGCCGCCGCTTGGCCTCCCGCATGTGGGGGAAGTCCTTGATCCGCATGTGCCCTCTCACCAGGGCCACCACCCGCTCGGTGTCTTGGTTACTGACCCTCAGCCGGCGCATCACCTGCTCTGCGACGGCCGCACCCACCTCGTCGTGCCGGGGAAACCGGATCCGGTCCCGGAACTCCAGCGTCCGGGGCTTGCCCACGTCGTGCAGCAAGGCGCCGAAGGCCAGGGTGATGGTGGGATCCCGGAGGTGCTCCAGCACCCGCACCGTGTGCTCGAAGACGTCGCCCTCCGGGTGGAACTCCTCGGGCTGCGGGGTGCCCCGCAGGGCCGCCACCTCGGGCAGCAGCTGGCGCAGCAGCCCGGTCTCCTCCAGAAGCCGCAGGCCCCTGCCGCGGTGCGGCGCCGTCAGCAGGCGGCCGAGCTCGTCCCGGACCCTCTCCGCGCTCACCGACCGGATGTCGGCCGCGAGCTCCCGGATCGCCGCGGCGGTCTGTTCGTCCAGGCGGAACCCCAGCTCCGCGCTCAATCGCACCGCGCGCAGCATGCGCAGCCGGTCCTCAGACAGCCGCTCGTAGGGGTCCCCGATGGTCCGTACGGTGCGGCGTTCGAGGTCTTGTAGCCCCCCGACCCAGTCCACCACCTGGCCGGTCTCGGGATCCAGCAGCAGCCCGTTGATGGTGAAGTCACGCCGCAGGACGTCGGCCTGCGGGTCCGCGAACCGCACGGAAGAAGGCCGGCGGCCGTCCTCGTAGGGTCCCTCGGTACGGAAGGTGGCCACTTCCACAGGGACGTCGCCCGCCTCCGTGGCGGCCAGCACCCGGACTACGCCGAAGGCCGCTCCTACGAGCACGGTCCGCTCGAACAGCGCCTGCACCCGCTCGGGCGGGGCAGAGGTCACCACGTCGTAGTCCTTGGGGGTGCGACCCAGCAGCAGGTCGCGCACACAACCGCCGGCCAGGTAAGCGTGGAATCCGGCCTGCCGCAGCCGGCGGACCACCGACGCCGCCACCTGGGCGTGTGGGTCGTCGGGTAGGGTCACCCGGGGGCTCAGCTTTCCCCAAGCTCCTCCAGCCGGTCCAAAAGCTCCTCCCGCTTCTCCTGGGCCGCTTCGGCCCCTCGCTCGTACGCCTGCCGGACCCGCTCCACGCCATGGTGGAGCACTTCCCGGCCCCTGTGGGCCAGCTCGGAGGCGGCCTCCTTCGCCTTCTCCGCGGCCTCCGAGGCCGCGGCGCGGACCCTGTCGGTGGCCTCGTGGGCCCGCTCCCGGACCCGCTCCCCCAGCTCTCCCGCCTTCCTGCGCACCAGCTCCCGGGTCTCGCGCCCTGCCCTGGGTGCGAACAGGAAGCCCAGCCCGATGCCCACGCCGATGCCCACCAGGGCGCCCACTACCAGCCCTGCGACCAGTTCCGTCCGCTCGTCGTTCATCCCCTCGCCTCCTTTCGCAAAGACCGCCCCAAATCGCTCGTGCGATTTCGGGGACCCTGGCCCCCGGCCACACGTTCAGCGTCTCATACACAGGCTCCTAGCGTCCACCACTCACACCGCCGCCGGCTCCACGAGCCGGTCCGCCGCCACGGTGACCACCTCCGCCACCGTCCCCCCGCCCAGGACTTCCTCCCCCACGTAAAAGCACGCCACCTGACCTGGGCTGGTCAGCCACTGCGGGACGTCGAACCGCACGCGCACCCTCGGCCCCACTTCCAGCCACGCGTCCGCGGCGGGCGCTCCGTGCCGGATCTGCACCTGGGCCCGAAACCGAGGCACTTCCGGCGGGCGGACGGTCCACGTGACGTCGTCTACCACGAGCTCCACCGCCCGCGCGTCTTCCTCCGAGCCCACGAACAAGGCGTTCCGGTCAGGATCCATGGCCACCACGTACAAAGGACGGCCGGCGGCCACGCCCAGCCCCCTTCTCTGCCCAAGCGTGTACCGCGCCAGCCCCTGGTGGGTGCCCACACGCTTTCCCTGGAGGTCGTAGATGGGCCCGGGCCGGAGTCCGTGGGGCGCGAGCCGTGCCACCACCTCTGTGTACCGCCCGGAGGGAGCAAAGCAGATCTCCTGGCTTTCCGGCTTGTCCGCCACCGGCAGCTTCAGCTCCCGGGCCAGCTGCCGGACCTCGTCCTTGCGAAGCTCGCCCAGGGGGAACAGGATGTGCGTCAGCTCCCGCTGCGTGAGGCCGCACAGGACGTACGACTGGTCCTTCCGAACGTCCACCGCCCGCAGCAGGCGCACCACGGCACCGTCCCGGCGCGTGCGGACGTAGTGCCCGGTGGCCAGGAAGTCCATCCTGAGGCTGCGGGCGCGGTCCAGCAGCAAGGAGAACTTCACATGGCGGTTGCACGCCACGCAGGGGTTGGGGGTGCGCCCCCGCGCGTACTCCTCCGCAAACGGTCGCACCACCGCCTCCTCGAAGGCCTCCCGGAAGTTGAGCACGTAGTGGCGGATCCCCAGGTGGTGGGCGGTCGCCCGCGCGTCCTCCACCGCGCCTACGCCGCAGCACGCGTGGGGGTTGCCCTCTTCGGGCAGCCACGCGGGCCACAGGTTCAAGGTGAAGCCCACCACCTCGTGGCCCGCCTGCACCAGCAGCGCGGCGGCCACCGAGCTGTCCACGCCGCCGCTCATGGCGACGGCCACGCGCGCCATCCACTCACCTCCGCCCCCATGATA
>JANXBY010000031.1 GCA_025060455.1 Armatimonadota bacterium
GCGGAGGCGGTGAGGGTCTGCGACACCTCGGTCGCCCGACCCACGGTGTCCCGCAGCCAGGCCACCACCCGGTCGAAGGCCTGTGCCACCTGTGCCACCTCGTCGCGACCCTGCAGCCCAACCTCCACCCGGAGATCACCCTGCGCCACCCGCTGCAGCGCCTGCACCAGCCGGCCCAGGGGGCCGGTGACGCTCCGGGTGGTGGCCACGCCGAACGCGGCCACCGCCGCCACCAGCAGGGCGGAGGTCGTCGCCACGGACCAGATGCCCCGCTGGGTCTGGCTCACCCGCGCCCCCAACACCTCGCGCAGCGAGCGCGTCGCCTCGCGGTACAGGTCAAAGCGGCTGTCGATGGCGCGGGTGGCCAGGGCGAAGTACGCCTCCGGCGAGGCCGTCAGCCGGTCCGCGCGCACCACCTGCTCCTCCGCGACCCGCAGGTACTCCTCCACCAGCCGGTCCCCTTCCTTCAGCTTGGGCTCCAGTGCCGCGCGGGCCACGGGGTTGGCGCGGAACGCTTCTTCCAGCTGACGGGTGAACTCCCGCTCCAGCAGCCGCACGGCCCCGATCCGCTCCTGCAGGGCCGCGCGGTCCCTCAGGGTCACGGATCGGCGCGTGAGGGCGCCCGAGCCCAAGGACCGAAGCTGGCCCATCTGCTCGATCGCTTGAGGTAGTGGACCGATGACCGTGTTCCCTAGGTAGAGGCCGTCCGCGTACGGGTCCAGGGTGATTCCGGAGGCGACGCCCACGTGCCAGATCAGGTCCAGGATCTCCGCCACGAGTTGGCTGTGCTGCTGGAAGCTCTCCTCCGGCTTGAGGGACTCCAGGCTGGAGGCGATCCGGTCCCACGAGCCCCGCAGCCGGTCGAAAACCTGCGTGGTCTCCAGGTACCTCCCGTGCCGGCGGTCCACGTGGCCCGCCGCGTCGAAGGCCGCCCGCAGCTCCTGCTGCGTCTGGGCCAGCTCCGACCGCACGTCCGCCCCACTGAGCAGCCTTGCGGCCAGCCCGCGGTGTTCCGCGACTTTCTGGAACACGTGGCTCAGAGCCTCGAGGTACTCTGCGCCCCGCAGCTCCTGCCGGGCCGCCTCCAAAGCGGCCCGGTCGCCCGCCACGCGCCACGCAGCCAGCACCACACTGAGTGCCACGGCGGCTGCGCCGAACAACGCCAGCTTCACCCACACCCGAAGGTTCGACAGCACGACCTCCCCTCCGTCGCAGGGCACAACCCCGAATCCGTCCGGGTGGGGTGAGCTTGCAAGGAGCGTGCCGGACGCGCGCCGGCGCCCTCGTCCCGACCGGGTGCGGTACTGGCGGGCGGCGACCCAGCCGGCCGCCCCCGAGCCGGTCACCGACCTCGGTGTTGATCACGGGCGGGCGACGAATCCCTGCTGCGCCAGGAAGGTGCGCAGGCGCAGCAGGGCGGTGGCTTGGATCTGGCATACGCGGGATTCCGTGAGGTCCAGGATGGCTCCGATCTCCGCCAGGGTCAGTCCCTCGTAGTAGTACAGGCCTAGGACCAGGCGTTCCCGCTCGCTGAGCCTTTGAAGCCCTCGACGCAGGGCCTCCAGCAGCTCCCCGCGCTCGGCGGCCTCCTCTGGGCCTCCGGAGTCCGTGGCGGGTTCAGGGCCCGCGGCCCGGGCCACCAGCTCCTCGAAGGAGGTGACCACCAGGGTGTGCAGCCGCGCGAGCTCCGCGTCCAGAACCTCGGGCTCCAGCCCCACCTCTGCCGCCAGCTCCTCCCGGCTGGGCTCCCTGCCCAGTTGCGCGGCCAGGCGCTCGTGGGCCCGCTCGATGCGCCGTGCGGTCTTGCGGTCGGACCGTGCGGCCAGGTCGAGGCTGCGCAGGTGGTCGAGGATGGCCCCGCGGATGCGGTGCCACGCGAACGTCTCGAACCGCACGCCCTGCGAGGGGTCGTACCGCTGCAGGGCTTCCAGGAGTCCCACCACCCCGTACCCTTCCAGGTCTTCCCGCGACACGTGGGGCGGGAGGTTGGCCGCCAGCCGCTGCACCACCGCGCGCACCAGCCCCATGTAGCGGGTCACCCGCTCGTCGGCGGAGGGAGGGCCCTGCACGCCGGGACACGCCACGGTTACAGCTCCGCCTCCTCTCCGCCCGCGGTGCGCACCACCACGCGCCCTGACCCCACGTACAGGGAAACCGTGCGGCTCACGCTGCCGCCGACTGCCTCTCCGCGGACCCGCAGCCCCCGCGCCTGCAGCTGCGCTCGAACCGCGCGCAAGTTGCGCTCTCCCACGTTGAGGGGGCTGGTGTCCGCGAGTCCGAACATGGCCGCCCCTCCCACCAGCCACACCGCAATCCCGTGCGGGCCGGCCCCCGCGTCCTCGAACGTCCGCAGCAGCGCCGGGATCGCGGTGTCGGCGAACTTGAAGGGGCCGAAGGTACCTCCGAAGGCCCGCGGCAGCATCACGTGCGCCATTCCCCCCAGGAGGGGCCGCGAGCTGTGCAGCACCACCGCCACGCACGACCCCAGCCCGGGGGCCACCAGGACCGCGTCCGGCCGGCGGGTGACCGCCCCCTCGCCCATGCCCACACGGATCACGAACCCTTCCGCGCAGCCCTCCAAGGCGCCTCCTCCGTTCTGCGATAGAAAAACGGGTATACGGGCTCCAACCCCAGCTCCCGGGCCCCGGTCACCTGCTCCGCCGCCCCCACGAACAGGTAGCCGCCCGGCGCCAGCGCGTCGGAGAACCGCCGGTACAGGGCCCGCTTGGCCTCCTCGGTGAAGTAGATGACCACGTTGCGGCACAGCACGAGGTGCCACGGACCGCCGAACGGATCCCGGAGGAGGTCGTGCCGCCGGAACCGCACGCGGCCCCTCAAGGACGGGTGCACGCGCCAGCTATCCCCGTCCCGCACCAGGAACCGCTGCCGACGCGCGGGGGTCACGTGGCGTACGTCCTCCTCCCGGTAACGCGCCACCTCCGCCTGCGCCAGCACCTGCCGGTCGATGTCGGTCCCCAACACGGACCACGCGCCGCGCGGGTCCACCTCCGCCAGCAGCATGGCCACGCTGTACGCCTCCGCGCCGTTGGAGCACCCCGCGCTCCACACCCGCAGGGCCCCGAACCGCTCCCGCAGCTCCGGCAGCACGCGCTCCCGCAGCACCGCGAACAGCTCCGGGTTGCGGAAGAACTCGGAGACGTTGATGGTGAGCCGATCCACCAGCTCCTCCAGCACCGCCGGGTCCTCGCGCGCCCGGACCAGGAGCTCGTCCACATTCCGCAGCCCCATGCGCTGCAGGGCGCCCGCCAGCCGGCGCTCCACCTGCTCGGGCCGGTACGCGCTGAGGTCGAGCCCCACGTGCTTGCGCAGGAGGTGTGCGAGGGCCGCGTACTCACCCACCGGGTCCCTCCTCGACCAACGCCTGTGCCAGCCAGCCCGCGGCCTCCTGAACGCGCCGCACGTCCTCGTCGGTGAACTCTCCGTCGGTGCGGGCCACCGCCAGCACCCCGAGCCGCCGCGGCCCGCACTCCACGGGGACCGCGAGAAACCCACGGAGGGCCGAGTCCCGGAACCCCCGGCCCCGGGACGGGATCCGCACCGTGCGGCCCGTGCGGTAAACCCAGCTCCTCAGGCCCATGCCCTGCTCGAAGGGCACCGACTCCAAAAGGTCCAGGGGGCGGCCCACCGCGGCCGCGGGCACCAGCTGGCCGTCCGCGTGGGTCCACACGGTGGCCATGTGGAAGGGCACCGCCTCCCGCAGGCCCCGCAGGACGTCCGCGCAACGCTCACGCACCGACGGCCTCACCGCCGCTCACCAGCCGCACCAGCTCGTCCGCGATGCGCTCCAGGGGCAGGACGAAGTCCGCCACGCCGGCCTCCACCACCGCCCTGGGCATCCCGTACACCACGCAGGTGGCCTCGTTCTGCGCGATCACCTGGCCGCCCGCGCGCTTGATCCTCCGGCAGCCCTCCAGCCCGTCCTTCCCCATGCCCGTGAGCACCACCGCCAGCACCGGAGAGAAGACCTCCGCCACCGCGCTGAAGGTGACGTCCGCGGACGGCTTCAGCACGTCGGCGGGCAGCGGGTCGCGGACCCGCCACCTTCCGTCCCGCACCTCCAGCTGCTTGCCTCCGGGCGCCACGTACGCCACACCCGGCTGAGGCACGGCACCGTCCTCCGCCTCCTCCACGTGGAATGCGCCCAGATCCGACAGCCTGCGGGCCAAGCTCTGCGTGAACCCCGCGGGCATGTGCTGAACCACCACCACGGGGACCCGCAACGCCGGAAGCTTGGAGAACAGCTCCGCGAGCGCTCCCGGGCCTCCGGTGGAGGCCGCCACCGCCACCATCCGCACCGGCCCCGTCCGCCGCCGGGGACGGGCCCTGGACCGCGCCGCGGCCTTCACCTTCTGGACCAGCTGCCAGAGAGCGGCACCGCTCCACGCCCCCGCGGGCTTCGCTTCCACGTCCACCGCGCCCAGCTCCAGGGCCCGCAAGGCGGCCTCCGCGCCGTGCGCGGTGTGGGCGCTCAGCACCACTACGGGAACTCCCTGTTGGCGCACCAGGGCCTGCAGGGTGCTGAGCCCGTCCAGCACCGGCATCTCCACGTCCAGGGTCACCACGTCGGGGTGCAGGCGGGCGGCCAGGTCCAGGGCCTGCAACCCGTTGCTGGCCACCCCGACCACCTCCACCTCCGGGTCCTGCTCCAACGCCGCTGCCAGCAGCTGGCGGAACACCGCGGAGTCGTCCGCCACCAGGACCCGCACCCGCTTCACGGCTCCAGCAACCTCCGCACCGTCCTGCCGCTTCCGGGAGACCACGCCACCCCCACGGCAAAGTTCCGGCCGCGCTCGAAACGGGGCCGCACCCACACCACCTGCCCGTTCACCGCCGCGGGGGACCGCCCGGGCAGCGTGACCACCAGCCGCTCGCCCACGGACGGTTCGGGCCAGGGGTTCAATAGCTCCAGCTGGCAGCCGCCCTCCGAAAGGTCCGCCAGTTGGGCGGCCACCAGCTTGGGTGGAACGTGGTCGGACCTTGCCACGTACACCCGCATGGACACCGGGCGTCGCGGCAGCGCACGGCGGTCCACGGGGTACGGCACACCCTCCAGCCGCACGCACACCGTCTCCACCGGCCCCCGCACGCACCGCTCCACCACGCCCTCGAACTCCCACGCCCTACCTTGCCCGTACAGCCGGCCCCGCACCCGGGTGCCCGGCGACGGCAACACCGGCCGCGGGCCGTCCATGGGTGCGCTCACCAGCACGTGCCCCGGCCCCACCTCCTCCACCCGCACCGGAAAGGCACGGCCACCCAGCCACAGCTCCACCCGCTGGTTCACCCGGAGCTGCATCCTGAGACCTCCAGCCACCGCGCCCCAACCCTGGACCGGGCGCTGGCGACCTCGCCGGGCACCCGCGGGCTGTACGTCAGGTAGCTCACGGGCAGCGCGAGGCTCAACAGGGCGGCGCGCACCTGGGCCGGCTCCACCTCGTCCAGGTGGGTGAGGACGCATCGGGTGGGCCCCAGCTCCCGCAGGTCGTCCTGCACCCGGCGGAGCACCGCGGGCGCGTACGCCACCGACACCACCAGGTGCACCTCGTGGGGCCGCACCTGCGCCAGCACCTCCCGCACCGCGGACCAACGGTCGGCCATGCTGGGGTGCACGCCGGGCAGGTCCACCAGCACCAGCTCAGCGTCCGCAGGGGCCGCCGCCCCGGAGCCGGAGTGCACCGGCACCCCCGCGGCCTTCACCGACTCCGCCAGCTGGCGGTGTGAACCGGCGCGCCACGTGTCCGCGGACACCACGCGGACGTCCCACCCCCGAAGGCGGAACTCGCACGCCAGCTTGGCCACCGCGGTGGTCTTGCCGGCTCCCGTGGGGCCCACGAACGCCACGCGCCGGCAGCGGCCCCGGGAGGGCCGGATGGGCGGCGCGGGCTTCCACGACACGGGCCCTGCCTCGCACGGCCCGGAGGGAACCGCGGGCATGGCGATCACCTCCGCGTGCCCGGGCTGGAGCCACCGCCACCACCGGGGCGGCCTGCGCTCCCGCGTGTACAGCACCACCGCCTCCGGCCCCAGGTCTTCCCGGACCCGGGCCAGGGCCTGCTCCAGGGTGGCCGCTTCATACCGACGCGCCAGCATCCACGCTCACCGTCCCCACGCGGTTGATGGACACGTTGGGATCCAGCTCCTCGTAGGCCAGCACGGGCAGCTGTGGGACCGCAGGCTCCAGCAGCCTCCTCACCGCGGGCCGCACGCTGCCCGAGCACAGGAGCACGGGGTTGGCCACCTGCTGACAGGCGGCCTCCCAGGCGGCCCGGGCTGTCCTGGGAAGCTGCTGCAGGGCGTCGACGCCCGCCCGTCCCTGCGCGCCTTCGAGGAGCAGCCGTTCCGCCTGCGGGTCCAGGACCAGGACGTTCAGCCGGCGCTGCTCGTCCAGCAGGTGCTGGTACAGGGCCCGGCCCAGCCCGCGCCGCACCACCTCCACCAGACGCTCGGGATCCTTGGTGCTGCGGCCGGCGTCGGACAGCACCTCCAGGATGGTGACCAGATCCCGGATGGGCACGCCTTCCTGGAGCAGCAGCTGCAGCACCCGCTGCACGTCGCCCACGGTGAGCACATTCGGGACGAGTTCGTCCACCAGGGCCTTCTGGCGCTCCCGCAGGCGGTCCAGCAGGTCCTGGACGTCCTGCCGCGACAGCAGCCTCCACCCGTACCGTCGGACCACCTCGTGCAGGTGTGTGGCCACCACCACCGACGGCTCCACCACGGTGTACCCGCTGGCCTCCGCCACCGCCCGCTCCGCCTCGGAGATCCACACCGCGGGCGTCCCGAAGGCAGGGTCGGTGGTACGCATCCCGGGCAGCTCCGGGGCGTCGGGCGACGCCCGCACCGCCAGCAGCCCGCTGGGCACCACCTCGCCGCGCGCCACCTCTACCCCTCGGATTCGCATGCAGTACTCCCGTGCGCCCAGGCTGGGGTCGTCCCGCACGCGCACCGGCGGGATCACTAGGCCCAGCGACGCGGCCACCTGCTTGCGCAGGGCCACGATCCGCGTCAGCAGGTCTCCGCCCTGCCCCGGTTCCACCAGGGAAACCAGGCCGTAGCCGATCTCCAGGCTGATGGGATCCACCTCGCTCGCGGCCTGAAGCGCTTCCTGCGCGGGGGGAGGAGGTGCCGGCGGTTCTGCGGGGGGCGCGGGTGCGCGCAGCGCCCACCCCGCGCCGGCCAGCAGTCCTCCCACCAGCAGGAACGACAGCTTGGGAAGCCCCGGGAACAGGCCCAGCAGCCCCACGATGGCACCTGCGGCCACCAAGGGCCGCCAGCGCGCGGTGAGCTGCGCCACCAGGTCTGCCCCCAGGTGGTCGGCCCCCGCGGTGCGGGTCAGGATCAGCCCGCTGGCGGCGGACATGAGCAGGGAGGGGATCTGCAGGGCCAGCCCCGCGCCCACCGCCTGCAGGGCGAAGGCGCTGGCGGCCTCCGCGGGGCTCATCCCCCGTCCCAGCCCCACGCCGAACCCGCCCAGCAGGTTCACCGCGGTGATGAGCAGGCCGGCGATGGCATCCCCCCGCACGAACTTGCTGGCGCCGTCCATGGCCCCGAAGAAGTCCGACTGCCGCTCCACCTGCCGCCGCCGCTCCCGTGCGGCTTCCTCCGTCAGGGCGCCCGCGTTCAGCTCCGCGTCGATGCTCATCTGCTTTCCGGGCATGGCGTCCAGAGCGAAGCGCGCCGCCACCTCCGCCATGCGGCTGGTGCCGTTGGTGACCACCAGGAACTGCACCACCAGCAGGATCACGAACAGCACCAGCCCCACCACGAGGTTGCCGCCCACCACGAGCCCGCCGAACGCGGCCACCACGCTGCCCGCAGACCCCTGGGTGAGGATCAGCCGCGCCATGGCTACGTTCAGCCCCAGCCGGCCCAGGGCGGCGGTGAGGAGCAGGGACGGGAACACCGACAGCTGCAGGGGGTCGGTGACGTACGCCGTTGCCAGCAGGACCACCACCGAAAGCGCCAGGTTGGCCACCAGCAGCACGTCCACCAGCGCGGTGGGAAGCGGCACCACCAAGGTCGCGGTGACTAGCAGCAGGCAGGCGGCCAGCGCCAGGTCGCTGGACTGCAGCAGCCGGCGCCCCAGCGTCACCAGGGCACCTCCCGCAGGCGGCCCGCGCGGTACAGGACCGCCAGGATCTCCGCCACCGCGTGGTACAAGGCCGGGGGAATCATGCGGCCGAGGGGCACGCTGCGGTACAGACTGCGCGCCAGGGGCGGGTTGGACACCAGCGGGACCCCGTGCCGCCGGGCCTCCTCCCGGATGCGCTCCGCCACCACACCCGCGCCCTTGGCCACCACCACCGGTGCGGGTGCCTCCCGGGGCGCGTAGCGCAGGGCCACCGCCAGGTGTACCGGGTTGGTGACCACCACCGTGGCCCTCGCCACGTCCCGCAGCATGCGCCGGCGCGCCAGCTCCCGCTGCCGGCTGCGCTGGCGGGACTTCACCAGGGGGTCGCCTTCTGTCTCCTTGAGATCCTCCCGCACCTCCTGGCGGGTCATCCGCAGGCTCCGCTCGTAGTCGAAGCGCTGGTACAGGTAGTCCAGACCGCCCACCACCAGCAGGGCCACTGCGCCCCGCAGGGCCACCGCCTGCACCGTCCCGCCCAGCCACGCCAGCAGATCCCCTGCAGAGGGGGCGAGCGCCTTGGGTTCCGCCACCGCCGCCTGCAGGGGCGGCCACACCGCGGCCGTCACCGCGGCCAGCTTCAGCACCGCTTTTGCGAGCTCCGCGGCGGAACGCCAGGAGAACAGCCGCTCCAGCGCGCGCACGGGGTTCAGCCGGTCCAGCTGCGGCTCCAGCGGCTTGGTGGTGAGCAGGCCCCCGGTCTGCGCGAAGCCCACCGCCACACCTGCCACCAGGGCGGCTCCCAGGAGCGGACCGGCGAACGCCACCGCCGCCCAGACGCCGTGGGCGATCAGCTGCGGCAGCTGCCCACCATCCGGGTGCGCGAAGACCCGGCCGGTGAAGGCCGCAAGCTCTCGGAACCCCACGGGCACGGACACCGACCCCACCACCACCGCCGCCACCAGCGCGGCACCCTGCGAAAGGTCCACGCTGCGGGCCACCTGGCCGCGGCGGCGGGCTTCCTGCCGTCGGCGGGGCGTTGCGGGTTCGGTGCGCTGGCTGCTCATACCCGTGGCTGCTCCCGCAGCCCCGGGCAATGCACAGGCCGTGCCGGTCTACGCGAGCTCCAGGCTAGACAGGGACGCCACTTCCGCCAGCAGGTCCGCCAGCACCACCAGCAACAGGGGAATCTCCTCCTCCGAGAGGCCCAGGCGCCGCAGAGCTCCCTCGCTGCACCGGTGCATCAGCTGGTCGGTTCCCACCCCGAAGCCCAACATGAGGCTGAGGGCGTCCGCCACGTGCACCGCGTCCGCGAGCCCGGGGTCGTCCAGCTCGTCCGGCCGGTGATGGTACTCGATGGCCTGCACCAACGACTCCGGCAGGTTCCACCGCCGCGCGGCCTCCGCCCCCACCTGGGCGTGGTCCCAGCCGAGCACCGCCCGCTCCGCCTGCACGAAGTCTGCGCCTCCCCGGACCGCCTCCAGGACCGCCTGGTACTGCTCCTGCAGGCTGTGGCTGAGGGCCATCTTGCCGATGTCATGCAGCAGTCCCGCCACAAACGCCGCCTCCGCGCCCAACCCCCGCGCCTGCGCCAGGTGGCGCGCCACCGTACCCACCGCCAGCGCGTGCTGCCACAGCTGCGTCCGGTCCATCCCGTAGCCGGGCGCCCCCCGGGCGAAGGCGTCGTACGCCACCGCGGTCACGAGGATGCTGCGCACCGCGGCGAACCCGACCAGCACCACCGCGTCCCGCAGGGTCGCCACGCGACGGGTGCGCATGTACAGGGCGGAGTTGGCCAGGCGCAGCACCCGGGCGGCCAGCACGGGGTCTCGGCCGATGGCCTCCGCCACCTGCTCCGCGGAGCTCCCCAAGTCGTCCAGCAGCTGCATGGCCTCCAGCACGGGGCCGGGCAGCGGCTCCAGCAGGTCGAAGGCCAGCAGCACCCGGTCCGGCAGTCCGCTCACGGCGCCCTCCGTACCCACGTGGCCAGCCCGTGGAGGTTCCTGGCCCACGCGAGCTCCACACCGGAGACCACGTGCGGCAGGAACAGCCCCACCAGCACCAGCGCCACACCCACCTTCAGGGGCAGACTCACGAGGAACACGTTCACCTGCGGGGCCGCCCGCGCGGCCAGGGCGACCCCCGCCTCCACGGCCACGGACGCCGCCACCAGGGGTGCTGCGAGCTGTACCCCTGCGAGGATGCTGCGCACGAACAACTCCACCGCCGCCTGCGCCACCGCCCCCGCCCCCGGGAACCGGTCCGGCGGGAGGTGGACGAAGCTTCCGCCGACCAGCCGCAGGGCGTGGTGGTGGGCGTCGGTTCCCAGGTACACGACCAGGGCCACGGCGGACCAAAGCTGCGCCAGTACGGTGGACTCGTGCCCGTGCACGGGGTCCACCAGCTGCCCGGTGCCCAGGCCCAGGTTCAGCTCGGCGACCTGCGCGCCCACCTGCACCGCGGTGAAGGCCAGGGCCACGCCCCAGCCCAGCAGCAGCCCCACGCCCGCCTCCTTGGCGGCCAGCAGCGCGAAGGTGGCCAGGTCCCGCACGGCAGGTACCTGCGGGGAGCTGACCGCCGCCATGAACACCCCCAGCCCCACGGTGGCAGGCACGGGGACCCGTGGGCCGCCCAGGGCGGGCAGGGCCGCCAGGAAGGCCGCCAGCCGGCACGCTCCGAGCAACCACGGGACCCCAAACCCCTCGGCGATCACCGCACCAGCTCCGGCAGCGCGCGCAGCAGCCCTGCTGTGAAGGCCAGCAGGCGCTGCGCCATCCACGGGCCCAACAAGACCGCCACCACACCCACAGCCACCATCTTGGGCACGAAGGAAAGGGTGGCCTCCTGCACCTGGGTCAGCACCTGCAACAGGCCCACCACCAGGCCCACCACCAGGGAGGCCGCCAGCACCGGCAGCGCGACCACCGCGGCCACCGCCATGGCCTCGCGTCCCAGCGCCACCAACCCGTCCAGGCTCATCGGAAGCTCAGCAGCAGCGCCCGCGCCACCAGGTGCCAGCCGTCCACGAACACGAACAGCAGCAGCTTGAAGGGCAGGGAGATGAGCACCGGGGGCAGCATGAGCATCCCCAGGGAGAGCAGCACGCTGCTCACCACCACGTCCACCACCAGGAACGGCACGAACAGCAGGGAGCCCAGTAGGAACGCGTGCCGCAGCTCGCTGGTCACGAAGGCGGGGATGAGCACGTACGTGGGCACGTCCTCGGGCTTTTTGGGCCGCGGCAGCTTCGCCATGGAGACGAACAGGGCCAAGTCCTGGGGGCGCGTCTGCCTGAGCATGAACTCCCGCAGGGGCTTCAGGGTGCGGTCCAGGGCCGCCTCCTGCGACAGCTCACCCCGCAGGTACGGCTGCAACCCCTCCCGGTTGGCGCGGTCCAGGGTCGGTGCCATGGTGAACAGGGTCAAAAACAGGGCCAGCCCCACCACCACCTGGTTGGGCGGGACCGTGGGGACCCCCACGGCGCTGCGCACCAGGGACAGGACGATGACGATGCGCGTGAAGGACGTCATGAGGATGAGCAGGGCGGGCGCGGTGGCCAGCACCGTAAGCAACAGCAGGACCTGCAGGGAGGTGGACAGCTGCTGGGGGGAGTCGGAGCCCGTCACCCGAAGTTCCACCATGGGCAGCGGCGCCGCGGCCGCGGGCGCGGCCGCCAGCAGCACCACGAGGGCCGCCCACCCAACCCTCACGACCGCTCCTCCCGGCGCGGGTGTGGCAGGCGGGCCACCGCGTCCCGCACCCGCCGTGCGAACGCCGGATCCTCTCCCCGCGCGGGTGCGGGCCCCAGCTCGCACACCAGGTGCACGTGCTGGCCCAGCAGCAGCCGGCGGCCGTCCACTTCCACCACGTACAGGGCCTGCTGGGGCGAAAGCCGGACCACCTCCCGAAGCCGTACGGAGGTGGACATGGCTCCAGACCCCAAGCGGACCAACAGGAAGCGGGTGAGCACCACAAGGCCCACCACCAGGACCAGGCCCGCCAGCGCCTGCAGCACCATGCGCGCGGTCCCGAACTCCGGCCCGGGGTCCGCGCCGCCCGCGGCGGGCGCCGCCGCCAGCAACACCGCCGTCGCCACGGAGTGCGTCACGCCCCGTCCTCCAGCCCCCGGGTCAGGTTGCGCACCCTCTGCTCGGGGCTGAGGATTTCGGTGACCCGGACCCCGAAGTTCTCCTCGATGACCACCACTTCGCCCCGGGCGAACAGCCGGTCGTTCACGTACAGGTCCACGGGCTCGCCCGCGGCCCGCTCGAGCTCGATCACCGCCCCCAGCCCCAACGACAGCACGTCCCGGATCTTCATGCGGGTGCGGCCGAGCTCCACCGTCACCAGCAGCGGCACGTCCAGGAGGAGCTCGATGTTCCGGCCCCCCGCGGGGACGGGCCGAGGGTCCAGGGGTGCGAACTCCACGGGCCGCGCCGCGGGGGCGGTTCTGGGGGGTTCCGGCGGCGTGGGAGGGGGTGGCGTGGCGGACGCGGAGGCGGGCTGGACTCCCGCCACCCGCTGCGCGGCCCTCGTGCCCAGTTCCACCAGCCCTGGGAGGACCTCCGCGTCGTAGAGCTGGTAGAAGACGCTTTCGATCAGCCCTTCCACGTGCAGGTGAAACGCGACCCGCACCAGCCTGCCGCTGGCGGGCCGCAGCCGCTCTGTGGCCTCCTCGCTGTCCAGGACCAGGATGTCGGGGGGCGAGATGGACACCGGCGAGCCGAGGAAGTCCGCCAGGGCTGTGGTGGCGGAGCCCATCATTTGGTTCATGGCTTCGCCGGCGCCGCTCAGCAGCATCTCCCGCTCCAGGGGGCGCGCCGCGGCCCCGTCCCCGCCCATCATGAGGTCCACCAGGACCTGCACGTCCTGCTCTCGCATCAACAGACAGCTCTGGCTCGATACCGCGCCGGAGGTCTCCACGCGCACACCCAGGTAGCCCACCAGGCTGGCGCGGTCCAATGCGGCCCAGTCCAGCACCTCGGCGCGCGGGGAGGTGATGCGCACCTGCCGGCGCACCAGCTGCGACAGGGCGGTCGCCGCGGAGCCCATGGCGATATTGGACAGCTCCGCCAGCAGGTCCAGGGCGTCCACGGCTTGCGTGCTAGGCATGGCCAGAGGGTTCCTCCCGGCTCAGGATCTGGACCGCCAGCCGCCTGCCCACACGGCCCGGTCGGCCCCGGAACACCACCGCGCCCTCCACCAGCACCTCCAGGGGCGCGTGGGCGGGCCGGTCCAGCGGGATCACGTCGTTGGGAGCCAGCCCCACCAGGTCGCCCACGCTCACCTGGGCGCGGCCCAGGCGCACCTGCACGGGCACCGTCACCTCCTCCACGGTGTGCCGCAGGGCCTCCGCCTGGCTGGCCCGGGAGGGCGCCCGGAACAGGGTGGTGGCGCTCAGCAGGCTCAGGATGGGCTGCAGGAGCAGGTACGGTAGGCACAGGTTCATGCGGTAGGCCTGCTGCGGTGTCTCCACCTGGAAGTGCACCAGGAGCACCACGTCCGTGGGGCCCGCGATGTGCGCGAACTGGGGGTTGGTCTCCATCCCCACCAGGACGGGGCGCACGTCCACCACGGACTGCCACGCGTCGTGCAGCAGGGGTAGCAGCCGCTGCATGAGGCGCTCCACCAGCCCCCGCTCCAGCTCCGTAAGGGGTCGGGCCAAGCCGTCCGCGCGGCCCGGCCCGCCCAGCAACCGGTCCACCACGGCCAGGGCGAATGTCCCGCCCAGCTCCAACAGGGCCCGGCCCTCCAGGGGCTCCAGCCGGAACAGCACGATCACGGTGGGTGTGGGGATGGACCGGACGAACTCCTCGTAGCTGAGCTGCTCCACCGCCCGCACCGTCACGTTCACGGGAAATCGCAGGTGCACCGACAGCGCCATCCCCGCCATCCGCGCGAACGCCCCGTGCAGGATCGATACCGTCCGCAGCTGGTCCTTGGAGAACCGGTCCGGCCGGCGGAAGTCGTACGGCCGCACCGAGGAGCCCCGGGAGGGCTGCGCGGCCTCCACGGGCACCTGGCCCGCCTGGATGGCTGCCACCAGCTGGTCGATCTCCGCCTGAGAGAGCAGCTCGCCCGTCATTGCGCCACGAACTCCGAGAAGTACACGCCCTCCACGTGGAAGTGGTTGGTGTCCTCGCCGTTCAGGCGCTCCACCAGCTCCCGTTCCATGCGCCTGCGGCCCTGGGGGGTCCGCAGCTCCGAGTACCGCTGCCCCGTGAGGTACCGGACCACGGCGTCCTGCCACCGGAACTTCTCCTCCGCGGCCGCCTCCTTGAGGTGCTCACCCGCGAGGGGCGTCTTAACCCGCAGGGCCAGGGTCACCTTCAGGTAGCGGAACCCGTCCGCGGGGTCCAGGTTCACCACCAACGTTCCCAGCGGCACCACCGCGTGGTTCAGCTTGGGTTCGGCGTTGCGGGGCCTGGCGAGCAGGGCTCCGGCTGCCGCCGCGGCCACCAAGAGGCCGACCGCGGCCGCCACCAGCCCGAGCTTTGCCGCCCCTCGATCCGTGGACTGCGTCCGCATCGCTGGCCTCCGGCCCTGCGGGCGTGCAAGTTCCGTGCCGGAAGGGCGGCTAGGGTCGGAGCAGCACGATCTCCACCCTCCGGTTCTGTGCCAGGGCCTGGGGGTCGTCGCCGGGACGCGCGGGCCGGGAGTCTCCGTACCCCACGATGGTGAACCGGGTCCCGTCCGCCCCCGACAGGGCTGCCAGCCGCCGCACCACCGCCGCGGCCCGCGCACTGCTGAGCTCCCAGTTGGATGGGAACCGGTAGGTCTGGATGGGCCGCGCGTCCGCGTGACCCTCCACCCGGACCTGCAGCTCTTTGCGGGTCCGGATGGCCTGTGCGACGGCCCGCAGCACAGGGTCGGCCTCCGGCCGCAGCTCCGCGCTGGCGGTGTCGAACAGCAAAGGCCCCGCCATGGACACCCGCACGCCTTCCTGCGTCACCCGCACCTCCACGAGCTGGCCCAGGCCCGCGGCGGTGACCTGTTGGGAGATTCCTCCCGCCAGGGCCTGCAGGCTGTCCGCCAGCGGGTCCGTTGGCGGGCCGGAAGGTGGTGGGGGGCCCTCCAGCTCGAGGACCCCGCCGCCCCCGGGCAGCACACCGGACGCCCCCTCCATCAGTCCCATCGTGGCCGTGGCCGCCCGAAAGCCCGCCACCACCTTCCGGAACTTGGCCAGGTCCAGCTGGGAGAGGGAGTACACCATGATGAAGTAGGCCATCAGCAACGTGATGAGGTCGGCGTAGGTCACCAGCCACCGTTCCATGCCAGCCCCGCCGTGGCCGCCACCGTGGCCCCCGCCCAAGCCGTCGTGCTTCCTGCGCCGGCTCACCGGGCGCTCACCGCAGCCGCCCCTGCCGCTCCACTGGCCGCCGCACCGCCCGCGGCCGCCTCACGGCTCACCTTGGACCGCAGCGCCGGGGGCAGGAAGGCCCGCAGCTTTTCCTCAATGACCCGCGGGTTCTCGCCCGCCTGAATGGCCAGCACGCCCTCGATCACCACCTGGCGCAGCAGCACCTCCTCCTGCGACCGCGCCCGCAGCTTGTTGGCCAGGGGCAGAAACACCAGGTTGGCGAGGGCCACTCCGTACAGGGTGGCGATGAACGCCGCGGCGAGCATGTGTCCCAGCTTGGACGGGTCGTCCAGCTTTTGCATCATGTTCACCAGGCTGATCACGGTGCCGATGATCCCCAGGGTGGGCGCGAACCCGGCCATGGTGGTGTAGATGCTCTCCCCCACCCGGTGGCGCTCCTCCATGAGCTCGACCTCCGTGTCCAGGATCTCCCGCACCACCGCGGAGTCGGTGCCGTCCACCACCAGCCGCACCCCCTTGGCCAGGAACGGGTCGTCGCGGTCCTGGATCTCGCCTTCCAGGCTGAGGAGCCCCTCCCGCCGGGCTCGGTCTGCGAACCGGATGAGGCGGTTCATGGTCCCGGGGATGTCCACGGGCCGGTGCAGGAAGGCGTGCAGGGTGACCCGGGGAAGGTCTAGCATCTGCTTCAGGGAGTACGACACCATGGTGGCGCCCACCGTGCCCCCGAAGACCAGGAGGAAGGCCGGCACGCTGATGTAGTACTCGGGCTTTCCGCCCTTCAGGATGGCGCCAGCCCCCACACTGGCCCACCCCACCACCAGTCCCAGGAGGGTTGCGAGGTCCATGGGCTCACCGCTCCTCTTGGTCTGCTGCCTGCTCCGGTGCCTGTTCGGGGCAGCGGCGGCACGCCAGCCGGTACGCCACCACCCGGGCCACCACTTCGTCCACCGACTCATGCACCACGTACTTGTGTCCGGTGGTGAGCGAGATCACGGTGTCCGGGGTGGCCTCCACGGACTCGATGAGGTCCGCGTTGATGACCGTCTCGGTCCCGTTCAGGCGCGTGACCTTGATCATGGGCTCCGGCCGGCGGGGCCCGCTTCGAAACGGGCCCCGCCGCTCCCGAGCCGGTTATCGGCGGAGGGAGAGCAACTCTTGAAGCAGCTCGTCCGAGGTGGTGATGACCCGGGCGTTGGCCTGGAACCCGCGCTGGGCCGTGATCATGTTGGTGAACTCCTGCGCCAGGTCCACGTTGGACATCTCCAGGGCGCCCGCGGTGAGGGTCCCCCGGCCCCCGGTCCCCGCGGCCCCTACCGCCGCCGGGCCTGAGTTGGAGGACTCCGCGTACAGGTTGCTGCCCACCTTCAGGAGTCCGCCGGGGTTGGTGAACAGAGCCAACGCCACCTGGCCGATGACCTGGGTCCGGCCGTTGGAGTACAGGCCCGTGATGACTCCGTTGCCGTCGATGGCGAACGACTCCAGGCTTCCGCTGGCGTAGCCGTCCTGGCTCTGAAGGGCGACCGTGGAGGGAGACGCGTACTGGGTAATCGCCCCGAAGCTGATTTCGAACGTGAGGTCGGGAGCACCGAGGTCAGGGGCCAGGCTGCTGAGCGGTACCGTGACCTCCACGGGGCCGGTCGGGTCGCTCAACCGCCCCGGGTTGTCCGGGTCGGCGAACGAAAGCGTACCGCTTTCCACCGGGGAGTCTTCCTCACCGTAGTAAAGCTCCCACTGCCATTCGTTGGCGCCTTGCTTGGTGAACACCAGCCGCAGCTGGGTCGGGTTGCCCAGTGCGTCGTACACCGTCAGCGTCGTCGTCCACCGGCCGGAGGCTGTGGTGGGGTCGTCCGGGTCGTAGACGGGCGCCCCGGCGTCCAGGTTCCCCGTCAACGCTGCCAGGGCGGTGGCCCTGGGCGGGATCTGCGTGCCCACGGGGATCGTCAGCGGCGCCAGCGGCCCCGCGGTGTCCACCGCCCCCGTGGCGTCCGCCGGCCAGCCCATCAGCCTCAGGCCGCTGCTGGCGTGCACCAGGTTGCCCTCGGCGTCCATGACCACGGCCCCGTCCCGGGTGTAGAACCGCCGCAGCCCGTCGCCCACCACCAGGAAGCCGTCGCCCTGGATGGCCAAGTCGGTCAGGTTGCCCGTGTACTGCAGGTTGCCTTGCGTGAACAGGGTGTCGATGCTGCCCACCTGCACCCCCAGCCCGACCTGCATGGCGTTCATCCCGCCCCGCGCCTCCGAGGGCGCCTGGGCGCCCTGAATGGTCTGGCTCAAGGCCTCCGCGAAGTTCACCCGGCTGGCCTTGAAGCCCACCGTGTTCACGTTGGCGATGTTGTTGCCGATCACGTCCATGCGGACCTGGTGGTTCCGCAAGCCGGACACGCCGGCGAACAAGGACCTCAGCATCCCCTCCTCCTGTTTTGGGGGCCCCCTCGGGTGAGGACCGGCCCCGTGTGGTTGCAGCCTTACGCGATCACCGCCCCGTCGATGTTGGTGAACACCCGCAGGCGGTCCGCGGGCATCACCGTGACCACGGTGCTGGCGGGCACGCTGACCACGAATGCGTGCCGGTCCACCAGCACCACCGCGTTGCGGCACCCCTTCTGCCGGGCCGCCTCCACCGCCGCGGTGAGCCGCTGCGCCTGCTCCGGGCTCACGCTCACCCCGCGGCTGTGCACACGCTGCTGGGCGTGGTTGGAAAGCCGCAGGGCCTCCCGCAGCGCCGCCTGGAAGCCGACTTGCGGCCCTTGCGGCGCCTGCGGGGCCGGGCCTGAGCCCTCCGGCCCTGCGACCTTGCGGATCACGCCACCACCTCCACGAGCTGGTCCAGGGTGTAGGCCTGGTCGCCCACCACCAGCACGAACGCGCCGTCCTGCCGCCGCACCGCGGAGACGACGCCTTCCACCACGGACCCGTCCTCCGCCTGCACCTTCACCCGGCGGCCCACGAGCCCGAAGGCGGCCGCCGCCTCCTGCCGCCGCGCCAGCTCCAGCACCGCCTGGGAGACGTTCACCATCTGCTCCAGGGCGCTGAACTGCGCCAGCTGCGCCACGAACTCCCGGTCGTTCATGGGCTGCAGGGGGTCCTGGTGGCGGAGCTGCGTCACCAGCAGCCGCAAGAAGTCGTCCTTGCCCAGCACCCGCGTCCCCATCGCGGGCTCTGTCTTCTGCTGAACCGGCTGGACCTGCACCGCCGCACCTCCTCACACTACGTAGTCCACCGAACCGGGCGCCGCACGGATCTCCTCCACGTGGCGGTGGGCCTTGGCCCTGCCCGAAGGCGCGTAGGCCCGGGGTTCGTCAAACGCCCCGGTGCGCCCCCGGGGCAGCGTGTCCACCTCCAGGCCTACCAGGGACAGTCCCTGCCCTTGCAGGGCCTGGTACAGCGCCTGCGCCTCGCCGCGCACCGCCTGCGCGACCTGCGGGCTGCCCTCCACCCGCGCCCACACGGTGTCCGAGCGCGCGCGGACCTCCACGCGTACGGGCTCTCCGCGGGCGTCCTGCAGCTCCACCTGCAGCCGGTAAGACGCGCGCGGGGCCTCGGTGCGTTCCCGCGGCAGCTGGGGGGCCGGTGCGGGCTCTCCCGCAGGACCGGCCTCCGACGGGCCGCTTTCGGACGCCCGGCCCACCTGCCCCACCTGCGGTCGCGCCTCGGACGCCGCACGCCTGCGTCCGTCCCGCCCCTCCGCCGCCGGCACGGCGTCGTCGGCCAACCGCTGACCGTCCTGGACTGCGCCCCGCGTGGCTCCGTCCGCAGCGACTCCCGGGCTCCTGCCGGGGCCCCCGTCCGCGTGCGGCGTCGGGTGGATCGTGACCTGGACCCGCGCCGCCTCCTGAGCACGCGCCGTCACATGCTCGGCGCCGCCCTGTCCCGCCACCGGCGCCGACTCGGCTGTGCCTATCTGCGCCTTTCCGACCCTACTCGGTGTGGGTAGGGACGCCGGTTCCGCCACCGCGCCGTCCAGGCGTGGCCCGTCCACCGCAACCCCCACGGCCGCGCGCCCTGCCTCCTGCGGGCGCGGGCCTTCCGGAAGGCCGTGCGGCGGCACGGCCGGTTGTGAGCTGCCCTGTGGCGCAGGCTGGCTCTTCGGTTCCGAAGAGCCAGCCTGGTGGCCTACCAGGACCCCGGACAGCTTCGGCCTGTCCGGCTCTTCCGGGCCTAGCGCCGGCACCGGCCAAGGTGTGCCCACGCCCTCCGTCGGTCGCTCGACCGCGTGGACGGCAGGTCCGCCCTGCTCCGTGGCCCGCTGCCTCGGCGCGGGATCCAGCTGGTCTGCACCGCCTGTAAGCACGGGGAGAAGCCACGCAGCGGCCTGCACCGCAGGGCCCACGGGTCTGGACTGCGCATGAGCCGGAGGAAGGCTTTGGCCCTCCTCCGGTGAGGTCACCTCGTCGGGCCGCGCGAGACCCTCCACCCACCCACCCTCAGCTGTCCCGTCGCCCACCCGTCCATCCGGCGGCGCACCGTCTGTGGCAACCGTGTGCGCCGCCTGCAGCACCACCCATAGGGCCGCGGAGCGGGTCTGCACCTCGGACCCGTCAGAACGAACAACGTGGTCAGGGTTGCCAGACCGAGGCTTGTCCGGTGCGCCATCGGCCTGGAGGACCGGAGCCCGCTCCTCCGTGGCGTGGACCGCGGCTTCGGCGCGGTCCGGAGGTGCGGCGGGCCCCTCCCCGCCTGCCGCGGCGCCGTCGGGAGGCCTTGCCTGGGGCACCAACAGGCTGAGCAGCGCCGTGAAGGCTTCCTCGGGGGACGCGGCGGCCGCCGCCGAGCCTTCGCCGGTGCACGCCGCGGCACCCGCGTACACGCGGGAAAGGTTCACCGCTCACCTCCCGCCCGCAGTCTGTGCCAGGTGCTGAGCACCCGGTCCACGTACGCCCGCGTCTCGCGATACGGCGGCACGCCTCCGTACCGCGCCACCGCGCCGGGCCCCGCGTTGTACGCCGCCAGCGCCAGGGTCACGTCGCCGAACCGGTCCAGCAGGCCGCGCAGGTACCGCACGCCGCCCTCCACGTTCTGGACGGGGTCGTATGGGTCCACAACACCCAAGGCACGCGCGGTGGCGGGCATCAGCTGCATCAGCCCCATCGCGCCCGCGGGTGAGGTCGCGTGCGGGTCGTACCCCGACTCCGCCCGCACCACCGCGTCCACCAGAGCGGGGTCCAGGCCGTAGCGGCGCGCCACCCGCTCCACCAGGCTCCGGAAGTCCTCCGGTGGCTGCTCCCTGGGGCCCGCGGGCGGGGCTTGCGCCCCCGCGCCCAGCTGGGACTCGATCCACCGGACTCGGGCAAGGGCCGCCAGGAATCCCGGGCTCACCCCTGCCTCCCCCGCCGGAGCAGGGCCAGCTCGTCCAGCTGTGCCTGCTCACGTCTGGCCTGCTCGCGCTGGTGAAGTTTCCAGCGGCGGTCCCGCACCCGCTCCACCACCTTCCGGTCTCGGCGGAGCTGCAAAAAGCGTGCCCACAGCTCGTCCGCGCGGCGGGCGGCTTCCGCCCGGACGGCCTCCGCGCGAGCCAGCTGCTGCCGACACGCCTCCACCGCGTCCGCCCACCAGCGCAACTCCTGCGCGTCCCGGCCTTGCACCACCCGCGCCTCCGCCTGCCGCAAGGCCTGCCGCGCCGCCTCGCACCGCGCCTCCGCCTGCCGCAGGGACCGCAAGGCCTCCGCCAGCTCCCGCCGGCCCTCCCGCTCCCTCAGCCGCCGCAGCCGCAACAGCCCCTGCAGGCGGAACCGGAACCGCCTCACGGCTCGCCCGCCAGCTCCTTGAGACGCGCCAGCGTCTCGTCGAAACCCGTGCGCTCCCCCGGCAGCTGACGCAAAAACGCGCGGATGCCCTCGATGCGGTCCAGGGCCGCGTCGACCCGCGGGTTGCTGCCGCGCGTGTACGCTCCCAGGTTCACCAGGTCCTCCACCTCGCGGTAGGTGGCCAGGTGCGCCCGCACCACCTGGGCCCAGCGCAGGTGGTCGGGGCTGGCCACCTGGGGCATCAGCCGGCTGGTGGACTCCAGGACCTCGATGGGCGGGTAGTGGCCCTGAGAAGCCAGCGCCCGCGACAGCACGATGTGGCCGTCCAGAATGCTCCGGGCGTGGTCAGCCACAGGCTCCATCAGGTCGTCGCCTTCCACCAGCACCGTGTACAGGGCGGTGATGGATCCGCGCTGGGCGGTGCCCGCCCGCTCCATGAGCTGGGGGAGCAGGGCGAACACGGACGGCGTGTAGCCGCGGGTGGTGGGCGGTTCTCCCACCGCCAGCCCGATCTCCCGCTGGGCCATGCAGAAGCGGGTGACGGAGTCCATCATGAGCATCACGTGCAGCCCCTGGTCGCGGAACGCCTCCGCGATGGCGGTGGCCACAAACGGCGCCCGCGCCCGCACGAGCGGCGGCTGATCCGAGGTGGCCACCACCACCACCGACCGCTCCAGCCCGTCCGCCAGGTCGTTCTCGATGAAGTCCAGCACCTCGCGCCCGCGCTCGCCCACCAGCGCGATCACGTTGGCGTCCGCGCTGCTGTGGCGGGCGATCATCCCCAGCAGGGTGCTCTTTCCCACCCCGCTACCCGCGAAGATGCCCACCCGCTGGCCCCTCCCGAGGGTCAGCAGGCCGTCGATGGCCCGCACGCCCGTTGCGAGTGGCTGGGTGATCCGCGGCCGCTGAAGGGGGTTGGGAGGATCTATGTGCAGCGGCCTTGCCTCCCGCACCTCCAGGGGCCGGCCGTCCAGGGGCCGGCCGAGCCCGTCCACCACGCGGCCCAGCAGCGCCCGCCCCGCGGGCACCCGCATGGACCGCCCGGAAGGCACCACCTCGCTTCCGGGGCTCAGGCCGCTCAGCGGGCCCAGGGGCATCATGAGGAACCGGTCGTCCCGAAATCCCACCACCTCCGCGGGGAGCTCACCATCGGGGGTGTGCACGGTGCACCACTCGCCCACGTGCACCCGCGGCCCGCGGGCCTCCGCCACCAGCCCCACCACCTGGACCACGCGGCCGGTGACCCGCACCGGGTCGGTGCGCTGCAGGGCTTCCAGCCACGCGTCCAGCGGCAGCGGGGCGGGCTCACGCACCGGAGGCCTCCTCTAGCGCTCCTTTCAGGACCTCAAGCTGTGTGGCCAACGTGGCGTCCACAAACCCCGCGTCCGACTCCACCACGCAGCCGCCGTCCACCGACGGGTCCGCCACCCACCGCAGCCGCACGCCCGTCCGGTCCAACGGGACTCCCGAGGACCGGAGCAGCTCCAGGTCGTCGGGATTTAGCCGCACCACCAGCTCGCCCGTGACGTGCAGGCGCCGGGCGGCGTCCTGCACCCACGACAGCAGCAGCGCGGGGTCCGCCTCCACCTCCCGGCGCACGATCCTGCGGGCCACCGCGAGTGCCAGGGTCACCACCGCAGGCGCGAACCGCTCCGCCAGCACCGCGGGGCCCTGCCCGCCGAGGTCCTCCAGCAGCCGGTCCAGCCGCCGCAGCCGGTCTGCCCACGCGGCCTCCAGTTCCGCCCGCGCCCGGGCGTGGGCCTCCGCCACCGCCCGCGCCGCTTCCACCTGCGCAGCCTCCTGCAGCCGCCGGGCGGCCTCGTACGCGGACCGCAGCACCTCGCCCGCACGGTCGTCCTCCGACGCAGGGGGCGCAGAGGAAGCCATGGTGGTGGTGATCCGGGCGATCACCTCCTCCCGGGGTGCTCCCTTGATGACCGCGCGCACGCTGCCCGCCACCGCGGCCTCCTACACCAGCACTTCCTCCTGCCCGCCCCGGGCGATGACGATCTGGCCCGACTCTTCCAGCTGCCGGACCACGTTGACGATGCGGCCCTGGGCTTCCTCCACGTCCCGCCGCCGCACCGGCCCCATGAGCTGCAAGTCCTCCCGCAGCGCTTCGGCCGCCCGCTGGCTCATGTTGCGGAAGATCTTGTCGCGCAGCTCCTCGCTGGCGCCCTTCAGGGCCAGGGCCAGGTCCTTGCTGTCCACGTTCCGCAGCACCAGCTGCACCGACCGATCGTCCAGGCTTAGCAGGTCCTCGAACACGAACATGAGCTTCTTCACCTGCGAGGCCAGCTCCGGGTCCCGTTCCTCCAGGGCTTCCAGGATGACCCGCTCCGTGGCCCGGTCGGACTCGTTGATGATGGACACCAGGGCCTGCACCCCACCCACCGCGGTGAACTCCTGTGTGGGCAGGTTCACGAGCTTGCTCTCCAGCGCCGCCTCCACCTCCCGGATGGTCTCCGGGGTGGTGCGATCCATCACCGCCACCCGCATGGCCACCTCCACCTGCAGCTCCCGGGGCAGGGCGGCCAGCACCGCGGCCGCCTGCGCGGGCTTCAGGTACGCCACCACCAGGGCGATGGTCTGGGGGTGCTCCTGCTGCAACAGGCTCGCCAGCTGCGCCGGGTCCATGCGCCGGAAGGCGTCGAAGGGGCTGATCTGCAGGGAGGTCGTCAGCCGCTCCAGGATCTCCGCGGCCCGCTGCGGCCCCACGGACCGCTCCAGCAGCTCCCGGGCGTACTGCAGGCCGCCCACGGACACATACTCCCGGGCCAAAGCCATCTGGTAGCACTCCTGCACCACTTCCTCCCGTTCCTGGGCCGTCACCCGGGGCAGGTTGGCGATCTCGAAGGTGAGGGCTTCGATCTCTTCTTCTCCCAGGTGGCGCAGCACGGAGGCGGCCAGCTCCGGACCCAGGGACACCAGGAGCATGGCGGCCTTCTGACGTCCGGTGATCGCCTGACGGGTCGCCATGGCTACTTCTCCGCCATCCAGCTCTTGATCACCGCGGCGATGTCCGCGGGCCGTTCCTGAGCCATCCGCTGCAGCTCACGCCGCACCGCCGCTTCCCGGCTCTCCTCCCGCTCCCGCAGAGCCCGCAGGACGCGCTCCTCCTCGTCCTCCTCCGGTTCTGGGGCCGGAGGGGGCGGAACCGGCGCCGGCTGCAGGGTCTCCACCGTCACCGCGCGGGCGCGCCGGCGCCGCCGCAGGACCAACAGCACCACCGCGGCCACCAACACCGCGGCCGCGGCGGCCGCTCCTGTGAGCACCCATGGCGCCAAGCCCGTCCTGCCGGTTGGTGTGGGGACCCGCGCGGTGGCTGCGGGCTCCTCGGTGCCCGCCGGCAGGTCCACCGTCTGCACCACCAGCACGTCGCCCCGCCGGCGATCCAGGCCCACGCCGGCGGCCACCGCGGCCTCCAGGGCCTGCACGGCCGCCGGAGGCACCCGCCGGTCCACCAGCACCGCCACGGAGATCCGGCGGATACCGCCCACGGACACCGCACGCTCCACCCGCCGCGTCACCTGGTAGGTGGTCCGGGACTCCCGCCTGCGGTACTCCGAGCCAGAGGCGGCGGGAGGGGCCTGCGCGTACGACGGCACGGACACCGTGGCGGGCCCGCCCGGCGGAAGGCCCCCACGGCCCGCGTACGACTCCTCTACGGTCACCTCCGAGGTCGGGGCCCGCTGGTCGGGCAGGAAGCTTTCCTGTTCCACCTGACGGCGGCTGAAGTCCACGTCCGCGCTCACCCGCGCGATGGCCCGGCCCGGGCCCAGGACCTGATCCAGCATCCCCTGGACGCGCTGCTGCAGGGCGGCCTCCACCTGCTCCCGCTCGCCCAGCTGTGCCGCGTTCGCCCCGGATGGGTCCTCCTGGCCCGCGGACAGCAGCCGGCCCCGGGTGTCTACCACCGTTACCCGTTCCGGCGACAGGCCTTCCACGCTGCTGGCCACCAGGTGCCGGATGGCGCGCACCTGGCCCGAGCTGAGGCTGGCCCCCGGCCGCAGCGCCACCACCACCGACGCGCTGGGGCTTGTGGTCTCGTCCTGGAACAGCCGGTCTTCAGGGATGGCGAGGTGCACCCGCGCGGACTCCACCGCCTCCAGCGTCTCGATGCTGCGCACCAGCTCGCCCGCCAGCGCCCGGTGCAGGTTCACGCGTTGCACCAGCTCCGTGGCCCCGAAGTTGTTGCGGTCGAACAGCTCGAACCCAACCCCGCCGGAGCGCGGCAGCCCCTGGCTCGCCAGCTGCAGCCGCGCCGCGTACACGCGGTCCCGGGGCACCTCCACGGTGGTGCCGGCGCCCGTGAGCCGGTACGGTACCCCTGCCTGCTGCAGCGCCTGTACCACCCGCGCGGCCTCCTCTACGTCCAGCCGGCTGTACAGGGGGACAAACTGGGGGCGGCTCACCCAGCTCCACACTCCCAGGGCCACCGCCACGCCTGCGGCAGCCAGGACCGCCAGCCGCTTGCGCGCGGGAGGCCAGCCGGACCACGCCTGCCACATGGGCCCTGAACCCCGCTAGACCTGCATGCGCACCAGCTCCTGGTAGGACTCCAGGAGCCGGTTGCGGACCTGGATGGCCAGCTGCAGGGCCAGGCTGGCCTCCTCCATGGCCACCATCACCGCGTGCACGTCGTCCGTGCGGCCGTCCGCCAGCGCCGCGGCCGCCGCGTCCGCACGGCGCTGCAGCTCGTCCGCGCTGCGCACCGCCCGCTCCAGGGCCTCCGCGAACGCGGACAGGGTCTGCTGCAGGGGCGACGCCTGCGGGGAGCCAACCGTGGAGACGGCGCGTACGTTCAAGGGCTCACCTCCTCCCCAGCTCCAGGGCCCGCAGGATCACCTGCTTGACGGTGTTGAACGCCACCGCGTTCAGCTCGTAGCTCCGCGCGGAGGCCATCAGGTCCGCCATCTCCGTCACGGGGTTGACGTTGGGCAGGGCCACGAAGCCCTCGCGGTCCGCGTCCGGGTGGCCTGGGTCGTACACGCGGCGGGGCGGGCTGGGGTCTTCCACCACCCCCGCCACCACGACCCCGCGGCTGTCGGACAGCGCGCCACCGCCCCACGCGGCCGCCAGGCGCTCCACCAGCGGTGCGAAGAACACCACCCGCCGCCGGTACGGTCCGCCCTCCGGCGTGCGCGTGGTGTTGGCGTTGGCCAGGTTGGAGGTCGCCACCTCCATCCGCACCCGCTCCGCGGTGAGGGCCGAGGCGCTGGCCTCCAGAGCCCGGAACAGGGACACCTCTGCTCCCTCCCTTCCCCCGACGGCTCCTCACTCCTGACGGGCCGTCCCAAACCGCCCGACCGCAGGCCAGCCTACCGGCGTCCTTCGAGAATGGCCGCCCGCAGCATGTCCAGCTTGGCCGCGAGCAGGTTCGTCAGCGCCATGCTGACGAGCGCGGTGCGGCTCATCTCCGCGGCCTCCAGCTCCGGGTCCGGTCCGGTGCCGTCCGACCGCAGAAACGCCACCCCCGAGGCCGGCGGGCCTTCCGGGCCCTCCTCGTACAGCGCCCTCAGGGTGGCCCCGAAGTCCACGTCCACCCGGGCGTAACCCGGGGTGTGCGCGTTGGCCAGGTTCCCTGCCAGCACCGCGTGCCGGCGCGCTAGGGTCCTCAGGGACGCCAGCAGGTACTGGCCCGTGGAGTCCAGGACGTTGGCCATCTCGCCTGTGGGGCGTTGCACAAACGGTGCCGCACGCCCGACTACACCGCCGCTTCGGAGAGCGCCGCGGCGCGGCGGCGCGCCCGGGCGGACGGGATGCCGGCCAGCTCCCGGTACTTGGTCACCGTCCGCCGTGCCACCCCGAACCCCTCCGCCCGCAGCCGCGCGGCCAGCTCCTCGTCGGTGAGGGGCGAGGACGGATCCTCGGAGGCCACCAGCTCGCGGATCCGCTCCCGCACGGGCAGGCTGGCGTCGAAGAACACCTCGAAGGGCACGACCCGGCCGTCCGGCATCTGCACGAACTTGCCTGCCAGCGCCCGGCTCACCGTGGACTCCCACACTCCCAGGACTTCCGCGAGGCGGCTGAGGGTGATGGGCCGTAGGTAGGCGGGCCCGCGGTCCAGGAAGTCCCGCTGGTAGCGCACCAGGTAGTCCGCGCACCGGTACAGCATGGCGTTGCGGCGGCGCAGGGCCTCCACGAACAGCCGTCCCCTGCGGACTTGCGCCCGCAGCCGCTCGCGCTCCTCCGGCGTGAGACCGCCGCTGAGGAGCGCCTGCCGCACCAGGGGGTGGATGCGCAGCTGCGTGGCCGCCGCGGCCACCAGCTCCACCCGGTAGCCGTCCTCGGTCCGGTACACCGCCACGTCTGGGATGGCCAGCTCCTCCGGCCGCACTCGGTCGCCTCCGTGCTCCGCATAAAACGCGTCCGCGGGGTGGGCCACCAGGTGGCGTCGGATGTACCGGACCGCCGCGTACACCTCCTCCACCCGGACGCCCAGGGCTGCCGCGGCCGCGCCGTACTGGCCCCTGCCCAGCGCGTCCAGGTGGTTTGCGACCAGGGCCTGCGCCAGGCGCCGCTGCGGGCAGTCCGGGGCCCGCTCCAGCTGCAGCTGCAGGCACTCCCGCACGTCCCGGGCACCGACGCCCGCGGGCTCGCAGCTCTGCAGGGCCCGCAGGGCTTCCTCCACCGTGTCCGGCGGCAGGCGCAGCTCCGCGGCCACGTACGGGAGGTCCGCGTCCAGGTAGCCCCGCTCGTCCACGTAGCCCACCAGGTGCAGGGCCGCGCGCAGCACCACGGGGTCGCGCACGTTCACCCGCAGCTGCGCTTCCAGGGAGTCCAGCAGGTTCGCCGGCGCCGGGGTGCGATCCACGGCGGGCGGCCGCTCTTCTTCCGCCGGTGCGACGCGGCGTTCGGACCGGAGGCGCCAGGGAGCCAGCCACGAGTAGCCGCACACACCGCAGGTCACCCCTTCGACGGGCCGGCCGCACTGCGGGCAGGGAGTCGGGACGCGTTCCAGCACCGGGTTTTCCTCCAGCTCCCGCTCCACCCTTGCCAGCAGCTCTGCCACCGCCAGCGGCAGCACCGCGTTCACCGCGAGGACAGTCTGAAGGGCCCGCGCCTCCACCGCGGGCAACTGGACCGGACGCAGTTCCACCATGGGCACCCCTCCCCTGCGCCAGCTCTGCCAGCGCCGGCCCGCCCCCCTCGGTGCCGGTGCTGATCCTGTCTGAGCCCTCTACCGCAGCGCCCGGCGGATGGCCTCCACCAGCCGCGTCTGGTCGAAGGGCTTGACCACGAAGTCCCGCGCGCCCGCCTGGATGGCCTCCACCACCAGGGCCTGCTGCCCCATGGCGCTGACCATCACGATCCGCGCGGACGGGTCGCGCTTGAGGATCTCCCGCACCGCCTGCACCCCGTCCATCTGCGGCATGGTGATGTCCATGGTCACCACGTCGGGCTTGGTCTCCTCGTACCGCGTCACGGCCTCCTCGCCGTTGCTGGCCTCCGCCACCACCTGGAAGCCGCTGTTGGCGAGGGCCTCGCGGATCATGGCCCGCATGAACAGGGCGTCGTCCACCACCAGCACCCTAGCCGACATGCGCCAGCTCCTCCTCCCGCACCGCGAGCCGCACCAGGGCCTGCGGCTCCAGGATGAGCGCCACCCGGCCGTCGCCCAGGATGGTGGCGCCCGAGATGCCCTCCACCTGGCCCAGGTAGCTAGCCAGCGGCTTCACCACGACCTCTCCCTCTCCCAGGACCCGATCCACCCACAGGCCCACCCGGCGGCGGCCACCGGTGACCACACACAAGAGCCGGTCCGCGGACTCCGGGACCGGCAGGCCCACCGCCTCGTGCACCGATACAACAGGCAGCACCGCGCCCCGCAGCACCGTGGTGCGGTACGAGCCCACCCGGTGGACGCGGTCCGCGGGCACCTCCACGATCTCCTGCACCGCCGCGAGCGGAACCACGTACCGCTCCCCGCCGCAGGACACCAGCAGCGCCCGCACGATGGCCAGCGTCAGGGGCAGGCGGAGGACGAACCGGGTGCCCCGGCCCCGCTGGGTCTCCACCTCCACCGACCCACCCAGGGCCTGCACGCCTGCCCGCACCGCGTCCATGCCCACCCCGCGGCCGGAAACGTCCGTCACCTGGGCGGCGGTGCTCAGCCCCGGGTGGAAGATGAGCTCCACCGCCTCTTCCTCCGACATCCGGGCCGCGGCGTCCGCGCTCACCAGGCCCAGGGCCACCGCCTTCTGCCGGACCCGGCCGGTGTCGATGCCGCGCCCGTCGTCCTCCACTACCACCACGATCCCTTCTTCTTCCTGGGAAGCTGCCAGGCGCAGCAGCCCCGCGGGCGGCTTGCCGAGCCGCGCCCGTTCCTCGGGCGGCTCGATCCCGTGGTCCACCGCGTTGCGCACCAGATGCATGAGCGGGCCGCCGATCTGCTCGATCACCGACCGGTCCAGCTCGGTGTCCTGCCCTTCCAGGACCACCTCCACCTGCTTGCCCGCGCGCCGCGCCAAGTCGCGCACGTACCGGGGGAAGCGGGTGAACAGGTGCTCGATGGGCAGCATGCGGGCCTTCAGCACCTGTGCCTGCAGGTCGCTGGCCACCCGGCCCAGGTGGGTGGCCGCCTCGTGCAGCTCCTGCGCGATCCCGTTGGCCTGTCCCATCCCCCGCAGCCGCTCCGCGATCTGCTGGAACCGGATCCGGTCCACCACCAGCTCGCCCACCAGGTTCATCAGCCGGTCCAGACGCTCCACGTCCACCCGCACGGTGCGCAAAGAGGCCCGACGGGTCAGCACCGGGTCGTCTGGCAGCTTGCCCCGGGCCTGCGGTCCCAGGTCCAGCCACCGCTCGTCCCGGGCTTCCGAGGCCGGCATCACCCGCACGGACTCCACGTCTGGCCCGCTCAACAGCTCCTGCAGAGCCTCCGGCTCCCGGGCCCGCACCCGCGCGGTGAACTCCAGCCCCAGCTGGCCCTGCGCGATGGCGTCCTCAGGGGGTGCCACCTGCTCCACCTGCGTGTGTCCCCGCAGCAGCCGCAGCAGGGCCAGGGCCCGCGCCGCCCGCATGGGGCAGTCTTCCCGCAGCCGCACCCACACGTCCGCGGGTAGCAGCCCGTCCCCCCCGGAGCCCTCCTTCCACGCCCGCAGCCTCCGCACCAGGTCTGCCACCTCCGTGCGCTCGCTGCCGTCCGCCACCTCCTGGCGCAGGGCGCGGAGGGCGTCCACGCACTCCAGCAGGAGGTCCGCCAGCCCGTCCGCGGCGTGGCCCTCCCGGAGGGCTTCCAGCACCTCCTCCACGGCGTGGGTAAGCTCCGAGATGCGGACAAACCCCAAAGCCCCTGCGGACCCCTTCAGGGTGTGGGCGCTCCGGAACAGCCCTGCCACCAGCTCGGGGTTGGGGCCGCGGCGTTCCAGCTGCAGGACGCCCTCCTCCAGCGCCTGCAGATGCTCGTCCGCCTCCGCCAGGAAGACGGGCAGGAGCCGGTGCAGCGGCGCGGCCTTCATGGCGCCTGCAGCTCCGCCAGGGCCCGCTGCTCGTGGACCTCCAGCACCCGCTGCAGGTCCAGCAGCAGGATCAGGTCCTCTCCCTGCTTGGCCACGCCCTGGAGGAACGCCACCTCCGAGGCGGCCAGCAGCTCCTCGGGGGGGACCACCGAGCTGTTGGGAAGCCGCAGGACTTCCAGCACCGCGTCCACCACCACGCCCACGCGGCTACCGTTCATCTCCACCACCACGATCCGAGCGGCCCCGTTCCGCTCCCCGTGCGGGAGCCCGAACCGCTTGCGCAGGTCGATCACCGGGATCACCTGGCCCCGCAGGTTGATCACCCCTTCCACGAACGCCGGCGCCCGAGGGATCCGGGTGACCTCCTGCATGCGGATGATCTCGTGCACGTGCTCGATGGGAACCCCGTACCGCTCCCGGTCCAGGCGCACCACCACCAGGTGCTGCTCGCCGTCCTTCGCGCGTTGAGCTTCCACCGTCCCTCACCTCCAGCCCTCACCGGTGCTCCACCCTGCCTCCGCGACCACCTCTCCCGAGGACAGCGCCTCCGCGAAGGCGTCCACCACCTGCGGGTCGAACTGCGCGCCCCGCTGCCTCCGCAGCTCCTCCAGGGCCTGCCCCGGCAGCACCGGAGCCCGGTAGCTGCGGCCCGTGGTCATCACCTCATACGCGTCCGCCACCGCCAGGATGCGGGCGCCCAGCGGGATCTCCTCCCCCGCCAGCCCCATGGGGTAGCCGCGCCCGTCCCACCGCTCGTGGTGGTGCAGCACCCACCGCACCACGTCCTCCCCGAACCCCGCCGCGGACAGGATCTCCGCGCCCATCACCGCGTGCCGCTTCACCGTCTCGTACTCCTCCGGCGTGAGGGGCCCGGCCTTGAGGAGCAGGGTGTCGCTGATGCCGATCTTGCCCACGTCGTGCAGCATGCCCGCCACCCGAAGGTCCGCCAGCTGTACCTCCGACAGGCCCAGCCGGCGGCCGATGGCCACCGCGTACGAGGCCAGCCGCTCGCTGTGTCCCCGCAGGGACGCCTCGTGCAGCTCGCACGCATACGCCAGGGCCTCCGTGAGGCGCCGGTTCCCCTCGCGAAGCCGGTGCAGCAGGTCCAGCTGCACCAACGGCAGCGACGCCACGACCGCCAACACGTCCAGCAGCTCCCGTTCCGCGGGGCCGAAGGGCTCCCGGTGGGGGTGCCGCAACACCGTGAGCGCACCCACGGGCCGGCCCGCGCTCACCAGGGCCACGGTGGCCGTGCGGCCGTCGTCCGCCTCCGCCCCGGCGGGTACGGAGGCCAGCCTGCCCGGCACCACGGTCCAGAACCCCTCCGCGGTGTGCACGCCCCGCACTTCCGCCAGTCCCACCACCAGCTCCGCGGCCGCCGGGCACAGCGTCACCGCCGCGGCGCGGTCCGCACTCACGGTGACGCGGGCGATCTCCGCCAGACGGCGCAGCACCGTCTCGGGGTTGCCGTCCGCGGCCGCCAGCTCCCTCAACCGCAAAAGCGGCTGCAGCACCTCGCGCCGCGCCGCCTCCTGGACCCGCCGGTGGTGGGCCACCACCCGGCGCACCTCCTCGGCCAGGGCGTGCCCGTCGGCCGGCGGTACCACCACGCCCGCCGCGCCGGCCCGGACTGCCTCCGCCACGCGCTCCTGCGGCGCCACCGCGACCACGGGCACGTGAGGGTATCGCACAGCCAGCCGCCGCACCTCGTTCGCTCCCAGCGCCTGCAGGTCCGCCGCCACGGCGTCCGCGTCCCACATTAGGGCCGCCGCCTCCAGCCCGCATGCGGAACCTGTAGACCGGAACTGCACGCCCTCCACGTCTCCGGCCACCGGCACCGTCCCCACCACCACGCAGCGCAGCGTCTCCACGACCAGCCCTTGGACTCTGCCCGTCCACCTTGCAAACTCCGTGCCGTCAAGCGGTGCGCGCGCCCAGCCAGCCGTCCACCACCACGTCCGGGGCGTCTACCCACTCGCCCTGCGCCAGGATCACCGCCCGGTGCACGGTCGCTTCCAGCTCCCGCACGTTGCCGGGCCACGGGTGCTGCCGGAGCCTGTGCAGGGCCGCCTCCGTGAAGCCCCGCACGGGCTTTCCCGTCTGCCGCCGGTACTTCTGCAGGAAGAAGTCCACCAGCAGAGGCAGGTCCTCCAACCGTTCCCGCAGGGGCGGCAGGTGCAGCGACACCACGTTCAGGCGGTAGTACAGGTCCTCCCGGAAGGTGCCCTCCCGCACCATCTGCCGCAGGTCCCGGTTAGTGGCCGCGACGATGCGGCAGTCCACCCGGATGGGGCGGTTCCCACCCACCCGCTCCACCACCCGCTCCTGCAGCACTCGCAGCAACTTCACCTGCATGCGGGGCGACATGTCCCCCACCTCGTCCAGGAACAGGGTGCCGCCGTGGGCTTGTTCGAACTTGCCCGGCCGCGCGCCCACCGCGTGGGTGTACGCGCCCTTCTCGTGGCCGAACAGCTCCGTCTCCAGCAACGTCTCCGGCACCGCTCCGCAGTGCAGGACCACCAGCGGCCCGGAGGCTCTGCGGCTCTGCAGGTGGATGGACCGGGCCACCAGCTCCTTCCCGGTCCCCGATTCGCCCGTGAGGAGCACCGTGGCGTCCGTGGGGGCCACGATGGACGCCACCCGCAGGACCTCGTGCATGGCGGGCGAGTTGCCCACCACGCCGTCGAATCGGTACGCGCGGGCCAGGTCCGCCTGCCACCGCGCCCGCTCGCTCTGCTCGTCCCGCACCCGGGCCAGCTGGCGGATCCGCGACAGGGCGGTTTCGATCCCCTCCGACCCGCTCACCACGTCCGCGGCTCCCGCCCGCACCGCCGCCACCACCTGTGAGACGGTGGGCGAAGGCAGCGCCACCACCACTGGCACGTCCGGGAGGCGTGCCCGCACCGCCGCCACCTGTTCGGGGCTGCGGGCCACCACCGCGGTCACCCTCTCCGGGTGCACCACCGCCTCCTCCGACGCCACCGCCGCGTGTAGGCCGGCCCGGTGCAGTTCACACCGGAGTTCCTCTAGGAGGTCGTCCAGGGGTTCGAGGAAGAGGACCGTCTCGCGCGCTTCCGTCCGCCGGGCAGTTCCCGGTTCCATCGTCGCTCCTATCGCTCCCGGACCCGCAGAAAAATTGGGGAGTCCGGACGTCCGGACCTGGTGGTCCGCGCCCGAGGCTCCCCCCGATGGGTCCCCTTCGGGACCCACCACCGTCACTGCAAGATCCGTGCCACGGTCACACCTGGAACCGGGCCACCACCCGCTCCAGTTCCTCCGCCACCCTCGCCAGGCGTTGCGCGCCGCCCGACATCTCGTGGGTGCTGGCGGAGATCTCCTCCACCGCCGCGCCCACCTGTTCCGCGGAGGCGGAGTTCTGCTGGGCGGTCTCCAGCAGCTTGCGCACCGTGGCCTCGATCTGCTGGGCGCTGGCGGACAGTTGCTGGGTGGCCGCGGACACTCCTTCCGTCCGTCCCGTGACGTCCGCCACGCTGCGCCGGATGCGCTGGAACGCCTCGCCCGCCTCGTCCGCAAGCCGCACGCCCTGCTGGACCTCCTGCACGCCCCGCTCCATGACGCGCACCGCCCGCTGTGTCTCCTCCTGGATCTCCCGGACGATCTCCGCGATCTGCTCCGCCGCCTGCGCGGACTCCTGGGCCAGCTTGCGGACCTCCTCCGCCACCACCGCAAATCCCCGGCCCTGTTCGCCGGCCCGCGCCGCCTCGATGGCCGCGTTCAGGGCCAGGAGGTTGGTCTGGGAGGCGATCTCGGTGATCAGACCCACGATGCGGCCGATGTTCTTGCCCTTCTCCCCCAACACCGAGACCACCTGGGCCATCTCCTCCGCGGCGTGGCGGATCTCGCCCATGGCCTGCACCACCCGCTCCACCCGCGCGGCGCCCTCCGAGGCGGCCTCGTTGGCCTGCTGGGCCGCCTGCGCGGTCTGGCTGGTGTTGCCCGCCACCTCCTCCAGACTGCGGCTCACCTGCTGCACCGTCTGGGTGGTCTCGTGCACGCTGCGGGCCTGCAGCTCCGCGCCGCTGGACACGTCCTGCACCGCCCGCGCGATCTCCGACGCGCTGCGGGCCACCTGGTCGCTGGTCGCAGCCACCTGGCGGGACGCGGCGGCCACCTCGCCCGCGCTGTCGCGCAGCTGCTCCACCATGGCCCGCAGGGAGTCCACCGCGCCCTGGAGGCCTGCGGCCATGCGTCCCAACTCGTCCTGGCCGTGCACCGCCACCCGGTGCGTCAGGTCGCCGCGGCTCAGGGCTGCCACCGCCTCCTCCACCGCCCGCACCTGCGCCACCAGGCGCCGCGTGGTGGACCACGCGAACACCCCAGCGATCACCAAGCCGACAACCAGCACGCCTACAATGTTGCGGTGGAGGCTCCGCTCGAGGGCCGCGACCCGCTGGTCCCGCGCCTTGGCGTGCTGGGCCAGCTGGTCCTGCAGCTGGTCCAGCTGCTCCCGGGCGGGGTCGAACGTCCCGCGGACCTTCTGCCGTCCCTGCTCCAGGGCGTCCCCCGACGTCAGGAGGCCCTGTTCGTATTGAGCGCGCAGGCTGCGGATCTCGTCGCCCCACGTACGGACGCCGCTGGCGAACCCCGCGGCCAGCAGCCGGTCGCGCTCCTCTGCCAGGAACTCCTGCGCCTTGGTGGCCCGGTCCACCGCCTGCTGGAGGTTCTCGTCCATGAACTGGGCCAACTCCTGGTACCGCGTCTTGTTGTTGGGGTCGGTACTCAGCAGGGCGTAGAAGGCCGAGAGGGCCTGGTAGGCGTCCCGGTCCGCCTGCAGCACGTGGTCCAGGGCCTCCGTCTGCCGCTGCACCACCGTGAGCTCCGCCTGCAGCCGGTCCACGGCCCGCAGGGCCGTCACGCCGTTGGCCACCACCAGCGCCCCCAGCAGCCCCAGGGTGACCAACAGCTTCCACCGGACTGGCCAGTCTGCCACGCGCAACCACCGCTTCACGCGCCTCACCTCCACGCGACGTTCTGCTACAGGACCTGCAACCTCCGTGCCGGCTTACCGGTAGGTGTCCAGGAAGCGCGACTCCTCCGCTGCCACCACCGGCCGCAGCAGGTCCCGCAGCCGGCGCGCGCGGTCCACGAGCCTGCGGTTGACCTCGAGGGCCTCCTGCAGCAGGGGGAGCGCCTGCGCCCGCAGTACGGCCGGGTCCGACGCCGAGCCAGGCACGGCGCGGTCTGCGGCGTCCATGGCCCGCTGGCGGGCCGCGAGGTGGGCCAGCACCGCCGTCCACTGCCCCCGGTCTGCGGCGCGTGCCGCCTCCCGGGTGGACCGCAGCACCTCCCGGCACGCCTCCACGTACGCCCGCGCGGACGTCACGACACCGTCCCCTGGGAGCGCAACTGCCGGTCGGCCTGCTGCCAGGCGTCCTTCAGGTCCACCAGCCAGCCCCGGACGCGTTCCAGCTCTCCGGCGTCGCGGCGCCTGCGGGCGTCCGCCAGCCGCTCGAACATGAACCGGTACAGGGCCAGCAGCCGGCCGGCGAGGTCGTACCGCAGGTCCAGGGAGGCCATGAGCTCTAGGAGGATCCGCTCCGCGCGGGTCACCGCCTGGCCCGCGGCGTCCGAGTCCCCTGCCCGGTACGCGCGCGCGGCCTCCTCCAGGAAGCGCGCCGCGCCCTCGTACAGCATCACCACCAGCTGGCCCCCAGACGCCGTGGACGCGTGGAAGGACCGGTAGGCAGAGGCAACCTGCTTCACCGGCGATCCCCCCCGAGCCGCTGGATCTGTCGGCTCAGCCAGTCGCCCTGGGACCGCAGCTGGCCGAGGCTCCTCTCCAGCTCCGTGAACATGCGGACGAGCCGCTCCCGCTTGCGCTCCACCCGGTCCTCCCACCGCGCGATCTGCTGGTCGTAGGTGCGGATGCGGCTGTTGAGCGCGTCCACGGCCCCCCACACGGGGCCCCCCGGCTTGGTGAGCCCGTCTGACACCTCCCGCAGCCGGGCGCCCGCGGCCTCCAGCACCCGCCGTGCTTCGTCAAACCGGCCCTGCAGGGCGTCGGAGAGCTTCGACTCGTCCAGCGTGAGCCTGCCGTCCCGGCCCACCCGCACCCCCAGGTCGCTGAGCCGCCTGAGGGCCTGGTCGGCCACTTCCGTGCGGAGGACCGCGTCCGGCAGCTGGGCTTGGATCCGCTGGAGGGTCCCGTCGCCCTGCAGGGCCCCGCGCTGCCTGGTGTTTGGGTCGTACCTCCCGTACTGGCTGAGGGCGTCTGCGACGTCGTTGTACGCGGCCACGAACTCCCGTACCGCCCTTTTGACCGCTTCCACGTCCTGCTCCACGGTCACGGTGGCCGTACCGGCAGCCGCGAGCGCCAGGGTGACTCCCGGCAGGAGGTCCGTGACCAGGTTGGTCGGACGGTGCGCCGTCACAGCCCCGCTGCCCGTACCCAACACCACCTCGGCGTCCTGGGCCGGGCTGACCTCGTGGGGGAAGCTCAGCGCCTGCGCCCCACCCACCAGGCCGCTGGCGTCCACGGACACCGCCCCCGCCTGGCCGGAGGTCCTGGAGGTGACCAGCAGGCGGTAGCCGCCGTGCACGTGGACCACCGCGGCGTACACGCCCGCGCCCGCGGCGTTGATGGCCGCCGCGATCCCCGAGAGGGAGTTCTGGCCGTCTGCCACGGTGATGTCCTTGGAGCTGCCGTTGACGGTGACGGTCAAAGTGCCGGTGCCGAACACGAGGGCGTCCTTGTCCGCAACGGTCTCGGTGCTCAGCTGGTGGGCAGAAGCCAGCCGGCTGACGGTGACGGTGTAGGTGCCGGGTGGAGCGCCCGGGACCGCGGAGGCCACCACAACCCGGGTGTCGCTGCTGGTAGCCCTGGCAGCCTGGTAGGTGAGGTCCCTTGCCAGGGCCGCGGCCCGCTCTTCGAGGGCGGCGAGCTTGCTGTTCAGGGCCCGCCACGCGGAAAGCTTCGCGTCGGCGTCGCCCTTCCGGGCCTGCAGCTTCCGGACCGGCGCCCGCTCGATCTCCAGCAGCTTGTTGATGACCTCCGTGGTGTTCAGGCCCGAGACCAATCCGTCGACGCTCAACGTGGACACCTCAGCCCTCCTCCGCCCCTCCCCGCGTGGGGACCGGGGCCCACTTCAGGACACGCAAGGACCGTGCCGCACCTCTCACATCACACCCGCACGTCCACGCCGCCCGTACCCAGGAGAAACTCCACCACCTGGTTGGGTGGGATGGTCCGGATCGTCTCGCCGGTGCGGGTGTCGTAGATGCGGACCAGCACCCGGCCCGTGCGTTCGTCCACGATGAACTGCGCAGCCACGTCCAGGGCCGAGGGCACCGGCTGCCGCTGCACCCCGCCCTGCTGGGCCGTGCCCTGGCCGTTTCCGCCGCGGACCCGCTCTTCCCGTGCCGGCTGTGGCTCGGGCTTTTTCGGGCTGCCTGAGCTCGGCGGAGGGACCTGCATCTTCACCACCTCCCCGCCCGGGGGCGGGGCCTACCCGGCCCCGCCCCCGAAACCCTCCGCTTACCGCAGCAGCTGCAGCACGACCTGCGGTGCAGCGTTCGCCTGGGCCAGCATGGCCGTGCCGGCCTGGAGCAAGATCTGGTTGCGGGTGAACACCACCATCTCCTGCGCCATGTCCGCGTCCCG
>JANXBY010000032.1 GCA_025060455.1 Armatimonadota bacterium
GGTGCCGCAGGGCCCTGCGGCACGCCTCCAGCAGGGCGCTGCTGCCCAGGAGTGCCGCGGTTCCCAGCCACAGGATCCCGGGCCTCGGTACGGGCGTCCAGCCCACAGACCCCATGCGGCCCAGCAGGGCGACCGTAAGCCCGAGGAAGAACATGCCCACCGCCGCCACCACCAGCCACACGAACACATCAAGCGGGCGGCCAGGCTCAGGCCTCCGCCCGGGGCCGGGGTCCTGCGCGGCCGGAGGCGGGGCCTTGGGCGGAGTAGGGCGCTCCAGGGTAACCGTCATCCGCCCTCAGTGCCCTGCCCGGACGCCTGCGGGCTGTGGCTCCCACTGCGGCAGGTAGTCCTGTGAGGCGCCCGGCACGCTGTACTCGTATGGGCCGCGGTACACCTCGGGAACCTCGCCGTGCCAGTTGTGGTGGGGCGGGGGGCTCTTGGTGGACCACTCCAAGGTCGTCCCCCGCCAGGGGTTGGGATCGGCGGGCCGGCCCGCCGCGAGGCTGCGCAGCATGTTGTACGCCAGGACCAGGCCGCCCGCGAAGATGAGGAAGGCGCTCAGGGTGATGAACACCTGCAGCGGCTGCAGGTGGCTCAAGAACGGGAACGCCCGGTAGTCGTAGATCCTCCGGTGCATGCCCGCCATCCCTAGATAGTACATGGGGAAGAAGGTCCCGTACACGCCCACCAAGGTCAGCCAGAAGTGCACGCGGCCCAGCCCCTCGTCCAGCAGGCGACCGAACATCTTGGGGAACCAGAAGTAGATGCCCGCGAAGATGCCGAACACCGCCGCGGTGCCCATGACCAGGTGGAAGTGGCCGACCACGTAGTAGGTGTCGTGGAGGGGGATGTCCACGGGCGCGTTGCCCAGGTGGATGCCCGTGAGCCCGCCCGCCACGAACAGGGAAACAAACCCCAGGGCGAACAGCATGGCGGTGGAGTAGTACAGTTTGCCCCGCCACAGGGTGGCCAGCCAGTTGAAGGTCTTCACCGCGGAGGGCACCGCGATGAGCAGGGTGGTGACCGCGAACCCGGTGCCCAGGAGCGGGTGCATACCGCTCACGAACATGTGGTGACCCCACACCAAGAAGCTCAGGATGCCGATGGCGAGCATGGAGGCCACCATGGCGGGGTACCCGAACACGGGCTTGCGGGCGAAGTTGGCGATCACGTCGGACACGATGCCCATGGGGGGCAGGATCACGATGTACACCTCCGGGTGCCCGAAGAACCAGAATAGGTGCTGCCAGAGGAGCGGGTTGCCCCCCGTGTGCTGGATCACCTGGCCGCCCACCACCAGCCCCGCAGGGACGAAGAAGCTGGTGCCCGCCAGCCGGTCAAAGAGCAGGAGGATGCCCGCCGCCATGAGCACGGGGAACGTGAGCAGGGCCAGCACCGCGGCCACGAAGATGCCCCACACCGTGAGGGGCATGCGCAGGAGGGACATCCCCCGGGTGCGCATCACCAGGATGGTGGTGATGTAGTTCAGGGATCCCAGCAGGCTGGAGACGCAGAAGATGGCGATGGACAGCAGCCACAGGGTCTGCCCGAGGCCGCTGCCGGGCGCCGCCTGGGGCAGGGCGCTGAGGGGTGGGTAGGCGGTCCACCCCGCGTTCAGGGGGCCGCCGGGCACGAAGAAGCTGGCCACAAGCGGCACGATGGACAGCGCGAACACCCAGTACGACAGCATGTTCACGAAGGGGAAGGCCATGTCCCGGGCGCCGATCTTGAGGGGGACCAGGAAGTTGGCGAACCCGCCCAACAGGGCAGGGGTGAGGACAAAGAAGATCATGATGGTGCCGTGCATGCTGACGGCGGCCAGGTACTGGTCCGCCTTCAGCACCCCCGCCTGCGGCCAGGCCAGCTGTGTCCGGAACACCATGGCCAGCGCGCCGCCCACCAGGGCCATGAACAGGGACGTCAGGAGATACTGCAACCCGATGACCTTGTGGTCCTGGCTGAACACGTAGCGGGTCCAGAAGCTCTCCCGGTGGACCTCTGCGTGGACGCGTGCCTCCGCCGCCGCTGCCATCACCGTGTCCCTCCCTACCGCCGTCCCTGCTGGCGGAGCCAGCGGTCGAACTCCTGCTGGGTCACCACCCGGACCTTCCCCGCCATGGTGTAGTGCCCCACCCCGCACAACTCCGCACACGCCAGGTCGAATTCCCCCCGCTGGGTGGGGGTGAGCACCAACTCCGTGGTGGCACCCGGCAGCAGGTCCTTCTTCAGGCGGAAGGCCGGGACCCAGAAGCTGTGCTGCACGTCCCGCGTCCGGAGCAGGATCCGGTTGGGCCGATTCACCACCAGGTAAATCTCGGGGCTCGTTACGTCGTCCCTCCCTGCGGGGTCTTCGGGATCCACGTTGAAGGGTCTCTGGATCCGGTTGTCCACTCGGCCCAGCTTCCCGTCCGGCCCCGGGTAGCGGGCGGACCACCCGAACTGCTCGCCGCGGACCTCCACCACGAAGGCGTCCGGGGGTGGGGCGGCGTGCACCCGGGACCACAGCAGGATGCCGGCCACACTCAGCGCCACCATGACCACCGCGGGCACCGCGGTGTACGTGACTTCCAGGGCCGTGTGGTGCGGGAAGTACAGGGCGGACTCACTTCCCCGGGCCCGGTAGCGGACGATGAAGTATCCCAGCAGGAGGTGCACCAGGACGAAGGCCACCAGGATGATGGCGAGGATGACGTCGAACAGGTGCTGGATGCTGGCCCCCTCCACGGTGACGGAGTGTGGGGTCCACGCCCAGCGGGCGTACAGGGCCCCCAGAACCCCGAGCAGGGAGAACACCCACACCACAAGGCCCAAGGCGAGTCCGGAGCGCTGGGTCTCCTCCAGGGGGCTCGGGGCTTGGGGCGTCGCTTCCATAAGAAGACCTCCTCCTGCGCTACGGTTCGGGAGGCCGGGGCGGAAACCCTCCCTCCAAACGCCGGGGAGGGCGCCGCGCGACGCCCTCCCCTCCGTCGCTCGCTTCAACCCCCACGAGGAGTATACGGGAGGCTCCCGCGGGCGGCCAACCCGTTTGACACAGCTGGCAGGATTGTCTATCCTCTGGAAGGTTGCCTGGAGCCGCGATGAAGGGCGTTGGCCCGGAGGGAGAGCCGGTGACCGAGCTGGAGGCGTTGGGCCGCGCGGAGCGCCGCGCGGTGGGCGCCAACCAAACCACCAAGGCCATCCGCAAGGGGAGGGCTGAGGTGGTGTTCGTGGCGCGGGACGCGGACCGGCGGGTGGTGGAGCCGGTGCTGCGGGCCGCGCAGGAGCTGGGCGTGCCGGTGGTGGAAGTCGCCTCCGGCCGAGAGCTGGGTCGGGCGTGCGGGATCGCCGTGGGCGCGTCCGCGGCGGCGATCCTGAAGCCTGGTTCGTAGCTGCCCCGAAGGGCGGTCCGCGCCGCAGGGAACCGACCGGTCAAGAGCCCTGGTGCCCACCGGCGGCTCCTCTGACCACCAGGGTCGGCACCCCGGAGGGCGCGGCGGCATCCGGCGCACAGAACGGGCGGAGGAGCGTGGCCCCGGTGTCTGTGTACGGCCGAGCACCGGGGAAGGTCTGAGTTTTCGGCCGGGAGGGAGTTGTAGGGATGCCGACCATCAACCAGCTGGTGCGACACGGGCGTGAGCCCCTGACGCACAAGAGCAAGTCCCCTGCGCTTCAGGGGAACCCGTTCAAGCGGGGGGTCTGCATCCAGGTGAAGACCATGACCCCCAAGAAGCCGAACTCCGCCCTGCGGAAGATCGCCAGGGTGCGGCTGACCAACGGCATCGAGGTCACCGCCTACATCCCGGGGATCGGCCACAACCTCCAGGAGCACTCGGTGGTGCTGGTGCGAGGCGGGCGGGTGAAGGACCTGCCCGGGATCCGCTACCACATCGTGCGGGGCGCCCTGGACGCGGCGGGGGTGGCCAACCGCCGGCAGGGGCGGAGTAAGTACGGGGCCAAGCGGCCCAAGCAGTAGGGGGGATCGTATGCCGCGCAAGGGACCGGTTCCGCCGCGGGTGATCCCCCCCGACGTGGTTTACGGGAACGTGATGGTGCAGCGGCTGATCAACAAGGTGATGACCCGGGGCAAGAAGACCCTGGCAGAGCGGATCGTGTACGCCGCCCTGCGCAACGTGGAGCAGCGTACGGGCCAGCACCCCGTCCAGGTGCTGGAGAAGGCGCTGCAGAACGCGATGCCCCTCCTGGAGGTCAAGCCGCGGCGGGTGGGCGGCGCCAACTACCAGGTCCCGGTGGAGGTGCGTCCGGAGCGGCGGGTCTCCCTGGGCATCCGGTGGCTGGTGGAGTACGCGCGCCAGAGGCCCGAGCGCGGGATGGTGGAAAAGCTCACCCGGGAGATCCTGGACGCGGCCCAGGGTCAGGGTGGGGCGGTGAAGCGGAAGGAGGAAGTGCACCGAATGGCGGAGGCGAACAAGGCCTTCGCCCACTACCGCTGGTAGCCGGTGCCGGGAGGTCGGAGTTGGCCGTGAAGGTGCCGCTGGAGCGGATTCGAAACATCGGGATCGTCGCCCACATCGACGCGGGCAAGACGACCACCACGGAGCGCATCCTCTTCTACACCGGGCGGGTGCACCGCCTGGGGGAGGTGGACGAGGGGTCCGCCACCATGGACTGGATGGTCCAGGAGCGGGAGCGGGGGATTACCATCACCTCCGCGGCCACCACCTGCTTCTGGCGGGACCACCGGATCAACATCATCGACACCCCCGGCCACGTGGACTTCACCATCGAGGTGGAGCGGTCGCTGCGGGTTCTGGACGGAGCGGTGGTCATCCTGAGCGCGGTGGAGGGGGTCCAGCCACAGTCCGAGACGGTGTGGCGGCAGGCGGACCGGTATCACGTGCCGCGGATCCTGTACGTGAACAAGATGGACCGGGTGGGAGCGGACTTCCTCCGGGTGGTGGAGATGGTGCGGGAGCGCCTGGGAGCCCCCGCGGTCCCCGTCCAGCTTCCCGTGGGCGCGGAGGACTCCTTCGAGGGCGTGGTGGACCTGGTGCGGATGCGATCCATCCTGTATCTGGACGACCTGGGAACCCGATCCAGCGAGACGGCCATCCCCCCGGAGATGGTGGATCTGGTGAACGCGTACCGGGAGCGGCTGCTGGAAGCCGCCGCGGAGTGCGACGACACCGTCATGCTCCGGTACCTGGAGGGGCAGCCGCTGCCGGAGGGCGACCTCAAGCGGGCGATCCGGCGCGGCACGCTGTCGGGCAAGCTGGTGCCCGTGCTGGCCGGCTCGTCCTTCCGCAACAAGGGGGTTCAGCCCCTGCTGGATGCGGTGGTGGATTACCTCCCCTCGCCCCTGGACATCGGGGCGGTGCGGGGGACCAACCCGCGGACTGGGGAGGTAGAGGAGCGGCCGGTGGACGAGCAGGCGCCCTTCTGCGCCCTGGCGTTCAAGATCATGACCGACCCGTACGTCGGCAAGCTCACCTACTTCCGCGTGTACTCGGGCACGCTCCGGGCGGGCTCGTACGTGTTCAACGCCACCCGAGGGGTACGCGAACGGGTCAGCCGGATCCTGCTGATGCACGCCAACCACCGGGAGGACATCCGGGAGGCCACCGCGGGCAACGTGGTGGCCGCCGTGGGGCTGCGGGAGACCACCACGGGCGACACCCTGTGTGACGAGTCCGCCCCCCTGGTGCTGGAGCCCATCCAGTTCCCAGAGCCCGTGATCTCCGTGGCCGTGGAGCCCAAGACGAAGGCGGACTCCGACCGGCTGTCGGCGGCGCTGGCCAAGCTGGCGGAGGAGGACCCCTCCTTCCGGGTGCGATACGACCCGGAGACCGGTCAGACCCTCATCTCGGGCATGGGGGAGCTGCACCTGGAGATCATCACCGACCGCCTGGTGCGGGAATTCAGGGTGGAGGCCCACGTGGGCCGGCCGCAGGTGGCGTACAAGGAGACCCTCCGCCAGCCCGCCCGGGGTGAGGGCCGGTTCATCCGGCAGACGGGCGGCCGCGGGCAGTACGGCCACGCGGTGGTGGACGTAGAACCCCTTCCGCGGGGCGGCGGGTTCGAGTTCGTGGACCGGATCACCGGCGGGGTGATCCCCAAGGAGTTCATCAAGCCTGTGGAGGAAGGGGTCCGGGAGGCCATGGAGTCCGGGGTCCTGGCGGGGTACCCGGTGGTGGACGTTCGGGTCACCCTGGTGGACGGGTCTTACCACGAGGTGGACTCCTCGGAGCTGGCTTTCAAGATCGCGGGCTCTTTGGCCTTCAAGGACGCCGCGCAAAAGGCCAAGCCGGTCCTCCTGGAGCCCGTCATGAAGGTGGAGGTCACCACCCCCGAGGCGTACATGGGGGACGTGCTGGCGGATCTGAACGCCCGCCGGGGGCGGATCCAGGCCATGGAGCAGCGTCAGGGGCTGCGGGTGATCACCGCCCTGGTCCCCCTGGCGGAGATGTTCGGCTACGCCACGGACCTCCGGTCCCGGACCCAGGGCCGGGCGGTGTACACCATGGAGTTCTCCCACTACGAGGAGGTCCCCGCGGCGGTGGCGGAGGAGATCCTCCGGGGCCGGCTCGCGGTGGCCCGGAGCTAGACCACACCAGTAGAGGGGGCGAGGAGAATGGCCAAGCCGAAGTTTGAGCGGCGGAAGCCGCATGTGAACATTGGGACGATTGGGCATGTGGATCATGGGAAGACGACGTTGACGGCGGCGATTACGCATGCGATGGCGCGGCTGGGGTTAGCGGAGCCGAAGGGGTAT
>JANXBY010000067.1 GCA_025060455.1 Armatimonadota bacterium
CCCCACGCCAACCGTGGATCCTTGCTCCTCCACCCGAGGATGGTCTCGGTTTCCTCGGAGCCCACCCCGTACCCCTGCCAGGGTTCCGGGGCGAACACGCCGATCACCCGCAACAGCCGCATGGAGGGGATTCCGATCACCAGGACCTGTCCGCCCTGCCCGGCCGACGAGAACATCAGGTACTCGTCGTGCTTGCCGGGAGGCACGTACGTCTGGATGGCCGCCCGGACCTGGTCCGGGGTCAACCCCTTGGCCTCGATGAGGCTCTGCACGTCCTGGGGCAGGGTGGCGTTCCGCTGCGCCTGCCCCGCCAGGGCACCTGCCAGCACCACCGCCAGTGCCACCACCAGCGGTGACGCGAGACGACTCCACCTGCTCATGATCCACCTCCCTTCGCCTGTGGAGTTGGTGAGTCTGAGGCGGGCATCCACCTCTGCGGTGGTTCCCGTACCCACCCAGCAGCCCGTACGTCCTCCAACGTCATGCGTTCCAGGTTGGCCAGCAGGGCCGCCCGCACGTGGGCCCACGCGGCGTGCAGCACGCACGGCCGTTCGTCGGAGCAGCCCGCGTCCCAGAACACGCAGCGGCGGAAGGCGTCGCTGCCCTCCACCGCCTCCAGGACCTCCCGCACGCAGATCTCCCGTGGGTTGCGGGCGAGGCCGTAGCCACGGCTGCGCCCCCGGGCAGACCGCAGCAGCCCGCTGCGGGCCAGCTTCCGCAGCGTCTTGCTCAAGAACGGTCCCGGGAGGCCACACGCCTGCGCCACCTGACTGGCCGCTCGCACCTCACCGGCAGGCACCGAGGACAGGTAGCTCAGCGCCCGCAGGGCATACTCTGCTTCCCGTGTAAAGCGCACACTCCCCTCGGTGAACGCTGGTTCCGCCCGGCCGCAGACGCGGCGGACCTGTTTGGACGATGCGGCAGCCACAGGGCAGGAACCATCCGTCCACCGCCGGATTTTTCGGGCCCCCTCGCTCCCTTCTTCGCCGGAGGAGGTCCTGGGGGCGCGATCCTCCGCCGCCCCGATGGCGAGACAATCGCCGCTTCCGTAGGCTTGCGTCGGAGGATAGACGAGGAGGGGTTGCCATGCGGAAGGTCGAGCGGATCCTGGTGGCGGTGGACCTGGGCGAGACCACAGAGGCCACGTGCGCCGCAGCGGTGGAGCTGGCCCGCGCGTACGGGGCTGAGGTGGTCTTTTTCCACGTGTACGACGTGTCGGGTTTCGAGGAGCTACAACGGGAGGCCCCGAGCCTCTACCTGGACCAGGTGCTGGACAACTTGCGGATGCAGGTCCGGAGCCGGGTGGGCCGGCTGGAGGAGGTTCCCGCCCGGTTCCGGGTCGAGGTGGTACCCGACGGACCCGTGGTGCAGGCCATCCTCGACGCAGCGGAGCGGTATGGCGCCGACCTGCTCGTGATGGGCACCCACGGACGCACCGGCCTGGAACGGATGCTGCTGGGCAGTGTGGCGGAGGGGGTCCTGCGGCGGGCCAAAATCCCGGTGGTGGTCGTCCCCGCACGGGCAGCCCGGGCGGTCGGGGAGGCCCTGGCAGGGTAGCCGGAACTCCGCGCAGAAGGTTGGCCAGCAGATCGATCCGGGGAGGTGGATCATGGGTACCGCACCCGCGCGCATCCGGCTCCTGGCGAGGGACGTGATGACGTCCCCGGTGGTGACTGTGGCGCCGGACAGCTCCGTCAAGGAGATCGCTCAGCTGCTGCTGACGCACCACATCAGCGGAGTACCCGTGGTGTCCGCGGACGGCAAGCTGGTGGGCATCGTGACCGAGGCCGACCTCTTGTACAAGGAGCGGCCCGAGACGGGGGAAGGGGGGATCCTGCGCCTGTTCCGTCGGGGCCAGCTGGCAGAGGCGGAGCGGAAAGCAGAGGGCCTCGTGGCGCGCGACGTGATGACTTCCCCCGTGGTCACCGTGACGGAGGACACACCTCTTCGGGAAGTGGCGGCCCTCATGGCGCGGCGCCAGATCAACCGGGTGCCCGTGGTCCGGGGCGACCAGGTCGTGGGCATCGTGAGCCGGGCGGACGTGCTCCGGGCCCTGGTGCGGGCGGACGAGGAGATCCGGGAGGCGGTGCGGCGCGCCCTGTTGGAAGAACTGTGGATCGACCCCTCACAGCTGCGCATCGAGGTGGAGCAGGGCGTGGTCACCCTGGAGGGGGAGGTAGAGCGCCGGTCCGACAAGGAGCTGGCGGAGCGGTGGGTGGGTACCATCGACGGCGTGGTGCGGGTGGAGAGCCGGCTCACGTACCGGTTCGACGACCGTCAGGTCGGCATGGAGAGCTGGCCGGGAGACCCCTGGCGGAACCTGCCCCGGTAGACGGAGATCCCTCCTGAAGCCCCGGACCTGCCTGCGGGCCTTTGCTCCCTTTCGGTACGCCCTTTCGGTACGATAGAGGGGGTCCGTCGCCAGACCCAGCCAGGGGAGAGCGATTCCGTGCAGCTGGCCCGACAGACGGCCATCTTCCGGAGCATCTCGGAGGTCCTGAACCGGTCTTACACTCTCCGGGAGGCCCTGGACGGGGCCCTGCGGCGCATCTGCGAGCTGATGGACGTGGAGGCCGGATGGATCTTCCTCCACGGGCCGAACCCAGGCGAGTTCCACCTGGCCGCGGACGTGGGCCTGCCGGCGCCCCTCGCGGCCGCGAGCAAGCGGCGGATGTCCGGCGACTGCCGCTGCATCAGCATGCTCCGCGAGGGCACGCTCCGGGAGCCCGTCAACGTCATCCAGTGTGCCCGGCTGGAGCAGGCGCTTCCCCAGCTGGCGGAGCGTCACCGGCACGCCTCCGTCCCGCTGGTGGCGCAGGACGAGGTGGTGGGCATCTTGAACCTGATGCTGCCGCCCGGCCGGACGTTCACAGACGGAGAGCTGGACATGCTGGAGGCGGTGGGCCACGAGCTGGCGGTAACCATCCAGCGTGCCCGGCTGTTCGAGCAGGTGCGCGCACAGGAGCACGTGCGCCGGCAGCTCCTCCAGCGGCTGCTCGTAGCCCAGGAGGAGGAACGGCGCAGGATCGCCCGCGACCTCCACGACCACGCGGGCCAGATGATGACCGCCCTCATCATCCAGCTGGCCCAGCTCTCGAGCCAGGCGGAGTCAGACGGGAACCCCCTGGCCCCGCAGCTCCGCCGCCTCTGCGACCTCGCCCAGCAGGGACTGGACGAGCTCCGCAAGCTCGTGCACGAGCTCCGGCCGTCCATCCTGGACGACCTGGGCCTCGGTCCCGCGGTGCGGTGGTACGCGGAAGCCTACGTACGCCCCGCGGGCCTGCAGGTCCACGTGGAGACGGTGGGCCTGGACTCCCGCCTGAGCCCCGACGTGGAGACTGTGGCGTTTCGGATCGTACAGGAGGCCCTCACCAACGTCCTCCGCCACGCCCGCGCTGAACGGGCGGACGTCCGCCTGGACCGCCGGGGTGACACCCTGCTCGTGATGGTGCGGGACGACGGGGTGGGGTTCGACCCGGAAGAGACCCACCGAAGGACCTTGGGCCTCGCGGGCATGCGGGAACGGGCAGAGCTCGTCGGAGGCACCGTCCAGGTGCTGTCCGTGCCCGGGGTCGGGACCACCGTGTTGGCCCGGTTGCCTGTCGGCTCCCCTTGACCCGCCGTCCGAGGGCTGGCCGGCGGACTTCGTCCGTCGGCGCAGCAGCACCCGTCGGTGCCGGCGTGGTGCGTCTTCTGCGCGGCCCGGCCGCGCACGCGCCTGCCTCGGGTCCACGCCCGATGGGGAAAATCGGTGCTCGGACCGATGTCCGTACCTGCGGCCCCCCTCCATACTGCGCGTGTGCGGGGTGGGAGGGGGACCGCCGGGCGCTTCCGATCCGTGGTCCTGGTGCGATGCTCGTACGCGACGTGATGACCGCCAACCCCACGACCATCGCGCCCACCGCTTCCCTCCGGGAGGCGCTGGATCGCATGAAGGCCCTGCGCATCCGGCACCTACCGGTGTTCCGGGGGACGAAGCTGGTGGGGCTCGTGACGTGGACCGACCTCATGCGCGCGGCCCTCCCGCCAGCCGCGGGAAACGGTTCTGCGCGCCGCGTGGAACTGCCTGACCAGCTACGGGTGTCCGACGTGATGGCACGGGACCTCCACACCACCAGTCCCGACGCGCCGGTGGAGGAGGCCGCCGCCCTGCTCCGCAAGCACAAGATCGGGTGCCTGCTGGTCCTGGAACGCGACCAGTTGGTGGGCATCGTGACCGAGAGCGACCTGTTCGACGCCCTGGTGTACCTCCGCGGCGGGGACCTGGATGGCGTGCGGCTGTCCGTCGCCCTACCCGGTGGCCTGGAGGACCTGGCGAAGCTGGTGCAAGCCCTGAAGTCCCTGGAGCCCGAGCGGTGTGACTTGGTGCTCTCGGTGCGCCTCGATGGGGTGGTCAAGCGCGCGGACGTGTGCGCCACCCAGGTGCCGCCCCTGGTCCTGGCCGAGCACCTCGCCGCGGCCGGCCTGCAGCCCTTCCACCTGCGGTTCCGGACGCCCGCGAAACGCCGCTGACCCCACGGGGCAGCCGTCTCAGAATCTGCCGGGCTGCGCAGGCGTTGTACCCACGCACTTCCGCAGGTCGGTCACCACGTGGGCGGGCACAGATGTGGAGGCTCCCGCACAGCCCGCTGGAGACCCCGCTGCATGCGCACGACCACTTTCCCTCCCTCGCTCGGAGACAGCCGCGGCCGGCCTCCGCGCCAATTTGACGGGGATGCCGCCCCGGTGCGAAGCCGGCGTCGGCCGTCTTACAGCCCGGACCGCGCCTTGGCCTGCAACCGCTCCCAGTGGGCGTCCACCCACCGCTGGACGTCCGCTACCGCCGCCCCATCCGCCACCAAGTGCCGGAACCGGCCCTGCGTTTCCAGGAAGGCCTGGACGGGCACGGGCTGCCGGGGCACGTAGGTGATCCGGTACTTCCCTCCTTCGACCTCGTAAAGCGGCCAGTACCGGCTCTCGACCGCAAGCCGTGCCACCTCTACCGTTTTCTCCGGGGGGTAGTCCCAGCCCGGCTGACAGGGCGTGAGCACGTTCACGAAGCTCGACCCCCGGACATCCACGGCCCGTTGCAGCTTGCGGCCCAGGTCCGCCCAGTGGCTGATGCTGGCCTGTGCCGCGTACGGGATCCCGTGCGCCACCACGATCTCCGTCAGGTCCTTCCGGGGCTGCAGCTTTCCCCGTTGCACCCGGCCCACGGGCGTGGTGGTGGTCCGGGCCCCCTGCGGGGTGGCGCTCGAGCGCTGGACGCCGGTGTTCATGTATGCCTCGTTGTTGTAGCAGACGTACAGGAAGTCGTGTCCCCGCTCCAGGGCCCCCGACAGGCTCTGCAGACCGATGTCGTACGTGGCCCCGTCACCGCCGATGGCGACCACCTTGGGCTCCTCCTGCAGCTGCCCGCGCCGCCGCAGGGCTTTGACGGCGGCCTCCACCCCGCTTGCGGTGGCTGCCGCGTTCTCAAACGCGTTGTGGAGGTAAGGCACCGGCCAGGCGGAATACGGGTAGATGGCGGTGACCACCTGCATGCAGCCGGTAGCGTTCACCACCACGAGCGGCCTGCGAGCCACCGCGAACAGCAACCGCACCACCACCGGGAACCCGCAGCCCGCGCAGGCCCGGTGCCCCGGCGCCAGCCCCTCGGTCCGTTCCGACAGCTCACGCAGGTTCAAGGACATGGGGTTCCTCCACTCCCAGGTACACCACGCCACCCCTGGGGCCGTCGCGCAGCAGAGCGTCCAGCTCCTGGTCCCGCAGTTCCCGACCACCCAGGCCGAAGATCACGTCCGTCACCCGCGGCCGGTTCTCCAGCTCGTACAGCGCCGCGCGCACCTCCACCCCCAGAGGACCTCCGAGCCCGCTGAGGGTATCTGCCCGGTCGAGGACCACCACTTCCCGAGCCGCTCCCAGTGCCCTCCGCAGCTCTGCCGCGGGGAAGGGGCGGAAGGTCACCACCCGTACGAACCCTGCCCGCTGGCCGCGCACCCGGGCCCGCAGGGCGGCCTGCTCCACGGAGTCCGCGTAGCTCCCCAGCACCACCAGGGCGACCTCCGCGTCCTCCGTACCCCGAGCCTCCACCACGGACGGCAGGTCACGGCCGAAGTGCGTGCGGAACTCCCGGACGCCCTCTGCCAGGATCTCCGGGACGCGCTCCATGGCCGCAGCCAGGGCCCGCCGGAATTCCATGTAGGAGTCCGGCAGGGCGAGGGGCCCCACCGTGATCGGCTCACCGCCAACGAGGGTGTAGCCGTCGAGGGGGCCCTCGCCCAGGAACGCCCGGACCGCCTCGTCGGGGTACACCTCCACGGGCTCCAGGCTGTGGGTCAGGGTGAATCCGTCTAAGCAGACCATGACGGGAAGCCTGGCCCGCTCCGCCACCCACACCGCCAGCAGGGTGCGGTCGTAGGCGTCCTGCACGCTGCGGGCGTACATCTGGACCCACCCCGCGTCCCGGGCCCCCATCGTGTCCGAGTGGTCGCCGTGGATGTTGATCGGAGCCGACAGCGCGCGGTTGGCCACGTTCAGGACGATGGGCAGACGCAGGCCGCTGGCCACGTACAGGATCTCGTGCATCAGGGCAAGACCCTGGGATGCAGTCGCGGTGACGACCCGGGCGCCTGCCGCGGCCGCTCCCACGCACGCCGACAGCGCCGAGTGCTCGCTCTCCACGGGCACGAACTCCGTGTCCACCTCTCCCTCGGCCACGTACGCGCTGAACCGCTCTACGATCTGGGTCGCGGGGGTGATGGGGTACGCGGCGACCACGTGGGGACGGATCTGCTTCCACGCCAAGGCCACCGCCTCGTTGCCCGTCAGACCCACCCTGCGCGCCGTCATGGGGCACCCTCCGGCACCATGCGGATGGCGCTGGCCCGCGGCGGGCACACCGCCGCGCACACTCCGCAGCCCTTGCAGTGCTCGTAGTCCACTTCCACCACCCGCCCCCCCCGTGCCCGGATGGCGGAGTCCGGACAGTACAGCCAGCACAGCATGCAGTGCACGCAGCGGTCCAGGTCCAACACGGGCCTCAGCTGGCGCCAGTCCCACGTCCGGTAGGACACGCTGCTGCGGGCAGGGATCACCGGCCCACGGTCAAGAGCCTGCCACCGCGCAGCCACGGCAACACCTCCTCCACCGCCAGGCGGGCGGCCTCCGCGTTCCGCCGGGCCATGTCCTCGGGCAGCTCCCGCGCCAACCGCTCCTCCAGCCAGCGCAGGAACGCGCCCGGCGGCAACCCGACGAAGGCCACCGCCACGGCGGCCAGCATGACCACGTTGGGGATCTCCCGGCCCAGAGTCCGGCCGGCGATCCCCGAGGCGTCCAGGACCCGAACCCGTTCCGCGGGCACTCCGGGGACGGCAACCGGCTCCGGAGCGTTCACCACCACATGGGTGCGGTCGGTGGCCCCGTCCAGCACACCAGGGCTGGACACCAGCCGGGCGTCCAGCAGCACCAGCACGTCGGGCCGGTCTACGGCCCCCCGACGCCGGACCGGCTGCGGCGCGATCCGGGTGTACGCCTGGACCGGCGCCCCCCGCCGCTCCGGCCCGAACTCGGGAGACGCCTGCGCGAAGCCTCCGAACTCGATCACCGCCTCCGCCAGCAGCAGGGCCGCGGTCTTCGCTCCGTACCCGCCCCGGCCATGCCACCGAATCTCCAGCGGTACGAACTCCATGGTCGCCTCCCAGTCCACGCTAGACCGGCCCGCAGGTGGGATCCATCGGGCGGGGGCCGGATCCCGGCCGCGTCCCCGGTCCGTCCGGTACACTAGGCGTAGGCAGGTCTTGTCCCGAGGTCAGGGGGTCGGTATGCCAGGCTCCAAGATCCGGATCCTCATCGCAGACGACCACGGGATCGTGCGGGAGGGGATCCGCATGATCCTGGCCAGCCAGGAGGACTTCGAGGTGGTGGGCGAGGCCAGCACGGGCCGCGAGGCGGTCGAGCTGGCCCGGCGGATGAAGCCCGACGTGGTCCTCATGGACATCAGCATGCCGGACATGAACGGTATCGAGGCCACCCGCCGGATCCGGGAGGAGCTGCCTTCCGTCCAGGTGTTGGGCCTGACCATGCACGAGGAGGAAAACTACGTGTTCCAGATGCTCAAGGCCGGCGGGGCGGGCTACGTTCTCAAGCGGGCGGCGGCGGACGACCTGGTGGCCGCGGTCCGGGCCGCCCACCGGGGCGAGGCGTTCCTGTACCCCTCGGTGGCCAAGCTGGTGGTCCGGGACTACCTGGAGCGGGCGGGGCGTCAAGAGCAGGACACGTCCCTGGACGGGCTCACCGAGCGGGAGCGGGAGGTCCTCACGCTGATCGCGGAGGGGCTCACCAACCAGGAGATCGCCCAGCGGTTGTACATCAGCGTGAAGACCGTCCAGACCCACCGCGCCCACATCATGGAGAAGCTGAACCTGCACGACCGCACGGAACTGGTGCGGTACGCCATCCGCAAGGGGCTCATCGAGCCGTAGCCAGGGACTTCCCCAGACGGTCCAGAACCTGCGGGAGCACGAGCCCGAGCCGTGGCTTGGGGACGCACTCGTCCGCGGCGAGGGCCGCGGCAGCCCTGCCGTACTCGTGCTCGTCGCCGGGGGTGGCCACCACCAACCGCACTCCAGGCCAGCGCCTCCGCAGGGCCTCCAGGTCCCGCCGACAGGGCTCTGTGCAAGCGGCGAAGTCCGCCACCACCACGTCCACAGGTTCCCCGCTGCCCAGCAGCTCCGCGAAACTGGCCACCTGTACGAGGCTGAAACGGCCCCGCAACAGCGCCGCGATCGCCTCCCGGACCACCGTCGACTTCTCCACGATGGCTACCCGCATCACCTCGGGACCCCCTTCTGCTGCCGGCGCCAGTGTACGCCGCCCCAGGGCCGCCGCCCATCGGGCCTGGTACCGATCCGCGACCCCGTGGAGACCTCTCGCCGCCCGGCACGACCCCCCGGTTCACCGCCCGACCGCCACCCCGGGGGCCACGCCGGAGGAAGTGGCGGCGCGCCGTCACAGACGGCGTGAGCCTGGGACACCCCGCATCGAGTCCGCGCCGCTGAGAGTGCAGCTGGGCTACCCTTTGCGCGACCGCACGGTCCGCGTGCACCCTGCCACACGCCGGCCGGGTAGGCCACGGCTGGTCTTCCGGGGAGGCGGAGAGCCCCCCGCCCGCTACTGGACCACCAGGGTGCCGGTCATCCCAGCTTCCTTGTGGCCGGGAATGCTGCAGTAGAAGGGGAAGCTCCCCTTCGCCCTCGGGGTGAACGTCACGGTACCGCTCTTGCCCGGCTGGATGGCGCCAGTCTTCACCTTGAGTGCGTCGACGACGAAGTCGTGCTCGATGACCCCCTTGTTCTCCAGGACCAGCTGGACCGGCAGGCCTGCCTTGACGGTCAGCTTGTTGGGCGTGTACGTGAACTCCTTGGCCACCACGGTGACCTTCTGGATGGGGGCCCCTGCGTAAAGCGCCACCGTCCCCGCACTCAGCACCGCCACGGCGACTCCCGTCACCACCCACTTCTTCAAACTGCTTCACCTCCTCGTCCTCGCCGGGAAACCTCCCTGCAGCCGTCGGGTCAGAGCCTACCGGCCGAGGCCGCGCGCAGACATCGGTCGGGCGCCCGATTTTGTCACACCACCGTGAACGAACGGGCAGGCGGACCGCCTGTCCGCCTGCCCCACCGCTTCGCCGTTCACGGCCGGTCAGGCCGGCTCCGGTGCCCGCTGGAACACCCGCCCCGGCCTCCACGGTGTGCCCAGCGCCGGCAACAGCCACCGATCCAGCCCGTAGTAGCCGGCCACCTTCCACGCCAGCACCAGGAGGAAGGACACCAGGAACATCATGGGGTTGGTGCTGGCGGTGCCCGCCATCATGAAGTTCCAGTTCATGAACGCGCCGAAGAACGCGCTCAAACCCACGAACGCTCCCACGATGAGCAGAACACCGACCAGGAGCTCCCCGTAGGCGATGAGCTT
>JANXBY010000002.1 GCA_025060455.1 Armatimonadota bacterium
GAGGTCACCTGGGGAGGCGGCACGAAGGCGCCCGGAGGGATCCGAAACGCCACCCGCACGTCCGCGTGGAACCTCACCAGCACCGAAAGCAGCCCGTACTCCGCGCTGCCAGGAGGGGCAACGAGCCGGCGCGCGACCTCCTCCTGCACGGTCACCACCAGCCGCTCCAGGTCGGGCACCTCTTCCAGCAGGCGTATCAGCAGGGGGGACGCGATCCGGTAGGGCAGGTTGGCCACCACTTTCTTCCGCATGCCCGCGGGGAACAGATCCCGGAGCTGAAGCGCCATGATATCTGCGAGCACCACCCGGACCCGCGGGTGGGTCCCCACGGATGCTCTCAGGAGCTTTGCCAGGCGCGGGTCCACCTCTACCGCCACCACCGCGCCGGCCCGCTCTGCCAGCCGGGCGGTGAGCAGCCCTGTGCCGGCGCCCACCTCCAGCACCGCGTCCTCCTGGTCCAGCTCTGCCAGGTCCACGATGCGGTCCAGGTGGCGGGCGCTTGCGAGGAAGTGCTGGCCCAGGGAACGCCTGGGGCGGATGCCGTGGCTTTTCAGCAGGCGCAGTAGCTCAGAGGGCGCCACGCCTGCAGGGTACCGCGGCGCAGGCCTACTCGCCTTCGCCGGGCTTGCGCAGCAGGTAGACGCGCACCACCCTCCGGCCCCAACGGTAGGCCTCCCGAGGGGTGTCGAAACACAAGTCCACCCGCAGGCCGCGGATCGCGCCCCCCGTGTCCGCAGCGATCCCCACCCCGTAGCCCTCCACGTACACGATGGACCCCAGGGGGATCACCCGCGGGTCCACGGCCACCACGCCGCGCCGTGCCGCTAGGCCCGTGGCGGTCACCCCGTCTACCCCGCGCCCGTGGTGTGGTGCGTAGGCGGTGGCCACCACCACCAGCGAAGGGCGCCGCGCCAGCTCTCCTCGGGACGGGACGTACCCGCGGCCGACCCGCACCACCCGCGGTTGGCTGGGACGGACGAAGCGGGTGAGGACTTTCTCCTCGCGGACCAACCTGCCGTCCTCGTAGGTCAGCCGGTAGACGTGCTCCACCAAGCCGGGTCGGCCCTCCGCCAGGACCCTGGGAGGCTGGGGCAGGTAGGTGGGGATCACTCGCTCCACGGTGCGGTAGGGAATCACCTGTGGGCGCACCACGGTCTCGTGCCGCACCCTCACGACCCGCACCTCCTGGCCTGGCGCCAACTCCTCCCACAGGCCCGGGAAGACGCGGTCCTCCGGCCTCAGGCTGACGCCGGCCCTTGCCAGCGCGTCCGCCACGGTCCGTCCGACTACCGGGACCTCACGGGTCACCCCATCTGCGGTCACGCGGACCGGAAAGGCCCTGTACACGCTGACGCGGAGCCCGTCCCGCAGCGCCGCTTCCGCGGAGGGTACGACTAGGTCGAAAGGACCCAGCTGGATCCCGCGTTCCGCGAGCAGCTCGGCGACGGTGCGGCTGGAAGTGAGGACGGACTCTGTGCGGCCGTCATGGATCAGCTCCACCTGCACGGGCGGGGCAGGCTGTGCGCCCGCGCCGCCCAGGGTGAGCAGAACCAGGGCGGCAGTGGCCACCGAAACGGCCCAGACCTGCCCTGTACGCGCCACCTCCATAAAACTCCTCCTGCAGCCGGCGTCGGCGGACGGGGTGAGCGACGAGGGTGGTGCGATCCGTCCTATTTACTTAAGGGCACGCGCCTAGCATAGCCGATAAAGCAAGGTCAATGCAAGTCGCAGGCACTTGACCCAGCTGGGGGGCTACCGTCCCTCAGGAGCCTCGACGAGTTCTACAAGAACCCCGAAGGTGTCCTTGGGGTGCAAAAAGGCGACCCGGCGCCCGCGGGCACCGGGCCGCGGCCCGGGCGGTACCACGGACAGGCCTGCAGCGGCCGCGGCCTCCAGGGCGGCTCGCAGGTCAGGGATCCGGAGGGCCACGTGGTGGACGCCCTCTCCTCGGGAGGCCAGAAACCGGGCGACCGTGCTGAGGTCCGAGGTGGGCTGCAGCAGCTCCACCGCCACCTCCCCTGCCGACAGAAAGGCCGTGCGCACGTGCTCGGAGGGCACATCTTCCACGGCTTCGCACCGCAGGCCCAAAGCCTGGAAGGTTTCCAACGCCCGCTTCAGGTCGCACACCGCCACCGCCACGTGGTCGAGCCGGACCCGCGCGGTCACCGCAGCACCCCCGCCCGCTGGAGCAGCAGGCGGGCCGCCTCGCCGACGGTCAACCGCCCGGACTGAACCTGTGCAGCCAACTCCTCCACGAGGGCGGAAGCTTCTTGCAGCAGCGCCCTGCGGAGCTGGGCCTCGGCGGCCCTGAGCACCTCCGCCCGCGCCCGCTCGCGGCGCCGGCGCCCGAGGAGGCCTTCGGCCTCTTGGTGCTTGCGGTGGCGGTCCACGGCTGCCAGCAGCTCCTCGACCCCCTCCCCCGTGGTGGCCACCGTCCTCACCACTGGAGGCTCCCACCCGTCCCTCGGCGCCAGGCGCAGCATGTTGACCAACTCTGCCACCGTGCGGTCGGCGTCCGGGTGGTCTGCCTTGTTCACCGCGAACACGTCCGCGATTTCCATCATCCCGGCCTTGAGGGCCTGCACCGCGTCCCCCAGGCCGGGAACTGCTACCACCACCACGGTGTCGGCGGCCCGCACCACGTCCACCTCCACCTGCCCCGCCCCTACTGTCTCCAGCAGCACCACCTCGCAGCCCATGGCGTCCAGCACCCGAACCACGTCGCCCGCGGCCTCGCTCAGCCCGCCAAGCGACCCGCGGCTTGCCAGGGAGCGCACGAACACGTGAGGGTCTGAGCTGTGGTCCACGAGCCGGATGCGGTCTCCCAGCAGCGCCCCACCGGTGAACGGGCTGGTGGGGTCCACCGCCACCACGCCGACCCGCTGGCCCCGGCGCCGGAGCAACCGGGTGAGCGCGTCCGCCAGGGTGGACTTCCCGGCCCCCGGCGGACCGGTGAGGCCGACCACGTACGCCCTGCCGGTGTAGGGGCCCAGTTCCTGTAGCAGCTGCACGGCTTGCGGGTGGCGGTCCTCCACCAGGGAGATGGCCCGCGCGGCCGCCACATGGTCGCCTTCCACCACCCTGCGGGCCAGCGCTCGGACGTCCACCGGTGCCCCTACACCGCCACCTGCGGACGGTAGACGCCGAAAGCGTCCCGCAGGACCTCACACACCTCTCCCACCGTGGCGTACGCGCGCACGCACCGATACAGGGCCGGCATCACGTTTTGCCCGCCCGTGGCAGCCCTCCGCAGCTCGTCCAGAGCGCTCCGCACTTCCTGGCCATGGCGGCTCCGCCGCACCTCACGCAGCCGCTGCTTCTGGCGGGCCGCCACCTCCGGGTCCACCTTCAGCAGCGGGATTGCCAGCGCCTCTTTGGAAACGAACCGGTTCACTCCCACCACCACCTGCTCGCCGGCCTCCACCCGCTGCTGCTCGCGGTAGGCGGCCTCGGAGATCTCCCGCTGCACCCACCCCGTCTCGATGGCCCGCAGCATCCCGCCCAGCCCTTCGACCCGGTCCAGGTAAGCCCGGGCGGCCGCCTCGATGTGGTCTGTCAGCCACTCCACGTAGTAAGACCCTCCCAGGGGGTCCACCACGTCCGCCACCCCAGTCTCGAAGGCCAGCACCTGTTGGGTGCGCAAGGCCAGCAGGGCGGCTTCCTCCGTGGGCAGGGCCAAAGCCTCGTCCTTGGCGTTGGTGTGCAGGGACTGCGCCCCGCCCAAAATCGCCGCCAGGGCCTGGACGGTCACCCGGACCACGTTGTTGTCAGGCTCCCGCGCCTGCAGGGCCACCCCCGCGGTCTGGGCGTGAAACCGCAGGGCCTGGGAACGGGGGTCCTGGGCGCCGAAGCGCTCCCGCATGAGGCGCGCCCACAGCCGGCGCGCCGCCCGGAACTTGGCCACTTCCTCGAACAGGTTCAGGTGGGCGTTGAAGAAGAACGTCAGGCGGGGGGCGAACCAGTCCACGGCCAGACCCCGGCGCAGCAGGGCCTCCACGTACGCTATGGCGTTGGCGAAGGTGAATGCCACCTCCTGGGCGGCGGTGGCGCCGGCTTCCCGGATGTGGTAGCCGGAGATGGAGATGGGGTTCCATCGGGGCAGGTGGCCGACGCAGTACTCCACCACGTCTGCCACCAGCCGCAGGGACGGTTCCGGAGGGAAGATGTAGGTCCCGCGGGCAATGTACTCCTTGAGAATGTCGTTCTGGGTGGTCCCGTCGAGTGCCTCCCACGGGATTCCCTGGCGGTCCGCCACCGCCATCAACATGGCCAGCAACACCGGCGCGGTGGCGTTGATGGTCATGGACACCGACACCCGGTCCAGGGGGATCCCGTCGAACAGCACCTCCACGTCCGCCAGGGTGTCCACCGCCACACCCACCCGCCCCACTTCCGCCTCCGCGGCGGGGTGGTCGGAGTCGTAGCCCATCTGGGTGGGCAGGTCGAAGGCCACGCTGAGCCCGGTCTGGCCCTGCTCCAGGAGGAAGCGGAAGCGCCGGTTGGACTCCTCCGCGGTCCCGTACCCCGCGTACTGGCGCATGGTCCAAAGCCTGCCCCGGTACATCGTGGGGTAGATTCCCCGGGTGTACGGGTACTCTCCCGGGAAGCCCAGGTCTCTGAAGTAGTCCAGATCCGCAACATCCTCCGGGGTGTACAGCCGCCGCAGGGGAATTCCGTCGGGAGTTTGGAAAGCCGGCTTCCGCTCCGGGCCTACCCGCTCCCGCTCCCACCGTTCCCTGGCGCTGCGGATCCGTTCCAGCTCCTCTGCGCTCACCGCCGTCCTCCCACGGCCCGCGCTCCCAGCATACGACGCCTCCCTGCCCCTCAGAACCGGGGCGCCGTGGGCGGCCGCCGCACCGGGACATCCACCAGGAGCCCTTCTCCGCCCAGCGACTCCCGCACCCTGCCCTCGATCTCCACCCGGACCTCGTCGACGCCGGGAAAGTGGGTGGCCGTGAACAACACCTGGTACAGGCGGGCCAGCATGCTGGCGCTTCCGCCCCCGCTCTCGAACTCCCGGGAGAGATCCACGTAGGCGGTCCTCCCGCGCACGCGTACGCCCAAAAGCCGCGTGCCCCGGGGGATCTCCGTGCTGTACCCCCGGGCCTGCTCCTCGGCGGTGGGCCCGGCCAGCAGCTCGCGCACCGCGCCGGCCACCCAGTCCGCCCGGGTCCTGCCCCGCACCCACCTTAGGCCGGCCACCAGCTGCCCCGAGTTGGTGTGGGGGTCCCACTGGACGAAGTAGACCAGGGCGGGCTGCGTGCGGGGCCGGAAATCCCACAAGGCCCACGCCGCCAGCGCCACCGCGGCCAGCAGCAGGAACAGAACCCACCTCCGAAGGGTCACGCCACACAGCGTTCGCGCCTCTGGGCACCTGCGCCTGCTGCCCGAACACGTGAACGAAAGGAAAGCTCCAGCGCGCCGGAGAACTCCACCCCTCGTCCGCAGGGTCCGTCGGCGGCCTCGTCCGAGGCCGCAAGGGGGTGGGAGCCGGTGACGTCCGCAGCGGGTGCGCGTAGCCTTTCCTGAGGGAGGAGGTGAGGTGGCGTGAGGGTCACCATGACTGTGAACGGCGTGGAATGCACGCGGGACGTAGAACCCCGGACGCTGCTGGTGTACTTCCTGCGGGAGCACCTGGGCCTCACCGGGACTCACGTGGGGTGCGACACCTCCAGTTGCGGCGCGTGCACGGTCTTGATGAACGGTAAAGCCGTGAAGAGCTGTACCGTGCTGGCGGTGCAGGCGGAGGGGGCCCACATCACCACGGTGGAGGGCTTGGCCCGGAACGGGGAGCTCCACCCCATCCAGCAGGCCTTCTGGGACGAGCACGGGCTGCAGTGCGGGTTCTGCACCCCGGGGATGATGCTGGCCGCGGTGGACCTGCTGCAGCGCAACCCCAACCCCACAGACGAGGAGATCCGACACGCGCTGGAGGGCAACCTGTGCCGGTGCACCGGCTACCAGCACATCGTGAACGCGGTGAAGGCCGCGGCCCGGGCCATGGGCGCGGCGGTGGGGGCTACAGCGGGGGGTGAGTAGCCATGGCGGTGACACAGGTGTTCGGAGCGCGAGTGAGGCGACGCGAAGACCCGCGCCTCATCCGGGGGACGGCCACCTACACCGACGACGTCGTGCTGCCTGGGCTGTGCTACGCGGCATTCGTCCGCAGCCCGCACGCCCACGCCCGGATCCAGCGCGTCGACACCGCCAGGGCACGCCAGGCCCCGGGCGTGCTGGGGGTCTTCACCGCGCAGGACCTGGAGGGCAAGGTGAACTCCATCCCATGCGGGTGGCAGGTGCCCAACTGTGACCTGAAGACCCCGCCCCACCCGCCCCTGGCCAAGGACAAGGTGCGGTTTGTAGGCGACCCGGTGGCCGTGGTGGTGGCAGAAACCCGCGCCCAGGCGTACGACGCCGCCGGCCTGGTGGAGGTGGACTACGAGGTGCTCCCCGCGGTGGTGGACATGGAGCAGGCCCTCCACTCCGCTACCCTGGTGCACGAGGACGTGCCGGAGAACCGGGTGCTGCTGTGGTCCGTGAAGGGAGGGGACTTCGAAGCGGCCGCCCGTGAGCCCGGTGTCCGGGTGGTGCGGCAGCGGCTGGTGAACCAGCGGCTGATCCCCAACGCCATGGAGCCCCGGGCGGCAGTGGCCCAGTACAACCCCGGCACCGGGGAGCTCACCCTGTGGCTGACCACCCAGAACCCCCACATCGTCCGGGTGATCCTGTCGGGCGTGCTCAGCTTCCCGGAGCACAAACTGCGGGTCGTCGCGCCGGAGGTGGGCGGCGGATTCGGCAGCAAGATCCCCGTGTACGCGGAGGAGGCGGTGATCGCGCACCTGGCCACCCGGCTGCAGCGGCCCGTGAAGTGGGCGGAGACGCGCCGGGAGAACTACCTGGCCACCATCCACGGCCGGGACCACATCACGGACGCCGAGATGGCCGTGCGCCCGGACGGCACCGTGGTGGGAGTTCGAGTCCGCACCCTGGCCAACTTCGGCGCGTACCTGTCCACCGCGGCACCCGCCATCCCCACCATCCTGTACGGGCTGATCCTGTCCGGGCCCTACCGCATCCCCAACATCGACTGCGAGGTCACAGGGGTGTTCACCAACACCACCCCGACCGACGCCTACCGAGGGGCGGGACGGCCGGAGGCCACATACGTGCTCGAGCGGATGATGGACGTGGCAGCCCGCGAGCTGGGGATGGATCCGGCGGAGATCCGGCGCCGGAACCTGATCCCCAAGGACCAGTTCCCGTACACCGTGGCCACGGGCATCACCTACGACAGTGGCGACTACGCCCGGGCCCTGGACCGCGCCCTGGAGATTCTCGACTACCCCAAGGCTCGCTCCGAGCAGGCCGCAGCCCGCCAGCAAGGCCGCTACCTCGGCATCGGGCTGTCCACCTACGTGGAGATCTGCGGGGCGGGGCCGTCCAAGGTGGTAGGCTCCACGGGGTTTTCCGGCGGGCTTTGGGAGAGCGCGGTGGTGCGGTTCTCACCTACGGGGAAGGTAACGGTGTTCACCGGCACCAGCCCCCACGGCCAGGGCGAGGAGACCACCTTCGCGCAGATCGTCTCCCAGGAGCTGGGCGTTCCCCTGGACGACGTGGAAGTGCTGCACGGAGACACAGACAGCATCCTGATGGGCTGGGGCACGTACGGCAGCCGCACCACGCCCGTGGGCGGGACCGCGGTGTACCTGGCAGCCCAGAAGGTGAAGGAGAAGGCCCGGCGCATCGCGGCGCACCAGCTGGAGGTGAGCGCGGACGACCTCGTGTTCGAAGCCGGCCGGTTCCACGTAAGGGGAGCCCCGGACCGGGGCATGACCATCCAGGAGGTGGCGCTGCAGGCCTACCTGGCGTGGAACCTGCCGGAGGGCATGGAACCCGGGCTGGAAGGCCAGGCCAACTGGGATCCCTCCAACTTCGTGTTCCCCTTCGGCACCCACGCGTGCGTGGTGGAGGTGGACCCCGACACCGGCCAGGTGAAGATCCTCCGCTACGTGGCGGTGGACGACTGCGGCCGGGTCATCAACCCCTTGATCGTGGACGGCCAGGTGCACGGCGGCATCGTGCAGGGGGTGGCGCAGGCCCTGTGGGAGTTCGCCCGGTACGACGAGCACGGGAACCTGCTGACCGCCAGCATGGCGGACTACGCGGTGCCGAAGGCCGCGTGGTTCCCCCGCTTCGAGTGCGAGCGCACCGAAACCCCTACCCCGGTGAACCCCCTGGGCGTGAAGGGCGTGGGCGAGACCGGAACCATCGCCGCCACCCCGTGCGTGGTGAACGCGGTCATGGACGCCCTCAGCCCGTTTGGCATCCGGCACCTGGACATGCCGCTGTGGCCGGAGAAGATCTGGCGGGCCATCCAGCAGGCGAGAGGAGGTGGCGCATGATCCCGGCGACCTTCGAGTACGTGCGGGCCCGCAGCGTGCGGCAGGCGGTCTCCCTGCTCCAGCAGCACGCGGGGCGGGCGAAGCTGCTGGCCGGCGGGCACAGCCTGCTGCCCCTGATGAAGCTGCGGCTGGCCCAACCCGAGATGCTCATCGACCTCGGCCCCGTGGACGAGCTGCGAGGGATCCGGGACGAGGGGATGAGCCTCGTGATCGGCGCGCTCACCACCCACGACGAGGTGGCCACCAGCCCCCTGGTACGGGAGAAGGTGCCGTTGCTGGCGGAGTGTGCCGCCCAGATCGGGGACGTCCAGGTGCGCAACCGCGGCACCATCGGGGGCAATCTCGCGCACGCGGACCCCGCCGCGGACTACCCCGCCGCGATCCTAGCCCTGGAGGCGCAGATGGAGTGCGAGGGGCCTGCGGGGACCCGGACGGTGCCGGCCACCCAGTGGTTCGTGGACCTCCTCACCACCGCCCTGGGGCCGGACGAGGTGCTCTGCCGGGTCCGGGTTCCCGTGCAGACCGAGGGCCAGGGCTGGTCGTATACGAAGCTGCCGCACCCGGCCTCCGGCTACTCCCTGCTGGGGGTGGCCTGCCTGGTCACGGTGGACGGTGGGGTGTGCCGGGACGCGCGGGTGGCCGTCACCGGGGCGGGGCCCAAAGCGGTCCGCCTGACCAAGGTGGAGCAGGCCCTGGTGGGCAAGCGGCTGGACCAAGCCGCGGTGGCGGAGGCTGCGAAGCTCGCTTCAGACGGCCTGGAGGCCACCGACGACCTGTACGCCTCCGCGGAGTACAAGCGCCACCTGGCGGTGGTGTACACCAAGCGGGGGTTGCTGAGGGCTCTGGAGCGGGCGGCCGGCTGACTTCGGCGGGTGCGCCGGGCCCCGGGGGCCCGGCGCACCCGCAGGCCAGCGCCGGGGGGACAGCAGGCCGGACCCGTTGCGCGAGTGCCGTCCGGGCGGCAGCGGCGGTGCGCAGCGCGTGCGGGGCTTAGC
>JANXBY010000080.1 GCA_025060455.1 Armatimonadota bacterium
GGCCACCTTCCTCTGGGGTTTCGGGGCGTTCCTTGTAGAGCAGGTCGGCCTCGGTGAGGATGCCCACGAGTTTGCCCTGTTCGTCCACCACGGGGACGCCGCTGATGTGGTGGGTCAACAGGATGCGGGCCACCTCCTTGACGGGGGTATCGGGCTGGACGGTGACCACGGGGGAGGTCATCACGTCCCGGGCCATTAGGCGAATGGGCGGACGGGTGACCTTCATGGCCTCACCTCCTCAGCTCCTCTGTTCCGCGGGTCGGAACAACCGGCCAGGCCGCCACGGGGTCCCCAGGGCGGGCAGCACCCAGTAGTCCAGGCCGTAGTATCCGGCCACCTTCCAGGCAAGGAGGAGCAGGATGGAGACGAGGAACATCATGGGGTTGGTGCTGGCCGTTCCCGCCATCATGAAGTTCCAGTTCATGAAGGCCCCGAAGAAGGCCGCGATCCCCGTGAACACGCCCAGCACCAGGGCAATGCCCACCAGCAGCTGGCCGTACGCGACGAGCTTCCCGAAGAACCCTTCCGCGCCGATGCTCAGCAGCCACGCTAGGAAATCCCGGTACCAGTCAAAGGCCACGGGCGGACGGGCAGGGGGTGGGGGGATCTGGACGGCCCGCTCCCAGAAGGCACGCACCGCGGCCCCTGTCTGGACCCAGTCGGGATTCGTGATCTTGTGTAGGGCAGCCTCGATCCACGCATACCCGAGCCACAGCCGTAGTGCCAGCCACACCCACGCGAACCGGGTGCTGTTGAGAAACACCCGGACGAAGGGCGGGCCCTCGAAGTACTGAGGATTGTGCGCCATGTTCATCACCTCCGGCTTCACCGTACCCCGGACGGCACCCGGGTGGAATCCGCTCGGGATCCGATTCTCCGGAGCAAAGGACCCTCGGAGAGAAGGGCGGTGGGAGGAGCGGAAGGAATCGGTCCACCGCTCCCGCATCGGGCGGGGATCGGACCCCGGATCCGGCATGGGCCCGATGGATCGCAGGGCAGCACGGGTTCTACGTTGTGTGCCGTGTAGGCCGCTTGGGAGGGGAGGATGGAAGCACTGGATCGTGTGCTCGTCCGCTACACCTGGTTTGTGGCGCTCCTCACCCTGGTGGGGGTGGCGGCGGTGGTCGTGCAGCTGGGTGCCCAACGGGCGCAGGTCGGCACCCTGCCCGCGCCCGAAGCGACTTCCGCAATCCAACGCATGGAGGTAACGCTGCGGGAGTTCAAGTTCGAACCCGCCCGGCTGGAGGTGCCCGCGGGAAGGGTGGTGCTGGTCGTCCGCAATGAGGGCCTGATCCCCCACGACCTCTCTATCCCGGGCCTGGGGAAGAAGACCGACTACATCGCCCCCAAGAAGGAGGCGACCCTGGAGCTGGAGCTGCGGCCCGGGACGTATCCTTTTGAGTGCACGGTGAGCGGACACAAGGAAGCCGGAATGCACGGGACGCTGGTGGTGCGGTAATCCGGAGGAGAAGACCATGCAACGGATGGTGATCCTGGGAGGAGGAAGCGGAGGGGCCGTGGCGGCCAAGCGGCTCGCGCAGTGGTCCCGGCCGGGTGAAGCGGAAGTGGTGCTCGTGGACCGCAGCCCCTAGACGGTGAACGGGAAGCTGGACGCCCTGGTGGGGAGAGCCCGACCGGCGAGGGCTCAGACCGCGTCGGAGGTGCGCCACAGCCGTTCCCACCACCGCTGCCACGCTTCCGGGTTTTCTGGGTCAAGGAGAACCGTGAGCCGGTCGCCCTCCTGCAGCACGGTGTCCGCCTTGGGGAAGAGAACCTCCCCGTCGCGCAGCACGGCCACCACCAGAACGCCGGGGGGAAGCGCTGCTTCCCGCAAAGTGCGGCTGGCGAGCGGAGATCCGGGAGGTACCGTGGCCTCCACAGCCCGAGCCGGTCCGTGGAGCGGAGGGGTCACGCGGACCCGGGCGTCCGCAAACTCGCGGTAGATCCGCAGGACGTCCCGGGCGTGCAGGGTCCCCACCACGCGCCCGTCGTCCACTACGGGTGCCTGCGCCTGCTGCGCCTCCAGGAGTTGGGCAAGAGCCTCGTCGAGGGGTTGGTCAGGGCGCACAGACACCTCAGCCGTGCTTGTCCAAGAGGTGCCGGGTTACATGGCGTCGCGGACCTGTAGCGGGGAGAGGAGGGGGAACGCCAGACGCACCCGGTGGAGCGGCGCGTGGGAGCGGTCCGGCAGCTGGCTGCGGTAGATGGTGCGGTCGCCCACGAGGGCCGTGGCCACCGCCACCGCGATCATGGTGGACGCTAGAAGGGACAGGTTGCCGGTCATCTCGGCCACCATGAGCATGACGGCCAGGGGCGCGTGGGCGATGGCGCCGAACAGAGCCATCATGCCCACGATCACGAACGGGGCCGGGCTCGCGGGCGCATGGGGCACAGCTCCGTGCACCAGACGCCACAGGGCCACACCCACCAGTCCTCCCACCACGATGCCCGGACCGAACACCCCGCCGGAGCCTCCGGAGCCGATGGAGAGACCGGTGGCCAGGATCTTCGCGAACGGCAAGAGTAGAACGAGCCACAGGGGCACGGACAGCAGCCCGTGGTCCATGGCCTCCTGGACCCAGCCGTATCCCGTGTGGAGGGCCGCGGGCGCCACCAGCCCCAGGAGCCCTACTGCCACACCACCGAGGGCGGGCTTGAGGACGGGCGGGAGGCGCAGCCTTCGGAACACGTCCGCGACGGCGTAGAAAACGTGTGCATACAGCACCCCCACGGCGCCACAGAGGAGGCCCAGGAGCGCGTAGAAGGGGAGTTCCAGGGGCGATGCGAGGCCCACCCTTAGGTGTGGCCCGAAGATGGGCTCAAAACCCGTGATGGTGCCGTACACGGTGTAGCCCACGATGGCGGAGATCAGGCTCGGGAGCAGGGCCTTCACCTCCAGGTCGTGGGTGTACAGCACCTCGGCGCCCATCACCGCGCCCCCAGGGGGGCCCGGAAGATGGCTCCCACGCCGGCTCCGATGCCCGCCACCACCGCGATGCGACGGTCCTGGGGAGAAAGCTTCAATCACCGCCCCAACAGGGACCCGAACCCTGCGGAGATCTGCGCGCACGGCCCTCCCCGGCCGCCGGACCCGCCGCTGCCGATGGTGATGGCGGAGGCCACCAGCTTGACGAGCGGGATCCGCGCTCGGATGCGCGCCCCGCGGTGGTGGATGGCGTCAATCGCCGCGTCCGTGCCGTGCCCCTCCGCCTCCGGGGCGAAGCGGAAAACCAGGATTCCCGAAAGCAGCCCGCCGAGTCCGGTCGCGAGGGGAAGCAGCCAGGGCCGGGCGATGGGGGTGAACCGTGGGCTGCCCTCTCTCACCGGCCCGGGTGGCAGGTAGCCGACCCACCGGCCGAGGAACAGCTCCGTCGCCCCGCGGATCCCCGCGGTGAGGGCCACCGCGCCGATCCCTGCCACCACACCGAGTCCTGCACGGGGAAAACCGACAGCGACCCGGGTACGCGGTGGGCTGCGGTTCAGCGCGCAGCGGACTGGACCGCCTAGGGGCGGAGGCTTCGTCGAAGGATCTTCGGGAGCGTTTCGCCCAGCAGCAGAACGCTCCCCAGAATGACGAGGGCGTGGCCCCGGAGTCGGAGGTGGGGGACCCTCACGGGCGTCACGTTGGTCGGGGCCGTTCCGTGAGGGTGAATCGGCACGCGTGCCGCTTCAACGCGGAGTCGGACCCGCACCTGTGCGGGCCTGGAGCGGAGCTTTCGCGCGCACGCCGGCATGGTTTTGGTCACTGTAGTGAGCCCCTGCCCACGGCGGAAGACGACGGGGTGTTGTGCGCAAGCTTCAAGAGCTCTGCTGGCGGCAGAAACGCACCGGCTGGCTCACGGGCGAGAGGGCCCTGCGGCCCGTACGGTGTTGGCGAGGAAGAGGAGGACGGCCAGGGTGTTCAGCACCACCGCCCACCGGCGGCCGGGCTCCCAGCCGGCGAGGTCAGAGGCGACCCGGAGAAGTACCGACAGGTGCAGCAGAGCCAGATGCAGGTAGAAGCGCGCTGAAAACCGCACCTCCCCGCCGAGTACCGAGGGCCAGATGATGGGGGCGTGGGCGAACACCATGGAGAACACAAAGCCCAAGAACAGGGC
>JANXBY010000043.1 GCA_025060455.1 Armatimonadota bacterium
CTACGGCAGCGCCTACGAGGCGTACGCCCGGAGTACTGCGGGCTGGATTCCAGCCGTGGCCCGGCCACCGGATCGCCGCCCAGACCTTGGCTAGCGAACCACCCAGCTCCCCTTCATCCCGGCCTCGTAGTGGCCCGCCACGTGGCAGCCCATTTCAAACGTACCGCGCCTGCGGGGCGTGAACCGCAGGTTGATCCGTTCGCTAGGCGCCAGGGTCACCATCACCAGGGCCTTGCCCCTCCGCTCCACCAGCTTGGCCCGACCCTCCACCTGTACCGCGACACCCCGGAAGTACGAGCGGGCCTCCAGCTCGCGGTGCATCTTCTGAGGATCCATGCCCGCCAGGTGCAAGTGCCCCAGGTCGTACACCATGAACTCGTGCTCCACCACCCCTCGGTTTACCAGGCGCAACTCCACAGGCACACCGGCCTTCAGGGTCACCGTCGCCGGCACGAAGGCAAACTCCTTCATCTGGACCTCCACCACCTGTGGCGCGCTCGCGGCCTGTGCCAGCCCCCACACCCCGATGGAGACCGCTACCGCCAGGGCAACCTGCACCTGCTGCCTCAACCGGATCACCTCCTGCCGAACGTTGCGTCCGACCTCCGCGGACGGCTGCCTCGCCTACGGCACCACCACCAACGTCCCCCGCATCCCGGCCTCCCGTGGCCGCCGCTGGCGGAAGCGCGGCCACCACCACCTGGTCCGGCGGGACCGTCACCTGGAATCCCAGGGCGCGAACGTACAGGTCGTGGCTCACGCGGCCGGAATTTGAGACCCGCAGGTTGATTCCCTCCCCGGACCGGACCCGGAACGAGTCGGGGCGGAACGCGAACTCCACGAGGGTCACGGGAATCGTTCGGCCTCCGGGCCACGCCGCGGGCGGAGTGGCACGAGCCGGAGTCCAGCCGCGCATGTGGCGCATCCCGCCCATCCCCGGCATTCCGTGCATCAAACCTGGCATTCCCCTAAAGCCCGCCATAAGGACGAGCACCCCGAGGGCCACCAGCAGGACCACGAGCGGTCCACCCGGTAGAAGCGGTCGAACACAAACGGGAGGTGCTCGGGCGGGATCCCGACCCCCGTGTCCACCACCGACACCGCCACCTCCCCGTCCGTGGCCCACGCCCGCACCACCACCCGGCCCCCCGCGGGCGTGTACTGCAGGGCGTTCCCCAAGAGGTTGGTGAGGACCTGACCGATGCGGTCCGGGTCCGCCAACACCCGGGGCAGGCGCTCTGGAACCTCCACCGCCAGATGGACGCCCTTGTCGCGGAACTGCGGCCCTAGGCGCGCCAGCACCGGTTCCAGGGCCTCACCGACGGAGACGGCCCGCCGCCGGAGGCTGAGCTGGCCCGCCTCCACCCGAGACAGCTCCTGCAGGTCCTCCGCCAAACGCTCCAGGCGCTGCACCTCCCGCCGCATCCGGGCCAGCAGTTCCGGGGTGGGCTCCAGCACACCGTCCAGCAGGCCCTCCAGGTAGCCCGACAGCCCTGTGATGGGCGTGCGCAGCTCGTGCGCCACGTCCGCCACCAGATCCCGGCGAACACACTCCAGTCGCTGCAAGGAAGCCGCCATGCGGTTGAACTGGTCCGCGAGATCCCCCAGCTCGTCCGCGGACCGCACGGGGACGCGCTCCTCGTACTGGCCCGAGCTGATCCGGCGGGCGGCCTGGCGCAGCAGCTCCACGGGCTCCACGATCCGCCGGGCCACCAACGCGGCCACCGCGAAGGCCACGAGCACGGAAGCCGCGACCGCCATGAGCACCGCCCCACCGACCGCCTGCTGGAATCCTGCGAACAGATCCTGCACCAGCTCGGGATCCGGCCCCAGCCGGCCCGCCATGGCGGTGAGGTGCTCCTCGAAGGCAAGAGGTGCAAGCCCCCACGCGGTGGCCCACACCACCACGGCACCCGTGCCGATCACGAGGAGGAAGGCCAGCAGGAGCTTGGGGAAAAGCCACCGGGGCATTACGCGGGCTCGTCGATGAACTTGTACCCGACCCCACGCACCGTCTGGATGAAGGAGGGGTGTGCGGGATCATCCCCCAGCTTCCGCCGCAGCTCCTTGACGTGTGCGTCCACCACCCGCTCGTCCCCGAAGTAGTCGGCGCCCCAAACCCGCTGGATGAGCTGCTCCCGCGTCCACACCCGGCCGGGAAACGAAGCCAGCGTCTGCAACAGATCGAACTCCAGGGAGGTGAGGGAGACCAGGGCGCCGTCCCGGTAGACCTCCCGGCGTACGGGGTCGATGCGCAGCCGCCGGAACACGAGGGGGCCTTCTGAAGGCTGTGCCCGAGCCCGGCCCCGCCGCAGGATGGCCCGGATCCGCGCCACCAGCTCCCGGGGGCTGAAGGGCTTGGTGACGTAGTCGTCTGCGCCTGCCTCCAGCCCCACCACCCGGTCCACCTCGTCCGCCTTCGCGGTGAGGAGCACCACATACGGGTTGTCCTCCGCTCGGAGCCGGCGGAGCACCTCCAGCCCGTCCGGCCCCGGCAGGAGAATGTCCAGCACGACCACGTCGGGGCGGAAACTGCGCGCTCGGGCCAGGGCCGCCTTGCCGTCCGCCGCTCCTTCGAACTGGAACCCTTCCCGCTCCAGATAGGAGTGCAGGAGGTGCAGGATGGTCTCGTCGTCGTCCACCACGAGGACCCGGACCATGCCGTCCCTATGGTAGGCGAGGACGGCCTACTGGAGAAGCTTCAGCAGCTCCTCGTACTGCTCCGGCGTGATCTCTCCGCGGGCCAGCCGCTCCCGGAGGATCTCCAGAGCCCGGCCCGACGGTTCTCGCCGCGTGAGGCCCACCACCACCAGCGCCACGCCCGCCACCAGGAGCAGGAGGACCGCCAGCCCCACGAGGCCTCCCCAGCCCCACCCCCAACCGCCCCACCGGCCCATCATGCCCGGCCCCATCATCCCCGGCCCCATCATCCAGCCCCACCCGCCCGCGGCCATCCACAGGGCCGGGAGGAGGAGGAGCACCCCCAGCACCACGACCCCGACCAAGAGCACGTCCCGCCAGTTCATACCCGCCTCCTCACAGCTCTTTTTCACCCACGAACGCTCCGTGCCAGGTGTGGTACCAGACCTGGCCCGTGTACGCGTTCACGCTCAGCATGCCGAAGACCTTCCCCTCACGCTCCACGTCACGCCCCATTCTACGCACGCCCCAGCGCACCCCGGGCTACCTCGCGAACTCGAACACCAGAACACGCTCCGCCACTCCAGCCAGGTTGCGGACCACCAGGGCCAAGCGGTCCGGGCGGCGGTTCGGGGCGGAGAAGTACACCACGCCCGTCCGGTGGTGGGAGCTGGAGCGCTCTTCCTGCCAGCGCAGGGGCCGGAGCTCGCGCCCGTCCTCGTCCCTGAGGACCGTGTTCGCCAGGACGTCAAACCCGGACAGGTCGACGGAATGCGTGTCGAGGGAAAGCCGCAACACCACCGCTCCGTCCCGCACCCCCTCCCAGGTGGCGGTCACCGTCACCCCACCCGG
>JANXBY010000044.1 GCA_025060455.1 Armatimonadota bacterium
CTACGGCAGCGCCTACGAGGCGTACGCCCGGAGTACTGCGGGCTGGATTCCAGCCGTGGCCCGGCCACCGGATCGCCGCCCAGACCTTGGCTAGCGAACCACCCAGCTCCCCTTCATCCCGGCCTCGTAGTGGCCCGCCACATGGCAGCCCATTTCAAACGTACCGCGCCTGCGGGGCGTGAACCGCAGGGTGATCCGTTCGCTAGGCGCCAGGGTCACCATCACCAAGTCCTTGCCCCTCCGCTCCACCAGCTTGGCCCGACCCTCCACCTGTACCGCGACACCCCGGAAGTACGAGCGGGCCTCCAGCTCGCGGTGCATCTTCTGAGGATCCATGCCCGCCGGGTGGAGGTGCCCCAGGTCGTACACCATGAACTCGTGCTCCACCACCCCTCGGTTTACCAGGCGCAACTCCACAGGCACACCGGCCTTCAGGGTCACCGTCGCCGGCAGGAAGGCGAACTCCTTCATTTGCAGCTCCACCACCTGCGGCGCACCTGCCGCCTGCACCGCCCCTGTCTGCAGGGAAGCCACCACCGCAACGGCGACCCACACCAGCCGCTTCAACCCGTTCACCTCCCTGGGGTTGGCTGGTCAGAGGTCCGCCCCGGACGGCCCTCCACGGACGGCACCACCACCAGCGTCCCCCGCATCCCCGCCTCCCGGTGGCCGGGCAGGGTGCAGTAGAACTCGTAGCTGCCGGGCGCCGCTGGCGGAAGCGCGGCTACCACCACCTGGCCCGGCTGCACCGTCACCTGGAATCCCAAGGCGGGAACGTACAGGTCGTGGGTCACGTGGCCGGAGTTCGAGACCCGCAGGTTGATTCCCTCCCCGGACCGGACCCGGACCGAGTCGGGGCGGAACGCAAACTCCACGAGGGTCACGGGAGTCGTTCGGCCTCCGGGCCACGCCGCGGGCGGACTGGCGGGAGCCGGGGTCCAGCCGCGCATGTGGGGCATCCCGCCCATTCCCGGCATCCCGTGCATCCAACCCGGCATTCCCCTAAAGCCCGCCATGAGGACGAGCACCCCGAGGGCCACCAGCAGGACCACCACCAGGGGCGCGTACCCTGTGGAGCTCTTGCGGGAAGCGTCCAGGAACTTCATCCTCTCCCGGTACTCGGCCTCCGGGATCTCGCCGCGGGCCAGCCGCTCCCTTAAGGCCCCCCTGGCCGTATCGTCTCCCGGGAACAGGCGGGACACCAGGGCCAGAGCGAGCGCAGCCACGAGAACCCAGAACAGGACCGCCCACGCCATCATGATCTCTCTTCGCCCAGGGTAACCGTTCCCCATGAGGGGCCGTAGGCCCTCGGGTGAAGATCGTGTGAAGACGCTACCTCGCGGCGGGGAGGGTGAAGGTGAAGGTACTCCCCTGCCCGGCGCCGGGACTCTCCGCCCAGATGCGTCCGCCGTGCAACTCCACGAGCCCCTTCGCGATGGTCAAGCCGATGCCCGTGCCGCCCCCTGTGCGGGACCGCGAGCGGTCCACCCGGTAGAAGCGGTCGAACACAAACGGGAGGTGCTCGGGCGGGATCCCGACCCCGGTGTCCGCCACCGACACCGCCACCTCCCCGTCTGTGCCCCACGCCCGCACCACCACCCAGCCCCCCAGGCGTGTACTGCAAAGTACACCACGCCCGTCCGGTGGTGGGAGCTGGAGCGCTCTTCCTGCCGCGCAGGGGCCGGAGCTCGCACCCGTCCTCGTCCCTGAGGACCGTGTTCGCCAGGACGTCAAACCCGGACAGGTCGACGGAATGCGTGTCGAGGGAAAGCCGCAACACCACCGCTCCGTCCCGCACCCCCTCCCAGGTGGCGGTCACCGTCACCCCACCCGG
>JANXBY010000057.1 GCA_025060455.1 Armatimonadota bacterium
AACATGAGGGCGAACCCGAAGGCCCAGTAGCTGAGGGCGGCGATGCTGAAGTCCATGTAGCTCTTGGTGAGGTAGTTGACGGTGTTCTTAGACCGGATGAGCCCCGCGCCCAGGAGCGCGAACCCCGCCTGCATGAAGAACACCAGGAAGGCCGCCACCAGGGTCCACGTGAAGTTCACGGGCGTGTTGGGATCCGCCTTCAGGGTGGCGGTGCCCATGGGATCCGCGGCCCACGCGGGCACCGTGGACAGCAGGAGCGCGACCACGGCCAGGGTCAATCGTCTGCGCATCGATCCCCTCCAAAAAAGGCATAGGACGCCCGGTGGGCGTCCTGGCCCGAAGTGCCTTAGAGAAAACGAGAGGGCCGGGACGTCCGCGTTCCGGGCGTCCTGGCCCTGCCTCTCTTATAACAGCCCCCCGCGGGGTTGTCAACGGGTTTTTTGTTTCGGCTTCGGGGACTGAGACACGATCTCCTCGTGCACCAGCACCGCCTGCGCCACCTCCCGCATGGGACGCCGCAGGTTCCGGCTGCGCCGCTGAAGGAGCCGGTACGCTTCCTCCTCCCCCAGCCCCAGGCGGCGCATGAGAACACCCTTGGCCCGCTCCACCAGCTTGCGGGTTTCCAGGGCCTCGTGGGCGTCCTGCAACTCCCGCCACCGGGCCCACGCCAGCTCCACCGCGGCCAGCAGCTCTGTGCCCACCACAGGCTTCACCACGTAGCCGAACGCACCCGCGGCGGCTGCTTGCTCCAGGAGGTCGCGGTCTGCGAACGCGGTGAGGAACACCACGGGCCGCGGGGAGGTCTCCCGCAGGCGGCGAGCAACCTCGATGCCGTTCGGCGGGGGCATCCGCACGTCCAGGATCACCAGATCCGGGTCGTGGGCCCGTACCAGATCCAGGCACTCCTGCCCGTCCGCGGCCTCGCCCACCACGCGGTAGCCCGCGTCCTCCAGGATGGCGCGGACTCCCATGCGCACCACCGCTTCGTCCTCTGCGATCACGATCCGCCTGCTCACCGCGCGCCTCCCGGATGTCGTGTAAACGAAAACGCCCCGGTGAGGGGGCGTCGTGGCCTCAAAAAACACCGACGCCGGCGGGATCGCCGGCGTCGTGGCCTGTGCCTTCGTGGTCAGAGTAACGGCCCCGGCGGGCCGTGTCAACGGGTGCTTCGGGCCCCGGAGGCCTGTGGCGCGGGAACCTGCGCGGCGGACGGCATGGCCTGCCGAGGACGGACCGCGCGGAACTGGCGGACCACGCGCTCCCACCGGCGCAGGAGGGACTGGGCCCGGTGGCTTCCGGTGGCTTCGTGGTAGCGCACCAGCAGGGCCCGCAGTTCCTCCGCCTCCTCCTCGGACAGCGACCCGGTTTCCACGGAGTCCGCGTTCACCTGGTTTTCCAACACACCCGCCCCGTCCAGCACGTACGCCCGGCCACCGGTCATGCCGGCACCGAAGTTCCGGCCCACCGGCCCCAGCACCACCACCACACCACCCGTCATGTACTCGCAGCAGTGGTCCCCGGCTCCTTCCACCACCGCCACAGCCCCGCTGTTGCGCACCGCAAAGCGCTCCCCGGCCCGGCCGGCGGCGAAGAACACTCCGCCGGTGGCGCCGTACAGGACCGTGTTGCCCACGATCACGTGGCGCCAGCTCTCCCGGTGCAGGGGCGGTGGGGGTACCACCACGATCTCCCCTCCGGACATGCCCTTACCCACGTAGTCGTTGGCCTCCCCCACGAGGCGCAGGTGCATCCCGGGGACGCAGAACGCGCCGAAGCTCTGCCCCGCAGCACCCTCGAAGGTCAGGCGCAGGGTACCCTCCGGCAGGCCCGCCTCCCCCCACCGCTGGGCGATCTCTCCGGCCAGGGTGGCGCCCACCGTCCGGTCCCGGTTGGTGATGGGGTGGTGGCCCTCCGCGGGGACGCCGTGCTCGATGGTCTGCCGGTACTGCTCCACCAGCAGCCGGTTCAGCTTCCCTTCCACCGGTAGGGGGTCTGCAAACCGCCCGCGGGTCTCCCCTTCCGCGAGCTGCAGGATCTCCGACAGATCCAGCCGCTCCGCCCGATACAGGCTCACGTCCTCCCGCACGCGGAGCAGATCCACGCGGCCGATGATCTCGTCCAGGGACCGCACGCCCATCTGCGCCAGATGCCGGCGCACGTCCTCCGCCAGGGCCCGGAAGTAAGCTTCCACGCGCTCGGGCGTTCCCGGGAACTTGTCCCGGAGATCCTCCCGCTGCGTGGCGATCCCCACGGGACAGGTGTTGCTGTGGCACTGCCGAGCCATCACGCAGCCCAGGGCCACCAGGGCCGCGGTCCCGAACCCGAACTCGTCCGCACCCAGCAGGGCGGCCAGGACCACGTCCCGGCCCACCTTGAACCCGCCGTCCACCCGCACCCGGACCCGTCCGCGCAGCCCGTTGGCCGACAGCGCACGGCGCGTCTCGCTGAGGCCCACTTCCCAGGGCAGGCCGGCGTTCTTGATGGAGTCGAGGGGAGAGGCGCCCGTCCCGCCCTCGTGGCCGCTGATCTGCACCACGTCCGCGAACCCCTTGGCCACGCCGGAGGCGATGGTCCCCACCCCCGTGGTGGCCACCAGCTTCACCGCCACGTGGGCGGTGGGGTGCACCTGCTTCAGGTCGTAGATGAGCTGGGCGAGGTCCTCGATGCTGTAGATGTCGTGGTGCGGGGGAGGCGAGATGAGGGTGGTTCCCGGCTGAGTCTTCCGCAGGCGCGCGATCTCCTCCGTCACCTTATGCCCCAAGAGCTGGCCGCCCTCGCCCGGCTTGCTGCCCTGGGCCATCTTGATCTCTAGCTCCACCGCAGACCGCAGGTAGCCCGCGGTCACCCCGAACCGGCCTGACGCCACCTGCTTGATGGTGGTGTTGGGCCAGTCGCCGTTGGGCCGCACCTGGCGGCGTGCGGGGTCCTCGCCTCCTTCGCCGCTGTTGCTGCGCATGCCGAGCCGGTTCGCGGCGATGGCCAGGGTCTCGTGGGCCTCCCGGGAAAGCGCCCCGTGCGACATGGCGGAGATGACGAACCGCCGAAGGATGCTGTCCGCGGGCTCCACCTCCTCGAGGGGGACCGGCGGCCCCGCGGGCTGAATCTCCAGCAGATCGCGGAGCGCCTGCGGAGGCCTGGACCGAACCAGCTCCGCCAGCCTCGGGTATTCCGCCTGGCCGTGGAGGCTGACCCGGTGGATGGCTTTCACCACGTCGGGCTCGAACCCGTGCTGCTCGCCGCCGTGCCGGTACCGATAGAATCCTACGTCGGGCACGGTGACGGCCTTTCCCTCCATGGCGGCGCGGTAGGCCGCGTGCCGCTCGAGGACGTCCCGGGCCAGGGCCGCCAGGTCCACCCCGGGCGCGTGGTTGGGGGTGCCCGGGAAGTACCGATCCACCAGGGAGCGGTCCAACCCGATGGTCTCGAAGATCTGGGCCCCGCAGTACGCCTGCAGGGGTGCGATCCCCATCTTGGCCATGACCTTCAGCAGCCCCGCTTCCAGGGCCTTCTTTAAGTTCTCCGCACCTTGCGGGGACAGCTTCCGGGCGGTCTGCAGGGCGAGGTACGGGTAGACCCCTTCCGCGCCGTAGCCCACCAGGCACGCCACGTGGTGGACCTCCCGCGCTTCTCCGGTCTCCACCAGCAGGGCGGTGCGCAGCCGCAGCCCCTCGCGGATGAGGTGGTGGTGGACCGCCGCGGTCGCCAGCAGCGCCGGGATCGGCGCCCGGTGGGGCGTCAGCCCGCGGTCGGTGAGCACCAAAGCGGTGCAGCCCTCCCGCACGGCCTGCGCGGCTTCGCGGCACAGCCGCTCCAACGCCTCCTGTAGCCCCTGGGGGCCTCGCGCGGCTTCGAAGGTGGCGTCCAGCCGCCTGGGCTGTAGGGGGACTTCCTCCAGCCAGTCCAGGTCCGGCAGCACGGGGCTTGCCAGCTCCACCAGGTCCGCGTGCTCGGGAGTTTCGTCCAGGAACGACCGCCGCGGGCCCAGGCGGACCTCCAGGGACATCACCACCCGCTCCCGCAACGGGTCGATGGGCGGGTTGGTGACCTGGGCGAACCGCTGGCGGAAGAACTGGTACAGCAACCGCGGCTGGCTGGACAGGGCAGAGGGCGGGGTGTCGTCGCCCATGGACCCCACCGCGTCCTTGCCCTCCGCGGCCATGGCCTGCACCACGCGCTGCACGTCTTCCTTCGTGTACCCGAAGGCGAGGTGCAGCGGGGTGAGGACCCCCTCTGCGGGCGCTTCCTCGTCCTTGGGCTTGGGATCCACCCGCACCAGCCGTTCCACCCACTTGGCGTAGGGCTGGCGAGCAGCCAACCGCCGCCGGAGCTCTGGGTGGTGCAGGAGCTGGCGATCCTCCAAGTCCACCACGATCATGTGGCCGGGCCCCAGCCGGCCGCGCTCGAGCACCCGCCCGGGCGCGATGGGCAGCACGCCCACCTCGGAAGCCGCCACCACCAGCCCGTCACGGGTGACGGTGTAGCGGGCGGGCCGCAGGCCGTTGCGATCCAGGGCCATGCCCACGGTGCGGCCGTCGAAGAAGGCCAGGGCCGCAGGGCCGTCCCAGGGTTCCACCAGGCAGGCGTGATACCGGTAGAACCCGCGCACCGCGCTGTCCAGATCCCACGCACCTTCCCAGGCTTCGGGGACCAGCATGCGGACCGCGTGGGGCAGGTCGCGGCCGCTGCGCCGGACCAGCTCCAGCACGTTGTCCAGCATGGCGCTGTCGCTGCCACCTTCCTGGATCACGGGCAGCAGCTCCTGCAGCCGGTCCTCCCACAGAGCGCTACGGAGGTCGCCCTCCCGCGCCCGCATCCAGTTCACGTTGCCGAGCAGGGTGTTGATCTCGCCGTTGTGGGCCAACAGGCGGAAGGGCTGGGCCAGCTGCCAGGAGGGGTTGGTGTTGGTGCTGTACCGCTGGTGGAACACCGCGGCGCGCACCGCGAAGTCAGGGTCCTGGAGGTCCAGGTAGAAGCGCTCCAGCTGCGGGGCCGACACCAAGGCCTTGTACACCACTGTGCGGGAGGACAGGGACGGGACGTACAGGCCCAGGGAGGCGGTGCGCTTTTCGATCCTGCGCCGCACCAGGTACAGGTGCCGCTCCAGCCCTTCGGGATCCAGCGGGAGCGCGGTGGTGAGGAGGGCCTGCTGGATCCGCGGCAGGGTCCGCAGCGCGTACTCGCCCAGGGCCTTGGGCTGCACCGGCGGGGTGCGCCAGCCCAGCAGCCTAAGGCCCGCGCGGTCAAACTCCTCCTCGCACACCGCGCGGCAGGCCTCGTACCGGTCTTTCTGGGCGGGGAGGAAGAACATGCCCACCACCAACGGCCGCTCGTCCCCGCGGTAGCCCATCTCCCGCAGGACACGGCTGAACAGCCCCTGCGGCACCTCCGTGAGGATCCCCGCCCCGTCGCCAGTCCGGCCGTCCGCGGCCTGCGCCCCCCGGTGGGCGAGATTGCGCAGAGCCATGAGGGCCGACTGCAGCACCGCGTGGGACGGAGCTGCGTCCAGCCGCGCCACGAAGCCCACCCCGCACGCGTCGCGCTCGGGAAACGCCGCCAGAGACGTCACGGTCCCGGCTCCTCCTGCCGCAGAAATCAGAAAGAATAGCCCAAAGCCCGAGGGGGCCTCTGCCTGAGGAACCTCCCCCTCGGGCTTTTGTCCCGACGGTGTAGCGAGCCCGGAAACTCGCCTGCGCCGCTCGGTCCAGTCCGGCCGGGGTCCTGGCCGCGGAACCCTAGGCGCACTTCCTCACGAGCGATTTCGTTTGTTTGTTAGATAGCAGTGTGGGGTGGGGCTGTCAACGGGTCCAAGCGGAAAATGCGGGCTTTTCCGGAAACAAGCCGGCAAAGGAGCGGTCAAATATCCGGTATTTGCGAACATTGTTTGCGGGGTCGTTCGGAATCCTCTCCCGCGGAGTCTGGTAGAATAAACCCGGCAACCGGTGGGACCTTCGGGGCAGGGTGAGGGGGCCGCACGGCCCCCGATTCCCGACCGGCGGTAGGCACCGGCAGGTCCGGTGCGAGCCCGCGACCCGCGCACGGTCTGCGGCGCGGTGGACTCCGGTGGCGGCGGCAAGCCCAGTCCGGGGCCGACGGTACAGTCCGGATGGGAGAAGGTCCGCGGCGCGGAGGTGTTGCGTGGTCCTCCGCGCGGGTTCCGGACGTGGCGTCCGGGATTTAAGCGGCTTCCAACTGCGCCCGGAGGTCCTGCCTCCGGGCGCATGCGTTTACAGGACGCTTTCTGGATGCGGCGGGCGCTGCAGCTAGCCGCCCTGGGCCGCGGCCGCACCAGCCCCAACCCCATGGTGGGCGCGGTAGTGGTGCGGGACGGCGTGGAAGTGGGCTGCGGCTACCACCGGGCCGCGGGCCAACCCCACGCGGAGGTGGAGGCGTTGCAGGCCGCGGGCCTTCAAGCCCGCGGTGCTACCCTGTACGTCAACCTGGAGCCCTGCCCTCACCACGGCCGCACGCCTCCATGCACCGAGGCCATCCTGGCGGCAGGGGTCCGGCGGGTGGTGGTGGCCATGGGCGATCCCGACCCCCAGGTTTGCGGCCGCGGGCTTGCCCGTCTGCGGGAAGCGGGCGTGGAGGTAGCGAGTGGCGTCCTGGAAGCGGAGGCGCGACACCTCAACCAGGCCTACGTGAAACACCGGACTGAGCACCTGCCGTGGGTCACGTGCAAGTGGGCCATGTCCGCGGATGGGCGCATCGCCACCCGGTCGGGGGCTTCCCGGTGGATCACGGGGACGCAGGCGCGGCAGTTCGCGCACCTTCTTCGGGACCAGCACGACGCGGTGATAGTAGGTTCCGGCACTGCCCTGCGGGACGACCCTGCCCTAACCTGCCGGATCCCCGGCGGCCGGGACCCGCTGCGGGTCGTGGTGGACAGCACGCTGCGGCTTCCGCCCCACGCCCGCCTTCTCCGCGAGGGGACCTCACCGGTGGTGGTGGCCACCACCCCTCGCGCGGACGCCCAACGCGTGGACCGGCTGACGCGCGCCGGGGCGGAGGTGTGGGTGTGCGAGCCCGAAGGCGGCCGCGTGTCCCTGCGGGACCTGCTGCGCAGGCTGGCCGAGCGGGGGGTCCTGAGCGTGCTGGTGGAGGGCGGTGGCGCGTTGCACGCTTCCCTGCTGGAGGCGGGGCTGGCAGACCGGGTGGTGGCGCTGGTGGCGCCGGTCCTCATAGGCGGCGTGGACTCCCCCGGGCCGGTCTCCGGGCAGGGCGTGGCGGACCTCGTAAGCGCGCTACGCCTGGAGAACGTCACGGTGCGGCGGCTCGGGGAGGACGTGTGCGTGGAAGGTGACGTGCGCGGCCGGTTGCGGGTGGAGGCGTAGTTGTTCACCGGGATTGTGGAGGAGGTCGGGCGCGTGGAATCGCGGCGGGCCAGCCGGCTGCGGGTGGCGGCCCGGCGGGTGGTGCACGGGCTGCGGCCGGGCGACAGCGTGGCTGTGGACGGCGTGTGCCTGACCGCGGTGCGGGTGGACGAGTCGGGGTTCGAGGTGGACCTGGGGCCGGCCACCCTGCAGCGGACCACCCTCGGGCAGCGCAAGGCGGGAGACCTGGTGAACCTGGAGCGCCCGGTCCGGGCCAACGGGCGCCTGGGAGGGCATCTGGTGCAGGGGCATGTGGACGCGGTGGGGCGGGTGAAGTCCGTGCAGCCTTCCGGCCCGTCGCGGTGGCTGGAGGTCGCGGCGCCTCAGGAGGTGCTCCGCTACCTGGTGGAGCGTGGGTCGGTGGCCGTAGACGGTGTGAGCCTCACGGTGGCGGGACTGGGCCCCCGGACCTTCCGGGTGTGCCTAATTCCGCAGACCCTGCAGCGCACGACCCTGGGCCTGCGCGGCCCCGGGGACCCGGTGAACCTCGAGGTGGACGTGCTGGCAAAGTACGTGGAGCGCCTGTTGGGAGGCCTGGCACGGTGAGCCCGTGGGTGTCCGTGGAGGAGGCGGTGCGCCGGCTGGCGCGCGGCGAGCTGGTGGTGGTCGTGGACGACGAGCAGCGGGAGAACGAGGGGGACTTTGTGCTGGCGGCGTGCCGGGCCACCCCGCAGGCGGTGAACCGGATGATCACCGAGGGACGGGGCCTGCTGTGCGCGCCGCTGACCGCGCGGCGCGCGAGACAGCTGGACCTTTCCCCGATGACCGTGCACAACACCAGCCGCTACGGGACCGCGTTCACCGTGTCCGTGAGCGCCCGGAAAGGTGTGGGGACCGGGATCTCCGCCTTCGACCGGGCCGCCACCCTGCGGGCCCTGGCCGACCCGGCCACCCGCCCGGAGGACCTGGACCGGCCGGGTCACGTGTTCCCCCTGGTGGCCCGGGAGGGAGGTGTGCTGGAGCGGGCGGGCCACACGGAGGCCGCGGTGGAACTGGTCCGGCGGGCGGGGCTGCCGCCCGTGGCCGCCATCTGCGAGATCCTGGCACCGGACGGCCACATGGCGCGGGTGCCGCAGCTGGTTTCCCTGTGCGACCGGCTGGGGGTGGGAATGCTGTGGGTCGCGGACCTGGTGCGCTGGCGGCTGGAGCACGAGACCGTGGTGGAGGCGGTGGACGAAACGCAGCTGCCTGCACGGGGCGTTGTGTGGCGGCTCGTGGCGTTCCGACACCAGTTCACGGACCGGGTCCACCTGGCCCTGGTGCTGGGGAACGTGGCAGGGCCGGACCCGGTACTGGTGCGCCTGCACTCCCAGTGTCTGACCGGGGAAGCCTTCGGGTCGCGGCGGTGCGACTGCGCGGCCCAGCTGGAGGAGTCCATGCGGCGGGTGGCCCAGGAGGGACGCGGCGTGGTGGTGTACCTACGGCAGGAGGGCCGCGGCATCGGGCTGGCCAACAAGGTCCGCGCCTACGCGCTGCAGGACGCGGGGTACGATACCGTGGACGCCAACCTGGCGTTGGGGTTCCCACCCGACGCCCGGGATCACGCGGTGGGCGCGCAGGTGGTACGGGCCCTGGGGATCCAGCGGGCACGCCTGCTCACCAACAACCCGGCCAAGGTGCGGGCCTTGGAGCAGGCGGGGGTGGAGGTGGTGGAGCGGGTGCCGCTGGTGGTGGGGGTTGGTCCGGAGAACCTCGCGTACCTGCGGGCCAAGCGGGACCGCCTGGGCCACCTGCTGGGAGAGCTGGGAGGCGGCGATGGACGTCCGGACGTTTGAGGGCTCCCTGGACGGCCGGGGTCTGAGGGTGGCGGTGGTGGCGGGCCGGTTTAACGAACGCGCCACACGGCTGCTCGTGGAAGGGGCCCTGGACGGGCTGCGTCGCTGCGGGGTCGAGGAAGCCCACGTGGCGTGGGTGCCCGGCGCATTCGAGATTCCCCTGGTCGCGGCGCGCCTGGCGCGTTCGGGCCGCTACCACGCGGTGGTGTGCGTGGCGGCGGTGGTGCGGGGCGAAACGCCGCACTTCGAGTACGTGGCCGCCCAAAGCGCCGCGGGCATCGCCCGCGCGGCCCTCGACAGCGGGGTGCCCGTGCTGTTCGGGGTCGTCACCGCGGACGACAGCCAGCAGGCCGCCGAACGTGCGGGCGGTAAAGCGGGAAACCGCGGACGCGACGCAGCCCTGGCCGCGGTGGAGATGGCCACCCTGCTGCGGCAGCTGCCGGGCCAGCCGCCGGCACCGGAGGGAAGTTAGGACCCGTGCTGCCCGAGGATTTCCTGGGCCACGTCCCGCATGGTGCGGCGGGTCCGGCGAGCCTCCAGCTGGATCCGGCGGAACGCTTCTTCCTCGGAAAGCCCCTCCCGCTGCATGAGCACGCCTTTGGCCCGCTCCACCAGCTTCCGGGTGGCAAGCTGCTCTTCCAGCTCGCCGATGCGGGCGTCCTTCCGCTGCAGGTCTGAGAACCGCGCCAGGGCCACCTCGATGGCGGGCACCAGGTCCTCTTCCTTGATGGGCTTGACCAGGTACGCGAGGACCCCCGCCTCCCGGGCCTGTCGGACGAGCTCCCGCTCGCTGTACGCGGTGAGCAGCACCACCGGCGTGGGCCGCACCTCCTGGATCCGGGCGGCGGCCGCGAGCCCGTCCATCTCCGGCATCTTCACGTCCAGGAAGACCAGGTCCGGCTTGAGGCGCTGGACCAGCTCCACCGCCCGCTTGCCGTCCGCGGCCTCCCCCACCACACGGTAGCCCCGGTCCTCCAGCATGGCCCGCAGCCCCATGCGGATCAGGGCTTCGTCGTCCGCGATCACGATCCGCCTCACGTGCGCAGGACCTCCTTGGGGACGCGCACCACGAACCGGGCTCCTGCACCGCGCTGGGCCACCAGCTCCCCCCGCAGGTCCTCCCGGACCAGGGTGCGGGCGATACGCAGGCCCAGGTCGGAGGAGCGCTCCGGGTCGAAGCCTTCCGGCAAGCCGGCTCCGTCGTCCTCCACCTCCAGCACCACGTGGGTGGGGGAGTCGACGAGCCGCACCCACAGGCGGCCCCGGGTGCGGTCCCGGAAGGCGTGTTCTAGGGCGTTCTGCACGAGCTCCGTGGCCACCAGGGCCGCGGAGGTGGCGGGCTGCGAGGGGAAGTACACGTCGTCGCCCTGCACCGTCACCTCCAGTTCCAGGTCGGGCCGGCGCATGTTGGCCACCACCGCGTGGGTGAGCCGGTCCAGCACCTCCCGGAGGTTGACCGTCCGGAAGCCTTCCAGGGACAGGATCTCGTGCACCGCGGCGATGCCCAAAACCCGGTTGATGGTTTCCGTGAGGACCTCGCGGCCGGAGGGCTCCCGGCCGTCCGCCAGCTGCAGGCGGAGCAGCATGGCGATGGTTTGCAGGTTGTTCTTCACCCGGTGGTGCATCTCCCGCACCACCGCGGACCGCATGACCAGGTTGGCGTTCTCGATGGCCAAAGCGGTCTGCGTGGCCAGAGTGGTCAGCAAGTTGACGTCCGCGGGCGAGAACGCCGCGGGGCGAGCCCGGTAGCAGTTCAGCACGCCGATCACCCGGTCGCGGACCCGCAGGGGGACCGACACCATGGATCGCAGCCCCTCCCGGCGCGCGAACTCTGGATCGGAAAACCGCGGCTCGGACAGGAGGTCGGGCACGATAGCCATCTCGCCGGTCTGGGCCACACGGCCGGCCACCCCGCTCCCCAGGGGAATGGGGGTGCGCTCCGTGTACCCGTCGCCAGCCGGGTGGGCTGCCGCGGGTCGAAGCACCCCCGCGGACTCGTCCAGCAGGAGGAGGGAACACAGCCGTGCCTCCAGCATGCGGGCGGCCATCTCCACGATCACCTGCAGGACCTGCTCCAGGTACAGGGGAGAGGCCAGGGTCTGGCTGAGCTCCGCGAGGGTGGACAGCTCCCGGATCTGGCGGCGCATGTGGTCGTGGAGCGTGGCCTTCTCGATGGCTCCGCCCGCCAGGTCCGCGATCATGCTCAACAGCTCCACCTCGTCCTCGGTGAACTCGTGGGTGCTGCGGGTCTGCACGTTCATGGCTCCCAGTACCCGGCCTCCCACCACCAGGGGCACCGCCAGAAGCGAGCGAAACCGCAGCTCCTCCGTCTCCGGCAGCAGCACGAACCGGGGGTCTTTGGGGGCGTTGCTGCTCCAGGCCGGCTGCTCGTGGCGGGCGGCCCAACCCGTGAGCCCCTCGCCCACCCGGAGGCGAGCACGCCCCACCGCTTCCGCCGCCAGTCCGGTGGTGGCCCGTAAGACCAGGTACTCCCCCTGCGGGTCCAGGAGGTACAGGGAGCAGGAGTCCATCCCCATGACCTCCGCGGTCTTGCGGGTGATGGTGGTGAGGGTGGTGTCGAGGTCGTGAGCCTGGCTGATGGTGCGGATGATCTCCCGCAGGGCCGCGATCTCCGCGGACTTGCGGTGCAGTAGGTGTTCCAGACGCGCCCGGGGCATCTCCACCCGCATTGTACGGCGGGACTCTCAGCTCTCGACGTTCCCGGATAGGCTCCTCGCTGGGCTGTCGATCCGCCTCCGCGGCGCCACCTGTACCCCCGCACGGACACGGTGCCTGCGGGGGGAGCCGTAGGGCTCCCTCCACCGCTTCGGCCACCGTCCCGCCAGGTCGACGGGCCCCGGGAGGGCGCTCGGCCACCCCGCGGTCCGGGCTGGTGCGCAGGGCGGTCGGTCCTTCCCGGAGGCGGGCTCTCCGACTCACCCGGCCTCCGTAGCCTCCGGGAAGTTGGCACGATAGTTGCAAGTCAGAAACAGGCCGAACACTCGAGGCGCGTCTCTGTGTGGCCGGTGTCCAGGCGCTGGCCCGTGTCAGGTCGCCCGGAGGATTCGGCGTCCCCCTCGACCGGACGGGAGGTGACTGCTTTGACGGAGGGGAAGGAGAGGCTCGCGAGGGCCGCCATGGTGGCCGCCTCGTTGGTCGGTGCGGGCTACCTGGCCTGGCGGCTGGGCTGGACGCTGAACCCGGAGGCCCGGGCGTTCTCCCTGCTGCTCTGGGGTGCGGAGGCCTTCGGCTGGTTCAGCGCGGTGTTGTTCTTCTTCACCGTGTGGAAGCCGGAACGCCCACAGCCTCTCCAGCCTCCCGAGGGGCTTGCCGTGGACGTCCTCGTGCCCACCAAGGGGGAGCCCCTGTGGGTCCTGCGGCGGACCCTGCTGGCGGCCCAGCGCATCCGCTACCCGCACCGAACCCTGGTGCTGGACGACGCGGGGCGGCCTGAGGTTCGAAAGCTGGCGGCGAAGTTGGGCTGCGTGTACCTGAGCCGGCCCACCCACGAGCACGCTAAGGCGGGAAACCTGAACTTCGGGCTTCAGCACAGTGAGGCGGAGTTCGTGGCGGTCCTGGACGCGGATCACGTGGCCCTGCCGGAGTTTCTCCACCGGGTGCTGGGCTACTTCCGGGATCCCCGGGTGGCCTTCGTGCAGACACCCCAGGACTTCTACAACCTGGAGAGCTACCAGCACTGGGTTGAGCCACGGACGGGAAGAGCGTGGCACGAGCAGGTGCTGTTCTTCCGGGTGATCCAGCCGGGTAAGCAGCGCTGGAACGCGGCCTTCTACTGCGGGTCGCCGGCGGTGCTGCGCCGGGCGGCCTTGGACGACGTGGGCGGGTTCGCCACGGAGACGGTGACGGAGGACTTCCACACCGCCGTCCGGATGCACGCGCGGGGCTGGAAATCCGTCTACCACGACGAGCCCCTGGCCTATGGCCTAGCGCCGTCCACGGTGACGCCGTACCGGGCCCAGCGGCTCCGGTGGGGCCGCGGGGCCATGCAGGTGCTCCGAGTGGAGAACCTGCTGTGGCGGCAAGGGTTGTCTCTGCCGCAGCGGGTCACGTACCTGGCCTCGGCGATCCACTGGTTCGAGGGATGGCAGAAGGCCGTGCTGTACCTGGCGCCGCCGGTGTTCTTCGCCACGGGCCAGCCCCCCATCCGGGCCGTGGACTGGGCGTTCCTGTCGGCGTTCACAGGTTACCACCTCCTGAGTAACCTGGCGTTCAAGCTGGCCAGTCGTGGCTACGGGATGGTTCTGTTGACGGAGCACTACAACATGGCGCGCTTCGCCAGCTACATCCGTGCCACCTTCAGCCTGTTGACGGGCCGGGCACGGTTCGAGGTCACCCCAAAGTCGCCGGAGCGGAAGGCGCCACCGGCCGCGGCGCTGTTGCCCCAGCTGGCGGTGTTGGCTGCAAACGCTGCGGCCGCGGTGGGCTGCGCGGTCCGGGCGCCGGCGGCCGGCGACCTCGCGGTGGCGTACGCCGTAAACGCCGTGTGGTCTGTCTGGCACACCTACCTGGCCGCGTGGGCGGTGGTTGCCGCCTACCGCTCCCGCGACCGCAGGGCGGTCCAGCGCCTGCGGGCTCACCTGCCGGTGCGGGTGTGGTGGCAGGGCGGACGTGAGACGGTGGGGCTGCTGCGGGACTTCCACGAGGAGGCTGCGGGGCTGGAGCTGCCGCGGGGGGACTCCCTACCTTCTGCAGGCGCCGAGGTGTTCGTCTCGCTGCCCCCCGGCTGGCCCCACGCGGACGTGGTCCTGGAAGGCCACGTGGCGTCCGTGCGAACGCGGGGCGACAGCGTCCACGTGGGTGTCCGGCTAGTGGGTGTGCTGTCGGAAGCCGCGGATGTCTTCTTGAGCGTGGTGTTGTTCGGCGCGCAGCGCAGGCTGCTGGAGCAGGTGGGGCGGCCCACGGACCCGCTGGGGAGCCCGGAGAGGAGACGGCCCGCCGGCCAGCGGAGGCTGGAGAGCCGGCCGGTGCGGGTGGTGTGGCCGGGCGAGGCGGTGTGGGGCTTGTTGGAGGACTCCTCCACGGGCGGGGCGCGGTTGCTGGTGCCGGTACCGCCTCCCGAGGGCGGCGATGTAGCGGTGGTGGATGCAACGGAACAGACTGCCCTGTCGGGATCGGTGGTGTGGACGAAGGCCCTGCCCTTCGGGGACGGCGAGGTGTACTGGGTGGGCGTGCGCCGGATGGTCCGTCCCTCTCTGGAAGGCCGGCGGGCGCAGGCGGCCACCGCGGGTGCCTGAACCCAAAAATCGCTGCTGCGATTTTTGGGGTGGTCTGAGGTGGCAGAGGTTCTGCCGGTGCGCGGGCGGCCCGGGGTGGGCAAGACCACCCTCGTCAAGCGGGTGCTGGAGGCGTTCCCAGGTCGCCTCGGTGGGTTCTACACGGAGGAGGTGCGGCAGGCCGGCCGTCGCGTGGGCTTTGAGCTGGTCACCACGTCAGGTCAGCGCGTGCTGTTCGCGCACGTGCGCTTGGCGGCCGAACCCCACCGGGTCGGGCGGTACGGGGTGGACCTAGACGTCCTGGATCGGGTGGGCGTGCCCGCGGTTCGGGAGGCGGCTCGCGCGGGCTGTGGGGTGGTGGTGGACGAGATCGGAAAGATGGAGCTCGCCAGCCAGCCGTTCCGCGAAGTGCTGGAGGAGGTGGCTTCAGGGCCGGCGGTGCTGGTGGCCACCGTGCTCGCGGCGCCGCACCCCTGGGCGGAGGCGTTCCGGCGCCGGCCCGGGGTCACCGAGCTGACGCTGTCCGCGGAAAACCGGGAAGAGGTCTTCCGGCAGGCCCGGGAGTGGTTGGCGGCACGCCTGGGCCGCAAGCCGCGGTGAGACCACCCCAAAAGTCGCTGGCGCGGTTTTTGGGATCCTCGCACAGCCCGCAACTCCCCTTGACCAGCCTGCCCGGGCTCGCCTAGCCTGAAAGTGAAAATGAGTTTCAATAAGTTCCTCCTGGAAACCCTGAGGGCGCGCGGGTGGCGGGTGACCGCGGCCCGGCGGGCGGTGGTGGAGGCGCTGGCGCGGGCAGGGTGCGCTGCGGACGTGCAGACCGTCTACCGACTCGCCAAGCGGGCCTACCCCAGGTTGGGGCTGGTGACGGTGTACCGCACCCTGGACCTGCTGGCCCGGGAGGGGTGGGTGCAGCGGTGGGAGGAAGGCGGTGCAGCACGTTACGAGCTGGACCAGCCCCACCACCACCACCTGGTGTGCCTGGCCTGTGGGGCTGTGCAGCGCTGGGACCGGTGCCCCGTATCGGTGCGGGAGGGGGCCACCCTTGGCGGGTTCGTGGTCACCGGGCACCGGCTGGAGCTTGTGGGCTACTGCCGCACCTGCCGAGAGGTGGTGCGGTGAGGGCCTGGGCGATGGTGGCGGCGTTGCTGCTGGCGGGCTGCCTGCCGCAGCCTACCACGCCGCGGAAGTCCGTGGTAGCCACCTTCTACCCCCTGTATGAACTGGCCCGGCAAGTCGGGGGTGACCGCGTAGAGGTCCGTCAGCTGGTGCCCTCCGGGGCCGAGGTGCACGACTACGAACCGACCCCAGGGGACTTGGCCCGGCTGCGGCAGGCGGCGGTGTTCGTGTACAACGGCGCGGGCCTGGAGCGGTGGGTGTCCAAGCTGGAGGGTGAACTGCCCGCGGGCGCGGTACGGGTGGAGGCGACCCGCGGGCTGCCGCTGATCCGCGCCGAAGCGGAGTTGCACGAGCACGGGCATGGGCACGAGTCCGGGCATGGGCACGAGCCCGGGCGCACCGAGCAGCTCGACCCGCACGTGTGGCTGGACCCCGTGCTGGCGCAGGCGGTCGTCGACAACATCGCGGACGGGCTGGTGCAGGCGGACTCCGCAGGTGAAGCTAGCTACCGCCGCCGCGCGCTGGATGCCAAGCAGCGCTTGGAGCAGCTCCACCACCGCTACCAGCGCGCCCTGGCCCGCTGCCGGACGCGCGTGCTGTTGACCTCCCACGCGGCGTTCGGGTATCTGGCCCGGCGGTACGGGCTGCGGCTGGTCTCCGTGGCCGGCGCCAACCCAGAAGCCGAGCCGTCGCCCCGGCGGCTGCGGCAGCTCGTTGCCCTCGCGCGGCAGGAAGGCGTGCGGGCGGTGTTCGCGGAGAGCAGGGGCGCCCACCGTACGGCGGAGAGCCTGGCCCGCGAACTTGGGGTGCCCGTGCGGGCGCTAGACCCGTTGGAGGTGGGGCCCCGCCCCGGGCAGGACTACTTCCGGAGGGTGGAAGCGAACCTGGAGCAGCTGGCGGAGGGGCTGGACTGCCAGACTCCGGAGCCCGCGGGAGGCGGACGGTGATGGCCGGCGAGGTCATAGCCGAGCTGGAGCACGTGTGCGTGGACTTTGACGGGGAACGGGTGCTGGACCGCGTGGACTTGCAGATCCGCAGGGGCGACTTCCTCGGTGTCATCGGGCCCAACGGCGCAGGCAAGACCACCTTGTTGAGGGTCCTTGTGGGCCTGGTACGGCCCAGCTGCGGTCACGTGCGGCTGTTCGGACAGGACGTGCGGCAGTTCCGGCAGTGGCACCGGGTGGGCTACGTGCCGCAGAAGGCGGTGGCGTTCGAGACGCGGTTCCCGGCCACGGTGTTGGAGGTGGTGTTGAGCGGGCGGGCGGGGCGCGTGGGCGCCGGGCGGCGGTTCCGGCCCGAAGACCGGACCGCGGCGGTGGTGGCCCTTCGGACGGTGGGGCTGTGGGAGGTACGGGACCGGCTGGTCGGGCGGCTGTCGGTGGGACAGCAGCAGCGGGTGTTTGTGGCCCGGGCCCTGGCCAACGAGCCTGAGCTCTTGCTGCTGGACGAGCCGACGGTGGGCGTGGACCCGGAAGGCGAGGAGCGGTTTTACGGGCTGCTGCACCGGCTGAACCAGGAACGGGGCACCACGGTGGTGCTGGTGTCCCACGACGTGGCCGCGGTGGCACGTGAGGTGTCGCAGCTCGCGTGTTTGAACCGGACGCTGTTCTTCCACGGGCCGCCGGAGGAAGCGCTGCGGGCGGGCACGCTGGAGAAGCTGTACGGTACCCGCAGCCTGCTGGTCACCCACCGGCACTGAGGGAGCGGTGGAACTGCTTCAGTACGGGTTCATGCAACGGGCCCTGCTGGCAGGGCTGCTGCTGGCGGTGGCCGCCCCCGCGGTGGGCGTGTTCGTCGTGTTGCGGCGGCTGAGCCCCATCGCGGACACCCTGGCCCACGTGGCGCTGGCGGGGGTGGGGGCCGCGCTGCTGCTCGGGGTGTCGCCGGCTCTGGGGGCCCTGCTGTTTACCGTGGCGGGGGCCGTAGGCGTGGAGCGCCTGCGGGCTTCCGGCCGGCTGTACGGGGAGGCGGCCCTGGCCCTGTTCCTCAGCGGCGGCCTGGCGGTGGCCTTGCTGCTACTGAGCCTCGCAGGTGGGGTGAACGCCGACCTGCTGGGCTACCTCTTTGGCGCGGTGACCGCGGTCCGGCCCTCGGACCTTGTGTGGATGGCCGCGCTAGCGCTCGTGGTGTGCGGCAGCGTGGCGTTGTTTTACAAGGACCTGTTCGCCCTCACGTTCGACGAGGAGGCAGCCCGGGTTCAGGGGGTGCCCGTGGACGCCCTGAACCTGCTCCTCGCGGTACTGGTGGCGGTCACCGTGGTCGTGGGCATGCGGGTGGTGGGCGTGCTGCTCACCGGCGCCCTGCTGGTGGTCCCCGCCCTCACCGGCATGCGGCTGGCGCGCAGCTTCCGCGCCACCATGGCGGTGGCCGTGGGGGCGGCGGTGGCCGCGGTGGTGGTGGGCCTGGTAGCCAGCTTCTACCTGGACGTGACGCCCAGCGGGGCGGTGGTGTTGGCCAGCCTGGCGCTGTTCGCGGCGGCGTCGTGGGTGCCCCAGAGGAGCCGGTGACCACCGCGCAGGCCGGGGGCTGCAACGCCCCGCGCACGGTCCACACTGTGGGACACTCCACGAGGTCCCTGGCGCAGTTCCTGCAGCTGCTCAAGGCACACGGGGTGGCCGTGGTGGTGGACGTGCGCAGGTGGCCCACCTCCCGCCGGTTCCCGCACTTCCGGAAGGAGCAGCTGGAGCGGGGGCTGGGCGCGGAGGGGATCGGGTACGTGTGGCGGCATGCGCTGGGCGGCTTCCGCCGGCCGTCTGCGGACTCGCCGAACACCGGGTGGCGGGTGGGCGCCTTTCGGGCCTACGCGGACTTCATGCTCACGGAGGAGTTCCAGAGGGTCCTGGAAGGGCTGGAGGAACTGGCCCAGCAGCAGCGGGTGGCCCTTATGTGCGCGGAGGCCACGCCCTGGAGGTGCCACCGACAGCTGCTCGCGGACGCCTTCCTCGTCCGGGGCTGGAACGTCCGGCACATCACCGACCGGGGCTGCGAACCCCACCGGCTCACGCCCTTCGCGCGGGTGGAGGGAACCCGGATCCTGTACCCGGGGTGAGGGAGCCGGGGGTGCCCACCGTGCGGGGCAGCGGCCCACCTGGACGTGACGCGCAAGCCCATGAGGTCACCACAGGCCCGGCACGCGGGTGCCGCAGTCGGGGCACGTCCCGCCGGTGGCTGCGAGTCGGTTCTGCAGGACCCGGAAGCCCCATCGCTCCACCACCAGCGCGCCACACCCGTGGCAGTAGGTGTTTTCGTAGCGGCCCACCTGCCCGGGGAGGTTGCCCGCGTACACATACCGCAGCCCGGCCTCCTCCCCAATGCGGGCGGCGCGGAGCAGGGTGTCCGGAGGCGTGTTGGGGGTGTCCGTCATCCGGTAGTCGCTGTGAAACGCGGTCACATGCCAGGGAATGAAGGGGGACACGCTGGTCAGGTAGGCTGCCGCGTCGCGCAGCTCCTGCTCGTCGTCGTTAAAGCCGGGCACCACCAGGGTGACCACCTCCACCCAGAAACCGCGCTGGTAAGCCCCGCGGATGGTCTCCAGGACCGTCTGCAGCTTGCCGCCCAGGAGCCGGTAGTTCTTCTCCCTCATGGTCTTGAGATCGACCTTGTACAGGTCCACGTACGGCCGGAGGTAGTCGAGGACCTCGGGGGTGGCGTTCCCGTTGGATACGTAGCTCCCCACCAGGCCGTGGCGCTTGCCCTCCCGGAACAGCGCCACCGCCCACTCGCTGGTGATGAGGGGCTCGTTGTACGTACTCGTGAGCACCCGCGCGCCGGACCGCAGGGCCAGCTGCACGAACTCCTCGGGCCTGATGGGCGTGAAATCCGCGAGGCGCGTGGCCACGGGGTCGCGGAGGCTCTGGCTCAGCTGCCAGTTCTGGCAGTAAGGGCACTGCAGGTCGCAGCCCAGCATGCCGAAGCTCAGAGCCCGGGCGCCGGGGTAGGCGTGGAAGAAGGGTTTCTTCTCGATGGGATCCAGCTGCAGGGCACCCACGTAGCCCCACGGCACGTACAGCTTGCCGGCGCGGTTGAACCGGACCCGGCAGATCCCCGAAAGCCCGTCGAAGATCACACACCGGTGGCCGCAGGCGAAGCACTCCACCTTGTCCCCGTCCAGCCGGCGGTACAGCTCGCCCTCCCGGGTCATGTCCTGCAGGACCCGACCCAGGGGGGTCTGCTGCGCTTCCCGCACGCTCAGCCGGCGGTAGGGCTCCCGGGCCATCCCGCACCCCTCAAACCCACTGTACCGCTCCGGCGGGGCTCCCTCGTTCCGGTGGGTTCAGAAAGATGCCGACTGCGGGGTCAAGAGCGGTTGGCCGCGCGGACCCGCAGCTCCACCGTGACCTTGACCAGGTCCTCTGCTACGAAGAACAGGAAGCGGGGGACGGGCATTCCGTAGTCGGACATGCGCAGCTCGAACTCCGCACGGCCGCGGAAGCCGTCGGGCAACGGTGTCACCTGGGCTGGGGCGGAGACCGGTCGCGTCACACCCCGCAGGGTGAGCCGGCCGTGGACCACGGCCGGGAGGGTGCCGATCACCCGCGCGGCGTCCGTGGAAACCATGCCCTGGAAGGTGATGGTGGGGTACTGCTCCGTCAGCAGCTGTTGACGGTGCATCTGGGTGTCCCGGAGGGCCAGCCCCGTGGTGACCGAACGCGCGAACACGGTGAGTTCCAGGTCCGCCACGAAGCTCCGCTCCCCCGTCTGGCGCACCACCGCCGTCCCCTCGAACTGCTGGGCGCGGACCCGGAACCCGCCTACGTTGTCCCGCGCGAACAGCTCTACCCGGGAGTCCTCGGGGACCACCACAAAGCGACCCGTGGCCAGTAGCTGTGCGTGGCCTGCCGCCACGGCCAACATGGCCACCAGCACCCCTGCCACAGCGGGGCCCACACGCTTCCCGGGCCGGGCCGACAAGCTGCGCGCCGCGTCCTGCACAGCGAACAGCCTACCAGCTCCCCTGAACGTCTTCCACCGGCCCCGGACTCCTGGCGTCGAGGGCAGTCCCCGCGGTGTCCTTCAGGGGACTCGCCCAGTCACCCACCACCGCGGCCCTGTGGGCCTCCGTCCCCCCAAAGTAGCTGTCCTCGACTTTTTCTTGGCGTTGTCCCGCCCGCCACCGGTGTTGGCCATGAGGACCGCCAGCAGCTGGGCGCTCAGGATGGCCCCGGCCAGCAGCAGGCCCGGATTTTCCCGGAACTGATGCCTCCCTTCCACATGATGCTTCTGAACCCCATCAGCTCCGCGCGCGGCCATTACCGATTGGCCTGCACAACCAGAGCCTGCGGGCAGCCAGCAGCCCGACCGGCCACCAGCCGCAGCAGGGCGCCCTCGCGGGCCACATCCCGCAGGGCCAGCGCGTGCCCTCCTGCCCGGAGTTCCTGCCGTGCGGCGTGGCTGACACGGAGGACCAAAGCGCGGAGCCGGCGTGGGGGAGAGGTGGTCTCGAACCAGCTTCCACGCCGCATGAAGCCGTCGCTCGGCAGCCCCCATCCCACCGAGCGGAACCGCATGCCCTCCAGCCAGACGGTGCCGTCCGGGGCCACGCGGTACCGTTCCACCACCGGGCTGCGCTCCACCGAGTGCAGGTAGCGCAGCTCGAACCGCCCGTCCGCAGGTAAACACAACACCCGGGGTAGTCCCGCGAACGCCGCCGCCAGGACCCCCACCAGGACAGCGGCAAAACCGGCCCCGGCCACGGCTCGGTTCACCGCGGCCCAGCAGGGGCCCGGCGGGTTTGTGGCCGGTACACCACCCGGGCACCCAGCCCGATGCCGTGCCGCGCGAAGAAGCCCTGGTTCACCTCCAGGGCGTACTGGGCCTCGTGGCGCGAGAGGTAGATAGGGATGTCGCCGCCGGGCTGCGGTGGGTCCATATCCTGGATGTCCACGATGCGCCAGCGGCTGTCGATGAAGGCGATGGACAGGGGGATGTAGGTGTTCTTCATCCAGAAAGCCAGGCGTTGGGGTGACTCGAACACGAACAGCATGCCGGCGTACTCCGGAAGCCACGTGCGGTACATGAGGCCGCGGGCACGGGTGGTCACGGTGTCGGCCACCTCCACTTCCAGGCTCACCCGTCGGGCCCCGTCCACGAGGATCACCGTGCCCCTCTTGAACTCAGGAGCTGCGGAGGACGTGGAAGCCCACGCAAGAAGCGCTGCCAGCAGGAGCGCTGCACGCATCGGGAAACCCCACCGGGCCGTCTACACCACCCCAAGAATCGCGGGCGATTTTGGGAGACCCCAGTCCCCCTCCACACGTTCCGTGTTACACGGACAGGATCCTAGCCCGATTGTACCCAGCGGTTCAAAAGCTCCGTGGGCACCGCCTCCAGCACGAGTAGGCCGGAGCCCCGCACCACAAACAGCTGCAGGGGCTGGCCAGGAGGGTGTTGGCCCACAGCCAGCTGCAGGTCCTCCGGGCCCCGCACGGTCCGGCCCGCTGCCCGCACCACGAAGTCGCCAGGCCGGAGGCCGGCGCGGTCTGCCGCTGACCCCGGCTGCACCTGTACCACCCGGGCGCACCGGTCCGCTTCCAGCCGGTGCTCCACCACCACCCGCCGGTCCAGCCGGGCTGGTTCCGCGGCCACACCCAGGTAGGCCCGCCGCACCCGCCCGTGGCGCAGCAGCTCGCCGACCACCCAACGGGCGGTGTTCACCGGGATGGCAAAACACAGCCCCTGCGCTCCCGCGATGACCGCGGTGTTGATGCCCACCACCCGTCCCCACGTGTCCACCAGGGGGCCCCCGGAGTTGCCTGGGTTCAGTGCGGCGTCGGTCTGGATGACGTTCTCGATGACCCAGCCGCTCTGGCTGTACAGGGTCCGGCCAAGGGCACTCACGACCCCCGCGGTGACGGTGGCCGCGAACCCAAGGGGATTCCCGATGGCCACCACCAGCTGGCCCACCCGCAGCCGGCTGGAGTCGCCCAGTTCCGCGGCGGCAAGACCGTCCTCCGGAACCCGCAGGAGGGCGAGGTCGGTGTGCGGGTCCTCTCCGACCGTGGAGGCGGGAAGGGTGCGTCCGTCCGGCAACCCCACCACCACGCGACGCCGTCCTCGCACCACGTGGTGGTTGGTGAGCACGTAACCGTCGGGGGCCACCACCAGCCCGCTGGCACCTCCGGCCCGCCCCACAGGGCCCGGCCGCCCAACACCCACGCTGACCACCGCGGGCCCCGCGCGTTCCACCGCCCGGGTGACCGCCCGGGAGTAGGCGTCCAGGAGCTGGTCGTCGTCCGGCTCAAAGGGCGTGTGTCCGGGTTCCACAGCACCTCCGCAAACGCGAGGGGTGCTGGAGATATTTCCGAGGGCCCCGGGGGCGGTTGGGCGGTGTCGTCCGTGGCTCTGACAGGGGGAGCGGGCGCCAGCGCGAATACCACCCGTATGAGCCAGCTGAAGGAGACTCGGGTACGGGACAACGTGTGGGTTTGGAGCTTCCACGGGGACGGTCCGGCGGCCAGCTACGGGGCCAACTGCGTGGCGGTCGTGGCGGACGCAGGTGTGGTGCTCGTGGACGTGCTGTTCTCCCCCTCCCACGCGCGCCAGGTGGAAGCGGCCCTCCGGCAAAAGACGGACCGGCCGATCCGGGTGGTGGTGCTGACCCACCACCACGCGGACCACACGTGGGGCGCGGTGCACTTCGTCCGCCAGGGCGCTTTGGTGGTCTCGCACCGGGCGTGCCGGGACCGGATGGCCTCGGACCATCCCAGCCAGCTGCTCGCCCGACGCGCTCAGGCGGAGGCCGCGGACCTGCTCGCGGACGTGGTCCTGGTGCTCCCCTCCCTGACCCTGGACCATGGGATCGGGCTGCACCTGGGCGAGGAGGTGGAGGTGTGGCACCCCGGCCACGGCCACACCCCCGGGGACGTGTTCGTGTACCTGCCCGAGGCCGGGGTGGCGGTGTGCGGAGACCTGGTGTTCCACGGCTTCCACTTCAACTACCAGGACGCGGACCGGGAGGGCGTGCGGCGGGGGCTGGAGGCCCTGCGGTCCCTGGACGCGGAAGTGTTCGTGCCGGGGCACGGCCCTCCGGGAGGGCCGGAGTTGCTGGGCCAACAGCTGGCCTACCACGACGCCGTGGAGGACGTGGTGCGGCAGGGGCTGGCCGAGGGCAAGGGGGAGGCACAGGTGACCGCGGACCTGCGGGCGCGGTTCCCGGGATACGGGCTGGAGTCGGTGCTGCCGGTGACCTACGCACGGGTGCGCGAGTGGTTGCTGCGTCCAGCCCGGGGAGGTCGCCTGTGAGGCTGGTGTGTGACCTGCACGTCCACTCGAAGTACAGCCGCGCCACCAGCCGCGACATGGACGTGGAGCAGATCAGCCTTTGGGCACAGCGGAAAGGGATCCACGTGGTCGGGACCGGGGACTTCACGCACCCCGTGTGGCTTCGGGAGCTGCGCGCCAAGCTGGAGCCAGCCGAACCCGGGCTGTACCGGTACGGGGAGACCCGGTTCGTCCTGACCGCGGAGGTCAGCAACGTCTACCCTCAGGACGGCCGCCTGCGGAAGGTGCACAGCATCCTCCTCAGCCCGTCCTTCGAGGTGTGCGAGCGGATCGCCGCGGTGCTGGGACGGTTCGGTAACCTGTTGGCCGACGGCCGCCCGACGTTGACGGTGTCCTGCGCGCGGCTGGTGGAGTACGTGATGGAGATCTCCCCCGACTGCCTGGTGATCCCCGCCCACGCCTGGACCCCGTGGTTTTCCGTGTTCGGTTCGCAGTCGGGCTTCGACGACCTGGAGAGCTGTTTTGGGGACCAGCTGCCCCACGTGCGGGCGATCGAGACCGGGCTCAGCAGCGACCCGCCCATGAACTGGCGGTGCAGCTTCCTGGACGGGGTGACCCTGGTGTCCTTCAGCGACGCCCACTCGCCCTCCAAACTGGGGCGGGAGGCGACGGTGCTGGACTGCGACCGCTCCTACCCCGCCATCGTGCGCGCCCTGCGCACGGGCCGGGTGGCCTACACCATCGAGTTCTTCCCAGAAGAGGGCAAGTACCACTACGACGGCCACCGGGCCTGCGGGGTGCGGTGGCCGCCCCGCACCACCCGGGAGCACGGCGGCCGCTGCCCCAAGTGCGGCCGCCCGGTGACGGTGGGCGTGCTGCACCGTGTGGAGTCCCTGGCGGACCGAGAGGAGGGCACACGTCCTCCAGGCCGGCCCGGCTACCGCAACCTGATCCCCCTGGAGGAGATCTTGGCCGAGGCGATGGGGCAGGGGGTGGGGACCGGACGGGTTCGCGACGAGTACCTAAAGCTGGTGGGGCGGTTCGGGGACGAACTGCGGGTGCTGGAGGACGTGCCCCTGGAGGAGCTGGAGCGCGCCGCACACCCCAGGGTGGTGGAGGGGATCCGCCGGATGCGGGCGGGCCAGGTGTACATCGAGCCCGGCTACGACGGCGAGTTCGGGCGCGTCCACCTCTTCGAGGAAAGCGCCCACTCATCCGGCCCCACGGAGGCGGAGCCTGCCCAGATGAGCCTGTTCTGAGCCATGGCCGCCCGCACCCCCACCGTGGTGCTGCGGCGCGGCCGGGAGCGGCGGCTGCGCGCGGGCCACCTGTGGGTGTTCGAGGGCGAGGTGGAGGAGGTGCGCGGGGACCCGGCACCCGGCGAGTTGGTGGAGGTGCGGTCGTGGCGGCAGGAGTTCCTGGGCCGAGGGACGTACAGCCCGCAGTCCGCCATCCGGGTCCGGCTGCTCACGCACCAGGAAGAGCGCGTGGACGAAGCCCTGTTCGAACGCCGGCTGCGGCAGGCCCTGCAGCTGCGGGAGCGGGTGGTCTCCGGCACCACGGCCTACCGGGTCGTCTACGGAGAAGGAGACCTGCTGCCGGGTCTGGTGGTAGACCGCTACAACGACCTGCTGGTGATGCAGACCCTGGCGGTGGGCATGGACGTGCGGAAAGAGCTGCTGGCCGACCTCCTCCTGTCGCTCACGGGCTGCCGCGCGGTGTACCTGCGCAACGACCCCCACGTGCGGGAGCTGGAGGGCCTGCCGCGGCACCAGGGCTTCCTGCGAGGGGAGGCGGAGTTGCGGCAGGTGGTGGAGGAAGGGCCGGCGCGGTTCGTGGTGGACGTGCAGGGAGGGCAGAAGACGGGGTGGTTCTGCGACCAGCGGGAGAACCGGCTCAACGTGGCCGCCCTCGCCCGCGGCGGGGAGGCCCTGGAGGTTTTCTGCTACACGGGGGCGTTCGGGGTGCACGCGGCGCTGGCGGGAGCTCGGTCGGTGCTGGGCATCGAGATCAGCGAGGAGGCGGTGCGCCTGGCGCGCGAGAACGCCCGGCGGAACGGTGTGGTGGACCGGTGCGAGTACCGGGTCGCGAACGCCTTCGACGAGCTGCGGGCGCTGGCGCGCGAGGGGCGGTCCTTCGACTGGGTGGTGGTGGACCCACCCGCCTTCGCGCGGCGCAAGGAGGCCGTCCCCCGGGCGCTGTCGGGCTACCGGGACGTGAACCTGTGGGCTCTGAAGCTCCTGCGGCCAGGAGGGTTCCTCGTCACGTGCTCGTGCTCGTACCACGTGGACGACGCGGCCCTGTGGGGCGTGGTGCTGGACGCGGCCCAGGACGCCGGCCGCCGCCTGCGGCTGGTGGAACTGCGGTCCCAGGCCCGGGACCACCCCGCGCTGGCCGCCATGCCGGAGACCCGGTACCTGAAGTGCTTCGTGCTGCAGGCAGTCTGCTAGGCGGGTGGTCACGGGCGTGGCGGCTGCCCGGGCCGGCAGCTAAAATGGAAGTGGCGGACGTGGCGGTCCGGACCGGGAGGTGTGGCACAGCGGCCGACGGGAGGGCGCAAGCCCCTCCCGTCGTTTTTTTCGAAGGAGGGAACGCGAGTTGGCGACGCTGCGCACGAACGAGGGAACCTGGCAGCGGCCGGGAGACGGACGGCCGCCCGAGAAGGTGAGGGCGTTGGCCACGCGTCAGATCAGCATCACGGACGACCTGGAAGCCCTGCTGGCGGTGCTGCCCCCGCACATCCGGGAGGCGGTGGAGCGCCTGGACCGGCGGGACACCCTGCTGGAGGTGGTCATGGATCTCGGTCGGGTCCCGGAGGCCCGCTTCACGGACGGCACCCAGGTCTTGCCGGTGCGGGAAGTGACCCGCGAGGACCTGGCGTACGTGGCCCAGCGCGTGGGGCGGTTCGGCAAGGACAACCGCGCCGGGATCGAGCGCACCCTGCACCGGATTTCGGCCATCCGCAACCGCATGGGGGAGATCGTGGGACTCACCTGCCGCGTGGGCAGGGCGGTGTACGGCACCGTGGACATCGTGCGGGACGTGATCGAGGCGGGGGAGTCCATCCTGCTGCTGGGCCGACCAGGGGTGGGCAAGACCACCCTGCTGCGGGAGGCTGCCCGGGTGCTGGCGGACGAGCTGGGCAAGCGGGTGGTGGTGGTGGACACCTCGAACGAGATCGCGGGGGACGGCGACATCCCGCACCCGGGGATTGGCCGGGCGCGGCGCATGCAGGTCCCGGAACCCTCCCTCCAGCACGCGGTAATGATCGAGGCGGTGGAGAACCACATGCCCGAGGTCATCGTGATCGACGAGATCGGCACCGAAGCGGAGGCCCTCGCCGCCCGCACCATCGCGGAGCGGGGGGTGCAGCTCATCGCCACCGCCCACGGCAACACCTTGGACAACCTCCTGCAGAACCCCACCCTGTGCGACCTGGTGGGCGGCATCCAGGCGGTCACCCTGTCCGACGAGGAGGCCCGGCGCCGGGGGACCCAGAAGACCGTGCTGGAGCGCAAAGCGCCCCCCACCTTCGACGTGGTGATCGAGATCCAGGAGAAGGATAAGCTGGCGGTGCACCACAACGTGGCGGAAGTGGTGGACCGGTTCCTGCGGGGCGTCCCGCCGCGGCCGGAAGTCCGGGTCCGCACCACCGAGGGCGGGGTGGAGATCCAGCCCGCGCAGGTGCGGGTGGAATCCTTCGCACCCCAGGGCCCTTTCGCCACCCAAGCTCCTGAGGCAGGCGGCCGTCCGGGCCGGAAGGTCCTGCGGATCTACCCCTACGCGGTGAGCCGGAACCGGCTGGAGCGAGCCATCCGCGAACTGCGGGTGCCGGCTTACGTGGTGGACCACCTGGAGGAGGCGGACCTGGTGGTGACCGTGAAGTCGCAGGAGAAGCGGCAGCCCAAGCGGCTCCGGGACGCCCAAATGCGCGGCATGCCCCTGCACGTGGTCCGCAGCAACACCGTCACCCAGCTGGAGGCGTTTCTGCGGTCCCTGTTCGACGTGGGCGACTACCTGGACGACCAGGAGGCGGCCCTGCGCGAGGTGGAGGACGCCATCCGCGAGGTGCTGGAGGAAGCACAGCCGGTGGAGCTTTCCCCCCAGAACGCGTACATCCGGCGGCTCCAGCACCAGCTGGTGCAGCGCTATGGGCTGTCCTCCGAGAGCAAAGGGGAAGAGCCCTTCCGCCGCGTGGTCATCTACCCGCGGTAGTGGGCGGCGCTCGGTGAGGGGGCTGTACATCGCCCTGGAGGGCCCGGAGGGGTCCGGCAAGACCACCCAGCTAAGGCGGCTGGCCGCGCGCCTGCGCCAGCGGGGTCTGGAGGTGGTGGAGGTGCGAGAGCCGGGCAGCACCGCCCTGGGCGAGCAGGTCCGGGCCCTGCTGGAGGATCCGGCGCACGGGGACATGACCGCGGAGGCGGAAGCTTTGCTGTTCGCCGCGGCCCGGGCCCAGCTCCTGCGCTGCGTGGTCCGGCCGGCCCTGGAACAGGGAAGGGTGGTGCTGTCCGACCGCTGCGTGTACGCCTCCCTGGCCTACCAGGGGTACGGCAGGGGCCTGGGGGAGGAGGTGGTCCGCCGGGTGAACGAGGTGGCCACCGGCGGCCTGCTCCCGGACCTCGTGGTCCTCCTGGACCTGCCCGTGGAGGAGGGCTTGGTGCGGGACGCCGGCAAGAGCCGGTCCGGCGGCGACCGGATCGGACAGGAGGCGGTGGAGTTCCACCGCCGCGTCCGGGAAGGGTATCTGCGGCTGAGCCGCGAAGACCGGCGCATCCGCGTGGTCCGGGCGGACGACGACCCGGACCGGGTGGCGGAGCAGGTGTGGGAGGCGGTGCGGCCCCTGGTGGAGGGGTGCAGGGAGGCCCCGTGAAGCTGGTGCTGGCCATCGTACAGGAAAAGGACTCCGGCCGGCTCATGGACGCCCTGACGGAGGCGGGCTTCCAGGCTACCCTGCTGGCCTCCACGGGCGGCTTCCTGCGCACCGGCAACGCCACCGTTCTCATCGGAGTCGACGACGGGCAGGTGGAGCAGGTCCTGGGGGTGGTGCGGCAGACCTGCCGCGTGCGCGAGCAGCTCATGAGCCCCATCCCGCCGGTGGTGGAACCTGTGGACGCGTACGCCGCGTACCCCGTGAAGGTCCAGGTGGGCGGGGCGGTGGTGTTCGTGCTGAGCGTGGACCGGATGGAGCGGGTGTAGGGGGCACCGGTGCGGTTCGCGGACGTGCTGGACCAGCACCACGCGGTGGGGCTGTTGCGGGCGGCCCTGCGCAGCGGGCGGGTGCACCACGCGTACTTGTTCTGCGGGCCCGCGGGGACCGGCCGGTCGGAGACCGCCGCGGCGTTCGCGCAGGCGCTGCAGTGCGCGCGCTACCACGAGGACAGCTGCGGTACCTGCGGGGGGTGCCGGAAGGTGTCGTCGGGGCTACACCCCGACGTGCGGTGGGTGCGGCCCCTGGAGGGAAAGACGTCCATCGGCATCGACCAGGTGCGAGAGGTGCGGCGGGAAGCCGCCTACGGGCCCGCGGAGGGCCGGTGGAAGGTGTTCGTGTTCTGCCCTGCGGACACCATGCTGGCGGAGGCCCAGAACAGCCTGCTGAAGCTTCTGGAGGAGCCGCCGGAGGGTGTGGTGCTGGTGCTGGTGACGGAGTCCGCGCACGCGCTGCTGCCCACGGTAGTGTCCCGTTGCCAGATGGTGCGCTTCAACCTGGTCCCCCTCACGCAGATCGAACACGCCCTGCGGGTGCAGTTCGGCGTAGACCCCGCCCGGGCTCGGGTCCTGGCGGCGCTGTCGGGAGGGCGGGCGGCACGGGCGGCGGCGTGGTCCCGGGACCCGGAAGCCCTGGCGGACCGCGACGCGGTGGTGGAAGGCCTGCTGCGCGCCGAGCGGGAGGGGCTGCTGGCTGCCCTGCAGGCCTGCGAGTTCCTGGCGCAGGATCGTGCCAGGATCGCGGAGCGGCTCGAGGTGGCCGCCCTCTGGTACCGGGACCTGCTGGTGTGGCGGGAGACCCACGACCCGTCCCTCCTGGTGAACGTGGACCGGCAGCAGGACATCGAGCGGGCCGCGCAGACCCTGGACAGCCGCGCCCTGCGGCGGCGGTTGGAGGCCCTGGAGGAAGCGCGGGCGGCGATTCGGCGGAACGTCAACCCACGCCTGGCCCTGGAGGCAGCGTTTCTTCGGTTCGACGCGGGCGAGCCGGTGGCGCGCAACGCGGACTGACGGTTGCCTGTCAGCGCAGCAGCTTGGGCACAAGCCACAGCAGCACCAGCACCGCGCCCGCGGCCAGCCAAATCCACATCTGGGCGGAGCGGGGGCGCGCGGACCGGTGCAGCCCCTCCGCGCACGGCCGGCACAGGTTGCCGCCCGCGGCCCGCACCACGCAGCTGTTGCACACGGGCCGTCCGCACCGGTTGCAGTACTGCAGGGCGTCGCGCTCGGGGTGGTAGGCGCAACGGATAGGGCTCACGGCTCCTGCCTCCCGTCCCGCAGCCGCTTGAGCCGCCGGAGGTTGGCGCGGTCAGGGCCTGCCCGGTCGAACCCCGGGGTCTCGATGACGCCGCACAGATGCCGCAGCTCGGGGTGGTTGACCCACGCACGGAACCCTTCCAGGCCGATCCGGCCCTCACCGATGTTCTCGTGCCGGTCCAGCCCGCTGCCGAGGTCGGCGCGGGAGTCATTCAGGTGCAGGAGCTTGAGCCGCCCCAGCCCCACCTGGTCCCGGAACGCGGCCAGGGTAGCCTCCACGCCCTCTCGGGTGCGCAGGTCCCACCCCGCGGCGAACAGGTGGGCGGTGTCCAGACACACGCCCACCCGAGGGTGCCCGTGCAGGGCGTCCAGCACCGCCCGCAGCTCCTCAAAGGTGGCTCCGAGGGTGCGGCCCGCGCTGCCCTCCAGCAGCACCCAGCCGCCGTCGGAGTCCGCCAGGGCCCGGCGGACCGCGCCGGCTACCCGCTTCAGGGCTCGGGACACCGGGAGGTCGTGGCGGCTACCCAGGTGCGCGACCACCCCGAGGCCCCCGGCCTGCTCCACGGTCCGCAAGGCGTGGGCCAGGTGGCGGACCGACCGCTCGAACACCTCACCCTCTGACGACAGGTTCACCAGGTAGGCCGCGTGGGCCACGAGGGGCCGCAGGCCGAAAGCGCGGCAGCGGCGGCGTAGCTCCGCGAGGTCGTCAGGGAGGTAGTGGACCTCCCGCCACGTGCGCGGGCTGCCCACGAAGATCTGCAGGCACTCGCACCCCAGGCGCGCCGCCCGGTCCGCGGCTTCGTAGATGTGGCCCCGGATGGACACGTGGGCGCCGAAACGCACGGTGGTACTGTACGGGACGAACCGCGCGGTATCCTGGTGGCGTGTCGGCCAAAGTGAGGCGGATGCTGGCAGACGTGGCGCTGCTGGCGGTGGCGGTGGCCTGGGGTGTCACGTTCCCGCTGGCCAAGTGGATCCTGCAGGCGGTTCCTCCCTTCTGGTACCTGGCGGTGCGGTTTGCGGTGGCGGCGTGCCTGCTGGTGGCCTTGAGCTGGCGGCAGCTGGTGGGACTGCCGGGGGCGGCGTGGTCTGGCGCGGCCTCTGTGGGTCTGGCCCTCGGCGCCGGATACGTGCTGCAGACGTGGGGCCTGGGCGGCGGGCGCCGCGGACGCCGCCTTCATCACCGTCTGCTCGTGGTGCTGGTGCCCGTGCTCGGCGCCCTGTGGGGCCGCATCGCCCGGTGGGAGTGGGGCGGGGTGCTGGTGGGGACCTTGGGCCTCGGGCTGCTGACCGGTGGCGCCTCCTGCGCGGGGGTCGCGGAGCTGTTGCTGCTCGGGTGCGCGACGTCGTTCGCCGTGCACATCCTCCTGCTGGACGCCGTGGCCCCGCGGATTCCCTCCGTCTGCCTGGCCGCGGTGCAGACCCTGGTGGTGGCAGCGGCCACAGCTCCCTTCGCCGCCACGCAGCCGACCCCCGGAGGTGTGCCAACGGTGGTGTGGGCCTCCGTGGCCGGGATGGGGATCGTGGCCAGTGCGGGGGCGTTCGTGGTGCAGTCGTGGGCGCAGCGTTTTACCCCGCCCACCCACGTGGGCCTGGTGTTGACCGCGGAGCCCCTGTCGGCCGCCCTCGTGGCCCGGTGGTGGCTCGGGGAGGTCCTGAACCCGGCGCAGTGGGTGGGGGCGGCCCTGATCCTCACGGGGATAGCCCTGGTGCACCTCCGCGGCCCCGAACCACTTGCCCAGCTGGAAGGCTCCGTGCGCGCGTGAGGAGGGAGACGGCGTGGAACGAAAGCCTGGCTTCAACACCCTGGCAGCCCACGCGGGCCGGCTGGCCGACCCGTACGGGGCCGTGGCCCCGCCCATCTACCAGTCGTCCACCTTCGCCTTCCCCACGGTGGAGGAGGGCGCGCGGCGCGCCACCTCGTACTCGGAGGCGTTCTACACCCGGTGGGGCAACCCCACGGTCCGGCTGGCGGAGCAGCGGCTGGCGGCCCTGGAAGGGGCGGAGGCGTGCGTGCTCACCGCGTCGGGGATGGCCGCGGTGAGCGTGGCGGTGCTGTCGGCGGTCCGGGCGGGAGACCACGTGGTGTGCGCGGACTGCGTGTACTCGGGCACCTTCGAGCTGTTCCACCGGGTGCTGCCCCGGCTAGGCGTCGAGACCACCTTCGTAGACCCGAAGGACCCGGACAACTACGCCCGCGCCCTGCGCCCGAACACACGGCTGGTGTACGTGGAGACCCCCGCGAACCCGGTCCTCTCCGTCACGGACATCCGGGCGGTGGCGGAGCTCAGCCGCCGCGTGGGGGCGGTGTGCGTGGCGGACAACACCTTCGCCACCCCCTACAACACTCGGCCTCTGGAGTTGGGGGTGGACGTGGTGGTGCACAGCGCCACCAAGTACCTGGGAGGCCACCACCACCTGGTCCTGGGTGCGGTGGCGGGCCCCGAGCGGCTGTTGCCGGCGTGGCGGGAGCAGCTGAGGGTGTTCGGCGGGTGCGCGGACCCCTTCTCCGCCTGGCTGCTGCTCACCGGTGTGCAGACCCTGGGGCTGCGAGTGGAGCGGCAGAACGCCACCGCGCACGCGTTGGCGGAGTTCCTGCAGGGCCACCCTCGGGTGGAGCGGGTGTACTACCCGGGCCTGCCCGACCACCCGGGGCACACGGTGGCCCGCGGGCAGATGCGGGGCTTTGGAGGCGTGTTGAGCTTCGAGGTAGCCGGAGGGCTGGAAGCGGGCCGGCGCGTGGTGGAGCGGCTGCGGTGGATGAAGCTGGCGGTGAGCCTGGGCGGTGTGCACACCCTGGTCACCCACGCGGCCAGCACCACCCACGTGCACGTGCCCCGGGAGGAGCGGATGCGGGCCGGCATCTCCGACGGCTTGATCCGCGTGGCGGTGGGGATCGAGGACGTGGAAGACCTCCTGGAGGACCTGGAGCAGGCGCTGGCGTGATGGACGCCAGGGTGGCACAGCTGCTGGCGCGGACAAAGGTGGTCGTACAGCCGGACCGGCTGGTGTGGGTGAGCTTGCCGCCGTCCGAGCGCGGCCGGTTGCAGCGCCGCGCGGACCGGTTCCACTCGCCCTTCTGCCTCACGTTCTCCGCGCGGGAAGTCTCCGTGGTGTGTCGGGAGGTGGAGTGGGACCAGGTCGGCAAGGGGCTGCGGCCGCGGGCGGTGCAGCGGGGCTACCGGATGGTCACCCTGGACGCGGAGCTGGACCTGGACGTGGTGGGCTACCTGAAGGTGGTCACCGAACACCTGGCGCGGGCGGGGGTACCGGTGTCCGTGGTGTCCACCTTCCACCGGGACCACCTGTTGGTCCGCGAAGAGGACCTGCCGCGGGCCCAGGCCTTGCTGGAGGCGCTGGTCCGGGAGTGCGCGGGAATGCCCGCTGCCCCAGAGCCGTCGCACCGTCCGGGAGGTGGAGAACCGTGAGCGCGGCGCGAGGCGCTCCCGAGCAGCCCGGGCTGCTGGAGGAGGCGAAGGCCATCCTGCGTGCCGCGCGCCGGATCGCGGTGGTAGGGCTTTCGGACAAACCGCACCGGCCGAGCTACGGCGTGGCGCGGTACCTCCGGGAGCAAGGTTACGAGATCGTGCCGGTCAACCCGCACGTGCGCGAGGCCCTGGGGCTGCGCAGCTACCCCAGCTTGCGCGAAGTCGGCGGACCCGTGGACGTGGTGCAGATCTTCCGCCGGCCGGAGTTCGTGCCCGAGGTGGTGGAGGACGCGGTGGCAGTCGGCGCGTGGGCAGTATGGATGCAGGAGGGCGTGCGGCACGAGAAAGCCGCGCGCCGGGCCCGGGAGGCGGGGCTGCGGGTGGTGATGGACGCCTGCATGGCGGTGGTGCACCGACTGCTCCGGGCCCGGGGCGAGCTGTAGACGTTGTGGAAGATGGGACGTGCGCAAGTGACTTGGCGGGACTTCCGCTCGTTGCCGGGGAACTGCCCGGTCACCTGGGGCGTGATCGTGGCCAACGGGGTCACCTTCCTGCTGTCGTTCTTGGGCTGGCACCTGCCGCTGGCATACCACCCGCACAGCGTGGCCGAACGCCCGTGGACGGTGTTCACGTATGCCCTCGACGGAGCAGGTCCGGTGGTGTCGCTGCTGCTGTCGGCCTACGTGTTCGGGCTGTTCGGCGGCAGCCTGGAACGGGCGTGGCTGGTTCGAGACTACGTGCGGTTCTTGCTGCTCACCACACCCGCCCCCGCCCTGGCCCTGTGGTTGGCGGGAGCGTGGACCGGGCGGACCGCCGGGCTTGCGGGGCTGTGGTTGCCGGTGGCCGCGTGCGCGGTGGCGTGGTCCCGCCTGCACCCCACGGAGCGGCTGCTCGCGTACTTCGTGGTGCCCTTGGAGGGCCGGTGGGTGGGAGTGCTCAGCACGGTGCTGGTGTTCTTTTCGTTCCCGTTTCCGTTGGGCGTGCCGGCCCTTGCAGGCTGCGCGGTGGCGTGGTGGTACGTCCGCGGGGGCCGGTACGGGGTGGTACGGTGGCCGGGACGCGCGGCGAACCCTCTGGAGGCCTACCGGCGCTGGCGGCGCAAGCGGGAGTTCCTGCGGCTCATGCGGCGCAGCGGACTTCACTGACCGCCACATCCGCCTTCACAGCCTGTTGACGGTCCGGGTCCACCGTAGAGAAACACAAGAGGGGGTGCCGGCATGGACCGGAGACGGGTTGCCAGGTGGGTTCTGGGGCTGGCCTTGCTGGCCGGGGCGGCGTCCGGCGAGGGCTGGGCGCACCACGGCTGGTCGTCGTACGACGAGGCACGGCCCCTGAGCTTGACCGGGACCGTGGAGGAGGCCAGCTTCGAGCACCCGCACGCCGCAGCCCGGGTGCGGGCGGAGGGTCGGAGCTGGCTGGTGGTGCTGCCGCCTCCCACCCGCGCGGTGGCGCTGGGAGTCACGAGGGAGCTGCTGCGGCCGGGGGTCCGGGTGACGGTGGAAGGGTACCCGCACCGCCGCCAGCCGAACGAGTTGCGGGCGGTGCGGCTGGTGGTGGACGAGCAGGTTTTCCGGCTGCGGTGAGCCACGGCCCGGAGTGGCTCGTAGCGCTGGAACGCTCCGCGCTGGCCGTGTGGATGCGCCAGGCGCTGTGGGCGTACCCGGTTGCGGAGGTGGTCCACCTGGTGGGCGTGGCCTTGCTGGTGGGCTGTGCCGCCGCGTTCGACCTCCGGCTGCTCGGGCTTTCCGGTCACCTGTCCGTGCAGCACCTGGCCGTCCACCTCCTGCCCTGGGCGTGGCGGGGCTTCGGCTTGGCGGCGGTGACCGGCACCCTCATGTTCGCGGCCCACGCCTCCGACTGGTGGCAGAACCCCGTGTTTCCGGTCAAGATGGGTTTGGTGGCCCTGGGAGGGGTGAACGTGTGGGTGTTCCGTCGGGGCGCCTACCGGTCCGTGGCCCGGTGGGACCGGGGGGCTCCACCGCCCGCGGCCAGGGTGGCAGGAGCGGTGTCCCTCGCCGTTTGGCTGGCAACCGTGGCGTGCGGCCGTCTGCTGGCATACCTGTGATGACGCGAGGGGCGGTGTTGGTGGCGCTGGCGGTGCTGGTGGCCGCGACCACCGCGGCGGGCCAGACCTTTTCGCCCCAGGTCCTCTACGAGCGTGCGGCGCCCGCGGTGGCCCTGGTCCGCACCGTGCAGGAAGACCGTCAGGGCGCGGGCAGCGCGTTCGCCATCTCCCGGGATGGCTGGGTGGTCACCGCGGCGCACGTGGTGCGCCGGGCAGACCGGATCTCCGTGGAGTTCGAGGTAGGCCGGCGGCTCCGGGCACGGCTGGTGGGTTACGACGCGCGACGGGACGTCGCCCTGCTGCGGGTGGACGCCACAGGGCTCGCGTTTCTGCGGCTGGCGGAGCCGGGCGGGCTGCAGGTGGGCGAACCCGTGGCGGTTATCGGCAACCCGCGGGGGCGCCCCAAGGTGCTCACCACGGGCGTCCTGCTGGACGTAGGGCTGACCCTGCCTGGTCTGGTGCCGGGCATCTTGATCCGGGTGAGCGCGGAGGTGGCACCGGGCAGCTCCGGAGGGCCGGTGCTAACAAGCCGCGGGGACGTGGCGGGGGTGGTGGTGGCCGTCTCCGCACGCCCCGGGGCGGAGGGCGGCTTGGCGGTGAGCAGCGCCGCGGTGGCACAGGTGTTACCCAGCCTCATGGCGGGCGCGCGGGTGGAGCGGGCGTGGATCGGCATCCTGGGCACCACGGTGACACCCGAGCTGGCCCGCGAGCGAGGCCTGGCGGTGCACAGGGGCGTGCTGGTGGTGGAGGTGGTGGCGGACGCGCCCGCGGAGCGGGCGGGGCTGCGTCCCGACTCCGGCCACGGAGCTCCGGGGGACGTGATTGTGGCCCTCAACGGGCGTCCGGTGGACACCATGGAGGACCTGCTGGGCTTGTTGGCCGAACACCAACCGGGCGACCGGGTACGGCTGCGGGTGGTGCGGGGCACGGGCGTGGTGGACGTGGAGCTGGTGTTGGGGGTCCGGCCTTGACACGGGAGGCAGCGGCCCTGCGCCCGCCGCGGAGGTGGCCCACGGTTCCTCTCGGCACGGCCCTGGTGGTCGAGGACGAGCCGGAGATCGCCCGCCTGGTGCAGGGGTACCTGGAGCGGGAGGGGTTCCGGGTGACGGTGGCTTCGGACGGGACGCAGGCTCTGGAGCTGTTCGCCCGGCTGCACCCGGAGGTGGTGGTGTTGGACCTCATGCTGCCGGGTACCGACGGGTGGGAGGTGTGCCGTCGGATCCGGGAGCGGTCGCGGTGTCCGGTGGTGATGCTCACCGCCCGCGACGGGGTGGACGACCGGGTGCAGGGCCTGGAGCTCGGCGCCGACGACTACGTGACCAAGCCGTTCAGCCCGCGGGAGCTGGTGGCCCGGGTCCGGGCGGTGGTGCGCCGGCACCGGTGGGGCGGACGGGAGGTCCTGCGGGTGGGGGAACTCGTGGTGGACTTCCGCCGCCGGCGCGTCCGCAGGGGCCACAAGCGGGTAGAGCTCACCCCCACCGAGTGGAAGCTGCTGGAGGTGCTCGCGAGCCAGCCGGGCCACGTGCTCACCCGGTGGCAGATCATCGAGCGCGTCTACGGGGAGTCCTTCGAGGGGTTCGAGCGCACCGTGGACGTGCACGTGAAGAACCTGCGCCAGAAGCTGGAGCCGAACCCGCAGCAGCCCCGGTACGTGCTCACCGTGCACGGGGTGGGCTACAAGTTCGCCAAAACTCCCCATGAGTCCGTCTAGGGAACCGCCCACCCCGCCTGTCCGGCGGACGTTCGGCCTGCGGGCGCAGCTCGCCCTGGCGTTTGCCGCCGTGGCGCTGCTGGCGGTGGTGGCGGTGGGGTTGTGGGCGCAGCACCTGACCGCGGTGCGGTTCCAGGCCTACATGGAACGGGTCCGGCGCGGGCAGGTGCCGTGGCTGGCCGAACAGCCGGCGCACGTGAGGGAGCTGTGGCTGCAGAGCCTGCAGCCCAAGGTCTGGCTGTTCCGGGCTTCCCAGCGCAAGTTCCTGGGCGCCTTCAACCAGTCCCTGTGGCTTGGGGGGGGCACCGCGGCGGCGGTGGCGGTCCTGGCGGGCTTGTGGCTGGCGGGCCGGCTCACGCGTCCCCTGGCAGAGCTGCAGGCAGCCGCGCGCGCCATCGCCTCCGGGCGGCTGGACCACCGGGTGCGGGCCCGGGGCGGCGAGATGGGGGAGGTGGCGGAGGCCTTCAACGCCATGGCCGCCCGCCTGGAAGCGGACGAGCGGCTGAGGAGGGAGTTTCTGGCCGCGGTGGCGCACGAGCTGAGAACGCCCCTGGCGAACGTGCAGGCGCACCTGGAGGCGTTTCTCGACGGCGTGGCCGAACCCACCCCGGAGCGTATTGCGGCCCTGCACACCCAGACGGTGTTGCTGAGCCGCCTGGTGAACGACCTGCGGGACCTCACGTTGGCCCAGGCGGGCGCCCTGCCCCTGCACCGCTCCCGCGTGGACCTGGAGGAGGTGTGCCGGGAGGTGGTGGAAGCCCTCCAGCCGTGGTTCGAGGAGCGGGGGCTTTCTGCGGAGGTGCAGGCCGAGGGAGCCGTACACGCGTGGGGAGACCCGCAGCGGGTCCGGCAGGTGGTTCAGAACCTGGTGCACAACGCGGTGCGGTTCAGCCCCGCGGGAGGGCGGGTCCGCTTGCAGCTGGCGTTGCGCGGCGGCTGGGCCGAGTTGGCGGTGGAGGACGAGGGGCCGGGGATCTCGCCGGAGGACCTTGAGCGGGTGTTCGAGCCCTTCTACCGTGCGGAGCCCTCCCGGAGCCGGCAGGCGGGCGGAAGCGGCCTGGGCCTGGCGGTGGTGAAGCACTTGGTGCTGGCGCACGGCGGCAGCGTGCGGGCGGAGCGGCGGCCGGAGGGCGGAAGCCGTTTCGTGGTGCAGTTCCCGACCCCGCCCGCAGGCTCATGAGCTTCCGCTGGGCCGGCCTCCTGGCGGTGCTGGCCCTGTGGCCGCTGGCCGCAGCCGCCTGCCACCTCGTGTGGAGGCGCCGCGCGCCGCGGGCATACGGGCACCCCACCGCCGCCTGGCTGCCCGCGGCGTCCCCGGGCCGCGCGTGGTGGGCTTTCTGGGGAGCCCTGGCGATGACCACCCTGGCAGCGGCGCGGCCCACGGCACCCTGGCCGGTCCCCGCCACGTGGCCCGTGGTGCTGGTGGTGGACGTCAGCCGCAGCATGGAGGAGGACGACATCTGGCCCTCCCGCCTGGAGGCGGCCAAGAGGGCGGCGTCGGAGTTCGTGCAGCGGCTGCCCCACGGCACCCGGGTGGGGCTGGTGACGTTCGGCAACTTCGCCACGGTGGTAGTCCCCCTCACCGCGGACCGGGCCCGGGTGGTGGAGGCCACCCGACGGCTGTCCACGCAGCTCCGCACCCAGCTGGGAGCCGGCCTGCTGGAAGCGGTGCGCCTTCTGGAGCAGGACGGGGATGAGCGGGCAGAAGTCCGCGGGGTGGCGGTGCTGCTGTCGGACGGCCGCTACAGCGACGGTCCGACCCCGGAAGAGGCCGCGCGACGCGCCGTGGAGGCGCGCGTGCGGGTGTACACCGTCGGCATCGCCACCACCCGGCCGGCGCACCTGCTGCGCAGCGGGTACTGGGGTCTGCTGGACGAACCCACCCTGCGCGCCATCGCGGAGCGCACCGGCGGGCGCTACTACCGCACCACCAGCGCCGCGCAGCTCCGCCAGGCGTACCGGGACCTGGCCCGGCGGGTCGGCTGGCGCTGGAGCTCGGAAGAGGTGGGGGCCTTGTTCGCCCTGGCCGGCGCGGTGCTCCTGGTGGGCGCGGTGGCCGCCTCGGTGCGCCGCGCGCCGTTGCTCGCTTGACGGCCCCGCCCCGCCTCCCTATTGTCACACTGGTCGCCTGACCACCCGTGGACACGCGGAGGAGCTCGTGGGCCGGTTGACCCTGGCCGTGCTGTACGGCGGCCGGTCGGGAGAACACGAGGTGTCGTGCGTCTCTGCGCGGAACGTGGTGCGCGCCGCGGATCCAGAGCGGTTCTCCGTGGTGGAGGTGTTCATCGCGCCCGACGGCCGGTGGTGGGTGGACGGGAAGCCCGTGTGGCTACGCCTGGACCGGATGGGCCAGGCGGTGTTCGTGGCGGACGGGCGCGAGATCCTCTGCGACGTGGTGTTCCCCGTGCTGCACGGCACCTATGGGGAAGACGGGACCGTGCAGGGCCTCTTGGAGATGGTGAACGTTCCGTACGTGGGAGCGGACGTGTTGGGCTCCGCGTTGGGGATGGACAAGGGTGTGCAGAAGGCTTTGCTCCGGGACGCGGGACTCCCCGTAGTGCCGTTCGCGGTGGTGCCCGCCACCCAGTGGGAACGCGACCCCTTGGGCGTGCGGGCGCAGGTGGAGTCCTTGGGCTACCCCTGCTTCGTTAAGCCCACCCGCCTGGGCTCCTCCGTGGGGGTGCACCGCGTGGACCGGCCGGAGGCCCTGGCCGCGGCGGTGGAGGACGCCCTGCGGTACGATCTTGCCGTGATCGTGGAGCGTGCGGTTCCCGACCCGGTGGAGGTGGAGGTCAGCGTGCTGGGCAACGACGACCCCATCGCCTCCGTGCCGGGCGAGATCCGTCCCACCCGGCCCCAGCACGCCTTCTACGACTACGAGGCCAAGTACCTGGACCCGCAGGGAGCGGAGCTGGTGGTGCCGGCCCAGATCCCGCCAGAACGGGCGGAGGAGGTGCGAACCCTGGCCCTGCGGGCCTTCCAGACCCTGAGGCTGTGTGGGATGGCGCGGGTGGACTTCCTCCTGGAGCGGGACGGTGTGGTGTACGTCAGCGAGGTGAACACCATCCCCGGCTTCACCCCCATCAGCATGTACCCGAGGCTGTGGGAGGCCTCCGGGATCCCGTACCGGGAGCTCATCAGCCGCCTCGTAGACCTCGCCCTGGAACGCTGGCGGCGGCGGAACGCCCTGTGCACCACCTACGAGGGCGGCCGGCGGATCCGGATGGAGGGTGCGCGCGGATGAGCCGGTTCGTGAAGTCCCACGCCCTCGGCAACGACTACATCGTGTTGGAATCCCACGGACTGGCGTTCCCCCTGACCCCGGAGGCGGTCCGCCGGCTGTGCGACCGCCACTTCGGGGTGGGCTCCGACGGGGTGCTGGTGCGCGTTCCCTCCGACCGGGCGGACTTCGGGCTGCGCATCTACAACCCCGACGGCAGCGAGGCGGAGAAGAGCGGCAACGGGCTGAGGATCTTCGCCAAGTACCTGTACGACCACGGGCACGCCCCCGGGCCGCAGTTCACCGTGGAGACCCCGGGCGGCGTGGTCCGGTGCGAGGTGGAAGCCCAGGTCGGCCGCGCGGTGCGGGTGACCGTGGACATGGGCGAGGCCACCTTCACCAGCACCCGGATCCCCGTCCTGGGGCCGCCGCGAGAGGTGGTGGATGAGCCGCTGGAGGTGGAGGGCACCGCCCTGCGGATCACCGCGGTGAACGTGGGCAACCCGCACTGCGTGGTGTTCACAGACCAGCTGGCAGCGGTGGACCTTGCACGCCTGGGCCCGGCCCTGGAGCGCCACCCCCTGTTCCCGCAGAGGACCAACGTCCAGTTCGCCCAGGTGCTGGGCCCGGACCGCGTCCGCATCCGGATCTGGGAGCGGGGTGCGGGGGAGACTTTGGCCTCGGGCTCCAGTGCCTGCGCGGTGGCCGCCGCGTGCGTGCGGCGCGGGGTGGCAGGCCCGCACGTGCAGGTGGAGATGGACGGAGGTGTCCTGCAGGTGTCCGTGGAGGAGGGCTTCCGGCTGCGCATGTCCGGCCCCGCGGAGGAGGTGTACGCGGGAGAGCTGGCCGCGGAGTTCGTGGACCTGCTGCGGGGGGCGGCGTGAGGGTCCGTGGAGTGATCCTGGACCTGGACGGGGTGGTGTACCGGGGCCGCCAGGCGCTGCCGGGGGCTGCGGAGTTCTTGGCCTGGCTGAGGGATCGGGAGATCCCCTTCGCCTTCGTGACCAACAACTCCACCCGCACGCCAGGGCAGTACGTGGACCACCTGGCGGCCCTGGGAATCGCCGCGGAGGAAGGGCAGGTGGTGACCTCCGCCCTGTGCGCGGCGGAGCTACTGCGGCAGTGGGGACTGCGGGGGAGGGTGCTGGTGGTGGGCGGGGACGGGCTTCGGGAGGCGGTCCAGCAGGCCGGCTACGTTCTGGCGGACGATCCGGACGTGGCGGCGGTGGTGGTGGGGCTCGACACGGACCTCACCTACGCCCGGCTGCGGACCGCCTGCTCCGCGGTGCGGCGCGGAGCACGGTTCGTGGCCACCAACCTGGACGCCAACCTGCCCGTGGAAGGGGAGCTGTGGCCGGGCGCGGGCGCCATCGTGGCCGCCATCCGGACGGCCACCGGGCGGGAGCCGGTGGCGGTGGGCAAGCCGGAGCGATACCCCTTCGAGGCAGCTCTACGGCGTCTCGGCACGCATCCGGAGGAGACCCTCATGGTGGGCGACCAGATCGCCACCGACGTGGTGGGTGCCGCGCGGCTGGGCATCCGCACCGTGCTGGTGCTGACCGGTGTGGCGTCCGAGGACGAGGTGGAAGATGCGGCGGTGCGGCCGGAGTGGGTAGCCAGGGACTTGGCGGACCTGCTGCAGCAACTCCGCCGGGCGGTGTAACCCTTGCGCCGCCGAGGAGGTGTGGTGTGCGGAAGGTGCTGTACGTGATCCTGGACGGGCTTGGGGACCGCGCGGTGGCAGCCTTGGGTGGGCGCACGCCCCTGGAGGCCGCCCACACGCCCCACCTGGACGCCCTGGCGGCCGGCGGGCAGCAGGGGCTCGTGGTGACGGTGGGCGAGGGCATCGCACCCGAGTCGGACGTGGCGGTCACCGCCATCCTGGGCTACGACCCCTTCCAGCACCACGCGGGCCGCGGGCTCCTTGAAGCCCTCGGCATGGACATCCCGTTCCGCGACGGCAACCTGGCGCTCCGGGGCAACTTCGCCACTGGGGGGGAGGGACGCCGGATCCTGGACCGGAGGGTGGGACGAAGCCTGCGCAGCGAGGAGGCCAAGGAGCTGGCGCAGGCGGTGCAGCGGGAGGTACAGCTTCCGGGAGCCAGCTTCCGGTTTGAGGCGAGCGTGGGCCACCGGTGCGTGCTGGTGCTGTACGACCCGCAACTCCACCTGTCGGGCCAGATCTCCAACACCGACCCCGCCTACGGCCGCGTGGGCGCCTTGGGGGTGGCCCGGACCGTGGTGCGGGACGAGGTGGAGACCTGCGTGCCCCTGGATGGCGGACCGGGTGCGCGCCGGGCCGCGGAGCTGGTGAACGAGTTCACGGAACGCAGCCGACGGGTGCTGGAGGACCACCCGGTGAACCAGCGCCGCCGCAGCCGGGGCGAGCCTCCTGCGAACCTGGTCCTGCTGCGGGACGCCAGCGACCACGTGCCCCAGATCCCGCCGTTTGCGGAGCGGTTCGGCGCCCGGTTCGCGTGCTTCGTGGAGATGCCCGTGGAGCGCGGGATCGCCCGGTTGCTGGGCATGGGGGTGGTGGAAGTCCCTCCCAGCGGCCGCGACCCCAAGGTGTACACCCGCTGGGCTGAGGAGGCCCTGCGGCAGCTGGACCGCTGGGACGGGCTGTACGTGCACTTGAAGGGGCCCGACGAGCCGGGACACGACGGCGACTGGGACGGAAAGCGCGCGGTGGTGGAGGGGATCGACGAGCACTTCTTCGGGCCCCTGTGCCACGGGCTGCGGGGACGCGGGGACGTGGTGGTGGCAGTGACCGCGGACCACGCCACCGTGTGCGAGGTGGGCGCGCACACGGACGACCCGGTGCCGCTAGTGGTCTGGGGCGGCGGGGTGGAGCCGGACGGCGCGGGGGGCTTCGGCGAGGGTGCGGCGGCGCGGGGACGGCTGGGCCGGCTGCGGGGCGTGGAGGTCCTGCCCCTCCTGCTGGAGCGGGCGCGGGGCGCGTAAGCGGGATTCCTGGCGCAGGCGAGGGCGGAGGCCCGGCGACCAGGCGTGTCGGGACGGCCCGCGGAGACCTGGGACTACCGCCTCGTTCGGGCGCTGGTGCGAGGGGGGCTGTGGTTCGCCTTCGGCTTCCGCACCGTGGGCGCAGAGCTGTGCCCACCGCACGGGCCGCTGATCGTGGCGGCCAACCACCGCTCGTGGCTGGACCCCGTGGTCCTGGCGGCGGCGCTGCCGCGGCGCGCGGTGTTCGTGGGAGCGGAGGAGCTGCTGGGCCGAAGGCTCACACCCGGGTTCGTGCCGTGGGCACCCCTCATCCGGGTGATCGCGCCGGTGGTTCGATGGTACGGGTTCGTGCCGGTCCGGCGGACGGAGCTGGACCCTGGCGCATACACCGGGGCCGCCTTCCGCGCGGCCCTCCAGGTGCTGAGGGCGGGAGGACTCCTCGCTCTGTTCCCGGAAGGCGGGGTGAACCGCACGGACCTGCCCCTGGCGCCCCTGCGGCGCGGGGTGGCGGCCCTGAGCCTCCGAAGCGGCGCCGCAGTTCTGCCCACATGGATCTACGGCACCGACCGGGCTCTGCCCCTGGGTGAGGTGGTGCCACGACCGCGCCGGGTGTCGGTCCGGTTCGGCCCGCCCCTCCACCCGCGGGGCGAAGAGGAACAGGTTCTGTTGGATCGGATCCGGGCGGCGCTGCTGGACCTTTACGCGGCAGGCCCCCCGTGACCCACGGTCACCGCGGTCCCCTCCTCCACCACGACGACACCGCCGCCCGGCCCCGGTACGCCGCGTACAGGCCCAGGCCCGTGAACACCAGCCCGCCCACCAGGTTACCGACGGTGACCGGCAGCTGGTTCCACAGCCACCAGTCCGCCACGGAGACGCGGGCACCTACCAGCATCCCCGTGGGGATCACGAACAGGTTCACCACGGAGTGCTCGTAGCCCTGGGCGAAGAAGGTGAGGATGGGAAGCCACATGGCCGCGATCTTGCCGCCCGTGGACTGGGACGTGAACGACAGCGCCACTCCGAGGGTCACCATCCAGTTGCACAGCACCGCCTTGGCGAAGGCCAGCCGTAGCCCCGCGGGCCCCAGCCGGGCGTAGTCCAGCGTCTTGGCCTCCGCCGCCGCGGCCAGCTGGCGCGCCACGTGGGAGTCTGGCCCCGTGGCGGCCACGAACAACAGGGCGTACGCCAAAGCACCGAGGAGGTTGCCCAGGAACACCCAGGCCCAGCTGCGGACCATGGCGACCGGGCTCGCACGCGCCTCCAGGACCGCCAGCGGGAGCAGGGCGAAGTTTCCAGTGACCAGCTCCAGCCCCAGCAGCACGATCATCACGAACCCCACGGGGAAGAGGACGGCGCCTACCAGGGGCAGACGGGTCTGCAGGCTGGCGGTAAAGGCCAGGGTGGTGGCAAAGCCTAGGAGGGCGGCCGAGAGGAAGCCGCGCACCACGAGCTCCTGCACCCGCAGCTGTGCCTTCGCCGCCCCGGCTTCCACCATGTGGTGCACCACGAGGTCCGGCCGCACGTACGACATCTCACACCTCCTCCGGGGGCTGTACGGTGACCCGTCCTCCTTCCAACGACACGCGGTAGGTGCGCAAGGCCAGGGACGAGTCCGTCTGGCAGCGTCCCGTGCTCAGGCAGAAGCGGTACCCGTGGGCGGGACAGACCACATGACCGTCGTCCACGGACCCACCTGCCAAGGACGCGCCTCCGTGAGGGCAGGTGTCCTGCACCGCGTACACGGTGCCGTTGTGCCGGAACACCGCCACCGCCTGGCCTGCCACGCGCACCACCCGCGCGCCTCCCTCCGGGAGGTCCGCCAGCGGGATCGTGGAGCCCTCTGAAGCGGGGACGTCCGGCTGCGGGGAGGCGGGCCGCAGGCGCGCGCGGAGTTCGTCGAAGTTCCCCCACCGCAGAAGGGCTTCCAGCACAGGGAGCAGGGCGTCGCACGGCACGTCCTCCAGCAGCTTCACCCCCACCACAGGGTTGGGGCCCGCGCGGCCGGCCACGTATACGTCCACCGCCTCTGCCACCTCCGCGCCCCGGCGGACTTTCTTGCCCACCAGCCCCACGTCCGCCACGCCGTGGTTGCCGCAGCCCGCCGGGCAGCCGGACCAGTGGACAGCGAGCGGGCGGGTCACCCGGCCCTCCAGCGCCCGGGCCAATGCCAGCGCCCGTCGCTTGGTGTCGATGAGGGCCAGGTTGCAGTAGTCAGTACCCGTGCAGGTCACCAGGCCGCGCCACGCGGGGGGTGGGTCGGGCGGCAGGTCCCGCAGCAGGGGCTCCTGTAGGAGGGCGTGGAGCCGGTCTTCCGGCACGTGGGGAAGGATCAGGTTCTGCCCGGTGGTGAACCGCACCTCGCCTTCGCCGTACCCCTCGCTCAGGCGGGCGACCTCCATGAGCTGGTGGGCGTGCAGCCGGCCCACGGGCACCCACAGCCCCACGGCATAGCGGCCGGCCTGCTTTTGCGGGACCACACCCAAGTGGTCACTGGACCCGGGCTGACGCGCGTCCCTGCCCGCCCGCGGTAGCGAGCGTCCCAACTGCTCCTCCACCGCGGCCCGGAGCCGCACCACGCCCCAGCTGTCCAGCAGGAAGCTCAAGCGCGCCTTGCTGCGGCTCTGCCGTGGCCCGTAGTCCCGGAACACCGCCACCACGGCCAGGCACACCTCCGGAGCCTCTTCGGGGGTGACGAAGGCGTCCAGGGGGACGGCGGGCCGGTAGCCACCCGACCCCATCTTGCCGCCCACGAGCACGTTGAACCCCACCTCGTGCCGGCCTTCCACCTCGCGCACCGCGGGCACCAGGGCCAGGTCCTGGGTCTCCGCGTGGGTGCAGTTCTCCACGCAGCCGGTGATGGTCACGTTGAACTTCCGGGGCAGGTTGGTCACCGCCCGGTTGCCCACCACCCGCCGGGTCAGCGCGCGCACCACCTCCGACGCGTCGAACAGCTCCGTGCGCACCACGCCGGCCAGCGGACAGCCGACCACGTTGCGCACGTTGTCCATGCCCGTCTGCAACGTGGTCAGCCCGACCCGCTGCAGCCGGGCCAGAAGCTCTGGGACGTCCTCGATCCGGATCCACCGGAGCTGGAGCTGCTGCCGGGTGGTCACGTCCAGCACGCCCCGTCCCAGCTCCTGGGAGATGGCGGCCAGCTCCCGTACCTGGGCCGCGCTGGCGATGCCGTTGGGGATGCGGACCCGGACCATGAAGAAGCCCGGCTGTCCCTCGCTCTGCCGCCGCAGGAAGATGCCCCACCACTTCAGGCGCTCCACGTCGTCCTTCGGGATCGCCGGCCACCCGGCTTCCGCGTAGCGCGACAGGTCGCCGATCACGTCCAGGCCGTCGCGGACGGCCTTCAGGGCCTCGATGGCGTTCGCCGCACCGTTCCCGGTCATGGTCGCCTCCTGCTGCACGAGGTGTGGTTGGGAACGACGGGGTTCGGGCGGCTTCAGGGCCGGAGAACGGGCGCCAGGACCCGGCGGGCACCCAGCTTGGGGAAAGCGGCCGCTAGGCCGGAGGAGACTTCGAGGTCTTTGGAAAACGCATACGCGACAGCCCCGAGGTTGTCAAGGGGCCTGGCGCGCCCCAGGAGGTGTGGAGGATGGCGAAAGGATGGGTGCGGGTGCTGGGGTTTGCCGGGAGCCTGCGGCGGGGTTCGTACAACCGGGCGCTCGTGCGGGCCGCGGCGGAGGTGGCGCCGGAGGACGTCCGCGTGGAGGTGTTCGACCTGGACGGAATCCCCCTGTACAACATGGACGTGGAGCAGCAGGGCTTGCCGGAGGCGGTGGTGGCGTTCAAGCGCGCCATCCGGGAGGCGGACGCGGTGTTGATCGCCACGCCCGAGCACAACTGGTCCTTTCCGGGGGTGCTGAAGAACGCCCTGGACTGGGCCGCGCGGCCGTCCGGGGACAACCCCTTCCGCGGGAAGCCCGTGGCCGTGGTGGGTGCCACCACCGGGCAGTGGGGCACCCTGCGGGCACAGCTACACCTGCGGCAGGTCCTGGCGTACCTGGAGACGCACCCGCTGAGCCGTCCGGAGGTCCTGGTGACCCATGCGCGGGAAAAGTTCGACGCGGAAGGCCGTCTGGCGGACGAAGGAACCCGCACCCGGCTGCGCGAGCTGCTGGTGGCACTGCGGGACTGGACCTACCAGCTGGCGCGACGCGAAGCCCCGTAACATCCTACCCGCCTCTTGACGCACGGGAGCAACGGTCGCTATATTCGCAGCCAAAGGAACCGTGGCCATGAAGCGACCCATCGTCCTTTCGGCTTCGGTGGTCCGCCCTCGGCAGTGCATCTGTCCTAGGCGGGAGGAATCCCGGGCCTAGCAGGGCCGGGTTCCTTCCGCGGCTTCCGGTTTTCCCCTAGCCGTTCCAAGACGAACGTCGCGCCGCGTTGCGCAGGGGCGTGCGTGTGCGCGAGGAGGAGGTGTGGTGTGGTCGCACCCCACGGAGGCCAACTCGTGCAGCGGGTCGTCGAGGGTTCGCGGGCGGACTCCCTGCGGGCGGAGGCCAGCCGGCTGCCCGCGGTGACCCCGAGCCCGAAGGAGGCCGCCGACGTGGTGCTGGTGGCCAACGGCGCGTACAGCCCGCTCGTGGGCTTCATGGACCGCGAGACGTACCGGTCGGTCCTGCACACCCTCCACCTGCCGGACGGGCTGCCGTGGACGCTGCCCGTCACCCTCCCGGTGCCGGAGGAGTTGGCCCGCCGGCTGGGTGCAGCTAGCCGGCTGTCGGTACGGGCGCCGGGGCTGCTGGCGGTGGTGGAGGTCACGGAGGTGTACCGCCGCGAGCTGGAGGAGGAGGCGCTGGCGGTGTTCGGCACCACGGATCCCACGCATCCGGGCGTGGCGCGGCTGCTGCGGGAGTCCCCCTGGACGGTGGCCGGGCCCCTGTGGTTGGTGGAGCGTCCCCGCGGTCCGTTTGCGGACCGGGAGCTGGATCCCGTTCAGACCCGGGCGCACTTCGCGCAGGCGGGCTGGCGGACGGTCACCGCGTTCCAGACCCGCAACCCCGTCCACCGCGCCCATGAGTACCTGCACAAGTGCGCCCTGGAAACCACGGACGGGCTGTTCCTGCACCCCCTGGTGGGGGAGACCAAGGACGACGACGTGCCCGCCGGGGTCCGCATGCGCGCGTACGAGGTGCTGCTGGACCTGTACTACCCGAAGGACCGCGTCCTGCTGGCGGCGTTTCCCGCGGCCATGCGGTACGCGGGCCCGCGGGAGGCGGTGTTCCACGCCCTCGTGCGGAAGAACTACGGCTGCACCCACATCCTCATCGGCCGCGACCACGCAGGCGTCGGAGGCTTCTACGACCCGTACGCGGCTCACCGCATCTTCGATCGGTTCGACCCCGCCCGGCTGGGGATCACGCCGGTGTTCTTCGGGGAGGCGTTCTACTGCCGGCGGTGCGACGCCATGGCCACCGACCGCAGCTGCCCGCACCCTACGGACGCCCGCGTGAATCCCAGCGGGACGTGGGTCCGGAGGCTGCTGCGTGCGGGCCAGCTGCCGCCGCCGCAGGTGATGCGCCCGGAGGTGGCGCAGGTGCTGCGGGAGTACTACACGCAGCCGGTGGCCGAGCAGGCGGGCTAGGAAGGGGGAGACGGGATGGCACAGGTTCAGACCGGGCCGCAGGTCACGTGGGAGCTCGTGCTCAAGCGCAACTCCATCGAACGGCTCAAGCGGGAGAAGTTCCCCTTGGACATCGTGGACGAACTGCCAGACCTCATCGCGCGGGGCTACGAGGCCATCCCAGAGGAGGACATCGTGCGCCTCAACTGGTGGGGCCTCACCCACGACAAGCCGAAGGTGGGGACCTTCATGGTGCGCATCAAGGTCCCCGGGGGAAGGGTGCGGCCCGCGCAGCTGGTGGCTTTGGGGCAGGTCGCCCGCCGCTACGGCCGCAACTACGGAGAGCTCACCACCCGACAGGGCATCCAGCTGCACTGGGTGCGGCTGGAACAACTGCCGGAAGTCCTCTCCGCGGTACAGGCAACGGGGCTGACCACCGTGGGCGGGGAAGGCGACACGGTCCGCAACGTGACCAGCTGCCCCGTGGCAGGGGTGGACCGCCAGGAGCTGTTTGACGTGCGCCCCGTGGTGGAGGCGGTGGCGCGGTTCTTCTACGGCCACCGGGACTACAGCAACCTGCCCCGCAAGCACAAGTACACCATCAGCGCCTGCCCCGCCCAGTGCAACGCGCCGGAGATCCACGACGTGGCGTTGGTGGGCGTGCTGAAGGACGGCCGGCCGGGGTTCGCGGTGCGGGTGGGCGGAGGGCTATCGGCCACACCGCGGATCAGCCGGGACCTGGGGGTGTTCGTGCCCGCAGATCCTCCACACGGAGTGGTGGAGGTGCTGCGGGCCATCACCGACACCTGGCAGAACGACCTGCGGTACCGCCTGAGCCGCGCCAAGGCCCGGATCAAGTTCATGGTGGACGACTACGGGCCGGAGGCGGTGCGGGCGATGGTGGAGGCCCGGCTGGGCTATCGCCTGGAGGACGGTCGCGCACCGGCGCCCACCCACGACACGGACCACCTGGGCGTGCACCCGCAGAAGCAACCGGGGTTGGTGTACGTGGGCGTTCCGGTGCCCATGGGGTGGATCACCGGAGATCAGCTGGTGGCCCTGGGCGAGCTGGTGGGCTCCTTCGGGGGAGAAGTGCGCTTCACCCGCACGCAGAACCTCATCGTCACCGACGTCCCGGAGGACCGGCTGCACTCCGTGGTGCGGGAGCTGGCGGCGGTCGGCCTCGACCCGAGCCGCAACCCCGTCTACGGTCGGTCGGTGGCGTGCACCGACCACCGCTTCTGCAACTACTCGGTGGCGGAGACCAAGGGCAAGCTCAAGGAGATCCTGGAGGAGCTGGAACGGCGGTTCGGGCGGGAGGTGGCGGATCTGCGCATCTACACCGACGGCTGCCCGCACGCGTGCGCCCACCACTGGGTCGGGGACATCGGCCTGCAGGGCACCACCACCCTGCACCCGGGGCGGGGCGTGCGGGTGGAGGCCTACGACGTGTGCCTGCGCGGCGGGCTCGGAACGCGGGCCGCCATCGGAAAGCCCCTGATCCGGCGCGTGCCGGAGGACCGGATCGTGGAGGTGGTGTGCCGGCTGCTGGAGGGGTGGCTGCGGGAGCGCCGGACGCGCGGGACGGGATTCGCCTTCCGGGACTTCGTGGACGCGCACACGGACGACCAGCTACAGGCCCTGGCGCTCGGAGAAGGGGCAGGGGACGAGGCCGCGCCGCGGCGGCCGGTGGTGCGCGTGCCCGGCATGCTCCTGCCCTACAGCGAGGGCGCCGACCGGTTGGAGGTGGACGCCCGCACCGTGCGGGAAGCCTTGGAGGTCCTGCGGGCCCGCTACCCGCAGCTGGTGGCGCAGGTCCTCACGCCCGACGGGCAGGTCCACCCGAGCGTCAACCTGTTCGTGGGCGAGGAGGACGTGCGGGGACTGGGAGGGCTGGACGCGCCCCTGCGTCCGGGCGAGGAGCTCACTATCCTCCCCGCCCTGGCGGGCGGTGGTGCGTGAGGAGGGCGAGATGGCGAGGGTTTTGGCCTTCGACGACCTGCAGATCGGAGAGATCGCCCTGGAGCTGGACGACCGGGAGCCCCAGGAGGTGATCGCGTGGGCCCTGGAGACGTTCGGCGACCGGGTGGCGGTGGTGACCGCCCTCCAGGCGGAGGGGATGGCCATCCTGGACATGGCCACGCGGCTGCGGCCGGACGTGCGGGTGCTCACCGTGGACACCGGACGCCTCCCCCAGGCCACGTACGCGTTCCTGGACCGGGTACGGGAACACTACCCGCGGGCAAAGTTCCAGGTCCTGTTCCCGGACCACCGGGAGGTGGAGGCTATGGTGCAGCGGCACGGGGTCAACCTCTTCTACCGATCGGTGCCCCTGCGGCTGCTGTGCTGCCAGGTGCGGAAAGTCCGGCCCCTGGTCCGGGGCCTGGAGCAGCTGGACGCGTGGATCACCGGGCTGCGGCGTGAGCAGTGGGCGTCCCGGGCCAACATCCGCAAGGTGGAGCTGGACCACGATCACGACGGCATCGTGAAGGTCAACCCCCTCGCGGACTGGACCAAGGAGGAGGTGTGGGAGTACCTGTACGCGCACGGGGTGCCCGTCCACCCGCTGTACGAGCAGGGGTACACCAGCATCGGCTGCGACCCGTGCACGCGGCCAATCCAGCCCGGCGAGGACGACCGGGCGGGCCGGTGGTGGTGGGAGGAGGGCGCCCCGAAGGAGTGCGGGATCCACTGCCCCATCGAGACGGGCGGGTTCGAGCATGAGGCCCACGCCATCCTGGGCGAAGCCCACCGGGAGGAGGTGTGGCGGTGACGGAGGCGACGTCGCACGTGGACCGGGAGTCCGCGGAGCTGCTGGCGGAGGAGGTGGAGGCGCTGGCCCGGGCGCTGCCCGAGCCGCAGCGGGAGCGGGCGCGGGCGGCGTCGGAACGGCTGCGGCGCGGCGAGTTCCCCGAGGATCTGGTGGACGTGGTGGAGTCTGCGGTGGCCCTCTCCCTGCAGACGGGCCGGGCGCGACGGCGCTACCGGGCAGAGGGGGAGCGGCTGCTCACCCAGGTCCTGTGGCGCACCCCACGCGGTCAGGCCCTGCAGCGCCGACTGGAGGCTACCAACCGGGCGCTGCAGGCCCTGCGGGGCCGACGCCTGGACAGCGTGCGGGTGGCCGCCCGCACCCTGGGCGACTACTCCGTGGTGCTCCGGGCAGAGGGCGTGGCGCTGACGCTTGCCGCCCGGGCCGACGGGGTGGAGCTGGAGAGCGTGTCGGTGGACGGTGAGCGGGACCAGACCCGTGGGGTGTGCGTCTGGCTCACGGGGCTTCCCGGCGCGGGCAAGAGCACGCTGGCAGAGCTTGTGGCGGAGCGCCTGCGCGAGGTCGGACGCCCGGTGGAAGTACTCGACGGCGACGCGGTGCGGCAGCACTTCTCCCGCGGGCTGGGGTTTTCCCGAGAAGACCGGGTAGAAAACGTGCGGCGGGTGGCCTATGTGGCCGGGCTGCTGGTCCGGCACGGGATCGTGGTGCTGGCCGCCCTCATCTCGCCCTACCGGGATGCCCGCGCCCAGGCGCGGGAGCTGGTGGGCCCTGACTTCCTGGAGGTGTACGTGCGCTGTCCGCTGGACGTCCTGGTGGCCCGCGACCCCAAGGGGTTGTACGCACGCGCCCTGCGCGGCGAGATCCCCAACTTCACGGGCGTCAGCGACCCGTACGAGGAGCCGGAGTCGCCCGACCTGGTGGTGGACACTCACCGCGAGATCCCGGCGGAGGCCGCGGCCCGAATCGTGCGGCTGTTGGAGGCGCGGGGCTACCTGGCCACGGGAAGCGGAGGGCCGGTGTGAGCTGGCGGGTGGTGCTCCTGGAGTCGCGGTGGCCGCAGGTGCTGGCGGACCTGGTCCGCCGGCAAGGGTGGGAACCGGTGTGCGCGCCGGCGGTGGAGGAGGTGCCCGTGCCTGCGGAGGAGGTGGCGGACCCGCTGCGCCGCCTGTGCGCCCTGGAGGTGGACTGGGCGGTGTTCCTCACCGGTGTGGGGGTGGAGAGGCTGTACGACGCCGCGCAGCAGCTCAAGCTGACCGAGGCGTTCGTGCGAGCCCTGCAGCGGGTGCCGGTGGCGGTCCGCGGCCCTAAGCCCGTGGCGGTCCTGGGGCGGTGGGGCGTACACCCGCGGTTGTCGGCGCCCTCCCCACACACCACCGAGGAGCTGTGCGCTGCTCTGGCGGCGGTGGATCTGTCGGGGCGGCGGGTGTTCGTCCAGCACTACGGCGAGCCCAACGCCCGTCTGCGGGACTTCCTCCTGGTCCGTGGCGCGGAGGTGGTGGACGCGTTGCCGTACCGGTGGGCGTTGCCCCAGGACACCGCGCCGCTCGCTTCCGCGGTGCGGGCGCTGGTGGCGGGCGAAGCGGACGCCCTGGTGGTCACCAGCCGGCCGCAGGTCCTGCACCTGTTCGCGGTGGCGGAGCAGCAGGGACTCCATACAGCGCTGCGGGAGGCTCTCAACGGGCCGGTGGTGGTGGCCGCGGTGGGGCCCACGAGCCAGCGGACGCTGGAGTCGTTCGGAGTCCGGGTGACGCTGACGCCTGAGCACCCCAAGATGCGACCGCTGGTGGCGGCCTTGGCGTCCCACTGGGCGGGTCAGGCATGACGGTCTACCCCCTGTTCGTGGATTTGCGGGGCCGCCGCTGCGTGGTGGTGGGAGGGAGCCCCCCGGCAGAGGCCAAGGTGGCGGCGCTGCTGGAGTGCGGCGCGGACGTGGTGGTGGTGAGCCCTCGGGTCACAGAACGGCTGCAGGCGTGGGCGGCCCAAGGCCGCGTGCGTTGGGAAGCCAGGCCGTACCGGACCGGCGACCTGGAAGGAGCGTGGCTGGTGGTCTCGGCGCCCGACGACCGGGAGGTGAACGCCCGGGTGTGGGAGGAAGCGCAGGCGCGGGGGGTGTGGATGAACGCCGTGGACGACCCGCCACACTGCAGCTTCATCGCGCCCGCGGTATACCGCCAGGGGGCTTTGGTGGTGGCGGTGTGCACCTCGGGCAGGGCTCCGGCCCTCGCCGTGCGCCTGCGGGATCGGTTCGCCGCCCAGCTGGGGCCGGAGTACGCGGCGTTCCTGGAGCTGGCGGGCGAGCTGCGGGAGGAGCTGGCCCGCAGGATCCCGGAGTTCCACCGCCGCCGTGAAGCCTGGTACCGGATCGTGGACTCCGACGTGCTGGACTGGCTGCGGGCCGGCCAGCAGGAGCGGGCCCGGCAGCGCCTCCTGCAGCTGTTGGAGGAAGGTGCGTGAGCGGGAAGGTGTTCCTGGTGGGTGCGGGTCCGGGTGACCCCGAACTCATCACGGTGCGGGGGCTTCGGGTGCTGCGGGAGGCGGACGTGGTGGTGTACGACCGCTTGGTGCACCCTGCGCTGGTGGATGAGGCGCCCGCGGGCGCGGAGCGGGTGTACGCGGGCAAGCACCCAGGAGGGCTGCGCACTTCCCAGGAGCAGATCGTGCAGGTGCTGGTGGACCGGGCCCGGAGGGGCCTTCGGGTGGTCCGGCTGAAGGGTGGAGACCCGTTCGTGTTCGGCCGCGGCGGCGAGGAGGTGGAAGCACTCCGGGAAGCAGGCGTGCCGTACGAGGTGGTCCCCGGCGTCACCGCCGCGGTGGCCGTGCCAGCTGCCGCGCAGATCCCCGTGACCCACCGGGAACGGGCGTCTGCCTTCGCGGTGGTCACCGGTCACGCCTGTGAGGCCTCTCCAGGAGTGGACTGGTCGGCCCTCGTACGCGTTCCCACCCTGGTGGTGCTCATGGGCCTGCGGCGGCTCCCTCAGGTGGTGGACCAGCTCCTGGCCGCGGGGGCGGAGCCGGACACGCCCGTGGCCATGGTCGCCCGCGGGACGCTGCCGGACCAGCGTGTGGTCGTCGCAACCCTGGGCACCGTGGTGGAGGACGTGCAGCGGGCGGGGCTGCAGCCGCCGGCCACCCTCGTGGTCGGCCGGGTGGTGCAGCTTGCCCGGGAGGCGGGCGCGTGGGGTCCAACAGGCTTCGCGGCGGGACGGGCGTGACGGAGGAGTGTGGATGCTACTGCTCCTGGTGGCCCTGGCGTTTGGCGCCGGGTTTGTGGACACCGCCCTGGGGATGGGGTACGGGACGGTCCTCGGTCCGCTGCTGCTGGCGGCGGGCTACCGACTGCCAGAAGCCGTCCCGGCCCTCCTGCTCTCCCAGGTGGTCGCTGGGCTGGTGGGTGCGCGCTTCCACCACGCCAACGGCAACGCGTCATTTGGCCGGAACTCCGCACACCTGCGGGTTGCCACGGTCCTGATCGGTGCGGGTCTCGTGGGTGGGGCCGCGGGACCCTGGCTGGCAGGCCGCGTCCCCGAGTTCGTGGTACGGGCGTACATGGGGCTCATGATCGCGGGACTGGGCGCGTGGCTCCTGGTGGGCCGGCAGCCCCGCAACTTCTCCTGGGGCCGCTTGGTGGCCGTCGGTGCCCTGGCGTCGGTGAACAAAGGGCTCACCGGCGGCGGCTACGGACCCCTCATCGCTGGCGGGCAGATAGTGGCGGGACTGGACCCCAAAGCGGCGGTGGCCGTGACCAACCTCGCGGAGGCGGTGGTTTCCCTGGCCGCGGTGGGCGGCTACGCGTGGTGGTTTTCGGGCGCGTGGCGGTGGGAGCTGGTGTTGGCGGTGACGTGCGGGGCGGTGCTGGCAGTACCGCTGGGTGCGCGGACGGTCCGGCGGGCGGAGGCCGGACGGCTTCGCCGGTGGGTGGCAGGTGTTACCGTCTGCCTTGGGCTCCTGGTCCTGACGTCCGTCGCGTAGTGCGCCCGGATCCCTTGACACCCCGGAACGGCGGTGCTAAAAGAGACGGAGCATGAAGTGGCAACGTTACGCACCGCGCAGCTGCATCTGTCCGTGGCGGAGGCGGGGTCTGCCTTCGCTGCGCCCCTTGTAAGCACCCGCGAAGCCAACCCTGTCTCCGCTGAGCCGTGCCCAGGTCGGCACCTGGGCTTTTCTGTCTCTCAAGCTTTCAAAGGTCCGTGCGCCCGAGGAGGTGACAGGAATGTCGTACGCACGTGCAGACGTGCTGGTGGAGACAGAGTGGCTGGAAGAGCACCTACAGGATCCCGGCCTCCGGATCGTGGAGTCCAACGAGGACCCAGAGCTGTACGCCCAGGGGCACATCCCTGGAGCCATCCACATCCGGTGGAAGACCGACCTGCAGGACCCCGTGCGCCGGGAGTGGATTTCCCGCGAACAGCTGGAGGCGCTGCTGGGCTCCCGCGGGATCAGCAACGAGCACACCATCGTCCTGTACGGGGACAAGAACAACTGGTTCGCCACGTACACCTTCTGGCTCCTGAGGTACTACGGGGTGGAGAATCTCAAGATCCTCAACGGCGGACGCCAGAAGTGGGTGGCCGAGGGCCGGCCGCTCACCACGGAGATCCCCGCCTACCCGCCGGTTCAGTTCCGGGCCAAGGACCCCGACCCTGCCCTGCGGGCGTTCCGGGACGAGGTGTTGCAGCGGCTAGGTGACGCAGATCTGGTGCTGGTGGACGTGCGCTCTCCGCAGGAGTACACGGGGGAGTTGGTGGCTCCGCCCGCGTACCCGCAGGAGGGCGCGCAGCGGCCGGGCCACATTCCCGGGGCCCGCAACCTCCCGTGGACCTTGAACGTACGGGAAGACGGCACGTTCAAGCCCGCGGAGGAGTTGCGCCAGCTGTACGCGTCCCAGGGCGTCACGCCGGACAAGGACGTGATCGCCTACTGCCGGATCGGGGAGCGCAGCAGCCTCACGTGGTTCACCCTGAGGTACCTGCTGGGCTACCCAAACGTGAAGAACTACGACGGGAGCTGGACCGAGTGGGGCAGCCTCGTGGGGGTCCCCATCGAGCGGGGCCCGGGAGGAACGGAGCGGGGGTGAGGGACTTGCGTCGGGTAGACCATAACGCCCTGCGGACCAACCAGGCCTGCGTGGTGGGCTTCACGGTTCTGGCATTCCTGCTGGACTGGCCGTGGCTGGTGGCGCTGGTGGCGGCGGTGATGCTGGTGGGGACCGCGGACCCGCGGCTGGCGCTGTTCCAGCAGGCCTACCACCAGTGGCTGAAGGGCCGGGTCCTACAGCCCGACGAGCGGGAAGACGACCCCCTGCCGCACCGGTTCGCGCAGGGGATGGCGGGAAGCGTGCTGCTGCTGGCCGCGTTGAGCCTGTGGGGCGGATATATCCTCCTCGGCTGGATCCTCGCGTGGCTGGTGGTGGTCCTGGCCGCGGTCAACCTGTTGTTCGGATTCTGCGCGGGCTGCTTCGTGTTTTACCAACTGGCCCGCCGGGGGTTTGTGCGCAGCGGTTCGGCGCACGGAGGGTCGTGATGGACCGGCTGTGGGTGGTGTTGGCGGTGGCGGCCGCCCTCGCCCTGGCGGCGGGCTGGGTGCGGTGCCGTGACCGACGTCTCGCACGCCGGCTACGACTGCCACCCGGCCCCGCGGTGGTGGCCTTCACCCACCGGCTGTGTGCTCCGTGCCGCACCCAGCAGCTGCCCGCCCTCCAGCGTCTCCAGCGGGTCACCGGCACCCGCGTTCGGGTGCAGGTGGTGGACGTGGGTCGCCATCCGGAGGTGGCGCGCCGCTTCGGGATCTTCACCGTCCCGTCCAGCGTGGTGGTGGGGCCGGACGGGCGGGTGGTGGCCTTCAATCACGGGTTTGCGGACGATGGCAAGCTGCTGCGCCAGCTCGGCTGGAACGGGTCCCACCAGCCCGCGCGGCGACCCGCGGAGGCGTCTCACATCACCTGACGCACCTGGTTCCCGAAGTAGCCCACCAGCACTAAGAGCCCTGCCCCCAGGGCTGAAAGGGCCAGGGTCCAGCGGTGGGCCCGGGGTGCCTTCAGGCGCAGGATCAGGTTCGCCGCGTACAGCCCCGTGGCCGCGTACGCCAGCAGGCTGTGGGCCGTGTGCCGGGCCAGGAAGGCGGCACCCACGCCCTCCCGTTGGAGCCGCGCGACGTCGTAGAAGGCGGTGGCGATGGCCACCGGGGCGGCCACGAGGCCCAGGGCCACCAGCCACGTGGCCATAGACCGGTACAGCTCGGCGGGGCGCCACGCGTACAGGAGGTCGAACAGCAGGGCGGTGATCCAAAGGGCGATGGGAAAGTCCGTCACGGGCGGGTGGAACAGGTAGCCGACCATCTCCCCCTCCTGCGTTCGTGCTCCCACAGCTTTTCGCCGCCCGCGGTGGCCACTCCCTCGTGCGTTGTCCGGCCGGGGGGGCTGTCGTAGAATGCGGGCTGACGCAGCCGCGGCCAGAACCTTCGGAGGGAGCATGGAAGCCAAGGCGTGGGTCCGGGAAATCCCCCGCAAGCAGGACAACCTGTCCGAGTGGTACACCGCGGTCCTGCTGAAGGCCGAAATGGTGGACTACTCGCCGGTGCGGGGCTGCATGGTGATCCGACCCTACGGGTGGGCGGTGTGGGAGGCCATCCAGCGGTGGCTGGACGCGGAGTTCCGACGCACGGGCCACCAGACCGCGGCCTTCCCCCTGTTCGTGCCAGAGTCCCTGCTCCAGCGGGAGGCGGAGCACGTGCAAGGGTTCGCCCCTCAGGTGGCGTGGGTGACCCACGGTGGGGACGAGGAGCTGGCGGAGCGCCTGGCGGTCCGCCCCACCTCCGAGGCCATCATCATGCCCATGTACGCCCGGTGGATCCGGTCCTACCGCGACCTGCCGGTGTTGATCCTGCAGTGGTGCAGCGTGGTGCGGTGGGAGAAGGCCACCCGGCCGTTCCTGCGGACTACGGAGTTCTTCTGGCACGAGGGACACACCGCACACCGGACCGCGGAGGAGGCCGACGCGGAGTGCCGGCTCATCCTGGACATCTACCGCCGGCTGTTGGAAGAGCAGCTGGCCATGCCGGTGCTGGTGGGCCGCAAGCCCGACAGCGAGAAGTTCGCCGGGGCGGACTGGACGTACACCCTGGAGGCTCTCATGCCCGACGGACAGGCCATCCAGGCGGGGACCTCCCACTTCCTGGGCCAGAACTTCGCCCGCGCCTTCGACGTGAAGTTCTTGGACCGGGACAACACCGAGAAGTACGTGTGGACCACTTCCTGGGCGGTGACCACCCGCCTGGTGGGCGCTCTGGTCATGGCTCACGGGGACGACCGCGGGCTGTTCCTGCCGCCCCGGGTGGCACCGGTTCAGGTGGTGGTGGTTCCGGTGCGGGCAGAGCGGGAGCCTGCGGTGCTGGAGCGGGCCCGTCAGCTGGCCGCGCAGCTGTCCGAGCGGTTTCGGGTGAGGCTGGACGACCGGGAGGAGTACACGCCCGGCTGGAAGTTCAACGAGTGGGAGATGCGGGGCGTGCCCCTGCGGGTGGAGCTGGGGCCCCGGGACCTGCAGCAGGGCCAGGCGGTGCTGGTGGCACGGGATGCGGAAGGGACCCGACAGCCGGTGCCCCTGGACGGCCTCGTGGATCGGGTGGGCGAGGAGCTGGAGGCAATCCAGGAGCGCATGCTGGAGCGGGCCCGGGCGTACCTGGCCGCCCACACGGTGCGGGTGGAAGACTACGGCGAAGCGGTGCAGCTCATCCGCCAGCGGAAGGGCTTCGTGGGCGTGCGGTGGTGCGGCGACACTTCCTGTGAGGACCGGCTGCGGGACGAAACTGGAGGCTCGCCGCGGGTGATCCCCGAGGAGGCCGTGAACGGGGCCTGCCTGGTTTGCGGCCGGAAGGCCAACGCCCTGGTGTACTTCGCGCGCGCGTACTGAGGTCCGGGAGGCGGGCGGTGGCAACGGGCGTGCGGGGCTGGGATCCGCGGCTGTGGGCCAGCTGGAAGCCATTCGGGGTAGGGGAGCGCCGGCCGAACAACTACCTGGAGATCGCCCGCGCGGTTTGGGAGAACCGCGGGGCCCTGGGATACGCGTGGCGCATCCTCACCCAGGGGGTTTGCGACGGGTGCGCCTTGGGCACCGCGGGGCTGCGGGACTGGACGGTGCCCGGGGTGCACCTGTGCAACGTGCGCCTGCGGCTGCTACGCCTGAACACCCTACCGGCCCTCGACTCCTCGGCCCTGGCGGACGTGTCCCGCCTGGTCGGGCTTTCTGACGACGCCCTGCGGCGCATGGGCCGGCTGGCCCACCCCATGGCCTGGAAAAGCGGGGAGGCGGGGTTCCGGCGCGTCTCGTGGGAAGAGGCCCTGGAGCTGGCGGCAGGCCGGCTGCGGGCCTCCGCCCCCCACAGGATCGCCTTGTACCTGACCAGCCGGGGCCTGGGAAACGAACACTACTACGCGGCCCAGAAGGCCGCCCGCGCCCTGGGAACCAACAATATCGACAACGCCGCGCGGGTATGCCACGCGCCCAGCACGCTGGTGCTCAAGCAGACCCTGGGGGTGGGTGCCAGCACCTGCTCCTACACGGACCTGCTGGGCACAGACCTCGCGGTGTTCGTGGGGTCCAACGTGGCCAACAACCAGCCCGTGATGATGAAGTACCTGTACTACGCCCGGCGCCTCGGGACCCGGGTGGTGTGCGTGAACCCTTACCGGGAGCCCGGAATGGAGCGCTACTGGGTCCCCTCCATTCCCGAAAGCGCCCTGTTCGGCACCCGCATCACGGACCGCTTCTTCCTGGTACGGGTGGGCGGCGACGCGGCCTTCCTCACGGGCACCCTGCGGTGGATGGTGGAACGCGGGTGGGTGGACGACCAGTTCATCGCCCGGCACACCACCGGCTTTGGGGAGCTGGTGCAGGCGTTGCAGGCCCAGAGTTGGGAAGACTTGGAGCGGGCCAGCGGTTGCACGCGGGAGGAGATGCTGGAGTTCGCTCAGATGCTGGCGCAGGCCCGCACCGCGGTGTTCGTGTGGTCCATGGGGGTCACGCAGCACCGCTGCGGGGAGGACAACGTCCGAGCCATCGTGAACCTGGCGCTCAGCAAGGGGTTCGTGGGGCGTGAGAAGTGCGGGCTGATGCCCATCCGCGGCCACTCCGGGGTACAGGGCGGGGCGGAGATGGGCGCCTACGCCACGGTGTTCCCGGGAGGGGTGCCCGTTAACCCTGCGAACGCCCGGCGGTTTGCGGAGCTGTGGGGCTTCCCGGTGCCGGAGGAGCCGGGGCTCACTGCACCCGAGATGGTGGACGCGGCCGCCCAAGGGGGGCTGGACGTGCTGGTGTGCGTGGGCGGCAACTTCCTCGAGGTGCTGCCGGACCCCGCGTACGTGCGCGAAGCGTTGGAACGGGTTCCCGTGCGGGTGCACCTGGACGTGGTGCTGTCCCCCACCGCCTTGGTGCCCGCCAAGGAGTGGGTGGTGCTGTTGCCGGCCACCACGCGGTACGAGGTGCCCGGAGGGGTGACGGAGACCACCACGGAGCGCCGGGTGGTGTTCAGCCCCGAGGTTCCGGGGCCTCGGGTGGGCGAGGCCCGCCCCGAGTGGGAGGTGTTGTTGGAGCTGGCCCGCCGGGCCCGGCCCGAGCTGCAGGACCGGCTGCAGTTCCCGGACACCGCAGCCCTCCGGGAGGAGATCGCCCGCGCAGTGCCCTTCTACGACGGGATCCAGCGCCTGAGGCGGGCGGGCGACCAGTTCCAGTACGGCGGTGCGCGGCTGTGCGAAGGTTGGCGCTTCCCCACTCCGGACGGCAGGGCGCGCTTTTCCGTGGTGGTGCCCAGGCCTTCCGAGGTGCCGGAGGGCGCCTTCCTCCTCACCACCCGGCGCGGCCGTCAGTTCAACAGCATGGTCCAGGGGGGCCGCGATGGGCTGACGGGCGCGGAGCGCGACGCGGTGTTCATGAGCGGAGAAGACGCCGCACGACTGGGACTGGGCGAGGGACAGAGGGTGGTGGTGCGCAGCCCGACAGGGACTTTTCGCGGGCGGGTGCGGATCGCACCCGTCCGGCCGGGTACCCTGCAGGCGTACTGGCCGGAGGCCAACGTCCTGATCGGCCGCGACCGGCGGTCCGGTGAGTCGCGGATCCCCGACTACAACACCATCGTGTGGGTGGAGCCGGAATCCGGAGCCAGCCAAGCGGCGCCTACCGGGCAGTAGGGCCTGCACCGGGCCGCAGGCGGGCCAACGCCGCCGCGTAATCCGCGGGGGTGTTCACGTTCACAAAGCTCAACAGGTCCGGGTCCCACGGGCGGAGCACCTCCTCCGGCACGTACCGAACCCGGATGCGGGCCAGCAGGTGGCGCACGGAGCCGCCGCCTGCCTCCAGGACAGCCTCCGCCGCATAGGCGGCGTCGCGCCGGTACACCGCGCACAGGGGGTGCGGCCGGTCGGTCAGGGGCACCGCGGCGTCCACCCCTTCCATCAGGTCCGCGAGGCCCGCGAGGAGGGCGGGCTGGACGAAGGGGAGGTCGCACGCCACCACCGCCGCGCACGGTGTGGGGCAGGCGCGCAGGCCGGCCTCGATGCCGGCCACCGGACCATGCCCCGGCCAGCGGTCTGCGACCACGGGCACGCGCAGGCCAAAGTCGCGCCGCGGATCTGAGGCCACCACATACACGGGATTGCAGCACGTTCGGATCCGGCGCACCACGTGGCCGAGCAGGGTGGTGCCCGCGAACGGCAGCAGCGCCTTGTCGGTGCCCATGCGTCGGCTGCGGCCGCCCGCCAGCACCACTCCACCCAGCCGCTCGCCCGCGCGGTATCCAGACAACGGACTCCGACTCCTGGCGAACTCACCTCCCATGGTGGGAGCGGCCGGGTCCCCCCACAAGGGCAGACAGGGGCCGTCCCTTGCGCCATGCTAGGGAGGGATGGCGGAGCGTGTGGCCGACGTTCTGCGCAGGCTGCTGGAGTCCGCGGAACCCGTGGGGGTGGAGTGGGTCACCGCCACGGAGGCGGTCGGGCGGGTGGTCGCGGAGGAGGTGCGTAGCCGCCGGGCGGCACCTGGGTTTGCCAGGGCCGCCATGGACGGGTACGTGTGCCACGACGCGGACGTGTGCGGTGCCTCTGCGGACCGTCCCGCCTACCTTCTGGTGACCGGTGAGTGCCGTCCCGGAAAACCCCCCGCTGCGGGGCCTGACCGGGGCGAGGCGTGGGTGATCAGCACGGGGGCGGCCATGCCCTTGCGCGGGGACAGGGTGTTGCCGGTGGAAGTGGTTCGACGGGAGGGGGCGGTGCTGGTGGTGGCACAAAACCCTCCCCACAAAACGCACGTGGTCGCGCCCGACGAGGATCTCCCCGAGGGAACGTGCGTGCTGGAACCGGGGCAGGTGGCAGGCCCGGGCGGCGTGGCCGCCCTCGTGGCCGGCGGCGTGCGCGAGGTCCGGGTGTACCGCAGGCCCCGGGTGGTGGTGTTCTGTACCGGCGACGAGCTGTCCGAGCCGCCGGATGCCCCACCGGCGGGAAAGGTGTTCAACACGAACGCCTTCGCCCTCCTAGCGGAGGTATCGGCGTTGGGCTGCCGGGTGGACTACGGCGGGACGCTGCCGGACCGGCCCGAAGCACTGCGGGCGGCGTTTTTGCGCGCGCTCTCCGGCCCGTACGACGTGGTGCTCACCACGGGCGCGGTGTCCGTGGGGCGATACGACCGTGTGCCGCGGGTGTGGCTGGACCTGGGAGCGGAAAAGGTTGCTGGCCGCGTGGATCTGAAGCCCGGAGGCCCGTTCTTCGCAGCGCGGTTGAAGGACCGGTGGGCGGTAGCTCTGTCGGGAAGCCCGTCCGCGTGCCTTGCCGCCTACCACCTGCTGGTAAGGCCCCTGCTGCTGCGCCTAGCGGGCCGGCGGCAGGTGGTGCGGCCGGTGGTCACGGCGGCGCTGCGGGGCTGCCTGCCGCCCAGCGGCCGGGTGCGGGCGGTGTGGGCCCGGATCCTTCCGGAACAGGACGGGCTGGCGGTACAGCCCCTGCTGGGCCCGGTGTTCCAAAGCCTAGCGGCCGCGCAGGCGCTCATCCTGCTGGGAGCCGGCGCCCCGATCCTGCGGGAAGGATCTGTGGTGCCGGCCCTGCTCCTGCACCACCCCGAGACCTGCGAGGAGCTGCGCTGGCCTGCCCCCGTCCCCGCGGCGCTGGTGGTGGGCGTGGTGGGTGCGTCCGGGGCCGGCAAGACCTCGGTGGTGGAAGGGCTGGTGTCACGGCTGCGGGCTTCCGGTCTCCGGGTGGCGGTGGTCAAACACGCACCGCACGGGTTTGACCTCGACAGGTCGGGCAGCGACAGCGACCGGGCCGCCCGCGCAGGTGCGGTCACCGTTGCCCTGGTGGGGGAGGGGGAGGTGGCGGTCCGGTCCTTCCCGGGACGCGGCCTGACCGTGGAGGGGGCTACGGAGCTGTGCACCCGGGCTACGGCCGCCTGCGGCGAGGGCGTGGACGTGGTGCTGGTGGAAGGGTTCCAGCACCCTGCCAGCCGCACCATCGTGGTAGGGCCAGGCAAGGAGGGGTGCGTCCAGCAACCCTGGTGCGAGCTACCGAGCTGGCCCGAAATCCCTGGGGCCTGTCAACAGGCGCTGCTGGACGAGTTGGCCACTAGGTTGGCGCGTCTTGCCCGGGAAGGCGACTGACCGGCCTTCCGGGGACGACCCGGACGTCGAACCCGGGCCTCCAGCTCCAACAACACCCGTTTGCGCCGGACACCCCACCGATAGCCGCCCAGCTGCCCGTCGGACCGGATCACCCGGTGACAGGGCACCACCAGCGCCAGGGGGTTGGCGGCACACGCCCGCGCTACCGCCCGCGCGGCTCCGGGAAAGCCGAGCCGCAGGGCCAGCTGCGCGTACGTGACGGTCTGCCCGGAAGGGACCCGCCGGAGCGCGGACCACACTCGCCGCTGGAAGGGGGTCCCACGGAGGTCCATGGGCAGGCGGTGTGGGCGGCCGAACAGGCTGTCCCGCACCGCCTCCGCCCACCGCCGTAGCTTCGGGTCCCGGCGCAGCTTTGCCGCCGGTTCGGCCTTGCGGAGGAGCCGCGCGAGCTTGCCGGGCCGGTCAGCCAGCCAAGCGTAGCGAAGTCCCCGGGGGCTTACGGCGACCAACAACACCCCTTCGGGGAGACGGCAGGTGGCGTACCGGAGCACCTCGGGTCGGGAGGGGCGGCCCCGGGGCCTACCGCCAGGCATCCTCCTCGCTTTCCTCTTCTTCTTCCCAGAGGGCGTTGTCGAACTCGTCTTCTTCTTCCTCTTCCTCCGGGAACTCTTCTTCGTCCTCGGGCTGGAAGCCCACGTCCTCCTCCTGTTCGGCCACGTCCTCCACCCGTTCCTTGGCCTGGTAGCCGCACTCCACGCACTCGTACACCAGCACCGCCCCCAGGTCGTCCGAGGCCAGCAGCTCCATCTCCGCGCCGCACTGCGGACAGGGACGGTTGAAGGGTACCGTCATGGCCCGGCCACCCCTACGGGGCGTGCAGCTGGGAGGGCATCTCGTCGTCCAGGGATCGGAGGTCGTGTGGCTCCACCCGGTGCCCGCAGATGGGGCACTCGTACCACGACGCCTCCTCCGCCCTGGGCTCGTAACACGTCACCATGACCGTCTCGCAGTACGGACACGTCAGCGCCGGCTCCCGCATGGCTCCCCCACTGCCCCGTTGTTCCGTGTCCCCTTCCTTCGACCCCCTCCGGAATCCTCCTCTCTGGGGCCGGCGGGGCGGCCTTCACACCTTGGCGTGGGTGAAGATCCCGAACGCCTCAGCCCGCTTGGCCACCGCGCGCCAGTCCAGGTTCCGGAAGAAGGCGTCGATGTAGCCGCCCTTGTTGGTCCCGAAGTCGATGAAGTAGGCGTGCTCGAACACGTCCAGGGCCACCAGGGGCGTGCAGTTCCACACGGGGTAGGTGTTCTGCTCGTCCCCGATGTAGTTGAACAGCCGGCCGGTGTCCCAGTCGTACGCGGTCCAGGCCCAGCCCCGGGCCGCGATCCCCGTGGCCTTCAGATCCTTCTGCCACTCCTCGAAGGATCCAAAGTCGCGCTCGATGAGGGTGAGCAGGGCTCCCTCGGGCTTCCCGCCCAGTCCCCCCAGGTGGTCGAAGTAGATCTCGTGGTTCTTGACCCCGCCCAGGGCGCGGGTCAGCTCCACCTTCAGGGCCCGGATCTCCGAGTACGTGGGGTTGGCCTTCGCGGGGTCCTTGTCCAGGGCGGCCAGCTTGTCCAGGATCTCGTTGGCCTTGTTCACGTACCCCTGGTACAGCTTGTAGTGCTCCTCCATGGTCCGCTTGCTGATCCCGTCCAGCTCTGTCTCGAAGGACCTGAACTTCTTGGCCTCGTATCTCACGCTGAGACCCTCCTTTCGCGGGCGGGTTTTGTAAGGGTTGTTCCCGGCGAGCTCGACCCCAGTATAGCACCGCCCGCTAAACCCCCGGGGCGTTTTGCGGGTCCGCTACCATGGGGGCGGATGGACGAGGACGAGCGGCTCGTACGGGCGTTCCGGGGCGGAGAGGAGAGCGCGTTCGCGGCCCTGGTGATCAAGTACCGGGAGCCGGTGTACCGGTTTGTGCGGCGCATGACGGGCAACCACGAGGACGCCTCAGACCTCACCCAGGAGGTGTTCGTGCGCGCCTACCGGTCCCTGCGCCAGTTCCAGGGCCGGTGCCGCTTCAAGACGTGGCTGCTGCGCATCGCCACCAACGCCTGCCTGGACCACCGGGCTCGGAGGCGGGAGCCCCTAACCCTGGAGGCGGTGGAGGAGTTGGCGGCTCCCCCAGAACACGGCCCGGAAGTGGTCGCGGAGCTGCGCGAGCGGTGGCAGGAGGTGTGGGAAGCGGTCCAGGCGCTGCCCGGCCGGCAGCGGGCTGCGGTGGTGCTCCGGCTGTACGGCGGTTACACGTACGGGGAGATCGCGGAGATCCTGGACTGTTCGGAGGGTACGGTGAAGGCCAGCGTGTTCGCAGCCCTGCGCAAGCTGCGGGCCCGCCTAGGGGCCCCGGTGAAGGACTGAGATGCAGGAGACGCACTGCCAGCGCTACCAGGACCGGATCGTGGAGGCGGTCACGGGTCCGGTGCCCGCGGAGGTGATGGAGGAGCTGCACGCCCACCTGTCCGGGTGCCCCCGTTGCCGGGCGCAGTGGGAGGCGTTTTCGGAGGTGGTGGCACGGCTGAGGGAGGTTCCGGAGCCACGGGTGCCGCCCGGGTTCTGGGAGGAGCTGGATCGGCGGCTGCAGGGGGCCACGCGGGGCCGGCGGGGCGGCTGGCAGGCGGCGGCCAGGGCCGCAGGGCTTGCGGCGTTGGTAGCCTTCGGGGTCCTGTCCCTGGCCTCAAGCCCTCACCCGCCGCAGGACACGCAGGTGGTGAGCCCTTCCGTGCAGGCCCTGCTGCCGCAGGTGGCCGAGCTCGCGCGGGTGTGGGGCGCGGCGATGGACGCGAAGGGGGAGCCGCGGTGAGGTGCTGGCGCGGAGCAGCGGTGGCGGTGGCCGTGCTCGGCCTGGTGGCGGGCGTCGCGGGCTGGGCGGTGGCGCAGCGGCGGCCGGAGCGGGCGGAGCGGGTCCTCGAGGCGCTGTTGGTGTGGCGCCTGGTGGACGAGCTGGAGCTCACCGACGACCAGATCTGCAAGGTGTTCCCGCCCTTGCGGGCCCTCAAGCACGCGCGCCTCGCCTTCGCCTACCGCCGGGCGGCCCTGGACCAGGAGCTGCGGGTGCTGCTGGCGGAGCGGCCCCCAGACCGGGAACGGGTGGAGGCCAAGCTGCGGGAGCTGCGGGCCGCGCAGCAGGAGTTCCGTCAGCTGCGGGCGGAGGCGCTGGACCGGATCCGGTCAGCCCTGACGCCGGGCCAGCGGGCGCGGTTCGCCCTCATCCAGCACACCTTCGAACGGGAGACGCTGAGCCTTCTGGGTGACGTGGAGCGGTTCGTCCGGGAGCGGTCGCACGGTCCCGGCGGGCGGTGACCCTACCGGCGCGGGAGCTCCACGGTTCGGCCCGAGCGCACTTCCACCAGCCGGTAGTCCTGCTTCCGGTACGTCTCCGTCGCCCCACACCGCGGGCAGGTGTGGTAGTTGGCCGCGAAGGTGCCGCGGGCGAACGAACCGGTGTCGGTGCGGAGACCGGTGTCGAACACGTCCCCGCACGCCCGGCACGCCACGTGCAGCGCCACCCGTGCCACCGCGCTCACGGGGCGCCTTGCACGCCCCGCAGCCACGCTTCCACCGCTTGTCGCCGCCACACAGCCTTCGTCCCGTACCGGAACTCCGGGCTCGACAGCTCGCCGCGGTCCAACGCCTGCATAAGCTCGGCGGTGCTCCAACCCGACTGCCGCGCCGGCTCCCACGTGGTCACCACCGACTCGCCCCGGGCCACCAGCTGGCAGAGGGTGCGCAGAAAGCCCGAGGGACCAGACCGTTGTATGATCAAGGCGCAGGCGGACAAGCCCCGCGGGTGCGCGTGCTCGACCAGGTTGGCGGAGCGTTCCAGCTCCTCGGGGAAGCTGCGCAGGTGGGCCAGGACTTCAAGGTCAAGGGACAGCGGAAACGGTCGCGGTCCCACCGGGCGCTCTTCACCGGGCTGTGGTGCCGGAGGAGGGATTTGAACCCCCACGGGCTTGCGCCCACTGCGCCCTGAACGCAGCGCGTCTGCCTTTCCGCCACTCCGGCCCGCATTCATCCATGCTAGCCGGGTGGCGCGGGGTGGTCAAGGTGACCGTGGACGTACAGGTACTGGTGGAAGACCTGAAACGGTGGGCGGGAAGCCGGGTGGTGCACGTGGAGCGGCTGCCCCCCCGGCCCGCGCGGTTCGCAGACCCCCAGGCGCCCTTGCCGCCCTTGCTGGCGGAGGCTTTGGCGCGGCTCGGGATCCGGAGGCTTTACTCGCACCAGGCCCGGGCCCTGGACCTGGTGCGGTCCGGCCGGTCGGTGGTGGTGACCACCCGCACCGCCAGCGGAAAGACCCTGTGCTACAACCTCCCCGTGCTGGAGACCCTGCTGGCGGACCCGCACGCCAGGGCGCTGTACCTGTTCCCGACCAAGGCGCTGGCGCAGGACCAGCTGGACACCCTGCAGTCCCTGGGCCTTCCGGTGCGGTGCGACGTATACGACGGGGACACCCCGCCGTCGGAGCGCGCGCGGGTGCGCGAACAAACCCAGCTGGTCCTCACCAACCCGGACATGCTGCACGTGGGGATCCTCCCCCAGCACGGCCGGTGGGTACGCCTGTTCCGCGGCCTCCGGTACGTGGTGCTGGACGACCTGCACGTGTATCGGGGCGTGTTCGGCAGCCACGTGGCGGGCGTGATCCGCCGGCTCCGACGTGTGTGCCGCGCGTACGGCAGCGAGCCGCATTTCGTGTGCACCTCCGCTACCCTGGCCAACCCGGCAGAGTTGGCGGAGCGGATTTTGGGCCTGGCCGCGGAGGTGGTGGACGAGGACGGAGCGCCTCAGGGCGCCCGGTGGTTCGTCCTATGGAACCCACCACCCATCCGGGGAGGAGGGCGGCACAGCCCGTACCGCGAAGCCAGTGCCCTACTGCGGTGGCTGGCCGCCCGCGGGGTGCGCACCATCGTATTCACCAAGGCCCGGAAGGTGACCGAGCTGGTGTACCGCTACGCGGTCACCGCGGCCCCGGACCTGGCGGGCCGGCTGCGCGCCTACCGAGCGGGCTACCTTCCGGAGGAGCGCCGCGAGATCGAGCGGGCGTTGTTCTCCGGGGAGCTGGTGGGTGTGGTGTCCACCAGCGCCCTGGAGCTCGGCATCGACGTGGGCGGCCTGGACGCGGCGGTGTTGGTGGGCTTCCCGGGGACGGTGGCCAGCACGTGGCAGCGGGCGGGCCGAGCGGGCCGGTCGGGTGCCGACTCCCTGGCGGTGCTGGTGGCCCTGGACGACGCGCTGGACCAGTACCTGATGCGCAACCCGCGCTACCTGTTCGAGCGGCCGGTGGAGGCGGCGGTCCTGGACCCCGCCAACCCGTACGTGCTGGCCTCCCAGCTACGGTGTGCGGCCGCGGAACTGCCGCTGCGCGACGAGGACTTCCGGCTGTTCGGGGAGCCCTCCCGGGTGGTGGTGCAGGTGCTGTCGGAAGCGGGAGAGCTCGCGCCTGTAGGCAGGCGATGGTGCTGGCGCGGCGTCCGTTACCCTGCCTCACAGGTGGGGATCCGCACCGCAGGAGAGGCGCAGTACGCCATCGTGGAGGAAGGACGGGGCGTGTTGGGTACCGTGGACGAAGCCCGCGCCCTTGAGCAGGTTCACCCGGGGGCAGTCTACCTGCACCAGGGCGAGACGTACGTGGTGCGGCGTCTGGACCTCCAGGCCCGCGTGGCGACGGTGCGCAGGCAGGACGTGGACTACTACACCGAGGCGCGCACGGTGACGGACCTGGAGGTACGGAGGATCCAAGCGCGGCGGATCTTGGGGCCGACGGAGGCGTACTTGGCGGAGGTGGAGGTCACCACCCAAGTGGTGGGTTACGCCCGTAAGCAGTTGGCGGGCGACCGGGTACTGAGCGTGGAGCCCCTGGCCCTGCCCCCGCAGACCCTCCGCACGGTGGCGGTGGGCTACAACGTGCCCGACTCCGCCCTGGCAGAGCTGGGCGAGGAGGTGCTGCCGGGAGCCATCCACGCGGCGGAGCACGCGGCCATCGGGTTGCTCCCGCTGTTCGGGATGTGCGACCGCTGGGACGTGGGCGGGGTCTCCTACCCCCTCCACCCGCAAACCGGAAGGCCTTCGGTGTTCGTGTACGACGGCTACCCGGGGGGCGTCGGTATCGTGGAGCGCGGGTACCAGGTGATGGAGGAGTGGCTGCGGGCCACGTGGGAAGCGGTGCGGACGTGCCCGTGCGAAGGAGGGTGTCCGTCGTGCGTGCAGTCGCCCAAGTGCGGGAACGGCAACCAGCCCCTGCACAAGGAAGGCGCGGTGCGGCTGCTGGCCTTCCTGCTGGGACAGCCCGTCAGGCCGGTTTCCCGCCGGCCGTGAGGTGAGAAGGTTTGGCGGGCACCCTTTACCTGGTGGCGACCCCCATCGGGAACCTGGAGGACGTCACCCTGCGGGCCCTGCGGGTCCTCCGCGAGGTGGACCTGGTGGCCGCGGAGGACACGCGGCAGGTCCGCAAGCTGTTGGACCGCTACGGGATCCAGCAGCGGGTGGTGAGCTACCACGAGCACAACGAGCGCACCCGCATCCCGCAGCTGTTGGGCGCCCTGCGGTCGGGCCGGTCGGTGGCCCTGGTGAGCGACGCGGGCACTCCGGTGCTCCAGGACCCCGGCTACCGCCTGGTGCGGGCGTGCGCGGAGGCGGGAATCCCCGTGGTCCCGGTCCCGGGCCCCAGTGCGGTCACCGCGGCCCTGGTGGCCTCCGGCCTGCCCACGGATCGGTTCGCCTTCCTGGGGTTTCTGCCGCGGCGGCGGCAGGCCCGACGCCGGTCCCTGGAAGAGGTCCGAGACCAGCGGGCGACCCTGGTGCTGTTCGAGTCGCCCCGCAGGCTGGTGGACTGCCTGCAGGACCTGCTGGAGGTGTTGGGCGACCGCCGCGCGGCGGTGTGTCGGGAGCTCACCAAGGTGCACGAGGAGGTGCGCCGCGGGAGGCTTTCGGATCTGCTACGCGGGGTGCGCGACCAGCCGGTGCGCGGGGAGGTGACCGTGGTGGTGGAAGGTGCGGGCCGTGAGCGGGAAGCTGCCGGCTGACCGGCTGTTTGTGTACGGCACCTTGCGAGACCAGGGACTCGTGCGCGCCCTCACCGGAAGGGTGTTCCCGTCCCGACCCGCGCGGCTGCTGGGCTGGCGGCTGGTCCCCCCGGAGCAGGCGGCTTCCGGCTACCCAGAGGTGGAGCCGTGCCCGGGTGCGTGGGTGGACGGACTGCTGCTGGAAGGGCTGGACGCCCACGTGCTGCGCTCGCTGGACGCCTACGAAGAAGGTTACGTGCGGCGGCGGGTCACGGTGCACGTGGGAGGCGGCACGGTGGACGCCCACGTGTACGTGCCGGAGCGGCTTGAGCGCCTGCGGTGAGCCTTGCCGGGTGAAGGAGGCCTGTGGGCGGTCCGCGAAAACCACCCCTGATCCCGAACCAGGGAGGGATCCTCCGGTGATCTGGAACCCGCAAGCGGAGACCATGCCCCGGGCTCAGCTGGAGCGCCTGCAGCTGGAGCGGCTGCAGGCGCTGGTGCGCTACGTGTACGAGCGGGTGGGGCCGTACCGGCGGCGGATGCAGGAGGCGGGGGTCACGCCCGGAGACATCCGCCACCTGCAGGATGTGACCAAACTGCCCTTCACCACCAAGCAGGACTTCCGCGACCACTACCCCTTCGGGCTGTTCGCTGTCCCCCTGGACCAGGTGGTGCGGATCCACGCCTCCTCGGGCACCACCGGCAAGCCCACGGTGGTGGGCTACACACGCCGCGACCTGCAGACCTGGGCGGAGGTGTGCGCGCGGTGCCTCGCGGCGTCCGGCGCCCAGCCGGGCGACGTGTTCCAGAACGCTTACGGGTACGGGCTGTTTACCGGGGGGCTGGGGATGCACGCGGGGGCGGAGCTCATGGGCCTGGTAGTGGTCCCCGCCTCCGGCGGCAACACCGAACGCCAGGTGCTCCTTCTGCAGGACTTTGGTGCCAGGGTGCTGGCATGCACCCCTTCGTACGCGCTGACCCTGGCGGAAGCTCTGCTGGACCGCGGGATCCAGCCCGGCCAGCTGCCGCTGCGCTACGGGGTCCTGGGTGCCGAGCCGTGGACGGAGGCCATGCGCCGACAGATCGAGGAAAAGCTCGGCATCGCCGCGGTGAACATCTACGGCCTCAGCGAAGTCATCGGGCCGGGCGTGTCCAACGAGTGCGTGGAGGAGCGGAACGGCTCCCACGTGTTCGAGGACCACTTCCTCGTGGAGGTGGTGGATCCCCTCACGGGCGAGCCGCTGCCATACGGCCGGGAGGGCGAACTGGTGTTCACCACCCTTACCAAGGAGGCGCTGCCCGTGGTGCGGTACCGGACAGGGGACGTGGCGGCTCTGAACCCGGAGCCCTGCCGGTGCGGCCGCACCTTCGTGCGGATGTCCCGGGTGCTTGGGCGGACCGACGACATGTTGGTGGTGCGCGGGGTCAACGTGTACCCCTCCCAGGTGGAGGCCGCCCTGGTGGGTCTTCCCCAACTCAGCCCGCACTACCAGATCGTGGTGACGCGGGAGAGGACCCTAGACAACCTGGAAGTGCGGATCGAGGTGGACCCTGGTTTCAGCCAGAAGGTGGGTACCCTGGACCCTGCTCACCCGGAGGTGGAGGCGCTGGTCCGGCGCGCGGAGCGGGCCCTGTACGGGGTCCTGAACCTGCACGCCAGGGTCACCCTCGCCGCGCCGGGGACACTGCCCCGCAGCGAGGGCGGGAAGCTGCGGCGGGTCGTCGACCAGCGGAAGCTGTGAGGGAAGCCGCGGTCCCCAAGGGGTTGCTGGAGTCGTTCCGGGCGGATCCCTTCGGCCGGCTTCTCGGGGCGGAGGTGGAGGAAGTCCGCCCGGGGTACGCCCGGGCGAGCCTGCAGCTGCGCCCCGAACACCGGAACTTCCACGGGGTGGTGCACGGCGGGCTGGTGTTCTCGCTGGCGGACGTCGCCTTTGCCGCGGCCAGCAACAGCCACAACCAGCGGTCCCTGGCGGTCTCCGCCACCATCCACTTCCTGCGGGCGCCTGCACCGGGCCGGCTGGAGGCGGAGTGCACGGAGGAACACCGCAGCCGCAGCCTAGGGTCCTACCGCGTGGTGGTACGGGACTCCGAGGGGCGGCTGGTGGCCACCATGCAGGCCCTGGTGTACCGGCAGGAGGAGCCGGTGATCCCCACGCCACCATGAAGGCGGATGTCCTGGCCGGGCCGCGCAGCGCCCTGCGGCCCCTGCGGCACCGGGACTTCCGCCTGCTGTGGACCGGCCTGCTGATCTCCAACACCGGCACGTGGATGCAGTTCGTGGCCGTGGGCTACCTGGTGGACCGGCTGACCCTGTCGCCCTTCTACCTCGGGGTGCTGGCCCTGGCACAGGCGGTGCCGCGGTTCCTGCTGGCCCCCGTGGGCGGGGCTCTGGCGGACCGGTGGGACCGGAAGGCCCTGCTGTTCTGGACCAACGCGTGGCTGGCCGCCACCGGCCTGGCGCTGGTGATCCTCACGGCCGCCGGGTGGGTGCGGGTGTGGCACGTGGTGGTGCTGGCGGGGCTGAACTCCGCCCTGCAGTCGTTCGACATGCCCGCGCGGCACTCGTGGATCCCCAGTCTGGTGGAGGAGGACGAGGTCCTGCAGGCGGTCACCCTCAACTCCGTGGCCTTCAACGGCGCGGGCATTCTGGGCCCTTCCCTGGCGGGGCTGGTCATCGCCGCGGGCGGCGAGGCGGCCTGCTTCCTCCTCAACGCGGTTTCGTACGGGGCCGTCCTGCTCGCGCTGCAGCGCATGGGCGCCCCTCCACCTCCCGGCTCGGGCAGGGCCTCGGTACTGGAGGAGATCCGCGAGGCGGTCCGGCTGGTCCGGACGGACCGTACGGTGGCCACGGTGCTGGCCACGGTGGCAGCCCTGAACTTCCTGGGACGCCCCTACTTCCGCCTGATGCCGGCGTTCGCGCGCGAGGTGCTGCACACAGACGCCGTGGGTCTGGGCCTGCTACAGGCGGCGCCCGGGGTGGGCACGTTGCTGGCACCGTGGTACGTGACCGCGGGGCGGCGGGGCGGCAGCGGACGGCTGCTGCATCGGTCGACGTGTGCCCTGGGCGTGTGCGTGGTGTTGTTCGCCTTCAGCCCCGGGCTGGGTTGGGCCCTGGCCCTGCTGGTGGCCGCGGGGCTGTTTCAGTCCGCGGCGCTTTCCTCCGCCAACGCGCTGGTGCAGACGTCTGTGGACCCCAGTATACGGGGTCGGGTGATGGGGTTGTACTCTGTCACCGCCTTCGGCATGTTCACCCTGGGGAGCTTTCCCTTCGGCGCCCTGGCGGAGTGGGTGGGCACGGCCGCCGCCCTGGCGGTGGGTGGAGCGCTTACGAGCCTGGCCGCCTGGGTGGCGGGACCGCGGCTGCGGCGGATCGGCTAGGTGAGCGACCAGGTTTGCGGGGCGGAAGGGCTGGTGCGGGTCAGACCGGCCCGCGACTCGGACCGACGCGCGGTGGGCCACCTGCTGGCGGTGGTGTTCGCGGACAAGTTCGCGCCGGTGTTCGGCTGCGACCACGACCGCACCGCGGCCATCCTCGCGGACCTGCCGCCGGCTGGCACCGTGTACGTGGCGGAGGGAGCGGGTCAGGTGGTGGGGACCTTCACCCTCGTGCTGGACGAACGGCCTCCCGCACCCGTGTGGCCGGTGCTGCGGCGCCACCTGCGCCTGGGTGCAGCGGTGCGCGCGTTCCTGCTGCTGGAGCTGTTGGGTACCAGCCGGCCAGACCGCCACACCGCCCTGGTGGAGGCGGTCGCGGTACTGCCGGAGTGGAGGGGCCGGGGTGTGGGCCGGCGGATGATGGCCGAGGCGCTGGCGGAGGCCCGCCGGGCCGGCCGTCAGCGGGTGGGCCTGTACGTGGTGGAAGGCAACCACCCCGCCGTCCACCTGTACACGTCCCTGGGGTTCCGGGTTCAGGCCACGCACCGGCTGTTTTGGGCTCGGCCGGTGTTCGGCGCCCGGAGGGTCCTGTACATGACCGCCGAGGTGGGCCTGCCACCGCCGCGGCGGTGAGCGGTAGCCCGCACCGTCCCGCGAGGCCTACTCGTCCGCCTCGAGCCGCCGGCGTTCCAGGGTCTGAACCCGCTCCCCGGTTGGCAGGAGGTGTTCGGCCACATGAAAGTCTTGGTACAGGTGCGGTGCCAGCGGCTGCGCCACCTCCGTGAAGATCTTGAGTGCCACCTCCCGGATCTCCGCGTCCGCGTGCAGGCTGCCCCTCTTCTCGAAGAACTCCCTCCAGGAGCGGTGGTTGCCCGTCATCACGATGTGCGTCTCCGTCATGTTGGGCAGCACGCACCGGGCTGCTTCCCGCGCCCGCTTCCGGCGCAGCCTGCGGTCTGGCAGAGCAGATAACTTGCGCTGGGCCAGCTCCACCAGCTGCCGGTACGCGCGCTGGGTGGTGGTGTACACCTCCTGCAGGATCTCCAGGGCTTCCGGGTCCTCGCGGAACAGGGGCGGGACCACCGCGGCAGCGTCCTCCTCGTTGTAGAACCGCTGCGACAGCTGGGAGAAGGAGAAGTGGCGGTGGCGCACCAGCTCGTGGGTGCAGCTCCGGGACACCCCCAACAGGACCACGGTGAACCCCGCGTGCTCCACGACGCTGAAGTGCTCCTGAGCCAAGATGTTCTGCAGATACGCCTGGTTGGACCGACCGCTGGGGTTGGACCAGGACTGGTAGCACAGCCGCCCGGCGAACTCCGCCAGCACCTCCGCGTCGCGGACAGAGTCCGTCTGCCACACGGCCCAAGGGGTGCCCTCCCACGCGTCCAGGGTGAAGGTGGTGTGGGCCACCTTCCAGATGCGGAGCTGGGAAACCGGCAGCTGCGTCCTCGTCTCCGCCATACCAGACCTCCTCGCAGTGGGTCATGGCGGAGTTCGTCCCCGGCTGGAGGATTCCCTGTTATCATAAGGCGCGGAGGTGCGGCGTTGTTCCTGTTCTGGCTGCTGGTGGTGCTGCTCCTGGTTGGCCTGTACGCGGGGCTAGTGGCCGCCGGGCTCATGGACCTGAGCCTGGGCGTACCTCCAGGCCACCCCGTGCGCCGGCTGGCACAGCTGGCGGCGCGGCCGTTCCGGCGCTCGGCCCCGGACGAGGACGCGGTGGAGGAGATGGCCCGCCGGCTGCGGGGCGGCCCTGGCTCGTGGCCCGCGGCGGGTACGTAGCGCGGCTGCCGCCGAGTGACTGCCGGTGGAAGATCCCCTCGAAGCGGTTCGTAGCCGCCTCCAGGCGTACACCCCCCGTCGGCTGCCGGAGTCCGGGCTGGTGCTCGCCGGGGTGCTGGTGCCGCTGTACGTGGACGGCGGGGAGGTGTACGTGCTGCTGACCCGCCGGACGGAGCACGTGGCCACCCACAAGGGCCAGATCTCCTTTCCTGGTGGCGTGGTGGAGCCGCACGACCGCGACGCCCAGCAGGCCGCGCTGCGGGAAGCCCACGAGGAGCTGGGAATCCGGCCCGAGGACGTGGAGGTGTTGGGCCCGCTGGACGACGTGTCCACGGTGGTGTCCGGGTTCCTGATCCGGCCCTACGTGGGCCGAATCCCGTATCCGTACCCCTTGCGTCCCGCTCCGGAGGAGATCGCGGAGGTGCTGGGGATCCCCCTGCGGTTCTTCCGGGACGAGCGCAACCTGCGGGTGGAGTGGGTGGGTGAGGGGGCCAGCCGGCGGCCGCTGCACTTCTACGACTACGGGCCCCACACGGTGTGGGGGGCGACCGCGCGGGTGATCCGGAGGCTGGTGGAGGTGCTGAACTGACCGGCCACCCATCTTCCGTCCGAAGGCCCGACTACCACACGCACCTGGAGAACTACGGGCTGGACCGGGACAGCCTGCTGCGAATGGTGGGCGGGGCGCTGCGCGCGGGCGTGGACGAGATCGCCCTCACGGAGCACGCGCACAACTTCGTGCAGTGCCGAGACATCTACCCCTCAGACAACGACTGGGTGCACGGGCGGGACCGAGAGGGCCGGCGGAGCTGGGATCTGGACGCATACTTGCGCCTGGTGGAGGCCGCACGGGCCGAAGGGATCCGGGTGAAGGTGGCATTGGAGTGGGATTACTGCCCGGGTTACGAGGCGCAGCTGGAGCGGTGGGTTCGCGCCTACCCGTGGGACCTGGTGCTGGGGGGCGTACACTGGCTTCGGGGGCGCAACGGCGGGTGGTGGGGATTTGACATCCCGGAGCAGAGGGAGGACTGGGAGCACCGCCCGGTGGACGAGGTATACGCGGAGTATTTCCGCCTGCTCGCGGAGGCAGCGTCCACGGGCCTGTTTGACGTCCTGGCGCACCCCGACGTGGTGAAGGTGTTCGGCCACCGGCCGCGGCGCGACCCGCAGGAGTGGTACGAGCAGGCTGCAGAAGCGATGGCGCGAGCCGGGGTATGCGCGGAGGTGAACACCGCGGGGTGGCGAAAGCCCGCAGGCGAGCTGTACCCCGGCCAGAGGTTCCTCGAGGTGCTCCACCGGCGTGGGGTGCCCATCGTGATCAGCTCGGACGCGCACTGGGCGGAGCACGTGGGTTTTCGGTTCGCCGACGCGGAGCAGGCGGCCTGGGCCGCAGGGTACCGAACCCGGTGTGTGTTCGAGGGTCGGCGCCGTACCGAGGTCCCACTGCCGCCCCCCCTCTAAGCGAGGCTGAGGGATCTGCGCACGAACGTTCGGTACATGCGAACGCACGTCCACTGTTGACGGAGGTGCCCCGCTGCTATACTGGGGGCCGGACCTCCTACGGACCTCTGGAGCTGGAGATGCCCAGTCCCTCGGAGCTGTTTCCGATCGGTGTGGTGTCCGTGCTGACGGGTCTGAAGCCTCACGTGCTCCGGCGGTGGGAACAGCAGGGGCTGGTGGCGCCGGTGAGGGTGGGCAAGGCCCGCCGGCGCATGTACTCGTGGCGGGACATCGAGCAGATCCAGCTCTTGCGCCACCTGATGGAGCACGAGAAACTCTCCCCCCTGCAGGCGCGCGCCGCCATCCAGGAGGGCTGGCCGCGGTTTGTGGGCTGGGAGAAGCGCATCTGGGGGCGCCAGGGCAGGACCCCCGGCCGGGGCGGCGTCCGGTACGTGGTGGCCCTCAGCCGGCCCCGCTGGGCGGAGGAGTCAGAGGAGTAAGCTTCAGCCGGTCCCGGAACGGCTCGGCTCGGACGTTCCGGGGGCCGGGGGGCGGGTGCCCGCGGGGGCGCCCGCCCCTTCTTGTGTGGACGACGGTACCGCCTCGTCGAACAGCAGCGATCGGTTGCGCCCCATGGCCTTGGCCTGGTACATGGCGGTGTCGGACCGCCGCAGCAGGTCCTCGGGACTGTGCAGGTCCGGCGTGGACACCGCGATGCCCACGCTGGCGGTGACGCGGACGGTCTGGCCGGCGAGGTGGAACGGCTGACGAAAAGCCTCCTGGACCCTCCAGGCCACCGCCTGGGCGTCCTGCGGCCCCACGATCTCCTCCACCAGCACCGTGAACTCATCACCCGCGAGGCGGGCGACGGTGTCACAAGCCCGCAGGCAGGCGCGCAGGCGGTCGGCCACCTGCTGCAAGAGCCGGTCACCCGCGTCGTGCCCCAAGGTGTCGTTCACTGCCTTGAACCGATCCAAGTCCACAAACAGCACCGCCACCCGATTTCCGGTCCTCCGGGCCCGGTCCAGGGCGTGCTGGAGCCGGTCCATGAACAGGGAACGGTTCGGTAACCCCGTGAGGGCATCGTGCAAGGCAAGATGTGCCAGGCGGAGCTCGGCACGCTTGCGATCCGTGATGTTCACCCCGTACCCGATCAGGCGGGTCACCTGGCCGTCTCGGTCCACCACAGGGTGGATGCGGCGTAGGAAGAAGTGGCTCTTGCCGTCGCGACCCCTCACCTCCTCTTCGAACTCCAGCGTCCGCCCCTCTGCGGCGGCCTGTTCCAGGTAGCGGCGTCGCCGCTCGGCGACGGACCGGTCCTGCCCCACACGGGCGCACAGCTCGAAGTCGTCGCGCCCGACCGCCCACCGGCGGAGTTCGGGGTCGCGCACCGCAGAGCGGTTGAGGTACAGGTAGCGGAACTGGCGGTCTAGCACCGCGATGTCCGACGGCACGTGGTCCAGCAGCTCCTCATAGAAGGCGCGCTGCTCATCCACCGCCTGGGTCACCCGCGCGTTGTGGAGGACCAGGGAGGCCAGCTGGCCGAACCGCACCACGGTCTCCACCTCGTCCGCGCTGAACGGTGGGCAGGCTCGGTCTCGTGCTACCGAGAAGGCGCCCACGAACTGGCCGGAGGCGAACAGGGGCACGCTGACCGCACCACCCAGGCCGTCGAACCTAGGGTCAGGCAGCCGGTGTGGCCACGCGCTGTAGTCTTCCACCACCAGGGGCTGGCCGGACTCCCACACGCGGCCCACCATGCCTTCCCCGCGCCGCACCGTCAGTCCCTCCTGGCCTGCCCACGCCATGTTCCCAAGCCCCACGCGGCACCGCAGCACGCCGTCCTCCAGCAGGTACAGGTTCCCGTGGGCGCTGTCCAGCAGCTGGCAGGCCCGTCGGACGATGGCGTGCAGCAGTTCGTTGGTTCCCAACCCGGACAGCAAGCCCTGGGTGGTGACGTGGAGGGCTTCCAGGAGCTGCTGGCGTCGGCGCAGCCGCTCTTCCGCCTGTGTCCGCCGCTCCAGCTCCTCCCGTGCGGCCCGGTACAAGGACGCGCTGTTCAGGACCAAGGAGGCCAGGTGGGCGAACCGGGTGGCCGCGTCCACCTCTTCGTCGGTGAAACCGCGTTCGCCCCGGCTGCGGGCTGCGAACAGGGCCCCCACCACCTCCGGCCCCACCCGCAGGGGCACTGTGATGGCGGGGCCCAGGTCGTCCACCTCCGGGAAAGGCAGGCGCCCGGGCCAGGCCGCGTAGTCGTCCACCACAAAGCTCTGACCGCTCTCCCACACCCGGCCGACCATCCCCTCCCCAGGACGGAGGCAGACGCCCGCCTGTTGCGCCCACCGGGCCGCGCCCACGCCCACCCGGCACCGCATCACGTCCCCCTCACGCAGGTACAGGTTTCCGTGGGTGGCTGTGAGCAGGCCGGTGGCGCGGTGGACGATGGCTACGAGAAGGCTGTCGAAGTCGGTCCCACTGAGCAGTTCTTCCGTGGTGGCGTGCAGCGCGCGGAGCAGGTCGTGCTTGCGCCGCAGCTGTGCCTCCGCCTGCCGGCGGCGCGCCAGCTCCCGTTCGGTGCGGCGGTACAGGTCCGAGTTCTGCACCACCAAAGACGCCACCTCGGCGAACCGCTCCACCGCCAGCACGTCGTCCGCGGTGAAGGGCGGGTGGGACGCCTCCCGGAGGACCACGATGACCCCCGTTACCCGCCCGTTCCCCACCAGGGGCATGGCCGCCGCAGACCGTACGAAGTCCAGCCTGGGGTCGGGGATCCGGTGTTCCCAACGGGCGTAGTCCCCCACCACCACCGGCTTTCCCGTCTGCCACACGTGGCCCGCGAGCCCCTGCCCCGGTAGGACCTCGATGCCTTCCTCCTGCATCCACCGGGTAGCACCCAAGGCGAACCGACAGCGCATCCGACCCCCTTCGGCGAGGAACAGGTTGCCGTGCGGGGTCTCCAGCAGCGCGCACGCGCGGCGGAGCACGTGGACCAGGAGGTCCTCCGACGGTCCACCTCCCAGCAGGCGCACGGTGGTGGTGTGCAGGGCGTCCAACAGGGCCGCGCGGCGGCGCAGCTGCTCTTGCGCGACCCGGTGGGACCGGCCCAGCCGGTACAGGAGCTCGGAGCTGGCCGCCACGGTGACCGCGAGCCCGCCCCACGCCACCAGGGCCTCCCGCAGGTCCGGGGCGCGCAACACCACCGCGAGCAGCGTGGCCGAAGCCGCGGGCGGCAGCATGAGGGCGTACACGCGGCGTTCAAAGCGGGCGGCGGCCAACAGCACAGGGCCCGCGAGCAGCACCACCGCGGAGTAGGGCACTCCCAGCCGCAGCACCGCTACCAGGGCGCCCGCGCACAACGTCCCGTAGGCGGCCACCCACCCCTGGGGCTGCTGCGCCCAAGCCCGGGCTCGGCCCGCAACCCGCCGGAAGGCCTCGTCGCTCATCCGCCGTGCGTGTTAGCAACCGCCGTGCCAAGGTTCGCGTACAATGTAGGCGTGCGCATCTACATGGACTACGCGGCCACGACCCCCACCGACCCCAGGGTCCTGGAGGCCATGCGGCCGTACTTCACGGAGGTTTTCGGAAACGCGTCCAGCGTGCACAGCTTCGGGCAGGAGGCGCGGGCCGCGGTGGACCGGGCGCGCCGAACCCTGGCAGAGGCGCTGGGCTGCCAGCCCTCGGAGGTGGTGCTCACCAGCGGGGCCACGGAGGCGGACAACTGGGCGGTCGTGGGCGTGGCCCTGGCCCACGAGGCCAAAGGCCGGCACCTGGTGGTCTCCTCCGTGGAGCACCGGGCGGTGCTGGAGCCGGCCCGGTGGCTGGCCAGCCGGGGTTGGGAGGTGACCTTCCTGCCGGTGGACCGGCACGGGCGGGTGGACCCCGACGACGTCCGCCGCGCCCTACGGGACGACACGGTCCTGGTGTCGGTGATGCACGCCAACAACGAGGTGGGCACGGTGCAGCCTGTGGCGGAGGTGGCGCGGGTGGCCCGGGAGCGGGGCGTCCTGGTGCACACGGACGCCACCCAGACCCTGGGCGCCTTGCCCGTGCGGGTGGACGAGCTGGGCGTGGACCTGCTGTCGGCCTCTGCCCACAAGCGCTACGGCCCCAAGGGGGTGGGGCTGCTCTACGTGCGCCGGGGCGTGCGCGTTGAGCCGCTGCTGCGGGGTGGGTCTCACGAGCGCGGACGCCGCGCGGGCACGGAGAACGTGCCGGCGATCGTGGGGTTCGGCAAGGCGGTGGAGCTGGCCCTGGCCGACCGGGAAGCAGAACAAGCCCGGGTTCGGGCGTTGAGGGACCGGCTGGTCTGTGGCCTGCTGGAGCTCGAGGGTGCAGTGCTCACCGGCCACCCCTCGGAACGGCTGGCCAACAACGCCCACCTGTGCTTTGAGGATGTGGAGAGTGAGTCGCTGCTGCTGGCCCTGGATCTGCGGGGCGTGGCCGCCAGCAGCGGGTCCGCGTGCACCGCGGGCAGCCTGGAGCCTTCCCACGTCCTGCGGGCGATGGGCGTGCCCCGGGAACTGGCCGCGGGGGCCCTGCGGCTGACCCTGGGACGTTGGACCACGCAGGCGGAGGTGGACGCGGCGGTGGAGTTGGTCCGTGAGGCGGTGGCGGAGCTACGTCGCGCCCTCCCGCGGGCCCGCAGCACCGCCCGCGGTTGAAGCCGAAGCCGCGCTCTGCGATGATGGACGCGGTGCCGGGCTGACGGCGGGCCACCGCCCGAGCTCGGCCTTTGTGTGGCCCGGTGCGGAGGGACGCGTGACGCAGTACGTGCCTATCCTCGTGCACCTCGGCGCCTCCCTGGCGCTGGTGCTGGCCCTGCTGGCCCTTCACGTGTGGCTGGGCGGGCGCCGGCCCAACCCGGACAAGCTGATGCCCTACGAATCCGGGGTGTGGCCGATCGGGTCGGCCCGGCAGCGGGTCCCGGTGCGGTACTACCTGGTGGCTATGCTGTTCATCCTGTTCGACGTGGAGGCGGTGTTCCTGTACCCGTGGGCGGTGCTGTTCCGGGAGCTGGGCTGGTTGGGGCTGTGGGAGGTCCTGGTGTTCGTGGGGGTGCTGTTGGTAGGGTACGTGTACGCCTGGCGGAGGGGAGCGTTCCAATGGCAACCGTGAGCCGGGACGACTGGGCGGGGCTGGAGCGCAACGTGCTTACCACCACGGTGGAGCGCATGCTGGCATGGGCCCGCAGCTCCTCCGTGTGGCCGGTGCAGTTCGGGCTGGCGTGCTGTGCCATCGAGATGATCGCCACCACCACCTCCAAGTTCGACATCGCCCGGTTCGGGATGGAAGCCTTCCGGGCCTCTCCGCGCCAGTCGGACCTGATGATCGTGGCAGGGCGGGTGAGCCAGAAGATGGCGCCCGTGCTCCGCCACATCTACGACCAGATGCTGGAGCCCAAGTGGGTGTTGTCCATGGGCGACTGTGCCTCCTGCGGCGGCGTGTACAACAACTACGCCCTGGTGCAGGGGGTGGACAAGATCGTGCCCGTGGACGTGTACGTGGCAGGGTGTCCGCCGCGGCCGGAGGCGCTGCTGTACGGCCTGATGAAGCTGCAGGAGAAGATCCGCGAGCGTGCGCGCCAAGGGGGACCGCGGTGAGCACCGCCCTCACCCCCGTCCAGGAGTTCCTTGCGGAGCGCCTGGGGCCAGACGCCCTGGAGGCCCACGCCTTCCGCGGGGACGTCACCGTGGTGGTAGACCGGGAGCGGCTCCCGGAGGCCTTGCGGTGGCTCCGGGACGAGCCGTGGTGGTTCGAGGTGCTCACGGACCTCACCGCGTGGGACCGTTACCCCGCAGAGCCGCGGTTCGAGGTTGTTTACCACCTGCTGAGCCTCCGGCGGCGGGAGCGGCTGCGGATCAAGACGCGGGTGCCCGGGCACGACCCGGTGGTCCCCAGCGCGGTGCCGGTGTTCGCGGGAGCCAATTGGTTCGAGCGGGAAGTATGGGACCTGTTCGGCATCCGGTTCACCGGGCACCCCAACCTGGTCCGAATCCTCATGCCCGATGACTGGGAGGGCCACCCCTTGCGGCGCGACTACCCGCTCACGGAGGAGCCGGTGGAGTTCCGCGGCCACGTGCCCAAGGTTCCCAGCCAGATCGTCCCCCGGGTTCCACCCCCCGGGGAAGACCCGTAGTGGGAGAGAGGCCCGTGACCCTGGCGCGGGAGACCCTCACCATCAACATGGGCCCCCAGCACCCCAGCACCCACGGGGTGCTGCGGCTGGTCCTGGAGCTGGAGGGGGAGGTGATCGTCTCCTGCCAGCCCGTGATCGGCTACCTGCACACGGGCATCGAGAAGGAGATGGAGAACCGCACCTACCACCAGAACATCGCCCTGGTGGACCGCATCGAGTACCTCTCCAGCTACCACGAGGAGCTGGCGTACTGCATGGCGGTGGAGAAACTGCTGGGGGTGGAGGTCCCCAAGCGGGCCCAGTACATCCGCGTGATCCTGTGCGAGCTCAACCGCATCGCCAGCCACCTGGTGTGGCTGGGGACCACGGGGATCGACCTGAACGTGAGCAGCCTGCTGATGTACTGCTTCCGGGATCGGGAGCGGATCCTGGAGCTGTCCGAGATGGTGTCCGGGCAGCGGATGATGCCCGGCTACTTCCGCATCGGCGGGGTGGCCGCGGACCTGCCGGAGGAGTTCGAGCCCGCGGCGCGGCAGTTTTTGGAGGAGTTCCCCCGCCGGCTGGACGAGTACGAGGCCATGCTCACGGACAACCTCATCTGGCGCCGCCGCCACGAGGGCGTGGCAGTGCTGAGCCGGGAGGACGCCCTGGCCTACGGGGTAACAGGACCCACCCTGCGGGGATCGGGGATCGCCTACGACGTCCGCAAGGCCTTCCCGTACTCCTCCTACGACGACTTCGAGTTCGACGTCCCCACGGGCGAGCGAGGGGACGCCTTCGACCGCTACCGCGTCCGCATGGAGGAGATGCGGCAGTCGCGGCGGATTGTCCTGCAGGCCCTGGACCGGCTGCCCCTGGGCCCGGTGATCACTGGGGACCGAAAGGTGGCGCTTCCGCCCCGGGCGGAGCTGGTGCGGTCCATGGAGGCGGTGATCCACCAGTTCAAGCTGGTAAGCGAGGGCATCCATCCCCCAAAGGGCGAGGTGTACGCCGCGGTGGAGTCCCCGCGCGGGGAGAAGGGCTACTACATCGTGTCGGACGGGTCCAACCGCCCGGTGCGGGTCCGGGTCCGGGCGCCGTCGTTCTCGAATCTGCAGGCGTTGCCCGCCATGGTCCGCGGTGGCATGCTGGCGGACGTGGTGGTGGCCATCGCCTCCATCGACATCGTGCTGGGGGACGTGGACCGTTAGTCCGGTCCCCGGTGGTGCGGGCGGCCGTGCGGGCCAGCGGCCACCCGAGGAGGGTGTGTTGCTGTCGGAGGCTGTGAAGCGGGACATCGAGGCGCTGCGGGGACGCTACCCGGTGGCGCAGTCCGCCCTCATCCCGGCCCTCCTGCGGGTGCAGGAGGAGCAGGGGTGGGTGTCCCCGGAGGCCATGGCGGAGGTGGGACGGCTGCTGGGGCTGCCGGTGGAGGTGGTGGCGGAGGTGGCCTCCTTCTACACGCTAATCTTCACGGAGCCGCCGGGCCGCCACGTGGTCCAGCTGTGCACCAACGTCTCGTGCATGCTGTCGGGCGCGGAGGCGGTGCGGGAGCGCGTCGAACGGGCGCTGGGGATCCGGGCGGGGCAGACCACCCCGGACGGACGGGTGACCCTGCTGGCGGTGGAGTGCCTGGCCGCCTGCGACCAGGCGCCGTGCATGATCGTGGACCAACAGCGCCACGGTCCCCTGAGTCCCGAGGAGGCGGCGCGGCTCGTGGAGGAGCTGGACTGAGCCGTGGCGGAACCTGTGCTGTTACGGTACGTGCGCGAGCCTGACCAGGGCGAGATCGAGGCGTACGAGCGCCGGGGGGGATACGCGGCCCTCCGCCGCGCCCTGAGGGAGCTGAGTCCCGACCAGGTGACGGACCTGGTGGACCGCTCGCAGCTACGGGGCCGGGGAGGCGCCGGATTCCCTACGGGCCGCAAGTGGAAGTTCGTGCCCAAGGACGCTCCGGTGAAATACCTGGTGGTGAACGCCGACGAGGGGGAGCCGGGGACCTTCAAAGACCGCACCCTGTTGGAGGGAGACCCGCACCTTCTGGTGGAGGGGATTGCCCTGGCGGCGTACGCCAACGGGGTGCGCACCGCGTACGTGTACATCCGCCGGGAGTTCTACGAGGCCCGCCGCAAGCTGGAGACGGCCATCGCGCAGGCTTACCAGCGTGGCTACCTGGGGCAGCGGATCCTGGGCACGGACTTTTCCCTGGACGTATACGTGCACCCTGGGGCGGGCGCGTACATCGCGGGCGAGGAGACGGCCCTGCTGGAGTCCCTGGAGGGCCGGCGGGCCATGCCGCGGCTGAAGCCGCCATACTTCCCCGCGGTCATGGGCCTGTACAGCAAGCCCACGGTGCTCAACAACGTGGAGACCCTCTGCTGTGTGCCGTGGATCGTGCGCGAGGGCCCGGAGTGGTGGTTGCAGCAGGGGCCTCCGCAGCTGTACTCGGTGAGCGGCCACGTGGATCGGCCCCAGGTGGTGGAAGCCCCTTTAGGGACCACCGCCCGGGAGCTCATCGAGCGGGCGGGCGGGGTGCGGGGCGGAAGGCAGGTGAAGGCCTTTTACCCGGGCGGGACCTCGAGCCGACCGCTTCCCGCCCGGCACCTGGACGTGCCCCTGCGGCATGAGGAGCTGGCCCAGCTGGGCTCCATGCTGGGCTCCGCGGCGGTGATCGTCATGGACGAGACCACAGACATGGTGAAGGTGATCGCGCGGGTGTGCGAGTTCTACCGCGACGAGTCCTGCGGCAAGTGCACGCCCTGCCGCGAGGGAACCGTGTGGGTCACGCAGATCCTGGACCGCATCCTGCACGGGCGCGGCCGGCCGGAGGACCTGGACCTGCTCGCAAGCCTGGCCCGGAACATGACCGGCACCTGCTTCTGTCCCCTGGGGGAGAGCGTGCCCCCGAGCCTGCGGGCCGGGCTGGAGGACTTCCGCGAGGAGTTCGAGGCGTACATCCGCGCCGCCCGGGAGCCTGTCTCCATGCCCGTGCGGCTGCACCTGGGAGCACCCGCGCCGGGAGGCTAGCCCATGTCCACCGTCACCCTGACCATCAACGGCCGCACGGTGACCGTGCCCAAGGGCACCACGGTGTACCACGCGGCGCGCCAGCTGGGCGTAGAGATCCCCATTTTCTGCTACCACGACCGGATGCCCCCCCTGGGCGCCTGCCGCATGTGCTTCGTGCAGGTGGAGAAGATGCCACGGCTGCAGACCTCCTGCACCCTGGAGGCGCAGGAGGGGATGGTGGTGTGGACGGAAAGCCCTACGGTGGTGGAGGCCCGGCGGGCCATCCTGGAGTTCCTGCTCATCAACCACCCCCTGGACTGTCCCATCTGCGACAAGGGCGGAGAGTGCCCCCTTCAGGACAACACCTTCAAGTACGGCCCCGGGGCGTCCCGGTTCGTGGAGCCCAAGCGGCGCTTCCCCAAGGCCGTCCGCCTGAGCCCGGTGCTCACCCTGGACCGGGAGCGGTGCATCATGTGCTGGCGCTGCACGCGGTTCGGGGAGGTGGTGGCGGGTGACCACGCCCTCAAGGGTCACGACCGCGGTTACCGGACCCACATTGACGTCCCGCCGGTGACGCAGGAGCGGCCCAGCAAGTTCATCGGCAACACCATCGCCATCTGCCCGGTGGGGGCCCTCACCAGCGGCGTGTACCGGTTCCGCGCCCGGCCGTGGGACAACCGGCCGGTGGCCAGCGTGTGCAATCACTGCGGGGTCGGGTGCGCCACCTGGGTGGACGCCCGGGGCGGGGAGGTGGTGCGGGTCCGGGCCCGGGAGAAGGCCGAGGTGAACGACATCTGGCTTTGCGACCTGGGGTTCTTCGGCTACGACTACACCCAGCACCCCGACCGGCTCACCACGCCTTACGTGCGGGAGCGCGGCGTGCTGCGGGAGGCTAGCTGGGAGGAGGCTCTGGACCGCGTGGCCCACGCGCTCGGGGAAGCTGCCCCCCGCGTGGCGGCCCTGGGCGGCGAGCGGCTCACCGTGGAGGAGGCCTACCTGCTGGGCCGACTGTTCCGGTCCCTGGGCTCCAACCACGTGGACGCGCGCGCCGACGCCCGGTTTACGCCGTCCGCCCGGGAGTGGGCGTGGGGCAGCGGGACCTTCCAGGCCCTGGAGTCGGCGGCGGTGCTGGTGCTGGTGGGCTGCGACCTCACCGAGGAGTACCCGGTCCTGTGGCTGCGGGCCAAGCGCGCCCTGGACCGCGGGCTGGTGGGGGTCGCGATCTCGCCCAAGCGGCTAGAGGTGGAGCCCTACCTGAAGTGCTCGGTGCTGCACGACTACGGCGCGGAGGCAGACGTGCTGTACGCAGCCGCATGTCTTGTCGGTGAACGCGCGGGTGGCCTGCCCGAACCGCTGCGCGAGGTGGACGTGGACGAAAGCTGCCGCCGGGCTGGAGTGGACCGCGCGGCGGTGGAGGAACTGGTTCGCTGTCTGGAGGCCGGGCCGGCCGTGTTCGCGGTGGGACGGCTGTCGTGGGACGGCCCCCACCCGGAGCGGACCCTGGCTGCCCTGCAGACCCTGCAGGCGGTACACGGGGGCCAGGTGTGGGTGTTGCGGGGCAAGGGCAACGCGGTGGGTGCCCTGCTGGCGGGCCTGGTGCCGGACGCCCTCCCGGGACTTGTGGCGCTGGACGACCCGCAGGCACGGGCACGGCTGCACGAGGTCTGGGGATTCGCGCCGCCGGAGGAGCCGGGCTTATCCACCCCCGCGATGCTGGAGGCGTGTGCCGCCGGGGCCCTGCGCGTCCTCTACGTGGCAGGGGCAGACCCGGCCCGGGACTTCCCGGACGGTGCCCTGTGGCACCGGGCACGGGCGGGGCTGCAGCTGCTGGTGGTGACGGAGCTGTTCTGGACGGACACCGCGCGGCAGGCGGACGTGGTGCTGCCCGCCCTCAGCATCTTCGAGCGGGAGGGGACGGTGGTGAACCTAGAGGGCCGGCCGCAGAGGGTGGCCCCGAGCCGCATGGGCCCCCCAGGTGCCCGCGCGGACGGGGAAATCCTGCAGGTGCTGGCCGCACGCCTGGGCCGCCCCATGGAGTACGCGTCCGTGGGGGCGGTGTGGGCGGAGCTGCGCCGGGCGGCCCCGCAGCTGGACCTGGACCGGCCCACAGAGTTGCCGAGGCCACGCCCGCAGGTGGAATACCGCCGCCCGGCCGCCGCAGGGCGACAGGAGGAGGGGCTGTGGGTGATACCCGCCGCGCCCCTGTTCCGGCAGGGCGAGATGAGCGCCCGGTCCCGGGGCCTTCCAGAGCTCGCGGGCACGCCCGCGGTGGTGTTGCACGCGCAGGACGCGGCGGCCCTGGGGGTGGACGACGGAGCAGAGGTGGAGCTGCGGGCGGGCGACGCGGTGGCGCGCGTCCGGGCTGAGGTGGCAGACCGGGCGAGGCCCGGGCACGTGCTGGTGCCCGTGGGCTTTTCGCAACTGCCGCGGGCGCGGTGGGCCAACCCGGAGCTGCGGGTCCGGATACGAGTGCTGGAGGGAGTGAGCCGGTGACCGCGGTGGTGGTGGAGGCGCTGCTGAAAAGCGCAGTGCTGCTGTTCGTGCTGCTCACCGCCACCGCCTACGAGGTGTTGCTGGAGCGCAAGCTGCTCGGCCGCTTCCAGGTGCGTTACGGGCCCAACCGGGTTGGGCCATGGGGGCTCCTGCAGCCTCTGGCGGACGGCATCAAGCTGCTCACCAAGGAGGACTTCGCCCCCGCGGGGGCGGACCGGGTGGTGTACGTGGCGGCTCCGGTCCTCCTCATGACCGTGGCCCTGTTTGTCTACGCGGTGATCCCCTTCGGCCCGGAGGTGGAGCTGTTCGGACGCCGGGTGACCCTGTACCTGGCGGACGTGAACACCGCGCTGCTGTTGGTCCTCGGAGCGTCCTCCCTCGGGGTGTACGGCCTGATCCTCGGTGGGTGGTCGTCGAACAGCAAGTACTCCCTTTTGGGCGGGCTGCGCAGCAGCGCCCAGGTCATCAGTTACGAGCTGAGCCTGGCGTTGGCAGTTCTGGCGGTGGTGTTGGAGGCCGGCAGCCTGAGCCTGGTGCGCATCGTGCAGGCGCAGGAGCAGGGGTGGTTCGTGCTGCGCCAGCCCGTGGCGTTCCTGGTGTTCTTCCTGTCCGCGTTGGCGGAGACCAACCGCGCGCCGTTTGACCTCCCGGAGGCCGAGCAGGAGCTGGTGGCGGGGTACCAGACGGAGTACGGGGGGTTCAAGTTCGTGATGTTCTACATCGCGGAGTACCTGGCCATGATCACCCAGGGAGCCCTGGCGGCCACCCTGTTCCTGGGCGGCTGGCACGGGCCGCTGCTGCCCCCCGTGGTGTGGTTCGTCCTGAAGGTCCTGCTGTTCGTGGTGGTGCTCATCTGGATCCGCGCCACCGTCCCCCGGGTGCGGTATGATCAGCTGATGGGCCTCGGTTGGAAGGTGCTCATCCCGGTGGCGCTCCTGAACCTCCTGGTGAGCGCCGTCCTCCTGTTGTAGGGCAGGACCTGTGGGAGGGAGCGTGCGGAACCGCAACGGCTGGCAACGTGTGGTCGTGGAAGGGGCGGCCATCCTGAAGGGCATGGCGGTAACCCTGCGCCACCTGTTCCGCCCGCCGGTCACCGTGCAGTACCCGGAGCGGCGCCCGCGGGTCGCGGGCCGCTACAAGGGACGGCACTGGCTGACCCTGTATGCGGACGGCACGGAGCGGTGTGTGGGCTGCGAGCTGTGCGTGATCGTCTGCCCTTCGCAGGCCATCTATGTGAAGGCCGCGGAGAACACCCCCGAGCGGCGGGTCAGCCGGGGCGAACGGTACGCGGAGGAGTTCCAGATCAACATGCTGCGGTGCATTTTCTGCGGTTTCTGCGAGGAGGCGTGTCCCACGGGCGCCATCGTGCTCGGCCGGGACTTCGAGCTGGCCGACTACCGGCGGGAGGCCCTCATCTACACCAAGTCCATGCTGCAGGAGCCCTATCCGGGCGCCTCCGGCCGCGACCCGAACCGGGAGGTGTAGGTGCCGTGGAGGTGTTCTTGTTCGCCGTCGGTGCGGCGTTGAGCCTGGCGGGCGGGCTGGGAGTGGTGGCCGCCCGGCAGCCCGTCCACAGCGCCCTGAGCCTCCTGGTGGTGTTGGGGTCCCTGGCCATCCTGTACCTCACCCTGGCCGCGGAGTTCCTGGCGGTCCTGCAGGTGATCGTGTACGCAGGCGCTATCGTGGTCCTGTTCCTGTTCGTGATCATGCTGCTTCACACGCGGACCCCGGAATCGAGGCCCTCCCGGGTGGGCGGGCAGTGGGCGCTGGCAGTCCCCCTGGGGCTGGCCCTGTGGGCGGGGCTCAGCGCGGCGGTGTGGGGGCTTCCCGGCGCCAGGAGAGACCTGCCGCAGGGGTTCGGAACCACCGAGTCGGTGGGCCGGGAGCTGTTCGGGAAGTTCCTGCTCCCCTTTGAGGTCGCCTCCCTGCTGCTCCTGGTGGGCATCGTGGCGGCCGTAGTGCTGGGGAGCAGCCCCACGACCCCGGCCGGGCCACGGCCAGGAGGCGGGGACCAGGCATGACCGTGCCCGCCTCCGCTTACCTGCTGCTCAGCGCGGCCCTGTTCACCCTGGGCACCGTGGGCGTCCTGGTCCGCCGGACCGCCCTGATCCTGTTCATGTCCATCGAGCTCATGCTGAACGCGGTGAACCTGGCCTTCGTCACTTTGAGCCGCGTCCACGCGAACCTGGACGGGCAGCTGGCGGTCTTCTTTGTCCTGGTGGTCGCCGCGGTGGAGGTGGTGGTGGGCCTGAGCATCCTGGTTCACATCTTCCGCAGCCGCGACACCGTGGACGTGGACGAGGTGGACCTGCTACGGGGGTAGCCGTGGACGCGCGCGCTGTTCCGTGGATCGTCGCCCTCCCCCTGGCGGGCGCGGTGGCCAACGGCCTGTGGGGCGGACGCCTGGGCCGCCGGGGCGTGTCCCTGGTGGCGTGCCTGGCGGTCCTCGCCGCGTTCCTGGTCAGCGCGGGCGCGGCCCGGGACCTGGCGGCTGCGGGGCCTTCCCCGCAGGTGGTCCGGCTGTTCGACTGGGTGGCGGTGGGCGAGTTCCGGGCCTCCGCAGCCCTGCAGTGGGACCCGCTTTCGGCCCTGCTGGCCCTGGTGGTCACAGGAGTGGGGTTCCTCATCCACGTGTACTCCGTGGGCTACATGGCGGACGACCCCGACTACAGCCGCTACTTCACCTACCTGAACCTGTTCGTGGCGTCCATGTTGGTGCTGGTCCTCGGCGCCAATCTGCTGGTGCTGTTCGTGGGCTGGGAGCTGGTGGGGCTGTGCTCGTACCTGCTCATCGGCTTCTGGTTCGAACGGCCGGCCGCCGCCGCCGCGGGCCGCAAGGCGTTCGTGGTGAACCGCTTGGGCGATGCCGCGTTCGTGCTGGGGATCCTTTCCGTGTGGGCCCTGCTGGGGACGCTGGAGTTCCGCGAGATCTGGCGGCTGCTGGGCGACGGCGGAGGGGCGCTGCGGGGTCACCCGGGGCTGGTGGCCGCCAGCTTGTTGCTGTTCGCGGGAGCAACGGGCAAGTCCGCACAGCTGCCCCTGTACGTGTGGCTGCCGGACGCCATGGAGGGGCCGACGCCGGTGTCGGCCCTGATCCACGCGGCCACCATGGTCACCGCGGGGGTGTTCCTGGTGGGCCGGCTGTGGCCCCTGTTTGAGGCCGCGGGCCCGGTGCTGGGGGCGGTGGTGGCGCCGGTGGGCGCGGCCACGGCCCTGTTCGCGGCCACGGTGGCGGTGACGCAATACGACCTCAAGCGGGTCCTCGCCTACTCCACCATCAGCCAGCTGGGTTACATGTTCCTGGCCCTGGGCGTGGGGGGCGGGGGCGCGGCGTTCTTCCACCTGACCACCCACGCCTTCTTCAAGGCGTTGCTGTTTCTGGCGGCGGGAAGCGTGATGCACGCCCTGCACGGCCAGATCGACCTGCGCCACCTAGGTGGCCTGCGCCGCTACATGCCGCTGACCTTCTTGGGGTTCGTGGTGGGGGCCCTGAGCCTGGCCGGGATCCCGCCCCTGTCGGGCTTCTGGAGCAAGGAGGAGATCCTGCACGCGGCGCGGGCACACGCGGTCGGGGTCTGGGCGGTGGCCCTGGTTACCAGTTTCGTGACCGCATACTACGCCACCCGGGCCGCGGTGCTGGCCTTCTTCGGAGAGGCGCACCAGCCCGCGCACGCCCACGACCCGCCCCCAGCCATGGCCTGGCCCATGGCGGGGCTCGTGGTGCTGTCCGCGGTGGGCGGCTTCGTGGGCGCGGGCTGGGCGGCGGCTCCCCTGCACGCCTTGCTCCAGCCTGTGTTCGGAGAGCACGGGAAGGCCGCGGCTGGCTCGGGCGAGGTGGTGCTGGCGGTGTCGGTGGCCGTGGCGGGTGTGCTGGCCGGCTGGTGGGCGCACCGGGGGCGCCGGGAGCCGGACCTGGGCCCGGTAGGCCGGGTGCTGGCCGCCGGGTGGGGCGTGGAGGCGCTGTACGACCGCGCGTTGGTGCGTCCCGCAAAGGCTTTCAGCCGGCTGCTGGCGGAGCGGGTGGACGCGGGTGGGATCGACCGCACGGCGTCTGCCCTGGCGGAGGCGGTGGTGCGCGCCGCTTCCGCGGTGCGTACGTGGCAGACGGGCAACGTCCGTCAGTACGCCGCGGGGGTTCTGGCGGGCGCCGTGGTGCTGTTCGCGTACTGGGTGCTGCGGTGACGTCCTGGGTGCTGTCCACCACCGTGTTCAGCCCGTTGGTGGGGGCCGCGGTGCTGGCCCTGCTGCCCCGACGGGACGAGCTTTTGAGGGTTGTGGCTCTGGCTACTAGCCTCGTGCCCCTGGCCCTGTCCGCGTGGCTGTTCTGGCAGGCACCTCGGGGCGAACCGGGTTTCTGGCTCGCCGAGCGGGCGTCGTGGGTGGCGCCCCTGGGGATCACCTACCACCTGGGGATGGACGGCATCTCCCTGCCCCTGGTGGTCCTGACCGCCTTCCTGTTCCCCGTGGCCCTGGTGGGGACGTGGGACGCGGTGCGCACGCGGGTCAAGGAGTACCTGCTCCTGCTGCTGTTGTTGGAGACCGCGGTTCTCGGCACGTTCCTGGCCCTGGACCTGGTGCTGTTCTACGTGTTCTGGGAAGCGGTGTTGGTCCCCATGTACTTCCTGATCGGGCTGTGGGGTTCGGAGCGGCGGGCCTACGCGGCGCTGAAGTTCTTCCTGTTCACCATGGCCGGCAGCGTGTTCATGCTGCTGGCCATCGCGGGGCTGTACCTGGCCACCGGGACCTCCGACTTCACCCGGCTGGTGGCCACACCGCTGCCCCGGGCCGCGCAGGGCTACCTGTTCGCGGCGTTTGCCCTGGCCTTCGCCATCAAGGTGCCCATCGTCCCCCTGCACACGTGGCTTCCGGACGCCCACACGGAGGCCCCCACCGCGGGCAGCGTGATCTTGGCGGGGCTGCTGCTGAAGATGGGCACCTACGGGCTGGTGCGGTTCTGCCTGGGCGTGTTCCCGGAGATGGCGCGCGGGGCGGCTCCCGCCTTCATGGCCCTGGGGGTGGTGGGCATCCTGTACGGGGCCGCGGTGGCGTACACGCAGCCGGACGTGAAGCGCCTGGTGGCGTACTCCTCCGTGAGCCACCTGGGGTTTGTGGTGCTGGGAACCTTCGCTCTCAACCCGCAGGGGCTGGCCGGCGCCCTGCTGCAGATGGTGAACCACGGGATCTCCACCGGCGCCCTGTTCCTCATGGTGGGAGTGCTGTACGAGCGCGCCCACACCCGTGCCCTGGAGGCGTTCGGCGGGGTGGCGCGGGTGATGCCCACCTTCGCGGCCCTGTCCCTGTTCGTGGTGTTCTCCTCCGCGGCCCTACCGGGCACCAACGGGTTCGTGGGGGAGTTCCTGGTGCTGCTGGGCGCGTTCCGGGCGGACCCCCGGTGGGCGGCCGCGGCCGCGGGTGGCGTGGTTCTTTCCGCGGTCTACCTCCTGTGGATGGTGCAGAGGGTGTACTTCGGCCCCGTGCGGCCTGAGGTTCGGACGTTCGCGCCCCTGCGGGGGCACGAGGCTACCGCCCTGCTGGCCCTGGTGGTGGTGGTGCTGTGGATCGGGCTGTACCCGAGGCCGTGGCTGGCCCGCAGCGAGGCGGCCGTACAGGCCCTGGTCCACCGGGTGACCGCGTCGGTCGAGGCCCACGGGCTGGCCGGAGGCGCGCGATGACTGTGGACCTGCGACCCCTGGCCCCGGAGGTGGTGGTCGCGGCCGCGGCGCTGCTGGCCCTGCTGGCCGACGTGTTCACGCGGACCTCCCGAGCGCGGGCGGTTTGGTGGCTGGTGGCGCTGGTGGCTCTCGGGTGGGCGGCGGGCGCCGTGTGGACGGCCGGTGAAGGCGCCTTCGGCGTCCTGTACGCCCGGGACGGGCTGGCCAACGCCCTGCAGCTGGTGGGCCTCGCGGTGGCCGCAGGAGGGATGCTCCTGGCCCGCGACTACCTCGCGCGCGTGGGGCTGGACCGCGGCGAATACTACGCCCTGGTGTTGCTGTCCACCGTGGGGGCCATGCTGATGGTGGCCAGCCAGGACCTGCTGTTCCTGTTCGTGGCCCTGGAGACCCTGTCTGTGCCCCTGTACGTGCTGGCAGGGTTCGCACGGGACAGCCACCGGTCCCAGGAAGCTTCGCTCAAGTACTTCCTCTTGGGCTCGTTCGCCTCCGCCCTGCTGCTGTACGGGGTGGCCCTGGTGTACGGGGCCACGGGCAGCACCGGACTCGCTCGCCTGGCGGGCGCGGAGGGGTCGTTCCCTCTCCTGGTGGGGCTTGGCCTGGTGGTGGTGGGCTTAGGCTTCAAGGCCGCGGTGGTGCCCTTTCACGCGTGGGCCCCGGACGTGTACGAGGGTGCCCCCGTTCCCGCGGTGGCGTTCATGTCGGTGCTCGCCAAGGTGGGCGCGGTGGGTGCTTTGGTGCGCCTCCTGCCCCTCACCCTGCCGCACCTTCTGCCCGCGTGGCAGCCCCTGCTGGCCGCGCTGTCCGCCGCCACCATGGTGGTGGGGAACCTGGCCGCCCTGCGGCAGACCAACCTCAAGCGCATGCTGGCCTACTCCAGCGTTAGCCACGCGGGCTACCTGCTGGTGGGCGTGGCCGCCGGCAACGGCACGGGCGTGTGGAGCGCGGTGTACTACCTGGCCGCGTACGCCGCCATGAACCTGGGCGCGTTCGGCGTCCTCACCTTCCTGGAGCGCGCGGGGGTGGAGGCGGACGAGGTGGAGGACCTGCGCGGGCTGGCGGACCGTTCGCCCGCTCTCGCGGCGGCATTTGCGGTGTTCATGGCATCCCTCACGGGGCTACCGCCCACCGCGGGCTTCGTGGGCAAGTTCTACCTCTTCATGGCGGCCCTCCAGGGTGGCCTGCTGTGGCTGGCGGTGGTGGGCGTGATCACCAGCGTGGTGTCCGTGGCCTACTACCTGCGGGCGGCGTACGCGGCCTACCTGGGGCCCGGGCGGGCAGGTGTGCGGCTGCACCCGGGCCCGTGGGCGGGGGTGGGGCTCGGGGTCAGCGCGGCTGCCACCCTGCTGTTCGGGGTGCTGCCGGGCCCCTTGACCACCTGGGCTCAGCGGGTGGCGGCGCTCCTGCGCTAGGAACCTGTCTGGGATCCCCATCGATCGCGCCGGCGATTTTGTGGGTCTGGTCGGGAGGTGCGGAGGTGGAGAAATTCGACGCCATCGTGGTGGGAGCGGGACCCGCGGGCGTAGCCGCCGCGGCCACCATGGCCCGTGCGGGCCTCAGCGTGGTGCTGCTGGAGCGGGGCGAGTACCCGGGCGCCAAGAACGTGATGGGGGGCGTGATGTACGGCCGCATGGCGGCGGAGGTGGTCCCGGAGTTCTGGACGCAGGGGGCGCCCATCGAGCGGGTGGTGGTGGAGGAGCGGCTGTGGCTGGCCACGGAGGACAGCGCGGTGAGCGTGGGCCACCGCAGCCCTGCCATGGCCTACCACCCCGACGGCTGCCCGAACGCCTTCACCGTGCTGCGTGCCCGGTGGGACCGGTGGTTTGCGCAGAAGGCGGAGGAGGCCGGAGCCCTTCTGGTGCCGGGCACCACGGTGGAGGACGTGTTGTGGCAGGACGGCCGCGTGGTGGGCGTGCGGACCGGCCGGGAGGAAGGCGACCTGTACGCGCACGTGGTGGTCCTGTGCGACGGGGTGAACTCCGCCCTGGTGCAGCGGGCGAAACTCCGCGACCACCCTGTCGAACCCCACCACCTGGCCCTGGGCGTGAAGGAGGTGGTGGGTTTGCCTCCCGAGGTCATCGAAGCGCGGTTCAACCTGGAACCGGGTCAGGGGGCTACCATCGAGATCTACGGCGCGGTGACGCGGGGCATGTCCGGCTACGGCTTCCTGTACACCAACCACGACTCGGTGTCGGTGGGGGTGGGGGTTCTGGTGTCGCACCTCATGCGGACCCGGATTCCTCCGTACGAGCTGTTGGAAGGGCTGAAGCAGCACCCGTTGGTGCGGCCCCTGCTGGCGGGCGGGGAGACCCTGGAGTACAGCGCGCACGCCATCCCGGAGGGGGGGCTGGCGGCCATGCCGAAGCTGTACGGGGACGGGGTGCTGGTGGCCGGCGACGCGGCCATGATGGTGAACGGGCTGCACCGGGAGGGCAGCAACCTGGCCATGACTGCGGGGCGGCTGGCGGGGGAAACGGTGGTGGAGGCCAAACGCCGAGGGGACTTCAGTGCCCGGACGCTGAGTCTGTACGCGGCCAAACTGGAGGAGTCGTTCGTGCTGAAGGACCTGCGCAAGTACCGACACCTGCCCGAGCTGGCGGAGCGGCGGCCGGACCTGTTCGGGACCTACGCGGAGCTGGCCAACCGGGCGGCGCACGAGATGCTCACCGTGGACGGCGTGTCCAAACGGGACAAGCAGCGGAAGATCTGGCGGGAGCTCACCCGCCGCCGGCCGCTGCCCTTCCTGACGCGAGACCTGTACGAGGTGTGGAAGGCGATCCGGTGACGGAGGGCGGGGATGGGAGCCGGACAGTCCGTGCGGGTGGAGGACAAGCTGTACACCCTGCGGTGGAAGCACGACCGCACCACCCACATCCGCATCACCGACCCGCGTGTGTGCGCGGACCGCTGTGGGGACGAGTGGCGGCGGCCCTGCACCACCTTCTGCCCGGCCAAGGTGTACGAGTGGGACCCGGAGCAGGCGCGGATTCTCGTGGCGTACGAGAACTGCGTGGAGTGCACCACGTGCCTGACGGGGTGCCCGTACCGGGTGATCGACTGGAGGCCTCCTCGGGGTGGCTTCGGGGTGCAGTACCGGTACGGATGAACGGCCGGCGCCGCGCGGGGGTGGGGCGCGCGTGAGGGCGGTGGCGGTGGTGAACCCCGTGGCGGGCCGGGGCCGGGCCGCGCGGGGCTGGCCGCGGGTGCGGGACCAGCTGCGGGCCGCGGGCTGGTCGGTGGACGAGGTGCGCTCTGAGTTTCCCGGTCACGCGGTGGAGCTGGCGGCGCACGCAGTCGGTGAGGGGGCGGAGGTGGTTTTGGCGGTGGGTGGGGATGGAACCGCCAACGAGGTGGCCAACGGCCTGGCCCGGTGCGGGACCCTCGGGTCGGTGAGCCTCGGGCTGGTGCCCCTGGGTACGGCGAACGACTTCGCCACATGCCTGGGGATCCCCCCCGACCCGCAGAAGGCAGCACAGGTGCTACTGGAGTCACGGGTTCGGTGGGTGGACCTAGGCCGCGCCAACGACCGGTGGTTCGTGAACGTAGCAGGGGTGGGTTTTGACGCGGAGGTGGCGCGCTGGGTTAACGGGCGGAACAAGGTGGTCCGGGGTACCGCCATGTACGTGGCCGGGATCTTCCGGACCCTGGTGCGGTACCGGCCCACCGAGGTGACGGTACGGCTGGATGGGGTGCCCTGGACGGCCAGGGTGTTCCTGGTGGCGGTGGGCAACTCCCCAGCCTACGCGGGCGGGATCCGCATGTGTCCCCACGCCCGGCCCGACGACGGGGAGCTGGAAGTGGTCCGGATCGGCGACGTGCACAAGCTGGAGGTGTTCCGGATCCTGCCCATGCTGTATGCAGGCCGGCACCTCACTCACCCGAAGGTGGCGCGGGCGGCCGCCCGGGAGGTCGTGGTGGAGTGCTCCGTGCCGCTCGCAGTGCACGCGGACGGCGAACCCGTGGGCACCACGCCCGCCCGCTTCCGGGTCCAGCCGCAGGCGCTGCGGGTGCTGACACCATAGGGAGATCTCCGGGGCAATGGCCGGGCTTTCTGGGGAACCGGAGCTTGAAGGCGGCAGGTATCGTATATGAGGAAGGGGGTGCGGCAAGCACCCCACCCGCGTCCCAGCACGGGACGCCGGGGGCCATTCGCCGGTCGCTGCCCCGGGGAGCGCCCGGGGGGCGCCACCCCACCGACCAACTCTCGAGGAGGTGTTCGATGCGCGCAGTCGGCTGGATGGGCCTGGCTGTGATCCTGGCCGTAAGCCTGGGAGGGCCGGTGTGGGCAGCTCCCGCGTTTCGCGGGCTCGCGGTGTACACGCAGTATCCCGCGCAGACGGTGCGCGCGGGCGAGCCGGTCTCCCTGAGCCTCACCGTGCGGAACTTCGACCTGCCGCCGCAGGTGGTGTCCCTGAGGGTGGCGGAAGTGCCCACAGGCTGGCGTGCCCGGTTCCTGGCGGGCGGCCGGGTGGTGCAGGCGGTCTCCGTGATCCCTGACGGGGAGGCCACCGTCACCCTGCGGCTGGAACCGCCCCGGGGAGTGCGCGCGGGCACCTACCGGTTCCGGGTGTTGGCCCAGGGGCAGGGCGCCAGCGCATCTTTGCCGGTGGAGATCACTCTGGGGCAGGTGCTGCCTCCAAGGCTGAGCCTGGAGGCGGAGCTGCCGACCCTACGCGGTCCGGCCACCTCGACCTTCCGGTACCGGGTCACCGTGCGCAACGACAGCGACCAGGACCAGTTGGTGCAGTTGGATGCGGAGGCTCCTCGCCGCTTCCAGGTGAACTTCACCCTGCTGGCGCAGCAGGTCACCAGCGTGCCGGTGAAGGCCGGTGAGTCGCGGGAGGTGGAGGTGGAGGTGAACATGCCCCAGGACACCCCCGCGGGCACCTACCCCATCACCGTGCGGGCGGTGGGGGGAGGCACCAGCGCCACGATCCGGCTCACCGCGGAGGTCACGGGCCGCCCGGAGCTGCGGGTCACCGCTCCGGAGGGACGGCTGTCGGGTCGGGCCTACGCGGGAGCCACCGAGCCCTTGAAGGTGGTGATCAAGAACGAGGGCTCCGCCCCGGCCCGCAACGTTTCCCTGTCCGCTTCGCCGCCCTCCGGATGGGAGGTGACGTTTGAGCCGGATCGCATCGACGAAATTCCGCCGCGCGGGGAGCGGGAGGTGACCGCCCGGGTGCGGCCCTCCCCGCGGGCCATTGCGGGCGACTACATGGTCACCATCACCGCCAGCGCCACCGACGGGTCTGCCTCTGCGGACTTCCGGATTACAGTCCTGACCCGCACCCTGTGGGGGATCGTGGGCGTTGTTCTCATCGCGGCGGCCCTCTTGGTGGTGGGCCAGGCGGTGTCCCGGTACGGGCGGCGATGAGCGTCGCGGTCGAGACGGTCGGACTCACCAAGCGGTACGGCCAGGTGGTGGCGGTCCAGGACCTGAACCTCCGCCTGCACACGGGGGAGGTGTTCGGGATGCTGGGCCCCAACGGGTCCGGCAAGACCACCACCATCCTCATGCTGCTGGGTCTCACGGAGCCCACCGCAGGGATCGCCCGCGTGCTGGGGTGGGATCCCACGCGCCAGCCGCTGCAGGTGAAGCGGCGGGTGGGCTACCTGCCTGACTCCGTGGGCTTCTACGACGAGCTCACTGCGTGGGAGAACCTGCGCTACACCGCCGCCCTGAACGGGCTGTCCTCCGCGGAGGCCAACCGCCGGATCGGGGAGGTCCTGGAGCGCATGGGGCTGGCGGACGTGGCCCACCGGAAGGTGGGCACCTTCTCCCGCGGGATGAAGCAGCGGCTGGGCCTGGCGGACGTGCTGCTGAAACAGCCCCAGGTGGCTATCCTGGACGAGCCCACCCTGGGACTGGACCCAGAGGCGGCTCTGGAGTTCCTGGACCTCATCCGCAGCCTGAAGCGGGACGGGCTCACGGTGCTGCTGGCCTCGCATCTGCTGCACCAGGTGCAGAGTGTGTGTGACCGGGTGGGGCTGTTCCATCGGGGCCGCATGGTGCTCGAGGGCACCGTGGACGAGCTGCGCGAGCAGGTGCTGGGCGGCGCGTACCGCATCCATGTGCAGGCCCGGGGATCGGACGTGGAGCGGGTGCTGGGGGAGGTGCCTGGGGTGGTGCGGGTGACCCGGACGGACGGCGACGCCTACCGCGTGGAGGCGCGTGTGGACTGCCGGCCGGAGATCGCCCGGAGGGTGGTGGCCACCGGGGAGCTGCTGGCCCTGAGCGTGGATCGCCCCGGCCTGGATGAGGTGTACGCCCGATACTTCCAACAGCTGGAAGCACAGGCGGGAGGTGCGGTGTGAGCACGCAGGTGGCGCAGGCCAGCGCGGAGGTACCGCGGCGAGAGGGCTCTCCGTGGACCGGCCTGTGGGCGGTGGTCTACAAGGAGCTGGCAGACCACCTCACGGGCGTCCGCATGCAGATCCTGGAGACGCTCATGCTGCTCACCGCGGTGGGCACCGTGTACGCGGCCACTCAGAGTATCCGCCAGACCATCGGGGAAGACCCCTTCCTGTTCCTGCGGTTGTTCACCACCGCCCGGGAGCCGCTTCCGTCCTTCGTGGGCTTCCTGGGCTTTCTGATCCCCCTCACCGCCATCGCCCTGGGATTCGACGCCATCAACGGCGAGTACAACCGCAGGACCCTGAGCCGGGTGCTGAGCCAGCCCATCTACCGGGACGCCCTGATCCTGGGCAAGTTCCTGGCGGGCCTGGCCACCCTGGCCATCACCCTGGTGGCCCTGTGGGTGGTGGTCACCGGTATGGGGCTGTTCGTGCTGGGCGTGCCGCCCGGGGGGGAGGAGGTGGCCCGGGGTGTGTTCTTCCTGGTGGCCACCCTGGCTTACGCGGGGATCTGGATGGGGCTTGCCATGCTGTTCTCCGCGGTGTTCCGGCAGCCCGCCACCTCCGCCATGACCGCCATCGCGGTGTGGCTGCTGTTTGCGGTGTTCTGGGACATGCTGGCGGCCCTGGTCTCCCAGGCCCTAAGGCCCACCCAGTACGGCGGGGTGGCGGAGGAGCTGGCGCAGGCCCGGTTGCACCTGCTGCTGGCCCGGTTTTCGCCCAACACCCTGTACGCGGAGACGGTGATCGCCCTGCTGAACCCGTCCGTGCGGTCCCTGGGGCCCGTCCTCATCACGCAGCTCGAGGGCGCGGTGCTGGGAACCCCGCTCCCCCTGGGGCAGAGCCTGCTCATCGTATGGCCGCAGTTCACCGCCCTGGTGGCGGTGGTGATCCTGCTGTTCGCAGCCACGTACGTGCTGTTCCAGCGGCAGGAGGTGCGGGCCTAGACCACCCCAAAAATCGCTGCCGCGTTTTTGGGGGACGCCGGTCCCCCTCCACACGTGCCGTGCTTCATAGACAGGGGCCCAGGGCCGCCGCGCCTCAGTCCAGCCACTCGGTTTCGTAGGAGGCCGTCTGCGGGACCACGCACAGGAACTCCGCGGTCTCCGGGCCGGGGTTGTCGTAGCGGTGCGGCACACCCGCAGGGATGAACACCGCGTCGCCGGCGGTGACCTCCTGCACCGACCCTCCCAACGTGAGTCGGATGCGGCCGGACAGCACGTACTGTTCGTGTTCCACGTGGGGGTGGCGGTGGAGGGGAATCACCCCGCCGGGCTCCAGGGTGAACTTGCGCAACACGAAGTTGGCCGCCCCTTCCGCAGGCCCCACCAGGACCTGCACCCACGCGTCGGTGGCGCGCTCCACCGGCCGGCGTGCCACGCCTTGCGAGGGCCGGACCATGCCCGTCACCACGCCCACCACCTCCCGGAAGCCTTCTACTGGAACTCGAACGCGACCTTGAACGCCCTGGTGGTGGACTTCCCCAGGGCTGCCCGCAGCGCCTCCCGGTATCGGTCCACCGGGAAGCGGTGGGTGACCAGGCCGGACAGGTCCAGCTTGCCCTCTGCCATCCACCGCACCACCAGCTCCAGGGTCCGCACGGGCTGCCCTCGCCACCGCTCCACCGCGTACGCGTAGCTGCCCACCACCCGTAGCTCCTTCAGCCACACGGGCGTCCAGTCCACCCCGCGGGGCAGGGACGCCAGCCCCAACACCACCACCGTCCCCTTGGGCCCTGCCAGCCGGAGGCTGTCGTCCAGGCTCCGGCCAGACCCCACGCAGTCCACCACCATCGGTGCGCCGCCCACCAGCACCCGCTTGCCCAGGATGGGCTTTCGCACCCGCGCGCCCACCAGGTCCGCCAGGGCCTCGTAGTGGCCGTCCGCACCCTGTAGCTGCACGGTGTGGTCTGCGCCCAGGGCCCGGGCCTGCTCCGCCTGGTACGGGTACTTGGCCAGCACCACGACCCTGGAGCTGCAACCCATGGCCCTCAGACACGCCACCACCGCCTGTCCGATGATTCCGCCGCCCACCACGACCACGGTGTCTCCGTCGCGGGGTGGCCAGCGCATCAGGGCGTGCAGGGCGCAGGCCGCAGGCTCACTCATCAGGGCGTTCTCGTCGCTCACCGTGGGAGGGAGCGGAACCACCTGGGACCGGTGGGCCACGAAGGTCTCCCCCCAGCTGCCCCCGGTGTCGCGACACGCGCCCACCATGAGCCCCGGGCTCAGGTGGCCGTCTGTGGTGCGCACGCACAGGTGGTAGTCGCCCTCCTGACAGGGCGGACAGGGTGGGAACAGTCCGCGGGCGCGGCAGGGCAGCACGGGCTCCACCACCACCCGCTGGCCCACCGCGAGGTCTGCCACGGCGGAGCCCGTCTCCACCACCTGGCCCACGTTCTCGTGGCCGGGCACGAAGGGGAAGGAGGCGAAGGCCGAAGCCGACGGACTCGTCTGCAGCGTCACCAGGTGAAGGTCGCTGCCGCAGATCCCTCCCATCCGCACCCGGACCCTCACCCACTCGGGCCCCGGAAGCGGCGGGTCTGACACTTCCCGCAGCCGGAGCGGCGAAAGCCCGCTCCAGTAGGCCGCTTCCCACGCAAACCCCAGGGCCCGAGTGGCCAAGTAGCGGGGCACCGTGGGGTGGAACACCAGGGCCCGCATGCGGCTATTCCATGGGCACCTGGCGGATGAACCCACGCTCCAGCCGGTCGAAGATGTCCCGCAGGTTCGGGCCTGTGATGGTGAGGCCGTGGTTCTTGAGGCCCACCACCGCGCGCCCGGGGTCGGGTGCCTGCCGCACCAGCTCTGCCACCGCCTGCGCCAGCTGCAGCGTCCCGCAGGGGTAGTTCACCAGGGTGGACCGGACGCCCTGCATCCACGCGTGCACGTGGACGATGGCACCCACCTGCGGGTGCTCCGTGTAGATCATCCAGTGCTCGATGGCGTCCACCGAGACGCGCCGGGGCTGCACGTGGGGCGGCACGCTGAGCACCATGGCCGCCCGCTCGGGGTCGAAGCCTTTGACCAGCAAAATGTCCCGGCCTACCACCCGCATGTTGGCCTTGTTGACCCCGCTGGCGCTCATCCAGAATCGGGTGCTGTCCTTCCGCACGCTGAGGTTCCCGTAGCTGAGGCCCCCGATCCCGTACAGCAGCTCGATGTGCCGCAGGTCCCTCGGGGACAGCAGCTGGTCGATGGGGAACGGCGCCGGGAGCAGGCCTAGGGCGTCCAGCCGCCGCCCGGCCTCGGCCAGCTCCCCGGTGAGCTCGTCCCCTTCCCACAGCTCGGGCGGCAGGTCGGGTTCGAACACGTTGTCGATGACCAGCTGCGAGCACGCCAGGGGCTGCAGTCGCTCGTACACGGCCTCAAAGTACTCCGGCGATCCGAACTCGCCGTGCACGGGATAGTACCCCTGCTCCAAGGTGACGAAGTACGTGCGCACGCCCTCCGGGTGGCGGACCAGGTACACGCACAGGTTGGCCAGGGATCGCACGAGTAAGGGGTAGCCCGCCCGGAGTACGTCCTGGGGAGGCTGCGCCTCCAGCACCACCGCCACCACGAACGTCGCCTTGGCGCGGCGCCGGTACGCCCGCGGGCGGGAAGGGTTTACGAAGTTGAACACCAGCCGCAGCTCCCCGTCTCCGCCCTCTCGGAAGACGTGGCCGTGGCTGCGGAAGGCCTCCCGCACCCCCTCCGCGAATCGCTCCAGGGCGGGGTCGTACGGCTCCCCCGCGAACCCGAACACCAGCGGTTTGCCCTCACTGGCTTCCCGCATCGCACGAAGCCGCTCACGTACCGCGGTCACGTCCATAGCCAGCTCGCCCAAGTCCTGTGGAGTGTCGCATGGAGACAGAGTTCGCCCTGGGGCGCCCGGATCCCTACCCGGACCGGGCCGGGGCGGTGCCGCGGCGAAGGAGGAAGGCACCCGCGGCCACCAACACCGCCAGAGCCGCGACCTGCCCTAAGGCCAGCGGTCCGAGCACGCGGTGCTCGGATCGCAACAGGTCAAGCCCGAACCGGACCACCGACATCGCCCCCACCGTCTTCCAGAACACCTCGCCCTCAAAATGCCGTCGGGACAGCCACCGCTGTACCGCCACGAACAGCACCAGGGAGGTGGCGATCTCGTACAGCTGCAGGGGGTGCCGCGGCGCGTCCGGTGCGGTGGGGAACACCACGCCCCACGGGAGCGAGGTGGGGTCGCCGTACAGCTCCCCGTTCATGAAGTTTCCCCAACGTACCAGGGCGTTGGCGAGCGGGATCCAGCTGGCGCAGGCGTCCGTGAACGACCACATGGAAATCCCCTCCCGCCGCCCCAGCCACGCCGCGTACAGCAGGCCCGCGGCGATGGCGCCGTGGGACGACAGCCCGCCGCGATCCACCCGAAGGACTTCCGCGGGGTTCGCGAGGTAGAAGGCGGGGTGGGAGGCCACATAGCCCAGGCGGGCGCCTGCCAGCAGGACCACCACGAACGCCAACGCCACCCGATCCGGAAGGTCTGCGGGAATCCCTACCCTGGGCGCCGCCCGCCGGGTCAGCCAGATCCCCAGCACGATGGACAGCGCGACCATCACGCCGTACCAGCGGACGGCGAAGGGGCCCACCTGGACCAGGATGGGGTTCACGGGCCCATTGTACGATGTAGCGGAACGGAACCCCAGGAGGCTTCGGATGGAGCGCACACCGTGGCGCGTGGAGCTTATGCGCACCGCCCAGGGACGGCAGCCCGCGGATCTGGTGGTCGCCGGCGGAGCGGTCCTGGACGTGTACACAGGCGAGCTTCTGCGGGAGTGGGTGGTGGCCACCAGGGGCGACCGGGTGGCGTACGTGGGCCCCATGGTGGAAGGGCTCGTGGGGCCCGAGACGGAGGTGCTGGAGGCGGCAGGCCAGCTGGTGGTCCCCGGGCTCGTAGATGGCCACACCCACCTGTTCGGGGCCCGGTACAGCCCGCACGCGGCCGTGCCGCACATCGTGGCGGGAGGGACCACGTGTCTGGTGACCGAGCTGTCGGAGCTGGGGTACGTGGCCGGCGAACTGGGGATCCGGACCGCCCTGGACGCCGTCCGGCAGCTGCCGGTGAAGGTGTACGCCACCTTGCCTCCCCTCGCCGCGACCACCCCGCACCTGGAGCGCCACGCGCCGCCCGCGGAGGTATATCGGGAGCTGTTGCAAGACCCCCTGGTGGTGGGGCTCGGCGAGGTGTACTGGGGAAACCTGGTGCTCCGGGAGGATCCTCGCCTGGTGGAGCTGGTGGACCTGACGCTCCGGGCTCGCAAGGTGGTGGAGGGCCATGCGGCCGGCTGCCGGGGAGTGCGGCTCGCCGCGTACGCGGCCGGTGGCGTCACCTCCTGCCACGAGCCCACCGACGCGGAGGAGGTGTTGGAGAGGCTGCGGCTGGGCTACCACACCATGGTGCGGGAGGGCAAGATCCGGCAGGAGCTGGAGGCGGTGGCGCCGCTGTGGCAGAAAGGCCGGGTAGACCTCCGCAGGCTCAGCCTGGTGACCGACACCGTGGGGGCCCGGGAGATCCTGGAGGAAGGCTACATGGACGCGGTGGTGCGGAAGGCAGTCCGCCTGGGGATGGATCCCGTGGCCGCCGTCCGCGCTGCGTCCCTGGCACCCGCGGAGCGATTCGGCTTAGACGGAGAAGTCGGCGGGCTGGCCCCGGGCCGGTACGCGGACTTCAGTCTGGTGCCCGACCTGCGGGAGTTCCAGCCCACGGTGGTGGTCAGCAACGGGCGGGTGGTGGCGCGGGAGGGGAAACCCTTGGTCTTCGCAGGAAGCCACCGTTACCCTGAAGCGCTGCTGCGCAGCCTGCGCGTGGAGGTGCCGCCCGCGGACGCGTTTCGGGTGCGGGCTCCCGTCCTGCGCGGAGCCGTTCAGGTCCGGGTGGTGGAGATGGTCACACACCTCGTCACCCGGGAGGGTCAGGCGGAGTTACCGGTGCGGGAGGGCTGGCTGGAACCGGAAGGGGACGTGGCCCTGGTGGCGGTCTTGGACCGGGACGGTGCGGGGCCTCCCTTCGTGGGGTTCGTGCGCGGCTTCGGGTTGCACAGGGGCGCGTGTGCCACCAGCATGGCGTGGGACAGCCCGCTCGTGCTGGCGGTGGGCAAGTCCGCGGAGGAGCTGAGGTGTGCCCTGCTGCGGTTGGTGTCCCTGGGTGGCGGCGTGGTGGTGTGCGCGGGCGAGCAGGTGGTGGCGGAGCTGGCGGCCCCGGTGGCGGGCGTGGTGTCCCTGGACCCCCTGGAGGAGGTGGCGCGGCGGGAGACCGAGGTGGACGAAGCCCTGCGGGCCCTAGGCGCGGTCGGTCCCCGACCCTCTCTGAGCGTGGACGTGCTGGCGGGGCTGGCCATCCCGCACCTGCGGGTGTGTGATCGCGGCTACGTCCGGGTCAGGGACGGTGCGGTGCTGGGCCTGTGGCCCGAGGGCTCCGCCGCCGGGCCATAAGTGTCGCGGGGAGCCGCAGGCGCTGAGACGTGCCTTATGCCTCACAGGCGGTGCACCCCAGCAGCAGGGACCGGCTGTACTCCTGGGCCACGCTGGCGCTGTGCTGGTAGTACAGCGACTTCAGCCCTGCCCTCCAGGCGTGCAGCACGAGTTGGTTCACGTCTTTGGGAGGTGCCTGGGGGTGGACCAGGAGGTTCAGGGACTGCCCCTGGTCGATGTACGGTTGCCGGGCTGCCGCCTGGTTGATGAGGTCCATCTGGGAGATCTCCGCGAAGGTCTTGAACACCGCTTTTTCCTCGTCGGTGAGGAAGTCGAGGTGTTGGACGGAGCCGTTGTGCTCGAGGATGCTGCGCCAGGTTCTCTCGTCGTTCTTGCCGCGGTCCCGAAGGACCTCCTCGAGGTACGGGTTGCGGAAAGGCACCCGGGCCTTCTGGAGGTCCTTCAGGTAGTAGTTGCTGGTGTAGGGCTCCACGGAGGGGGACACCTGCCCGAGGATGAAGGAGCTGGACTTGGTGGGGGCAATGGCCAGGAGGGTGGCGTGGCGGCGGTCCATGAGATCCGCGAGCTCGTCCTCGGGGTGCTGGCGGCGGAGCCACCGGGAGGCCTCCTCCGCCTTTTCCCGGATGGTCTTGAAGACGAGGGTGTTGAGGCGGTAGGCTTCCGGGCTCTCCAGGGGTACCCGGCGGGCCTGCAGGTAGCTGTGCCAGCCGAGGACGCCGATGCCGATGGCGCGGTACCGACGAGCGAACCGGACGGCGCGCTCCAGGTACGGGATCCCCTCTGCTTTGTGGAGGAAGTCGTCGAGGACCGAGTCCAAAAACATGGTGAGGGTCTCCACCGCGTCGGTGTTCTTCCAGTCGTCGAAGTGGAGGAGGTTGAGGCTCGAAAGGCAGCACACGAAGCTCTCCTCCGGGGAGGAGGGCAGGGCGATCTCCGTGCAGAGGTTGCTGGCCCAGATGGTCCTGCCGAGCTTCCGGAACACGTCGGGGGCCAGGCGGTTGGCGGTGTCGCGGAAGAAGATGTAGGGGACGCCGCTCTCGGCCCGGGAGCGGAGGATTTTTGCCCACCGGTCGCGCTTGTCCCGGTCGCCCGCCACCATGGACTCCAGCCAGGCGTCGCTCACGCACACGCCCCAGAACAGGGACTGGATCTCGCTCCCCTCGGTCCGGATCCGGAGCCACTCGTCGAGGTCGGGGTGTTCGATGTCCAGGTACGCGGCGCACTGACCCCGGCGGGTGGAGCCCTGGTTGAAGACGTCGATGGTCCGGTCGAACAGGGAGGCGAAGGCGTACGAGCCGTTGCTGGTGCCGTTGTCCCGGATGGGGGCTCCCCGGGGCCGCAGGCGTCCCAGGTAGACGGAGGTCCCGCCGCCCTGCTTGCTCATCATGCCCACCTCGGCCACCGCCCGCAGGATGGAAGCGGTGTCGTCCTCCACGTAGGTGCCGTAGCAGGAGATGGGCAGGCCCCTGGACAGGCCGTAGTTGGCCCAGACAGGGGTCGCCAGGGAGTACCACCCACGGGCTACGTACTCCTCGAACTTCCGCGAAAAGCCGTCCATGCGCAGCAGGCGCTCGGCGTGGTCGGCGATCTGGCGGACGCGCTCCTGAACGGAGATGCCGGGGAGGAGGTAGCCCCGCTGCAGAAAGGTACGGGTGTGTTCGTTGACCCAGTACCAGGGTCGGGGCGGGTTTCCCGTTCTGACCATGGCGCCCTCCTCAGAACAGGGTGTCCGCGTGGAAACTCTGCAGCTTTCGGGCGTAGGCCACGCTGCGCTTGTTGAAGAAGTCCACCTCCTTGGCCGCCACGAGCTCCAGGTCGAACCAGTCGGCGTCCCGAAGGCGCTCGCGCCGCACGGGCAACAGGGCCCGCAGGCCGTGGAGGCCCCGCACGCGGTTGCAGCGGTCCCGGACGAACTCCAGCACCTCGTCGCGGCGCACGAACGGGGACTCGCCTCCCTCGAAGATCCAGTCCACCAGGGCTTCCTCCGCCCGGTACAGGTCCAGGAAGAGCTGGTCGGCCTGCTCGGTGAAGCGGCCGTCGAACAGCTCGGGGGTCTCCGCACGGAGGATCCGTAGGAGCTCCACGCCAAACAGGCCGTGGATGTTCTCCTCCTTGCTGGTGGCCTCCACGGCGTTGGAGACGCCGCGGAACAGGTTGCCCCGGCGGTTCAGGGCCATGACCACGTAGAACTGGGAGAAGAGGGAGATGTGCTCTACGAAGGAGGAGAAGAGCAGCAGGGCCCGGGCGTACTCGCGAAGGTCTGCGGTGCGGGCGGACTGGACGACCTGCTGCAGCGCGGTGGCACGCTGGCGGAGCGCGCTCTCCGCTTCCAGCCACCGGCCGAAGAGGTTCTCCAGCCCCAGCAGATCCAGGAGGTGCGCGTAGGCGTTGGCGTGGCGCACCTCGCTCTCCGCGAAGGTCATGCCGACTTCCGCCACCTCCGGTTTGGGGAAGGCTTGGTAGACCTGCGCCCAGAACAGCTTCACGGAGAGCTCCACCTGGGAGATGGCCACCAGGGACCGTTCCAGGAGCGACCGCTCCTCCGGGTCCGCGAGGGCGTAGTCCTGGACGTCGGCGGCGTAGCTGAACTCGGTGTGCACCCAGTAACTGTGGCGGACGGCGTCCCGGAAGCGCAGAAGGGCCGGGTATTCGTACGGACGATACGCCGCTCGAGGTTGTGTCAGGGGCACCTGTGGTTCCTCCTTCCCTGCTCGTCGGGCCACCCGCCCCCCATGGGGCGAGCGGCCGTGGAGTCAGCGGCTACGTCCCGCCGGGCACACCCCGCGCGAGGCGAAACGTAGCGCTGCCGGAATTCCGGGTCCGTTGGGAGAGCTAGTGTGCGGGCTTCAAGCCGGCTTCACCACCTTTGCCCCTGCCTCGGGGGCTACCGGTGTGCCGCCGCGAAGCGGGTACTCGGGCTTCCGGGCCCGAACCCGGGACCGGTTACCGTTGCGGGACAGCGCCGGACTCTCACCGGACTTCCCCCGCCGCCCGTAAGGGCGTCCGGGCCTGTCGGCCCGGCATCGCGGCCGGAGCCCCTACATATTGGGGCTCCCCGGCACAGTTGGGTACTACATCTGGACGGTGCTGTCAAGCAAATCGGGCCTTCCGGCGAGAGCTGCGACGAACGCCTCATCCCGGGAACTTCCACCCCCTGGCTTGTCTGCCGCCCGCTCCCTTCCCTCCACACTTTTCAGCCTAGAGCCCCACGGCGCTTGACACCCCGAAGCGGAGCTGGTAGCGTCCTTTCAACAGGACAACTGAATAGCAACACCCTTATCCAGAGTGGGCGAGGGACGGGCCCGATGACCCCCGGCAACCTACCGGCGGCGAGCCGGCAAGGTGCCAACTCCCGCGGAAGGCATTCCGAGAGATAAGGGCGGTTGTTGCCCTCCGCGGCTGGATTCCGGTGATGTTTCGTTCGCCGGGTTTCGGCGCCGGAGGGTTTCTCGTTGTCTGGAGGGTCCATGCGCGTACGGGTGACGGTGCCGGCTACCTCGGCCAACCTCGGGCCGGGGTTCGACTGCCTGGCGGTGGCGTTGGACCTGCGGAACGAGGTGGAGGCGACTCTCTCAGACCGGCCCCAGGTAGACGTGGCCGGCGAGGGCCAGGAGGTGCTGCCTCGGGACGAGGGCAACGCGGTGTACCGCGCGGCCCAACGGGTCGCCGAACAGGCGGGGGCGCGGGTGGCGTTCGCGTTCCGGTGCACCAACCGCATCCCGCTGGACCGGGGATTGGGGAGCAGCGCGGCCGCCCGCGTGGCGGGTGCGGCGGCGGCCAACCGGCTGCTGGGCAGCCCGCTCCCGCAGGAGGAGCTGGTGCGGCTCACCGTGGATCTGGAGGGCCACCCGGACAACGCCGTGGCCGCGTGGCTCGGAGGGCTGGTGGTGGCCGTGCAGGACGGCGACGGCCGCGTGTGCTGGCAGCGGGTGACACCCGGCCGGTTTCCCTCAGTGGTGCTGTGCGTCCCTGAGCTCCGCGTGCCCACCGAGGAGGCGCGGGCGCGTCTTCCCGCACAGGTGAGCCTGCACGACGCGGTGTTCAACACGGGGCGTGCGGCGCTGCTGGTGGCGGCGCTGTGCAACGGCGACTTCCACGCCCTGGGTGTCGCCACTCAGGATCGGCTGCACCAGCCCTACCGGGAAGACCTCATACCCGGCTTCCGGGACGCGGTGCACGCCGCCCGGCAGGCGGGGGCCTGGGGGGCGGCCCTGAGCGGCGCGGGCAGCACCGTGCTGGCGTTCTGCCCGCCTGAGCGCGCTCCGGAGGTCGGGGAAGCCATGAAGCGGGCCCTGTGGCGCCACGGGGTGCACAGCCGTTGGATGGCGTCGTCCGTGGACGAACGCGGCGTGCTGCTGGAAGACGTGGCGGGAGGAGGTGGAACGTGGGACGGGTAGCGCAGCTGCGATGTCGGGCGTGCGGGACCCCACACCCGGTGGGTCCCGAGTACGTGTGTGAGCGGTGCTTCGGACCCCTGGAGGTGGAGTACGAGGCGTCCAGCCTGCGGGAGGCCACGCGAGAACGGATCGCGTCCGGCCCCCGGTCCATCTGGCGGTACCGCTCCCTGCTTCCCGCCGAACCGCAGGACGACGACCTGCAGCCGGGCTTCACACCGCTAGTGCCGGCACCGCGGCTGGGCGAGCGTCTGGGACTGCGCCGCCTGTACCTGAAGAACGACACCACCAACCCCACGTGGTCGTTCAAGGACCGGGTGGTGGCGGTGGCCGTGGCCGCGGCCCGGGCGTTCGGCTTCCGCGTGCTTGCCTGCGCCTCCACGGGAAACCTGGCTAACGCAGTGGCGGCCCACGCGGCCCGGGCAGGCCTGCGGGCGGTAGTGTTCGTGCCGCAGGGCCTGGAGGCGGGCAAGGTCCTCACCACCTCCGTTTACGAGCCCACGGTGGTGGAGGTGGAGGGCACCTACGACGACGTGAACCGGTTGTGCACGGAAATCGCCGGAGAGCACCCGTGGGCGTTCGCCAACATCAACCTGCGTCCGTTCTACTCCGAGGGGTGCAAGACGTTGGCGTTCGAGGTGGCCGAGCAGCTGGGGTGGAGGCTGCCGGACCACGTGGTGATCCCGGTGGCGTCGGGAAACCTGTTCGTGAAGACCGAAAAGGCGTTCGCCGAGCTGCTCGGGCTGGGCCTCGTTGAGGGGAAGACGCCGCGGCTGCACGGAGCCCAACCGGCAGGCTGCGCGCCCATCGCCGCGGCCCACCGCCGCGGGGACGGTCAGGTGACGCCCGTGCGGCCGCAGACGGTGGCCAAGTCCCTGGCCATCGGCAACCCGGCGGACGGCTACTACGCCCTCCAGACGGTCCGCAGGACCGGGGGCGTGTTCGAGGTGGCCACCGACGAGGAGATCGTGGAGGGGATGAAGCTGCTGGCGCAGACCGAGGGGATCTTCGGAGAGACCGCCGCCGGGGTAACGGTGGCGGTCCTGCGGAAGCTGGCGGAGGCAGGGGTGTTCGGCGCGGACGAGGTGGTGGTGGCCCTGATCACGGGTGCGGGGCTGAAGACCCTGGAAGCGGTGGCTCGCGGCGGCCGGCCTGCCATCCGCATCCGTCCCACCCTGAAGGACTTCGAGGGCCAGGTGCTGGCCGCGGTCTGACTGGCAGGAGACGGCCTCCGGCCGGCGAAGTTGGGCAGCCGGGCGCGCGGGACCGGATGCCACGAACTCCGCGTGCCCAGGTGGATGGATGAGCTTGGTCGTGGAGCCGGCCAGACCGCAGGACGAGCCAGAGATCCAGCGGCTGGTTCAGGCGGTGTTGAGTGAGTTCGGATTGCCCTACGACGCGGCAGTGGCGGAGGAGCTCACCAACCTGGAGGAGCACTTTCGCCAGCCCCGGTCGGTGTTCTTCGTGGCGCGCGTGGACGGCCGCATCGTGGGCACCACCGCGGTGAAGGAGGCGGGCGAGGGCCGGGCGGTGCTCAAGTACCAGTACGTGCACGCGGACTACCGGCGCCGGGGGATCGGGGCCAAGCTCCTGGACGCGGCGCTGGTCTACTGCCGCGTGTGCGGCTACCGGGAGGTGGAGCTGGAAACAGCTCCGTGGATGCAGCAGGCGCAGCGGCTGTACCGTTCCCGCGGCTTCCGAGAAGTCCAGCGCGACGAGCAGTCCGTCCGCTACCACCTGGTCCTCGCCCCCTGACGTGTCCAGCTCGGTTCGTGAGGCTTCCGCGGCGCTGGAGGCGATCGCCCGGGAGATCCGGTCGTGTACCCGGTGCCCGCTCCACGAGGGGCGCACCCACGCGGTGCCGGGGGAGGGCCCGCCGGACGCGCCCCTGCTGTTCGTGGGGGAAGGTCCTGGAGCGGAAGAGGACCAGCAGGGCCGACCGTTCGTGGGCGCCGCGGGGCGGTTGCTGGACCGGCTGCTGGCCAGCATCCGGGTGCCTCGGGAGAAGGTGTTCATCACCAACACCGTGCGGTGCCGGCCACCAGGCAACCGGGAGCCCAGGCCGGACGAGGTGGCCGCGTGCCTGCCCTACCTGGTCCGGCAGATGAGCGTGCTCCAGCCGCGGGTGGTGTGTTTGCTGGGGGCCACCGCCACCCGCGCCCTTCTGGGTTCCGACCAAAAGCTGAACCAGGTACACGGGCGCGCGGTGCGGGAAGCCGGCCGGTGGTGGTTCGCCACCTATCACCCCGCCGCGGCGCTGCGCAGCGCCTCGGTGGCGAACGCCCTGCAGGAGGACTTCCGCCGGCTCCGGCGGCTGGTGGACGTGGAGTGGGGGACAGAGGTCCCCGACCGCTGGAAGCCGGGCGCGCTCCAGAAGATCTTCGCCGACGGGGAGGCCACCGAGCCGGTGGTGGTATCCGAGGCGGACAGCCTGCGCGTCACCTGGGACGTGGGCGCGGTGCACCCCACGTTCCGGACGGAGTCGGCGTTGGTGGAGCTACTGTGCCGGTTCCTCCGGCGCCAGCGCAAGGCCCAGGCGGAGGTGGTGAGCCTGCAGACCACGGATGCCCACAGCCGCCGGGTGCCGCCGGAAAGCCCCGTGTGCGTGCACCTGTACGCGGAGGTGCGGCTGGGGCCCCAGCTGTAAGCCGCCGAGGGAGGCAGCGATCCTCGAGCGACGGCGGCGGACGCCACCCAGGACGCATGCACTCCTCGTAGGTGTCGGAAGAGTCCCGGGGGCGGAGGGCCGTGAGGCTGCGGCCCAGGGCGGTGTGGAGCCAGTGCACACCCAGGAGGTAGCTGCCGCTGCGGTAGTAGACGCGCTTTTGTCCGATGGCCGTGACGCGCTTGAGGCGGTCTAGAAGCCGGTCCACGCGCCAGCTCACCATGGTGATCCCTTCGCTACGTTCTTCCCCATAGCCATGGGTCCACCAGCCTTCCACGCGCATGGCCACCTTGTCCTCCGCCGGCAGGTAAGTAAAAAGTAGCGGTGTCGTTGTTGGGGCAGGCCGACCCGCACCTGGTTCAGCTCCGGGTCCGGCAGGTAGATCTGAGCGGAGAAAGCCGCGTACCGGTACAAGCCGAACGACGGCCCGGAGCCGGGCCGGGACAGCACGCGGCGGAAAGCACCGCTTCTTTCCAGGCGGCACCCAGCCGGAGGGAGACGTCGGCGTGGGCGCGGGGCCGGCCGCGGGGTGGGAGTCAGTGCCTCCTTCCGGATCCACGAAGGCGGTCCAGGTCCCCGCGGACGAGCTGGGAAGCGCCGCACGCGCTCAGCACCGCCGCTGCAGCCAGGACGGCAGCAGAGCAAAGGGTCCGGCCTGCAGATCTCACGGCGCTTGCCTGCGGGTGGGGTGCGCCGGGCCCTGGGGGCCCGGCGCACCCGCCGAAGTCAGCCGGCCGCGCGCTCCAGGGCCCTCAGCAACCCCCGCTTGGTGTACACCACCGCCAGGTGGCGCTTGTACTCCGCGGAGGCGTACAGGTCGTCGGTGGCCTCCAAGCCGTCTGAAGCCAGCTTCGCAGCCTCCGCCACCGCGGCTTCGTCCAGCCGCTTGCCCACCAGGGCCTGCTCCACCTTGGTCAGGCGGACCGCTTTGGGCCCCGCCCCGGTGACGGCCACCCGCGCGTCCCGGCACACCCCGCCGTCCACCGTGACCAGGCAGGCCACCCCCAGAAGGGAGTAGCCGGAGGCCGGGTGCGGCAGCTTCGTATACGACCAGCCCTGGCCCTCGGTCTGCACGGGAACCCGGACCTGGCAGAGCACCTCGTCCGGCCCCAGGGCGGTGGTGAGGAGGTCCA
>JANXBY010000027.1 GCA_025060455.1 Armatimonadota bacterium
GGGCCAGCCCCACAGGGCGATCAGCTTGGCGGTCATCGCAGCCCCCCCGCGGTTTTGACACCATGCTGTCCCGGAACTGCCTGCGGGTCAACGGTCCGGGGGCACTGGTCCCTAGTAAAGTAGGAGGCAGGGGTGAACCGATGGCGCTGGTGTTGAGCTTCCACTGCGGCCGCTGCGGCAAGGAGTACGCGGTGTACTACCCCAAGGCGTTGGTGTACCCGCTGTACGGCCAGGGGACCCGGGAGCAGGGGGCCCAGGAGGACGCGCGGGAGGCGGAAAGCGGGGCCCTGCGGGTCCTGCAGGAACGAGCGCGGCAGCAGGGGAAGACGTGGGTGAACGCGGGCGAGCAGCAACAGGTAGTGTGCACGTGCGGGAAGACGCTGAACCTGGATCTCGCCCAGCACCCCCGGGTCCCACAGAGCCGCGCGGGGGCAGCGCGGCAGGTGGGCCTGATCCCCTTCGGCCCCGCCCACCGGAAGCCCTCGTGACCGGATCCGCCCACCCGAGCGGTCCCGGTCCGCGGCCGGAAGAGGCCACGAATCTCCCCGGAGGAGGGTAGCCATGGCGGTGAACCGACTCGACCTGCGGGTGGACCCCGGTCAGCTAAGGTGGATCTGCGACCCTGCCCAGCTGGAGTTCGAGACGGTGGTGGACCTGCCACCGGAGCGCTCCCTGGTGGGCCAGGAGCGGGCGGTGCGGGCCCTGGACCTGGGGCTGTCGGTACAGCAGCCCATGTTCCACGTGTTCGTCGTGGGCCCCGTGGGCACGGGCCGCACCACGTACACCCAGGCGAAGGTGCGGGAGGTGGCGCAGACCCAGCCCACGCCGCCGGACTGGTGCTACGTGTACAACTTCAAGGATCCCAGCCAGCCCGTGGCGTTGAGCTTCCCGCCCGGTGAAGGACGCCGGTTCGTGGCCGCCATGCAGTCCCTGGTGGAGGAGCTGCGGAACGCCATCCGTCAGGTCCTCGCCAGCGAGCACTTCGAGGCGATGAAGCGGCAGACCCTGGAACGGCTGGAGGCGGAGGCGAACCGGGTATGGCAGGAGCTGGAAGCCTTCGCGCGGCAGAAGGGGTTCTTGGTCCAGCGGACCCCCTTGGGCATCACCACGGTGCCTTTGAGCCCTTCGGGCCAGCCCATGACCCAGGAGGAGTTCGAACGCCTCCCCGGGCTTGTCAAGGACCGGCTTGCCCAAGCCAACCGGGAGCTGCAGGAGGAGGTGGCGGAGGCGGTCCGCAAGGTCCGCGGGATCGAGCGACAGGCCCGCGAGGCGGTGAGCCAGCTGGAGCGGGACGCGGTCCTGGCGGCCATCCGCGACCCCATCCAGCGGCTGCGGGAACGGTACCGGGACCTCCCGCAGGTGGTGGCGTACCTGGACGCGGTGCAGGAGGACGTGCTGGAGCACAAGGACGCCTTCCGGGAGGAGGAGGGCCAGCCGCAGCTACCCGTGCCCCTGGCGGCCCTGCGCCGGAGCGTGCTCGAGCGCTACGAGGTGAACCTGCTGGTGGACAACAGCGGCCTGCAGGGAGCGCCGGTGGTGTTCGAGACCAACCCCTCTTACTACAACCTGTTCGGCAAGGTCGAGTACCGCGGCGAGTTGGGGACCATGGTCACCGACTTCCGGATGATCCGTCCGGGTGCGGTGCACCGGGCCAACGGGGGTTTCCTCATCCTGAACGCCCGGGACGTGCTGCTGCAGCTCGCCTCCTACGACGCGCTGAAGCGGGCCCTGCGGAGCGGAGAGGTGCGCATCGAGAACCTTTCCGAGCAGTACGGCCTGATCCCCACCGCCACCCTGCGCCCGCAGCCCATCCCCCTGCGGCTGAAGGTGATCCTCATCGGCCCGCCCGACCTGTACTACCTCCTGTACCGATACGACGAGGACTTCCGGAAGATGTTCCGGGTCAAGGCGGACTTCGACTCGGTGATGCCGCGCACCGAGGAGAACATGCGACGGGTGGCCGCGGCCCTGGGGGCCATGTGTCGGGACGACGGTGTGTGTCCCTGCGACCGAACCGCGGTGGCGAAGGTCCTGGAGTACAGCGCCCGGCTGGCGGAGTCCCAGGACAAGCTGTCCACGCGGTTCGGGGAGATCAAGCAGGTGCTGGTGGAGGCGTCCGCCTGGGCCCAACGGGAGGGCCAGCGTGTGGTCACCGCCCGGCACGTGCAGAAAGCCCTGGAGGAGCGCATCTACCGCAGCAACCTCATCGAGGAGAAGATCCACGAGCTCATTCAGAAGGGCCAGCTGTACGTGGACGTGGACGGGGCCGTGGTGGGCCAGATCAACGGGCTGTCCGTGTGGCTGTTGGGCGACTACGCCTTCGCGCGCCCGACCCGGATCACCGCCCGGGCCTTCGTGGGCACCCGCGGGGTGGTGAACATCGAGCGGGAGATCAACCTGTCCGGCCCGATCCACAGCAAAGGCGTCCTGATCCTCAGCGGCTACCTCGGTGGGCAGTACGCGGCCCAGAGACCCCTGAGTCTGTCCGCGAGCCTCACCTTCGAGCAGACCTACGAAGAGGTCGAGGGGGACTCCGCGTCCGCGGCGGAGCTGTACGCCTTGCTGAGCGTGCTGGCGGGCGTCCCCCTGCAGCAGGGCATCGCGGTCACCGGTTCGGTGAACCAGCGCGGCGAAATCCAGCCCATCGGCGGGGTGAACGAAAAGATCGAGGGGTTCTACGCGGTGTGCAAGGCCAAGGGCCTCACGGGCCGGCAGGGGGTGATCATTCCGTACAGCAACCTGCGCAACCTCATGCTGCGGGAGGAGGTGGTGCAGGCAGTCCGGGAGGGGCGCTTCCACATCTGGGCGGTCCGGACCCTGGACGAGGGGCTGGAGATCCTCACGGGGATGCCCGCGGGCCAGCCGCGTCCGGACGGGACGTTCCCGGAGGGGACGTTCCACGCGCGGGTGGCCGCCCGGCTGGAGGAGTTCGCGGAGCGGCTGCGGCGCATGCGCGGACAGCGGCCGGACTCGGAGCGGGAAGCGGAGGAGGAGCGGAACCGGGAGGCGGAAGGCCCGCGCGCGTAGCGGGCCGTTCACCGGCCGGTTACACCTGGCCGGAATACTGGAGCCGATGATCTGGGCCCTGCTGGCCCTTTTGGCAGTGCAAGCGGCCACACCCGCGGCCGGGGCGCCGGCGTGTGTGCCCACACCTCCGGACGCCCTGGGCCCCTTCTACCGCCCCGGGGCGCCGATGCGGTCGTCTGTGGGACGTGGCTACGTCCTCGCCGGACGGGTGCTGGGAGCTCCCACCTGCCAGCCCCTCCCGGGTGCCCGGCTGGAGTTCTGGCTGGCGGGGCCGGATGGCCGGTACGGGGACGGCTACCGGGCTACGGTCGTGGCGGACCCCTCGGGCGCGTACCGCTTCGAAAGCCACTTCCCGCCCCCGTACGCGGGCCGGCCTCCGCACATCCACGTGCGCGCCTCCGCTCCAGGCTACCGAGTCCTGGTGACCCAGCACTACCCGCGCCCGGGAACCACAGGAGCCCAGTTCGACTTGGTCCTCGAACCGGAAACCTGACCTGCAGGAGGTGAGCATGAGGAGAGCAGTCCCCCTGGTGACCGCGTGCATCCTGGCGGGCCTGTTGGCGCACGCCCTGGCGGCGCAGGATCCCGGGCTGGAGCGCTACGTGGTGGTGCCAGCGGAGTCCGAGGCCCGCTACCGGGTGGGAGAGGTGTTCCTGGGCGACAACCGGTTCAACGTGGCCGTAGGCCGCACCCGGGCGGTGGAAGGCGAGATCCTGGTGAACCGGCGCAACCCCGCGGCGAGCCGGGTGTCGGTGACCGTGGACCTGAGCACCCTGGAGTCGGACAGCCAGCGTCGGGACAACGCCATCCGCCAGCGGTGGCTGGAGTCCAGCCGCTACCCGAAAGCGCGGTTCGTCTCCACGGAGATCCGGGGTGCCCCGGCCAGCTACCGGGAGGGCCAGACGGTGGAGCTGCAGCTGGTGGGCAACCTCACCGTGCGGGAGGTGACCCGGCGGGTCACCTGGCAGGCCACGGTGCGCCTGTCGGGGAACGAGCTGAGGGCGCAGGCGGCCACCACGGTGCGGATGACGGACTTCGGCTTCGACCCGCCCAGCATCCTCGGGTTCGTGCGTGCGGAGGACGAGGCGAAGCTGGAACTCGACCTGGTGGCGCGGCGAGGAGGAACGTAGCAAGCCGTGCAGTTCCTGTGGCCGGAGGCGCTGTGGGGCCTGGTCGCCCTGCCGGGGCTGGCCGGGGTGGCGGTGTGGTTTGCCCGACGGCGTGCGGTCACGGGTTGGCACCACCCGCAGGCGGCGTGGCTGGCGACCGCCTCCCCGCGGCGCCGCCTCGCTCCCACCCTGTACTTCGGAGCCCTGGCGGCGGTGGCGGTGGGGTTGGCGCGGCCCACGCTGCCGCTGCACCTGCCCGTGCGGGAGGCGGCGGTGGCCCTGAGCATCGACGTGAGCGGCAGCATGCGCTCCCAGGACATGCGGCCCAACCGGCTGGAGGCGGCCAAGGAGGCAGCCCGCGCCTTCGTCCGGCGCCTACCCGCTGACGCCGCCGTGGCCCTGGTGGCGTTCGCGGGGACCGCGGAGCTGCTGCAACCGCTCACCCGCGACCACGGGCGCGTGCTCCGAGCTCTGGACGACCTCACCTTTCGGCCCCGCACGGCCATCGGGGAGGGGCTGCTGGAGGCGGTGGCGGCGCTGCCGGGCCGGGTCCGGGTGCAGGCGGGCTTGGCGCAGGCGCTGCCGGCCCCACGGACGCGGGCGGTGGTGGTGCTGCTGTCGGACGGCCGCAGCAACACCGGCGCGGATCCCCTGGAGGCCGCGGAGGTGGCGCGGCGGCAGAACGTGGTGGTCTACACGGTGGGCATCGGAGACCCGGCGCCCCGGGACGGCCTGTGGACCATCGGCGGTCCCCTGGACGAGCAGACCCTGAAAGAGATCGCCCGCAGGACCGGAGGGCAGTACTTCCACGCGGCGTCCGGTGCCGCGCTCTCAAGGGTGTACCGGGAGCTGGCCTACCGGGTGGGCTGGGAGACGCGACGGGAAGAAGTGTCAGGCGTGTTGGCTCTGGTGGCGGCGGGAGCGCTGGTGGCGGCGTGGTACGCTGGGTCGAGGGCGTACCGGATCCAGTGACGGTGGGTCTCCGAGGGGGGTGAACCGGAGGTGGATCCCACACGGGTCACGGACCTTGGCAGGTACATTCTCGAAGAGTGGGCGGAGGACTACCGCGCGGGGCGGCTGGACCGTCGGGAGTTCCTCCGCAGGGTGCTGACGTTGGCAGGCTCACAGGCCGCGGCGTTGGCCCTGTTGGGTTCGGTGGGCGAGCAGGCCGTGGCCGCGGAGCTGGAAGGTGTCGTAGCACAAGCGCCACCGCCGGGGCAGACCGGTGGAGTCACGGTGGCGCCCGACGACCCCGCCATCCAGGTGGGGACGGTGCGGTTCCCGGCGGAGGGCGCAGAGGTGATCGGCTATCTGGCGCGCCCCGCGGGCCGGCCCCAGGCTCCGGGGCTGGTGGTGGTGCACGAGAACCGGGGGCTGGTAGAGCACATCAAGGACGTGGCGCGCCGTCTCGCCAAAGCCGGCTACGTAGCCCTGGCACCAGACCTGGCGTCCCACGAAGGGGGGACCGACCGGTTTGCGGACCCCGCCCAGGTGACCACGGTCCTGGGGAGGACTCCGGTGGAACGGCTGGTGGCGATGCTGGTGGCGGCGGTGAACTACCTGCGGGCTCAGCCGTTCGTCCGGGCGGACCGCCTGGGGGCTGTCGGCTGGTGCTTCGGAGGCGGCATGGTCTGGCGGCTGGTAACACGCAGCCCCGAGGTGCGCGCGGCGGTACCCTTCTACGGCCCGAACCCTCCTCTGGAGGACGTACCGCGGATCCGAGCCGCGGTGTTGGCCATCTACGGGGAGCGCGACGAGCGCATCAACCAGGGGATTCCCGTCCTGCGGGAGGCGCTGCAGAGGGCTGGGGTGGTGCACGAGATCGTTATCTACCCGGGCGCGGACCACGCGTTCTTCAACGACACCGGGGCCCGCTACAACCCGGAAGCTGCCCGCCAGGCGTGGGAGCGTGCGCTGGCCTGGCTGCGGGGGTATCTTGAGTCGTGACCGGCAGACGTCCGGCCCGAAAAACCCCTGGGGGACTCGGAAGGATGACCGCTACCGGGACGTGGGGTGTGTTCCCGTGAGGAGGGTCGCGGGGATCGCCTTTGGGTTGGCGGTGGTGGCCCTGGCAGGTTGGAGGGTGACCGCAGCCCTGCAGGCGCGGCGCGCCCCTGCGGGCCCTGCGCCGCCGCGGGCAGCCGTGGTGGAGGTACAGCCGGCTTCCCGGGCAGACCTGGTGCGGGAGGTGCTGTACACCGGGGACGTACAGGCCGCGTCCACGGTGGACGTGTTCGGGAGGGTCGGTGGGGTGGTGGAGCGGGTGCTGGTGGTGGAGGGCGACCGAGTTTCCCAGGGACAAGTGCTGGTGCGGTTGGATCCCCGGGAGCTGCGCTACCAGCTGGAGCAGGCCACCGCAGCGCGGGAGACCCAGCGGGTCCAGGTCCAGCAGGTGGAAGCGCAGCTGAGGACGCTCCGGCTGCAGGTGGACCAGGCGCGGGCGGCTCTGGACGTGCAGCGGGCCCGGCTCGCACAGCTGCTCGCCGGGCCGGCGCCAGAGCAGGTGCGGCAGGCGGAGGAGCAGGTGCGGCAGGCCCGGGCCGCGGTGGAGTACAGCCAGGCACAGCTGCGGCGCACAGAGGAGCTCTTCCGGCAAGGCTTCGTAGCGCAGCAGGCGGTGGACGCGGCCCGCACGGATTTGGTGGTCCAGGAGGCGCGCCTGCGGACCGCGGAGGAGCAGCTGGCCTTGTTGCGCCGCGGGCCCTCCCAGGAGGAGGTGGAGGTCCTCCGCCGGCAAGTGCGCCAGGCGGAGGTGGCGCTGCACCAGGCGGAAGCCCAGGCCGCGCAGGCGCGGGTGTCCCTGGAGCACGCCCGCAGAGTCCTCGCCCAGGCCGAAGTCGCCGTGCGCCAGGCACGGGCGGTGCTGGAGGAGAGCGTGGTGCGCTCACCCGTCGCAGGAGTTGTCGCACAGAGGGCGGTGGACCCAGGCGACACCGTTACGCCGTCCACGCGCCTGCTGCAGCTGGTCACCGTGGACCCTGCGGTGGTGGTGCTGGCGGTACCCGAGCAGGAGCTGGCGGCGGTGCAGCCGGGTGTGCAGGTGGAGGTGACCGCGGACGCCCTGGGCGGCCGGCGGTTCCGGGGCCGGGTGGTGCGTCAGGCGCCTGTGCTGTCGCCGGACACCCGCACCGCGGAGGTGCGCGTGGAGGTCGCGAACGCGGAGGGCGCGCTGCGGCCAGGGATGACCGCCCGGGTGCGAGTGGTCCTAGGGCGGCGACAGGGGGTGGTGACGGTGCCGCTGGAGGCGGTGGTGCGGCAGGGCGGGCGGCCGGTGGTGTTCGTGGTGGAGGACGGCGTGGCCCGTGCCCGCCCGGTGGTCACGGGGCTCTCGGACGGTGTTCGGGTGGAAGTGGAAGGCGTCCGTGCGGGCGAGCGGGTGGTGGTGGCCGGGCAGGAAAGCCTCCGCGACGGGATGCCGGTGCGGACGCCTGAGCAGGCACGGACGGGCCCTCCGCGAAGGAGGAGGCCGTGAACCTGTACCGCCTGAGCCTCGCAAGACCCATCGGTACCTGCATCGTGTTCTCCGTGGTGGTGCTGGTGGGGCTAGCGAGCCTTGCGGGCCTGCCCATTGACCTGCTGCCCGACATCACCCTGCCCCGCCTGACGGTGGCCACCGACTACCCCGGTGCGGGCCCCGAGGAGGTGGAGAACCTCGTCTCACGGGTCATCGAGGAGGCGGTGAGCACCGTCCCGGGCGTGCGGGACGTGGTGTCCACCTCCAGCCTGGGCACTTCCCGGGTGACTGTCACCTTCGCCTTCGGCCAGGACCTGGACGCCGCCGCGGCCGACGTGCGGGCCGCGGTGGAACGCGTGCGGGCCAGGCTGCCGGAGGACGCCACGCAGCCGGTGGTGTTCAAATTCGACCCCTCGCAGATGCCCGTCCTGCAGATCGGCCTGGTGACGGCGCCAGGCGCGAGGGTGGACCTAGTCCGGCTGGTCCGGCTGGCGGAAGAACAGGTGCTGTTCCGGCTCGAACGGGTCCCGGGCGTGGCGGCGGTGGAGATCCGCGGGGGCACGAAAGAAGAGATCCGGGTGGAAGCGGACCGGGACCGGATGCGGGCCCTGCGGGTGTCGGACCGGGACCTGGTGCGGGCTTTGGCCAGCTCGAACCTTTCCGCTCCCGTGGGGGTGGTGGCAGAGGGCCCCCGCAGCCTCACGGTGCGGCTGGTCAGCCGGTACGACACCCTGGACCAGATCGCCTCCACCGTGGTGGCGGTGCGCGGAGGCCGCCTAGTCCGGGTGGCGGATGTGGCCACGGTGCGGAGGGCCCTGGCGGACGAGACGGGTCGGGTGCGGGTGAACGGTCAGGCCGGCGTGCTCCTCCAGGTGCGGCGGCAGCCAGGCGTCAACACCGTGGCGGTGTCGGACGGGGTGCGGCGCGAGGTCGAGCGTGTGGCCGCCCAGCTGCCGGACGTACGGTTTGTCGTCGTCGGCGACAGCGCGCAGTTCATCCGCAGGGCTATCCTCTCGGTCCAGCAGGCTCTGCTGGCGGGCGCGGGCTTGGCGGTGGCGGTCTTGTGGGTGTTCCTGCGCGACGTACGCAGCGTGCTGGTGGTGGCCGCCACCATCCCCGTATCCCTGCTAGCCGCCTTCGCCCTGATGTTCTTCGCAGGGTACACCGTGAACCTCATGACCCTAGGAGCCCTGGCCCTGGGCGTGGGCATGCTGGTGGACACCGCCATCGTCGTGCTGGAGAACGTGTTCCGGCACCGGGAAGGTGGTGCGGCGGGGAAGGAAGCAGCTCTGCGCGGCGTGGCGGAGGTGGCGGGGGCCGTCACCGCCTCCACCCTCACCACCTTGGTGGTGTTCCTGCCGGTGATCTTCCTCCGCAGCGGCGCGGTGGTCACCCAGATGTTCGTGCAGTTCAGCTTCGTCGTCGTCTTCGCGTTGTTGTGCTCTCTGGCGGTCTCCCTGACCCTCACCCCGGTGCTGGCCTCCTGGCTTCCTCAGCTGCGCTCCGGTACGTCGGCCCGGTGGTTCGCGAGCCTGGCGGACGCGTACCGTGCGTTGCTGCGGGTCGCGTTGCGGCGCCGGGGGACGGTGCTGGCTCTGGCGGGCGTAGCCGCGCTGGTCACCGTGGCCCTGGTCCCCCTGGTGGGGTCTGAACTCATCCCCCAGACGGACGAGGGCGAGATCTTCGTCAACGTTCGGCTGCCCGCAGGTACCTCCCTGGAGGCGGCGGACGGGGCCCTTCGGCAGCTGGAGGAAAGTGCCCGCCGGACCGCACCCGAGGTCCAGGACGTCACGTTGCTGGCCGGGACGGCGTCCTTCGGAACCTGGAGCGGGATCATGCGGATCCGCCTGGCGCCCCGATCCGAGCGGACGAGGTCCACGGAGGAGGTGGCCGGATTGCTGCGCCGGTCCCTTCTGGTCCCCGGGGGACGGGTCGTGGTGAGGCCCAGCGCGGGGGCCCTGAACATCCTCCGGTTCGGGGCCAGCCAGGATCCTATCTCCGTAGAGGTGCGTGGGTTCGACCTACGTCAGGGCATGCGGGTGGCGGAGCAAGTCCGCTCCCTCCTGGAGACCGTGCCCGGAGTCACCGACGCCACCATCCAGCGGGAAGAACAGGCACCGGAACTGGCGGTGCGGCTGGATCCTGACCGGGCGGCCCGATTCGGCCTCACGCCCGCGCGGGTCGTGGAAGCCCTGCGGGCGGCCGTGGCAGGAGAGACGGCGACGCTGGTGCGGGAGGGCGGCACCGAGGTCCAAGTGGTCGTCCGGCTGCCGGAGGGTCAGCGGCGGCTCGCGCAGGACGTGCTGGACACGCCCGTGACCACCCCGGACGGCCGGACCGTCGCCCTCCGCGAGGTGGCTACCCTGGTGCGCGACCTCGGGCCCGCTCAGATCTACCGGCGTGGCCGGGAGCGCGTCATCACCGTCACCGCAGGGCTGAGCGGCCGGGACTTCGGCAGCGCCGCGGAAGAGGTCCGACAGCGCCTGGCCCGCTTGACCCTGCCTCCCGGGTTCGCGGTGGCCTTGGGAGAAGAGTACGAGGAGCAGCAGCGGGCCTACCGGCAGCTGGCCGCCGGCTTCGTGGTGGCGGTGTTGCTGGTCTACGCGGTCATGGCGGTCCAGTTCGAGCGGCTGCTGGAACCCCTGTTGATCATGGCCTCCGTCCCCTTCGCCCTCACCGGCTCGTTCCTTCTGTTGTTCCTCACGGGCACCACGCTGAACGTGCAGTCGTTCGTGGGGCTCATCGTGCTGGCCGGGGTCGTGGTGAACAACGCCATCGTGCTGCTGGACTTCATCCTCCGGCGGCACCGGGACGAAGGACGACCGTTGTACGGGGCGGTGGAGGAGGCGGCCAGCATGCGCCTGCGCCCGGTGCTGATGACCACCCTCACCACCGTGCTGGCCCTGGTCCCCACGGCCCTGGGGGTGGGGGAGGGTGCGGAGCTGCAGGCACCCCTGGCGCGGAGCGTGATCGGGGGTATGGTGCTGTCCACCCTGGTGACCCTGGTGCTGATCCCCACCCTGTACGTGGCTGTGGAGGAAGCGCGCCAGCGCCGCAGGCTGGCCCAGCCTGTAGTCCGGCCCGCGGTGGTGGCCGGTGCCTCGCAGGAGGCCAACGGCCGGCCGCGGGCGTAGCGGTGCAACCTTTCGCGGCCACCGGGAGTCTATCTGGCTGGAGGCGCCATGCGCGTACGCACCCTTGCCCTGCTGCTCTTGCTGTGCACCGCACTGCCCGCCAGGGGCCAGAACCCGCAACCGCTCTCCCTCCCGGAGGCGGTGCGGATGGCCCTGGAGCGTAGCCCACAGGTCCAAGCGGCCCGCCGCGCGGTGCAGGCCGCAGACGCCCAGGTCCAGGCGGCGAGGGCTGCGCTGGCACCGGCGGCCAACCTGCAGGCGTCCTCCGCGGTTTCGGGAACCGCTACCAGCTACCAGGTGGGTGGTGGGATCACGTACCTCCTGTACGACGGGGGCGCGCGCCAGGCGCAGGTGCGCCAGCTGGAAGCGCAGGCCCAGGCCGCCCGGGCGCAACTGGCCGCGGTGGAAAACCAGGTGGCCCTGGCCGCGGTGCAGGCGTTCATGAACACCGTGCTGACCCAGCAGGTGATCGCCCTGCGCCAGCAGGTGGTCGAACAGGCCAGGCTGCAGGTGGAAGGCGCCCGGGCCCGCGTGCGGGCCGGGACGGCCCCGCAGTCCGACGTGATCAGCGCGGAGGCGCAGCTGGCGGCGGCGGAACTCCAGCTGCTGCAGGCTCGGTCGGACTTCGAGTCTCAGCGGGAGGCGCTGCGGGCCCTGCTGGGTGTGGAGGCGGCCGCGGCGCTCACGCTGGTGGCCCCGGACCCGCCTCCTCCCTTTGACGTCTCCGAAGAGGACGCGGTCCGGCAGGCCCTGAGGCGGCCAGAGGTGCGCCGCGCGGAGGCGGACGTGGCCGCCGCGGAAGCGGCCCTGGCGCTGGCCATGGCTCAGGGCGGCGTCACGGTCACCCTGGACGGCCGCTACGTGCTGATCGGCACCGGCAGCACGCCGTCGGGCAGCTGGTCGGTGGGAGCGTCAGTGGCGGTCCCCCTCCTGGATGGCGGACAGCGGCAGGCGCGGGTGGAGGCGGCACGGGCGAATCTGGAGGCCGCCCGGTCCAACCTCGAGCAGGCGCGCCTGGAGGCCCGGCGCGACGCCATCCAGGCGCGCCTGGCCTACCTGGCCGCCGCGGCCCGGGAGGTGGCTGCCCGGCGGGCCGCAGAGGCCGCGCAGGAAGCGCTTCGGGTCGCCCAGGGCCGCTACCAGGCGGGGGTCGGCAGCATCTTGGAGGTGGCCACCGCGCAGACGCAGTTCGCGTCCGCGCAGGAGGGCCTGCTGCAGGCCCAGGCGGCCCGGTGGACCACGCTGGCGGGCCTGCGGCGCTCGATGGGGCTTCCCGCGATGGCGGAGGTGTCCCGGTGAGGCGGTGGTGGGTACTCGGGCTTCTGGCGGTCTCCGCGGCCGCGGCCGCGTACGGGTACTGGCGGACGCGGGCTGGCCGCGCGGAGCAACCCCGGTGGCGGACCGCGGTGGTACAGCGGGGCGAGCTGGCGGTGGTGGTGACGGCCTCCGGGAGCGTGCAGCCCGCCTCCCAGGTGGAGGTGAAGTCCCGGGCCACGGGGATCGTGCGGGCGGTGTACGCACGCGAGGGCGAGGCAGTGCAGCAGGGACAGGTGCTGGTCCTGATCGAGGACCCAGACGCTCAAAGCGCGGTCCGGGACGCACAAGCAGCTCTGCAGGCCGCCCAGGCGCGCCTGGCGCAGGCCCTGGCGCAACGGGATTCGTCCCGGGCGCAAGCACAGGCCGAACTCCGCCAGGCACAGGCAGCGCTCGTGGCGGCCCAGGCGCGGCTGCGGAAGCTGGTGGACGGCGCCCGGCCGCAGGAGGTGGCGCAGGCGGAGCAGGCGGTGCGGTCCGCGGAGGCGGACCTGGCCCTGCGTCGGCAGGACGTGCAGCGGGTGCGGCAGCTGTTCGAGCAGGGGTTCGTGCCGCGGCAGCAGCTGGACCAGGCGGAAGCCGCGGTGGTGGCCGCGGAAGCGGCCTACCGGAGCGCGGTGGAGCGGCTCGAGCAGCTGCGGGCCGGACCGACCCCGGCGGAGGTTCAGGAGGCGCAGGCGGCGGTCCAGCAGGCGGAGGCGCAGCTGCAGCAGGCGCAGGCCCGCCTGCTGGACGACCGGGTGCGGGAGCAGGAGGTGGCCGCGGCCCGTGCCGCGGTGGAGCAGGCACGGGCGAATTTGCGCAACGCCCGGGATCGGCTTGGGGAAAGCCGCATTCGGGCTCCCGTCTCCGGCATCGTGGCTCGACGGTCGGTGGAAGTGGGGCAGTCGGTCATCGGAACCGCACAGGGCGGCACGCCGGTCGTGACCCTGGCGGTGGCACAACCCCTGTACGCCAAGGTCCTGGTGGACGAGGTGGACATCGCCCGCATCCAGTTGGGGACGCCCGCGGTAGTGCGGGCGGACGCGCTTCCCGGCCTCAGCTTCCCCGGACGGGTGGAGGCCGTGGCGGCCAGCGCCCAGGTGAACAACAACGTGGTGCAGTACGAGGTGAGCGTGAGGGTGCAGGATCCCCAGCGCCGGCTGAAGCTGGGGATGACGGTGGAGGCGGAGTTCCAGCTACTGCGGCGGTCCGGCGTGCTGCTGGTACCGCGGGAGGCCGTGCGGGGCGAACAGTCCAAGCTGGTGCTGGTGATGCGGGAAGGCAGGCTGGTGCCCCGACCGGTGGTGGTGGGAGACACGGACGGGCGCATGGTGGAGGTCCGCTCCGGCCTGCAGGAGGGAGACGTGGTGTACCTGGGCGAGGAGCGGCCCGCCGGCACCGTGGGGCCGCAGCCCCGCAACCCGTTCCTGCCGCAGTTCCCGCGCCGTTCCCCCGCTCCCCGGGGCCCGTGATGCTCATCGAGCTGCGCCAGGTGTCAAAGGTGTACCGGATGGGCGGGGTCGAGGTCCACGCCCTCCGCGGGGTGGACCTGCAGGTGGAGGCAGGTGAGTTCGTGGCGATCATGGGGCCATCCGGCTCGGGCAAGTCCACCTGCTTAAACCTCCTGGGCCTGCTGGATCGGCCCAGCTCGGGCGAGTACCGGTTCGAAGGCCAGAACACCGCGTCCCTGAGCGAGGTGGAGCGGGCGCGCCTGCGCAACCGCCGCATCGGGTTTGTGTTCCAGTCCTTCAACCTCCTGCCGCGGGCCACGGCTCTGGAGAACGTGGAGCTTCCTTTGGTGTACGCGGGGGTGCGGGATCGACGGCGGGCGCTGGCGGCGTTGCGGGCGGTGGGCCTGGAGCACCGGGCGGGCCACCTGCCCTCGCAGCTATCGGGTGGCGAGCAGCAGCGGGTCGCCATCGCGCGGGCCCTGGTGATGCGGCCCGCTCTGGTGCTCGCGGACGAACCCACCGGCAACCTGGACAGCCTGGCCAGTGTGGAGATCATGTCGCTGCTGCAGACGCTGAACCAAGAGGGGATCACGGTGGTGATGGTCACCCACGAACCGGACGTGGCGGCCTTTGCCCGACGGGTGGTGCAGTTCCGGGACGGACGCATCGTCTCAGACCGCCCGCAGCAGGCGCGGGTGGCGGAGAGGGTGAGCGGGTGACCCTGGTGGCAGGCCTGCGGGTGGCGCTGCGGGCGCTTTCCGCAAACGCCCTGCGCTCGCTGCTGACGACCCTCGGGGTCATCATCGGGGTGGCCGCGGTGGTGACCACCGTCAGCATCGGGGCCGGGGCCCGCCGCAGCGTGGAACTGCAGCTCACCGCCCTCGGCACCAACCTGCTCACCGTCCTGCCGGGTCGGGTCGAAGCCCCCGGGCGGGTCGGGTTCGGGCTCGGCAGCGCGCAGACCCTCACTTGGGAGGACGCGTTGGCCATCCGCCGGTCCGTGCCCGGGGTGGAGGAGGTGGCCGCGGAGTTCAGCCAGACGGCGCGGGTGGTGGCGGGGCCCTACAACGACACCACCAACGTGAGCGGCGTGACCCCGTCCTTCCCCGAGGTCCGCAACTGGCACCCGGTGGAAGGGGCATTCTTCACCGAACAGGATCTGCGGGCCCGGGCGCGGGTGGCGGTCATCGGCCAGACGGTGCGGGAGACCATGTTCCCCGGCGGCGAGAGCCCCGTGGGCCAGACGATCCGCATCAACCGGTCCCTGTTCACCGTGATCGGCGTCATGGAGCGCAAGGGGTCGACGGGGTTCGGAGATCGGGATGACGTAGTGTTCGTGCCCCTGACCACGGCGCAGAAGCGCCTCTTCGGGGTGGACCACGTGCGGGCGGTGTACGTGAAAGTCCACGACGCGGCCAGCATGGAGGCGGTGGCCGGACAGGTGGAGGGGCTGCTACGGAAACGACACCGGATCCCGGAAGAGGGCGAGCTGGACTTCGTGGTCCGGAACCAGGCGGACGTGGTCCAGGCCTTTACGGGGGTCACGCAGACTATCACCCTGCTGTTGGGCGCCATCGCCGCGGTTTCCCTGGTAGTGGGCGGGATCGGGATCATGAACATCATGCTGGTGTCCGTGACCGAACGCACCCGCGAGATCGGGATCCGCAAGGCCCTGGGCGCTACCCACCGGGACATCCTCCTGCAGTTCTTGGTGGAGGCGGTGTTGCTCAGCGTGGGTGGGGGGCTGTTGGGGGCCGGGCTTGGGGTGGTGGCAGCGCAGTTGGTGTCCGCGGTGGCAGGCTGGGCCACGGTGGTCACCCCACAGGCGCTGCTGCTGGCCTTCGGCTTCGCGGCCGCGGTGGGGTTGTTCTTCGGCCTGTACCCTGCCCACCGGGCCGCCTCCTTGGACCCCATCGTGGCCTTGCGGTACGAGTGAGGGGATCTGGATGCGGCTCGCGATCTGCGTGGTGGTTGCGCTGCTGGCTGGGTGCGGGGGAGCGTGGCCCAACCCCAGCCGACCCCGCGGTGCGGGCGGCGGCGGTGCTGGCATTCGGCCGCAGCTCGACGCCGCTCAGCCCCGAGCAGGTCAGGCGCGCCCTGCCGCTGTTGGAGGCGCTGCGGGACCTCAGACCGGAGGAACAAGAGGCCGCCCGAGCCCTGGCCGCAAAGTTCGACGGGCTGTTGACGCCTGCCCAACGGGACTCCCTGAGGGCGGCCGGAGAGGTTCCGGGAAAGGGTTCGCGCCGGACCTCGAGGGATCCCGGACCCTCGGCGGCTTGGGGAGTTCCGCCGCAGACTGGTGGACAGGGCCGTCGGTGTTCTCCGAGCGAGGGCCCCGGGGCGCTGAGAGCGGAGGGCTCCGGAGAACCGGGAGCGCGCGGAAACCATATCTCCGTCGGGAGGTCGCGGGAGGAGGGCGGACATGCGGGTCGCAGGGACGACGGGATTGGTGCTCCTCGCGGTGGCGTTGGCCGCCGCGGGGCCTGTGGCGCAGGTAGAGCGGCGAGGCGTGGAGCTGGTACTGTCCGTGGACAAGGAGGTTTACGCCGCGGGCGAACC
>JANXBY010000028.1 GCA_025060455.1 Armatimonadota bacterium
CGCCACCTGGGGCGCCACCTGCCCGGCAACCCCACCGTAGTGGTGCAGAACATGCCCGGGGCCAACAGCATCGTGGCCGCCAACCACCTGTACAACGTGGCCCGGGCCGACGGGTTCATGATCGGCCTGTTCAACCGGAACCTGATCCTGGGACAGTTGGTGGGCGTGGAAGGGATGCGGCTGGACCTGCGCCGGTTCCAGTGGATCGGGAGCCCTGCGGAGGAGACGGACGTGTTCGCCATCCGCGCGGACCTGCCGTACCGCCACGTCCTAGACCTCCGGCGGGCCGACCCGCCCCTGGCCATCGGGGCCACGGGGCCGGGGGCGAACACTTACGACTTCCCCCTGGTGTTGAAGGCGTTCCTCAAGCTCAACCTCCGGATCATCAGCGGATATCCAGGCAGCGCGGACATCATGCTGGCCATCGAGCGCAAGGAGGTGGACGGCCGGGCGGGTTCCTGGTCGTCCCTGAAGCCCTTCATCCAGCGCGGGCTGATCAAGCCCATGGTGCGGACTCCCTCCGACAACCCAGAGCTTCGGGGGATCCCGGTGGACCAGGACCTGGTTGCCGACGCTTTGCCAAAGGCGGTGCTGAAACTGAGGGCCATCCCCAACAAACTGGGCCGGCCGTTTGTGGCGGGTCCGGCGGCGCCTGTGGAGCTGGTGCGCGCGTACCGGGAAGCGTTCCGCAGGCTCACGCAGGATCGGGAGTTCGCGGCAGAGGCAGACCGCGCGGGCGTAGAGGTCAGCTTCACCTCCGCCGAGGAGATCCAGAAGATGTTCGACGAGGTGTTCAGCACGCCGCCCGGGGTGGTGCGGGTCTTCAAGGAGTTCTTCCGGTTCGAGTAGTCAAGGTGAGGGCGCAGCAACGTAAGGAGGGGGGAACCATGGTCTGGGGCAGGAGGATCGGGGCGTTGGTCACGGTGGCCGCGGTCCTGTCCGCGTTCGCTGGGTCAGCCCTCGGACAGGTTTCGTTTGCGGGAAAGACGGTGGTGATCCTGGTCGGCAACCCACCGGGAGGCGGTTACGACCGTCTAGGGCGGGTCGTCGCTCGCCACCTGGGTCGCCACCTAGCCGGCAACCCTACGGTGGTGGTCCAGAACATGCCGGGCGCTGCGGGGGTGGTCGCCGCCAACCACCTGTACCACGTGGCCCGGCCCGACGGGCTCACACTCGGCCTGTTCAACCAGAACATGGTGTTCGGCCAGTTGCTGGAGGTCGAAGGGCTGCGGGCGGACATGCGGCGGTGGCAGTGGGTCGGTAGCGTGACCCGCGAAACCGACGTCTTCACCATCCGAGCGGACCTTCCGTACCGCCACGTGCTGGACCTCCGGCGGGCGGAACCGCCCCTGGCCATCGGCGCCACCGCTCCGGGTTCCGGCTCCTACGACTTCCCCCTGGTGTTGAAGGCGTTCTTGAAGCTCAACGTGCGGATCGTGAGTGGCTACCCGGGCCGGTCGGACATCATGCTGGCCATCGAGCGCAGGGAGCTGGACGGGGTCGCGGGGTCGTGGTCGTCCATGAAGCCCTTCGCACAACGGGGACTGGTGCGGGTGCTGGTGAAGACACCCTCGGACAACCCGGAGCTGCGCGACGTGCCCTCGGATGTGGACTTGGCCGCCGAACCCACCCACAAGGCGGTGCTCCAGCTGCACGCGGTGCCCAACCGCATCGGCCGGCCCTTCGTCCTCCCACCGGGTGCGCCCGCGGACGTGGTGAGGGCGTACCGCGAGGCGTTCCGCAAGTTGGCAGACGACCCGGCCTTCCGGGCCGAGGCAGAACGGCTGGGGTTCGAGGTGGTGTACACCTCCGGGGAACAGTGCCTGCGGATCGTAGAGGAGGTGCTGGCGAGCCCGCCAGGGGTGGTGCGGATCTTCAAGTCGTTCTTCCGGTTCGGAGAATAGCGGTCCCACGGGAGGGGTGACGGTCTCCGATGGTGGAAGCTCTGCTGGACGGCCTGCTGCGGGTCCTCCAACCCAACGCCTTGCTGTACATGATGCTGGGGGTGTTCATCGGCTTCTGGGTGGGGATCCTGCCCGGGCTCGGTGGGACCGTGACCCTGGCCCTCATGCTGCCGTTCGTGTACGGGATGGAACCCGTGCAGGCCTTCGCCTTCCTGCTCGGCATGCACTCCGTGGTCGCCACCACCGGGGACCTCACCAGTATCCTGTTCGGAATTCCGGGCGAAGGGCTGAGCGCCGCGCTGGTCTTGGACGGCTACGCCATGACCAAGCGGGGCGAGGCCGGAAGGGCTCTGGGCGCGAACCTCATGAGCTCCCTCATCGGCGCGTTGGTGGGAGCAGCTGCCCTCGCCGCCAGCATCCCCGTGGTGCGGCCGCTCGTTCTGAGCTTCGGAGCTCCGGAGCTGTTCATGCTGGCGGTGATGGGCATCGCCTTCATCGCCTCCCTCAGTGGGCGTGGAGCGAGGGGGCTGGCGCGCGGCGTGGCAGCCGGCGCCCTGGGCCTCCTGGTGAGCTCGGTGGGTCAGGACCCACAGGCGGGGATCCTGCGGTACACCTTCGGACAGCTGTACCTGTGGAGCGGAATTGACATCGTGCCTGCCGTGGTCGGGCTGTTCGCGTTGCCGGAGATCCTGGACCTCATGGTCCGGCGCACGTCCATCGCGGCCACCGCGCCCACGGAGAAGCTGACCGGAGTCTGGGAGGGTGTGAGGGACTGCTTCCGCCACTTCGGACTGACCCTTCGCTGTAGCCTGATCGGAGCGTTCATCGGCATCATGCCGGGTCTGGGGGGTGGGGTGGCGCAGTGGATGAGCTACGGCCACGCGGTGCAGAGCGCGAAGACTGCAGAGGAGCGGGCCCGATTCGGGAAGGGCGACGTGCGGGGGGTCGTGGGGCCTGGTGCGGCCAACAACTCCAAGGAAGGGGGCGCCCTGATCCCCACGGTGGCTTTCGGCGTCCCGGGGAGCTCCGCCATGGCGGTGCTGTTGGGCGGCTTTTTCCTCACGGGACTGGTGCCGGGACCAGACATGCTGACCCGCTACCTGCCCGTCACGTACTCCATGGTGTGGACCCTGGTCCTGGCCAACGTGGTCACCGTAGCCCTGTGCTTCCCGCTGCTGCCGTACCTGGCACGCCTGACCACCATCCGGGCTACCCGCCTTGTCCCCTTCCTGCTCCTGCTGGTGTTCGTGGGGGCCTACACCAGCAACAACAGCTGGGGAGACATCTTGGTCGCGGTGGCCTTCGGCATCCTCGGCTACGCCATGGTGCGGTTTGGCTGGCCCCGGGCGCCGCTCGTGCTGGGGCTGGTGCTGGGCGACATCGCGGAGCGGTACCTGTGGATCTCCGTGGCCCGTTACGGGTGGGACTGGCTGGGTCGGCCGGGGGTGGCCGTCCTGATATTGCTGACGGTGTCGGTGCTGCTCGTGCCTTTCCTGCAGGAGTGGAAGCAGCGTCGCGCCGGCTACGCGTTCCGGGAGGCAGCCCATGCAGACTAACCGGGATCGTAGCGTGCCGGAGGCCGTCTTCGCGGCCTTGCTGCTCGGGGTCGGGTTGGCCGCCATGGCACAGACCTGGTCGTGGCCCATCAAGGCGGCCCTCTACCCGCGGACCATGGCCGCAGCCCTGGTGGTGGCGTCGGCCGCGTGCTGCGGGCTGGCCCTGCTGGGCAGGGGGGAGCGGCCGGGAAGCCGGGTGGATTTGGAGTTCGCGAGCGACCTGCCGCCGGATGCCCTACGCAGGCGGACCCTGGGTGCGTGCGGATGGATCGGCGGATTCTTGGCGGCAGGCTGGCTGGTGGGGTTGCTGCCTGCCATGGTCCTCACGGTGCTGGCGTACCTGCGGTGGGTGGGGCGGGAGAGCTGGCTGTTTTCCCTGGTGACCACGGCGGTCACCTGGGCGGCCCTGGAAGGGTTCATGGTCCGGTTGCTGCACCTACCCGTCCCCACGGGGGTGCTGGCGTCCTGGATGGGCCGATGAGCCACTCCACTTGGCAGGAGCCGGCCGGTGAGCGGCGGGCGGGCTACGGGCGCTGGAAGCGACCGCCGTCGGTGTACGACCGCTTCATGGAGTCGGAAGGCGTTCCCATCTACCGGGGCATTGGCGTGCGGCGGGTGCAGGACCTGGAGCTGCGCCCCTGGCCGCGGCTGGGCGGGCGCGGAGCGTACGTGCAGCTGTACGGCACCGAGGGGATCTGGGGGATGTACGTAGTGGAGATCCCACCGTCCGGCGCCCTGGAGGTGGAGCGGCACCTGTACGAGGAAGTGGTGTACGTGGTGGGAGGTCGCGGCGCCACAGAGGTGTGGGTGCGGGAGGGCGGCCGGCGGGAGGCGTTTGAGTGGCAGCCGGGGTCGCTGTTCACCGTGCCCCTCAACACCTACCACCGGTTCGTCAACGGCCTGTCGAGCGCGCCCGCTCTCCTCCTTGTCGGTACCACCGCCCCGGCGGTGATGAACCTGTTCAACAGCGTGGAGTTCGTGTTCAACTGTCCGTATGTGTTCCGCGACCGGTACGAGGAGGAGTCCGAGGACTACTTCCGGCCCAAGTTGGACGAGCTGGAGCCGGACCCTTACCGCGGCCTGGCCATGGTGCGCACCAACTTCGTGCCGGACGTGCGCGCCCTGGAGCTCCCCCTGGACAACCGCCGCTCGCCGGGCTCGCGGCGGCTGGAGCCCCACCTGGACCGCAACGTGTTCTACCTGTGGGTGGGGCAGCATGAGAGCGGCCGGTACTCCAAAGCGCATGCGCACGAGTCCGCGGCGGTGCTCATCTGCGTACAGGGGAAGGGCTACACGTACGCCTGGCCGAGGTCAGCAGGCACGCGTCCGTGGGAGACGGGTCAGGCGCACCGGGTGGTCCGGCAGGACTACGAACCGGTGGGCCTGGTGAGCGCCGCGCCCATGGGCGGGGAGTGGTTCCACCAACACTTCAGCGTGGGCAGGGAGCCCTTGCGGCTGATGGCGTGGTTCGGGCCCTTCGGCCGCGGGACCGGCCGGGAGCCAGGCCGTCCGGGGGAGGAGGTGCTGGACAAGAACGCCATGGATCTCATGGAAGGCGGGTCCGCCATCCCCTACTGGGACGAGGACCCTTACATCCGAAGGGAATACGAGGAGACCCTGCGCCGGGAAGGGGTGGCGTTCCGCATGGAGGAGCGCTTCTACCGGCGTCCAGCAGAGCTGGGCATGGTCGCGGAGGAGGACCGGCGTTGAGCCTGCGGGTGGAGAACCTGTCGCTGCGGTACGCCACCGGTGTGGAGGTGCTGCAGGACGTGAGCCTGGAAGTACAGCCGGGCGAGTTCGTGTCGGTGGTCGGCCCCAGCGGGTGCGGAAAGTCCACGCTCCTCAACGTGGTGGCGGGTCTGGTGGACCGCAGGCTGGATGTGGAACGCCTGGGCCGGGTGACGTGGAACGGACGAGAGATCCGGACCGCGGGTGACTGGGCAGGCGAGCTGGGCTACGTGTTTCAGCGGGACACGTTGCTGCCGTGGTTCACCCTGCAGCAGAACGTGGAGTTGGGCCTGCGGATTCGGGGCGTGGCGCGGGACCAGCGGGAGCGGCGGGTGCGGGAGCTGGTGCGCATGGTGGGGCTGCAGGGGTTTGAGGGGGTGTTCCCCCACCAGCTGTCGGGAGGCATGCGGCAGAGGGCGCAGCTGCTGCGAACCCTGGCCTACGAGCCCAAGGTGATCCTCATGGACGAGCCCTTCGGGGCGCTGGACGCGCACACGCGCCTGGGGCTCCAGCGGGAGGTCACGGAGATGTGGACGCAGCTGCGCAACACGGTGCTGTTCGTCACCCACGACCTGACAGAGGCCATCGTGATGGCACAGCGGGTGGTGCTGCTGTCGCACCGGCCGGGGCGGGTGGTGGAGGTGTACGAGGTGCCGTTCCCCTACCCGCGGGACCCCATCGAGCTGCAGGGCCGGCGGGAGTTCGCGCTGCTGCACGCGGAGATCTGGCAGGGCCTCGCCCGGGAGTTCCGGGCGCAGGACCTGGAGCGGGAAGCCGAACGGCCGAGGGCTTAGTGGCCGCAGCCGAGCTGGAGCACGTGACCGCGACACAGGCGCGGACCGTCCGGCGCGCGCCGGTGGCGTCCGGGAGCTGGCACCTGCGGACGCTGGCCGTGGTGGCGGCGGTGGCTGTGTGGGGAGCGGGGACGGGCGGGCTCGGGTGGCGCCCGCTGCCTCCGGCGCTGCTGCCGAGCCCCGCGGAGACGTGGCACAGCCTGGTGGCGTACGCGCGGTCCGGGCTGCTGGCCCTGGACGTGGGGCGTACCCTGGCGCAGGCGTTCTTGGGGTTGGGGCTGGGGATGGTGGTCGGGACCGGGGTGGGGGTGGCGCTGGCGTACGCCCGCCGGCTGGGCGACGCCCTGGAGCCGCTGCTGGCGGCCCTGAACTCCCTCCCGCGGGTGGCGGTGGCGCCGCTTTTGATCATCTGGTTCGGCCTGGGGATCACGTCCAAGGTACTGCTGGCGTTCTTCACGGTGGTGTTCGTGGTCTTCATGAACACCTACGCGGGTGTGCGCAGTGTAGACCCCGACCTGGTGCGGGCGGTACAGGCCATGGGCGGGGACGGGCGCCACGTGGCGCGGTGGGTGGTGCTCCCGTGGGTGGCCAGCTGGGTGTTCGCCGCCCTGCGCACCAGCATCAGCCTTGCCCTGGCGGCCACGGTGACCGGAGAGTTCGTGGGCTCCACTCACGGGTTGGGCTACCGCATGGTGCTCGCCACAGGGGTGCTGGACACGCCCCGGGTGTTCGCCATTCTGCTGGTGCTCATGACGGTGGGCTACACGGTGGTGGAGGCCGCGCGGCGGGTGGAAGCCTACCTGCTGCGGTGGAGGCCAGAGGTCGCGGTGTGAAGGAGGGATGCCCGTGAAGGGGACTCGGCTCGCGGTTTGGTTGTTCGCAGCGCTGGTGGTGCTGGCCGTACCAGCCCGCGCGCAGGTGCGGTACCGGGTGCAGATGGCGGGGGTGCTGTCGTACGAGCAGAACCTTCCGGTGTTCGCAGGCCTGACCCAGGGGTTCTACGAACAGGAGGGTGTGGAGGTCACCCGGCTGGTGTTCGGGTCGGGCGCAGCCATGCGCACCGCCATGATGGCGAAGGAGTTCGACTTCGGGTACTTCGCATTCGTGCACGTTCCCCTGGCGCGTCTGGGCGGGTCCCCGTGGAAGGTGGTCCTGGCGCTGCACGACCGGGAGATCTTCAGCCTGGTGGTGCGCAACGAACTCAAAGATCAGGTCAGGCGGGTGGAGGACCTGCGGGGAAGGGCGGTGGGCTTCTCACTGCCCGGCGCGGGATCGTGGATGGCAGCCAACGTGTTCCTGCGCAGGGCGGGGCTGGACCCCGAACGGGACGTGCGGTTCTTGCCCCTCGGCGCGGATCCCGGGGTGATCTACAGCGCCATCCGCACCGGCCGTGTGGACGCCTTCTCCGCGTGGGAGCCCACCACCACCCGCGTCCTCCTGGAGGGCCTCGGGTATGCCCTGGTCCGGGCGTGGGCCGAGCGGGACCACCGGGAGTGGTACGGGTCCGACAAGGCGCTGTCCCTGATGTTGGTGACCCGGGAGGACGTGATCCAGCGGGACCCGGACCTGGTGGGCCGCATCGTGCGCGCCACGCGAAGGGGCCTGGACTACGTGCGGGCCACCAGCCCCGAGCGGCTGGCCACGGAGCTCATGGACCATCCCCGCACCCGGGAGTACTTCACGGGTCTTGCGCGGCCCTTCGTGGTGGAGATGTTCCGGAAGATCCGCGGGGGCTTCGGTACCGGGTGCCTGAGCCGCCGGGGATTCGAGGCCGAGATGCGTCTTGCAGTGCAGTACCAGGTGGTGCGGCAGCCCATCACCTTTGAGGAGTTCGCGGACACCCGGTGGGCGGGGGCCTGTCCGTAGGAGACGGCCATGGGGGAGCACGGCCGGCTGGAGCGGCTGGTGGCGGATGTGCGGCAGGGCTGGATCCCTGCCGCCGTGTACAGCGACCGCGAGGTGTTCGAGCAGGAGGTGGAATGTGTCTTCGGCCGTGCGTGGGTGTACCTGGCCCACGAGTCCGAGATCCCGGAGCCCGGGGACTACGTGGTGCGGAGGGTGGTGCACGACTCCTTCATCGTGGTCCGGGACGAGCACGGGGTGGTGCGGGTGCTGGCCAACGTGTGCCGGCACCGGGGGATGCAGGTCTGCCGGGCGGAACGGGGCAACGCCAGCCACTTCCGCTGCCCGTACCACGGCTGGACGTACCGCAACACCGGGCACCTGGTGGGCGTGCCGTTCCACGAGGACGCCTACGGCGGGGAACGGGAGTTCCCGAAAGCGGAGTTCGGGCTGCTCAGCCCGCCCCGGGTGGCGTCGTACAACGGCCTGATCTTCGTCAGCCTGGACCCAAACGCTCCGGCTCTGCAGGACTACCTCGGGGGCTTTCGCTACTACCTGGACTTCTACACCCGCCAGAGCCCCGTAGGGCTGGAGGTGCACGGCCCACAGCGGTGGCGGGTGCGGGCCAACTGGAAGATCGGCGCGGAGAACTTCTGCGGGGACACCTACCACACGCCCTATACCCACCAGAGCATCGCGGAAATCGGGCTGTTCGCGGAGCACCGGCCCGGCAAGCGGAAGGAAGGCGTGGTGTACTTCGCGGACCGGGGCGGCGGCACCACCTACAAGCTGGCCCCGGGCTCCTTTGAGGAGCGGCTGCGCTCCGTGGGGTACCCCGACGAGATGGTGGAGCGGATGGCGCAGACGTGGTCCCCCGAGCAGCGGGCCCTGGTGGCGGAGGCCGGGTTCATAGTGTCCGCGGCGACCCTGTTCCCCAACCTCAGCTTCGTGCACAACTGGCCGCGGGTACGCGAAGGCGGACCGCCGGTGCCCTTCATCTCCCTGCGCCTGTGGCAGCCTGTGTCCGCCGGCGAGACCGAGGTGTATTCCTGGTTCGCGGTGGACCGGTTGGCGCCCGAGGAGTTCAAGCGGGACTCCTATCGGTCGTACCTCCTGTCCTTCGGGACGTCGGGCATGTTCGAGCAGGACGACGTGGAGAACTGGACCTCCATCACCGCGGTGGCCGCCGGCCGGTGGTCGAGCCAAATCCGGCTGCACAGCCGCATGGGCCTGTCCCGGGAAGGACGGCTGCTCCGGCAGCCCATGGACGGGTGGCCCGGTCCGGGCCGGGCGTTCCAGGGGTTCGGGGAGTACAACCAGCGCGCCCTGCTGGAAGTGTGGTGCGACTACATGCAGGGCGCGCGGGAGGAAGCGCGGGTGTGAGGGCGGCGCCGGCGGACGAGAGGCTGGAACGGGTGGGAAGCGGGGAGGCGGACTACCACGCGGTGGTGGACTTCCTGCACCGCGAGGCGGAGCTACTGGACGAACGCCGGTGGCGGGAGTGGCTGGCGCTGCTAGCGGAGGACGTTACGTACGAGATGCCTGTGCGGGCGACCGGTGCCCGCAGCCTGGAAACGAGCGTGCTCCCGGACATGGACCACTTCCGGGAGGACCACTTCACCCTGCGCAAGCGGGTGGAGCGGCTGGAGACCGAGTACGCGTGGACGGAGGATCCCCCTTCCCGCACTCGCCATGTGGTGACCAACGTCCGGGTGTTCCGGTCACCGTCCGGGGAGCTGGTGGCGCGTTCCTACCTCCTGCTGTTCCGCAGCCGCGGAGACACACGGGACCCGGAGTGGGTGTGCGCGGAGCGCACCGACCGTCTGCGGCGCACCGAGGAAGGCCTGAAGCTCGTTTGGCGGCGGGTGGTGGTGGACGAGTCGGTGTTGCGCACGCAGAACCTGGCCATCTTCCTGTGAACGGGGTGCCGGGGGAGGACGCGGTGGAGTTCGAGCTGGCCAACGAGTTCGCGGTGGTTCGGGTCCGGCGCCGGAGGACCCGCAACGGAGAGCGGCTGGAGATCGAGTCGCCGCGTCTGGGCCGGCGGGTCTCCCTCTGCCCGCTGGAGCTGGAAAGCCTCACCTGGCAGACGCCCGAGACCTTCTCTCGGTTCCTGGGCACTCCCTTCGGACCGGAGGAGGAGGGTTGAGGCGTGGGCTGGTTGGACGACAAGGTGGCCCTGGTGGTGGGAGGCGGGTCCGGGATCGGCCGGGCGGTGGTGGACGCGTTCGTAGCGGAGGGCGCACGGGTCGGGGTGTTGGAACGGGACCCCGACCGCGCGGCAGGGCTGGAGTCCTACGGGGACCGGGTGTGCCCGGTGGTCGGGGACGCCACCCGGTGGGAGGACAACGTGCGGGCGGTGGTGGCGACGGTGACCGCCTTCGGCGGGTTGGACGTCCTGGCTACCTTCGTGGGCGTGTTTGACTTCTACACGAGGCTGGAGGAAATCCCTCCGGAGCGGCTGCTGCCCGCGTGCGAGGAGGTGTTCCGCACCAACGTGGCAAGCTACCTCCTGAGTACCAAGGCGGCGCTGCCGCAGCTGTTGCGCCGCCCGGGTAGCAGCGTGGTGTTCACCGTGTCCACCTCGGGGTTCTATCCGGGCCGGGGCGGCGTACTGTACGTGGCGTCCAAGTTCGCGGTGCGGGGGCTGGTGGTGCAGCTGGCGCACGAGTTGGCACCCCGGGTGCGCGTCAACGGGGTGGCACCCGGAGGGACCCTGGGAACGTCCCTGCGAGGCCTCGCGGCCCTGGGGCTGTCGGGTCGGAGCCTGGCGGACGTGCCGGACCGGGAGGAGGAGCTGCAACGGCGCACGCCCTTGCGGGTGGCCCTGCGGCCGGAAGACCACGCCGCGGCGTACGTGTACCTGGCTTCCGACCGGGCCCGGGGTGTCACGGGAACCATCCTGCACTCCGACGGCGGGGTCGGGGTGCGCGGGTAGGAGGCAGACGGTGACGGAGGACGAGGTTCGGGCGCTGGTGGCCTTGGCCTCACAGGTCTTGGGCGTGGAGGACCACGGGGACCTGGTGTGGGGTCACGTGTCGGTGAGGGATCCCGCGGGGCGGGGCGTGTGGATGAAAGCGGCGGGCTGGGGGTTCGAGGAGGTGGATCCCGAGCGGGTGCTGCTAGTGGGCTGGGAGGGCGCGGTTTTGGAAGGTTCCGGCCGCCGGCACGCAGAGTACCCCATCCACACGGAAGTCATGCGCGCACGCCCGGACGTGCAGTGCGTGGTGCACACCCACGCCCCCGCGGCGGTGGCGTTCGCCTCTCTGGAAGTACCGCTCCGACCCATCTCCCACGAGGGAACGTTCTTTGTGCCGCCCGACGTGGCCCGGTTTACCCTCACGGGGGACCTGATCCTCACCCGAGAGCTGGGGCAGGCGCTGGCGCACACCCTGGGGGAGCGCAACGCGGTGCTGCTGGTGCACCACGGCATCGTCACCGTGGGGCCGGACGTCCCGACCGCGGTGGTCGGTGCCATCCTCCTGGAGCGGGCGTGCCGCAAGCAGCTCATGGCCATGGCCGCGGGCCCCTTGCGGACGTGGTCCAGCGACGAGGAGGCGTTGCGCAAGCGTCAGCACTGCTACCCGCCGGAGTTGGTTCGGCAGGCATGGGACTACCTTGTCCGACGGGTGCGGGAGCGGACACGGGCGGACGTACCGGCGTAAGGCGAGGTGGAGCGGATGCTGGAGGTGAGCGCGCGGCCCCTGACCGGGGCGGAGTACCTGGAGAGCCTGCGGGACGGACGGGAGGTGTACATCCACGGGGAGCGGGTGCGGGACGTGACCACGCACCCCGCGTTCCGCAACGCGGCCCGCTCCATCGCGCGGCTGTACGACGCGTTGCACGACCCGGAGTACCGGGACGTGCTGACCGCTCGTGACCGCTTCGGGATTTTGACCCACAAGTTCTTCAAGCCCAGTTACTCCCCGCAGGAGCTGCTGGAGGCGCGGGACGCCATCGCCTGCTGGGCCCGCTTCACGTACGGGTTCATGGGCCGGACCCCCGACTACAAGGCGTCCTTCATGGCCACCCTGGGGGCGGCGCCGGAGTTCTACGAGCCGTTCACCGACAACGCCGCCCGGTGGTACCGGGAGTACGCCACGCGGGTGCTGTTCTTGAACCACTGCTTGGTCAACCCGCCTGTGGACCGGACGAAGAAGGCCCACGAGGTGGAGGACGTGTTCCTGCGGGTGGTGCGGGAGACGGACGCCGGGATCGTGGTGCGGGGTGCGAAGATGCTGGCTACCGCCTCGGCCCTCACCCACGCCACCTTCGTGGCTCAGAACAGCGCCAGCGCCGCCATGCTGGAGAAGGGGAAGGCGGAGGACTACGCCCTGGTGTTGATCGCCCCCATGGACACGCGGGGCCAGAAGCTCATCAGCCGGCCCTCGTACGAGCTGCGGGCGGAAAGCCCCTTCGACCACCCCCTGTCGAGCCGGTTCGACGAGAACGACGCGGTCTTGGTGTACGAAGACGCCTTCATCCCGTGGGAGCACGTGCTGGTCTACCGGGACGTGGACAAGGCACAGCAGTTCTACGCGGCTTCGGGCTTCCTGAACCGGTACAACCTGCAGGCCAGCACACGGCTGGGGGTCAAGCTGGACTTCATGTGCGGGCTGCTGGCCAAGGGCCTGGCGGCCAACGGCACCGACGCGTTCCGGGGCGTCCAAGCGCAGTTGGGGGAGGTCATCGGGTGGCGGAACCTGGTGTGGGCCATGACCTCCGCCATGGCCCTGGACCCGCAGCCGGGCCCCGGGGGGAGCGTGATCCCACGGCTGGAGTACGCGGCTACCGCCCGCCTGTTCGCCACCCTGGCGTGGCCCCGCGTGAAGGAGATCTTCGAGCTCGTCCTGGGAGGAAGCCCCCTGTACACGATCTCCAGTTACCGGGACCTGTTGAGCGAGGAGATCCGGCCACTGGTGGAGCGGTACTACCGGGGCACGGGGATGGGGGCGGAGGACCGGGTCAAGCTGTTCAAGCTGGTGTGGGACGCCATCGGAACGGAGTTCGGAGGCCGCCACGAGCTGTACGAGCGCAACTACTCGGGAAACCACGAGCAGATGCGGCTGGACCTGCTGGCCTTCGCCCGGAACCGAGGGCTGCTGGACTCCTTCATCGCCCTGGTGGACCGGTGCCTGAACGACTACGACCTTCAGGGCTGGCGCGACCCCACGTGGGTGTGGGAGCCGCAAGCTTCAGGAGGACAGGGGTGACGGAGGCAGAGCTCCGCGAGCAGGTCTTCGCCGCGTGCCGGATCCTGGTGGGCGAGGGGCTGGTAGAGGCGTACGGCCACGTGAGCGCACGGCTGCCCGGCTCCCCCCCGGCGTTGGTGATCACCCCGCGGTACGCCCCCTCGCTGCTGCGGGGCCCCGAAGACCTGTTGGTGGTGGACCTGGACGGCCGGCGGGTGGAGGGGGACGGAGAACCTCCCCTGGAGGTGTGGATGCACACGGAGGTGTACCGGCGGCGGCCCGACGTGGGGGCCCTGTGCCGTACCCACAGCTTCGCGGCCACCGCGTGGGGCACCCTGGGCGAGCCGTTGCGCCCGGTGCACGGGTTCGGTGCGTTCTTGGGGGCACAGGTCCCGGTTTTCCCCACGCCGTTCCTGATCACGACACCGGAGCTGGGTCGGGCGGTGGCCGAGAGCCTGGGGGACGGGGAGGCGGTACTGCTGCGGGGGAACGGCCAGCTGGTCGCTGGGCGCACCGTGGCGGAGGCGTGCGTGAAGGCCATCTTCCTGGAGCAGTCCGCACGGCTGCACCTAGCCGCCCGAGCCGCGGGCCGTCCCGTGGTCTGGACCCCGGAGGAGGTGGCGCGCCGCACAGGCCCGGACGTCCCGTACGACCACTTCGGCCGCGCGTGGAACTACTACCGGGCCAAGCACACGGCGGCGGGGCGTGCGTGACGGAAGACGCTTGGGGGAAGGGGGGAGACGTACGCATGCGGGTGGTGATCCTTGCGTGGGTGTTGCTGCTGTCCTGGGTGCTCGCGGCGTCCGCGCAGGCCCCCGGGGACCTGGTGGCACAGGCGCGGCGGGAAGGCCGCGTGGTGGTGTACGGCTCCATGGAGTCAGACATCTTCGAGGTCGTCCGGAAGATCTACGAGGGCCGGTACGGGGTGCCCGTGGAGTACTGGCGCGCTCCCAACACCCGGGTGCTAGACCGCGTGCTCACGGAGGTCCGCACGGGGCGGGTGGGGTTCGACGTCGTCCTCACCAACGCCGCGGCCATGAACCTCATGAAGAAACACGGAGCCTTCGCCCGCTACACCTCTCCGTCCTATGAGGGGTTCCCCAGGAACAGCCGTGACCCGGACGGGGTGCTGTCTCCCGCGTACCGGCTCACGCCCATCAGCATCCTGTACAACACCCGGTTGTTGCGTCCGCAGGACGTGCCGCGCCACGTGCTGGATCTCGCGGAGCCCCGGTGGCGGGGGCAGGTCCTGTTGGCGGACCCCACGGTGAACGTCATCCCCGCCACGTGGCTGATGGGGCTGCGCCGGCAGCTGCAGGACCGCTGGAGTTCCTTCGTGGAACGGCTGGCCGGCAACGCTTCCCTGGTGGAGTCGGTGCTGGAGGTGGCGCAGAAGGTAGTCGTGGGTGAGTTCCCGGTGGGCGTGTCTTTCATCAAGTACGTGCACCTCTTCGGGAAGGAGGGCGCACCCTTGGACTACGTCCGGCTGGACCCGGTTCTGGCGCTACCCAGCTACGTGGCGGTGGGGGCCGGGGCCGCGCACCCCGTCGCGGCTCGGCTCTTTGTGGACACCCTCACCTCCCGGGCAGGGCTGCTGGCCCTGGCGCAGGCGGGCGAGTTCGTCCTGGTCCCCGGGGTGTACCCGCCCATCAAGGACGCGGAACGGCTCCGGGTCGTGGTGATGGAGGAGCCCAGCGAGGAGGAGTTCCGGCGAGCCCGGGAGCAGTTTGCGGCGGTGTTCCGCCGGCGGTAGCGGGATTCCCATGGTGAGGACCGAGCGGAAGCAGGTCCCGGCGGCCCACGCGGTGTTGGCCGTGCTGCGGGCGTGGGGCACGCGGGTGCTGTTCGGGCTCCCGGGCAGCACGGAGGCCGCGCTGCTGGAGGCGTTGCGCCAGGCGCCGGATTTGCGCTACGTCCTGACCCTGCAGGAAGGCGTGGCGGTGGCGATGGCCGACGGCTTCGCGCGGGCCACCGGCGCCCCAGGGGTCGTGAACCTGCACACCACCGTGGGTACCCTCGCGGGCCTGAGCCAGCTGTACAACGCCTGGCGGGACCGGGTGCCTGTGGTGGTGGTGGCGTCCCACAAGGACACCCGCCTGCTGGGCCGGGGCGGGTTCACCTCTCTGCCCGACACCACCGCGCTCGTACGTCCCCTGTGCAAGTGGGCGCACCAGACCCTCCGGGCGGAGCAGGTGGTGGAGGACTTGAGACGGGCGTTCCAGCAGGCCACCAGCTCCCCGCCAGGCCCCGCGTACGTGTTGGTGCCGGAAGACCTGCTGGCGGAGCCGTGCCCCGAACCGGAGGGGGTGGTGGCCCCGAGGGCGCTTCCACCCCGCGCGCACCCGGAGGCGGTGCAGGAGCTGGTCGCACGGCTGTTGGCGTCCCGCCGGCCGGTGGCGGTGGCAGGCTCGCAACTGGCAGGAGAGGGCGCCAGCCTGCTGGCGGAGCTGGCGCGCCGGCTAGCCATCCCGATCCTGTGGGAGCCCAGGCGTAGCCTGCTGCAGATCCCCTATCCCCCGGACGACCCGCACTTCGTGGGCAGCTACGACCCCAACCACCCCGCGGTGGCTGAGGCGGATCTGTTGGTGGTCCTGGGTGCGGTGCTGTTCGTGGAGTTCTCCCCACCGGCAGCTCCGGAGATCCCGCCGCACGTCGCGCTGGTGCACGTGCACCTGGACGCCGCGGAGCTGGGCCGTCTGTACCCGCCGGCGCTGAGCGTCCACGGACACCCAGCCCTGGTGGTGCGGGACGTCCTGGACGCCTTGGCGGGGCGGCAGGACGAGGCGGACCGGGTCCGCTCGGAGCGGAACCCGTGGGTCGCAGCCCTGCGTGCCCGGTGGGAAGCACAGCGGATGGCCTGGCAGGCGCAGGACGCGGCGAGCAGGGAACTTTCCGCCCGCCAGGTGGGAGCCGCCCTAGGCAGGGTGACACCCGCGGACACCCTGGTGGTGGAGGAGGCGGTGCGATCCTCCGTGGCGTTCCTGGAGGGCTACCCGGCGCGGGCAGGTGGGCTGCTGCGGACCTCCGGGGGCTCGCTGGGCTGGGGCGTTCCCGCGGCCCTGGGAGCGCAGATGGGGCTGCCGAGCCGTCCGGTGGTGGCCGTGGTCGGGGACGGGTGCCTGCACTTCACGCCCCAGGCCCTGTGGACCGGGGTGCAGCAGCACCTGCCCGTGCTGGTTGTGGTCCTCAACAACCGCAAGTACCTGGCGGTGGAAGCGGCAGTCCGCCGGCTGCTCGGGGGCCGGGTGGAGGAGGGAACCCCTGGAATCCAGCTGCCGGGGATTGACCACATGAGCGTGGCCAGGGGGTACGGGGCGTGGGCGGTGAAGGTGGAAAGTGCTGACGAGCTGGAAGACGCGCTGCGGGAAGGGCTCCTGCGCGCGCGCCAGGAAGGGCGGCCGTGTTTGGTAGACGTGCCGGTACGCGACGAACCGGGGGCTTAGCAGGGAGGACGGAGATGAGGCGGGCGGTGTGGGCTGCGGCAGTACTCGCGGCGGTCGTGGCGTCTGCAGCACCGGTGGGGGCGCAGGCGTCCTTCGCAGGAAAGACGGTGGCGCTGGTGGTGGGTTTCCCGCCGGGAGGCGGATACGACCGGCTGGCCCGCGTGGTGGCCCGCCACCTGCCCCGCTACCTACCGGGTAGCCCCACGGTGGTGGTGCAGAACATGCCGGGCGCCGGCAGTCTCATGGCTGCCAACCACCTGTTCAACGTGCTGCGCTCGGACAGCTACAGTCTGGGCCTGTTCAACCGCAACCTGGTGCTGGCACAGCTGGCCTCCGTGGAGGGGATGCGGGTGGACCTGCGCCAGTGGCAGTGGGTGGCGAGCCTGGCTCAGGAGACCTCCGTCCTGGCCATCCGGGCGGACCTTCCCTACCGCCACGTACTGGACCTGCGCCACGCAGAGCCGCCGCCCGTCATCGGAGCCACGGGCACCGGCGACATCACCTGCCAGGTCCCGCTCATGTACAAGGTCTTCCTGCGGCTGAACGTGCGCATCGTGACCGGGTACGCGGGAAGTCCGGACATCTTCCTGGCCATTGAGAAGAAGGAGGCGGATGGCGTCGGGATTTCGTGGACTAGCCTGCGGCCCCACGCGCAGCGGGGGCTGGTGCGGCCCCTGGTGCGCAGCCTGGCCGGGACGCCCAAAGACCCTGAGCTGCGCGACGTCCCCGTGGCAGCAGACCTGGTCGCGGACCCGGTGGGGAAGTCTGTTCTGCGCCTTCAGGACGTCCCCGACCGGATGGCACGGGCCTTCGTGGCGCCTCCAGGGGCGGACCCCACCCTCGTGCGGGCATACCGGGAGGCCTTCCGGCGCATGGCTGCGGATCGAGAGTTCTCCTCGGAGCTGGAGCGGGCGGGCTTCGAGCTGGCCTTCCTGCCCGCGGAGCAGTGCTTGAGACTGGTGGAGGAGGTCTTGCGCACACCGCCTTCGGTGGTGCGGGTGTTCAAGGAGCTGTTCCGGTTCGGCGCGAGGCCGTGGAGGGAAGTGGCGTAGCTGGGAAACTCCGGGAAGGGGGGTGATCCGGATGGAGGCGTGGCGTCGGGTGCTGAGTGGGTGCGTGTTGGTGCTGGCGTTGTCCGTGGCAGTCTCCGCGCAGGCGCCCTCGGAGGTGGTGGCCGCGGCCCGGCGGGAGGGTCGGGTGGTGGTATACGGGTCGCTGGAAGCCGACGCCTTCGACGTGATCCGCAAGATCTACGAGCAGCGGTACGGGGTTCCCGTGGAGTACTGGAGGGCGGCCAGCACGCGGGTGCTGGACCGCGCCCTGGCGGAACACCGCTCCGGCCGAGGGCTGTTCGACGTGGTGCTGACCAACGCCGGACCCATGCGGATCCTCAAAGCCCACGGGGTGTTCCAGCGGTACGTGTCGCCCAGCTACGAGGACTTCCCCGCGGCCACCCGGGATCGGGACGGGATTCTCTCCCCTTCGTACCGGATGGTGGTGATCAGCGTCCTGTACAACACGCGGCTGGTGCGGCCGGAGGAAGCGCCACGCACGTACGCGGACCTGCTGGACCCCAAGTGGCGGGGAAAGCTGGTGATGCCGGACCCCACCCTTCACACCACCACTGCGGCGTGGCTGATGAACCTGCGCCGGGTGCTGGGCACCGGGTGGCGGCCTTTCGTGGAGCGGCTGGGCCAGCAGGTGGGGCTGGTGGAGTCCTTCCTGCCCGTGGTGCAGAAGCTCGCCGCGGGCGAGTACGCCCTGGGCATCACCTACGTGAAGTACGTCAGGCAATTCTCGGAAGCACCCTTGGACTACGTGCGGCTGAACCCCGTCCTGGCGGACGCGCACCTGGTGGGGCTGGCGCGGAACGCGCCGCACCCGAACGCGGGCAAGCTGCTCATCGACACCCTCACCTCCCGCGCGGGGCTGCACGCCCTGGCGCAGACAGGCGAGTTCGTGTTGGTACCGGGGATCTACCCGCCCATCAAGGACGCGGACAAGCTGCGGGTGGTGCTCATGGAAGACCTGGACGAGCAGGAGTTCCGCCAGGCGCGGGAGGAGCTGGGGCCGCTGTTCCGGAGGCGGTAGGAGCGCCCGGCGGGGTCGCATCGCGGAGGTGGAAGCGGGATGAACGTCGGAGGGGCTGTAGCACGCGGGCTAGCCGTTCCGCGCCTGCGCGGGCGGGCGGACAGCACCGCCTGGATCGGCGTCGGGGTCGGGGTACTTTTAGGCTTCCTGACCCTGTACCCGACGGCCATGCTGTTCTACGGCAGCCTGAGCGACGCTCCGGTGGGCACCGTGGGCCGCCTGACCCTGGCCCACTACCGGGCCGCCTACACCGACGCCGCGACCTATCGGTTGATGCTCAACTCCTTTGTGTTCGCCGCGGGTGCGGCGGGTCTTTCGGTGCTCCTGGGCCTTGTGCTGGCGTGGATCACAGTGAGGACCAACGCCCCGGGCCGGGCGCTGTTCGAACTGGTGGCCCTGGCCCCCAACGTGCTGCCGCCCCTCCTGGTGGCCACCTCCTGGACCCTGGTGCTGAGCCCCCGCATCGGGATCCTCAACCTCACCGTGTTCCGGTGGCTAGGGCTCCCACCGGTGAACGTGTACTCCCTGGGCGGCATGGTGTTCGTGGAAGGCCTCGTGCTCACGCCCCTAGCCTTCCTGATCATCGCCGCCGCGTTGCGGTCCATGGACCCGTCCCTGGAGGAGGCCGCCCGGCTGGCCGGGTCCGGCCACGTGGACGCGGCCAGGCGGGTCACCGTGCCCCTGGTGGCGCCCGCGGTGCTGGCCGCCGCCACGCTGAACTTCGTCCGGGCCATCGAGAGCTTCGACGTCCCCGCGGTGATCGCGTTGCCCGCGGGCATCGAGGTGTTCAGCACCAAGATTTTCCGGGAGGCGTTGGCGGCGTTCCCACCCAACCACAACCTGGCCGCCACGTACGCGGTGAGCCAGCTGGTGATCGCGGTGATCCTGGTGCTGGTGTACCGGAGGATCACCGCGCTTTCGGAGCGGTACGCCACGGTCACGGGCCGCGGGTACCGGCCCAACGTGGTGGATCTGGGGCCGTGGCGGTACGTGGCGTCCGCGGTGGCGCTGGGGATCCTGGGCCTGCTGGTGGTGGTGCCCTTCCTCGTGCTGGTATACGTCTCCCTGGTCCCCTTCTACGAGGTCCCCAGCTGGGAGGCCCTGGGCCGGCTCACCCTGCGGCACTACCGGTTCCTGCTGGAGAGCGACCGGGTGGCGCGGGCGCTGCGGGTGAGTTTCTCCCTGGCCCTGGGAGGGGCCACGGTGGCCATGGTCCTGGCAAGCCTGGTGGCGTACTTCGCGGTGCGCCGGCGCGGCGGGCTCACCGGTCTGCTGGAGGCGCTGTCCTTTGTCCCGTGGGCGTTTCCCGGCACCGCCCTGGCCATCGGGCTGCTGTGGGCGTACGTGCAGGTTCCCCTTCCGATCTACGGGACCGTGTGGATCCTCCTGATCAGCTACGTGACCCGGTTCCTGCCGTACGGCCTGCGGCCCATGACCGCCACCATGGTGCAGGTGCACCGGGAGCTGGAAGAAAGCAGCCGGGTCTGCGGCGCCGGGTTCGTCCGGACGTTCCAGCGGGTGCTCCTGCCCCTGCTCCGACCCGGCTTCCTTGCGGGGTGGGCCATCCTGTTCACCATCTACGTGCGGGAGTTCAGCACCTCGGTGTTCCTGTACACGCCTCGCGCGGAGCCCGTGGGGCCGATGCTGTACCACCTGTGGCAGGACGCCCAGCCGGGCCGCATGGCAGCTCTGGGGGTCGTGGTGAGCCTGCTGTGCGTGGTGGTGGTGGGCCTGGCACGCCGTTGGATGGGAGAGGGAGGCCGGGTGCGGTAACGGACTTCCGGGCCTTGTCAGTGACACCGCTCGGAGCCCGTCTACGGACCACCGAGCGTGCAGGGGAACCGGGGTTCCCAAAAATCGCGGAGCGATGTTTGGGGTGGTCTAAGAGGCCTGGTCCCGCAGCAGCACCACCTTCTGGGGGTCGAAGCGAAGGCACACCCGGTCGCCGGGACTCCAGCCCGGCTCCCCGTAGGCGAGGAATGGAAAGTCTCCCACCTCGATGCGGTACTTGGTGGCCGACCCCTCGAACAGGGCCGAGCGCACCACGCCCTGCCAGGTGTCGGGTCCCGGGGACGAGGCCGGTCCGATCGACACGTGCTCGGGCCGCACGCTGGCCAGGACGGACTCCTCGGGCGGGATATCCAAACCGTCCGCACGGGCGTGCAGCAGCCCGTGGGCCGTCTCCACAACCGCGGTCCCCGCTTCAACCCGGGCAAGCCGGCCGGGCAGCAGGTTGGTCGTGCCGAGGAACTGGGCCACAAAGCGGGTGCGGGGCCGCTCGTATAGGTCCCGGGGGGAACCCACCTCGAGGACCCGGCCGTCCCGCATCACCGCCACCACGTCGGACAGGCTCAACGCCTCCACCTGGTCGTGGGTGACGTACACGGTGGTGATGCGCAGCTGCCGCTGCAGGCTGCGCAGCTCC